>NZ_FOQS01000022.1:0-13534 GCF_900113815.1 Pseudomonas sp. NFPP04 | reverse complement strand
ATGGTTTGCTCGCCAAATGGCAGCTCGATGATCACCGATGACTCGGCCTGCCTTTTCGGGGCGACCTTTACCGGAACAAACGCCGGCAGGGTTGCGGGTGGCTGGTCTCGAAAAAGTGGCAGCCACTTACGGATCACGTTGGCATTGATGCCGTGACTGATGGCCACGCTGGAAATGGAGGCGCCGGGTTGCAGGCATTCCTGGACAACCTGGGCTTTGAACGACTTGGGGTAAGAGCTTCGTTGGCGCATTTAAGGGCTATCGCGTCCGCTTAAAAATAGGCGGACACCATCGCCCTTAATTTGGGAGGTCGGTAGGTGTGTTCACCGTTCGCTTACGGACTTGCCCCCGATAACAGGGTGCCAGTCACTGCATGCGCAGGCTGACACACCGCTATCGGGGGCAAGCCCCCTCCCACATTTGTCTATATTTTGCTTGAGGTTTTTAGGGCAGTTCGAGGCCGCCGGCGGCTTTGTGCAGCTTGCGCAAGTGTTCGCCCACCAGCTTGAGGTTGGCTTCACAGGCGGCAATCTCGGCTGAGCGGGAAGGCTCCAGCAGTGCCCTCACCTCTTTATCCAGTTCGCCGGTCAGCGATTGCAGCTGCTTCTGGCGCTCGGCGCTTTCCGATTCCAGACGCGTGGCTTCCGAAGGTTGCGGCAAGCCATAGCCGCCGCTGCCGAGCAGTTCCGCCGGGCGACTGAGGAAACCGCTGTTGGCAAGGATCTGTTGCAGCGTGGCATTGGCTTTTTCCATGCCACCGTTTTTCAGCTCGCGGGCGCCGAGGTAGCGTTGTTTGACTTCGTCTTGGGCCAGCATCAACTGCTTGCGAAAGCTCGCCTGCTCCAGCAGCAGCAACGCGGCGCTGGTGCGCAGATCGGCCTGGTCGAACCACTGGCGACGCTCCTCGGCGCTCAGGGATAGCCAGTCTTCGACCTGGGTCTGTTTGATCGGCAGGTGTTTGCGCAGCACGTCGAACATGGCTTGGTAGCGTTCGCGGAAGGAGTCGAAGTGATAACCCAGGCGCAATGCCCTGCGTTTGTCATCCAGCACACTGGTGTCGGCCAGGCCGCGTGCGCTCAGCACCTCGAGCAAGCCATTGGGGGTGATGTTGTCCAGGCCGGTCAATTGCGGGTTGGCGCTGCCGCTGCGTAGCAGTTTCAGGCTTTCCACCGCACAGTTGTTGGAGATGAAGAAGTAGTTGCCGTCGTAGCTCCAATGCATTTCGGCGGCATGCTCGACGGTATCGTTGATTTCCTGGCGGGTCAGTTTCAACGGCACCGAGGCCAGCCCGCGCAGCTCGGTCTTGGTGTATTCATCGATCACTTGCGCCAGCGGCAGCACGAACAGGCGCGAGGGGTACTTGCCGACCAGGCCGTCCCAACTCGACAGCTGTACGTCACCGACGAACGCGCGATAGGAAAGAACCAGATGCTGGTCCAGGTCCAGCCGGCAATCCGGCCCACGCGGGCGCCCCGGTGCGCAGATCACCAGGCGCAGCATGCTGTGGCCCCAACGGCTGACCAGGTTCTGGTTGGCTTCGGCCAGCAGGTAGTCGATCTCGTAGACGCGCTCCGGGTCCACATGCCCCAGCGGTGTCTTGGCAAAATCGTTACCGGCATTTAGGAAGGCGTAGGTGCTGGCGCAGGTGTCTTGTTGCGGCGGGGCCCAGCCGAAGTGTTCCTTGTAATAGCGGAACAGCGCGGGACGGCGGCAGGCGTAGCCAGGGTCGAGGAGGAAATACTCCATGTTGACCGCGACGAACTCCAGCGGGCTGGTGGTTTCGTAAATGTCCGGGCTGCGAGCCACCTGATGGTTGTGCTGTTCACGCTCGCCACGGCGCCCGACGTATTGCGGCCAACCGGCCAGGTCCAGCAGGCGTGGATCATCGCTCAGGGTAAAGCGCCGGCCATTCTGGCCACGGCATTGATCAGGCAGGCCGATCAGGCCGGTGAGGTTGTTCTGGCGGCTGCAGCGATTGATCAGCGTGCGGTCTTCTTTGGACCACAGGCGCGCACGGTCATAGATGTGGGTCAGTTCATGCAGCACCGTGGCGAGCATTTCCCGGCGCACAGTGCCGTGGGGGCGATTGGTTTTCTGGGTGGCGGCGCTACCGTCGGTCAGGCTGGCCAGCAGGTTGCTGTTGAGGTCCAGCTCGGACACGAGTGAGGCTTGCCCGTAGGCGTTCTCGGGCATCTTGTCGGTCCAGCCGACATCAATGCGCCGGTCCAACTGCTCGACAAAGCGTGGCGGCAGGGAACGCATCGCTTCGTCGAGCAACGCCTGGCTGGCCTGTTGTTCAGCCGGGCTCAGGCCTTCGGTCTTGAGTCGCAGCTGCAGGCTGGCCTGGGCTGCGCTGGCGCACAGCAGCACTGCCCCGGCCAGGAGCCAGGCGACGATTCGCCTCACAGTGCGAGGATGGCTTCGGCGAGGGTCTGGTCGCTGGCGTCGCGGGCTTCCGGCAGGCGTGTGCGCAGGGTGTCGAAGGCGGCCTCAAGGTGGGCGCCACGGATCTCGCCATTGCTGGCGACGAAACTGGCGGCGTCATCGTGGGCTTCGCGCACGACTTTGGAGTCGCGGATGGAGGTGGTGGTGTCCGAGGTGAAATCAATGGTGCGGCCGGAGGCGCGAACAATGATGTTACTGGTGGCCACCAGCGTATGCGCCTGGGCGATGTCGGCCAACAACAGCAGGCCCAGGGTGGCAGCAATCAGCGGGCTACGCATGGAATGACTCCAAAAAATAAGGATGATTATTGGACGAGAATTGCCTGCGCCAGTTCAAGGTCGCTGGCGTTAAGTTTTGGTTGGCTGCGGCGCAGATAATCCAGTGCCGACTCCAGCCGCGCGCCCCGCCATTGGCCGTCAGTGGCGATAAACGCAGCGGCGTCATCCTGGGCGGCCATTATCACTTTTCTGTCGAAGGGTGCGGAGGTCACCTTGCTGGTGACATACGCGCTCACGACGGTGCTCTGGGTGGTGAGGTCAAAGGCTGAAGCCATCGGCGACCAAGCGAACGAAAACAACGCAGGGACGATTAAAAGGCGGTATGAAAAAACCATGGCACTCGACAACTGAAAACGAGCGCCAAGGCTAGCGCAATGCCCGGGCGAGAGCCAGCGCTCGGGCGTCCGCCTTGTCGTCAGATGGCCAGGATGGCTTGGGCCAGTTGTGCGTCAGTGGCAGTGTTCAATTGCGGCGCCTGCTGGCGGATCTGGGCCAGGGCGCTTTCCAGCTTCACGCCACGGATGGCGCCTTCGCTGGCGACAAAGCTGGCAGCGTCGTCACGGGCTGCACGCACGACCTTGTTGTCACGTAGAGAGGACGTGGCATCGGAGGTGGCGTCGGAAGTGGCTTTCAGCGCGCCGACGATGGAGTCGGTGGTCACTATGAAGCTGCTCGCGTTGGCGTTGGCAGCCAGGGCCAACAGGGTGGCAGCACTCAGCAGGCGAAGACGGGACATGGGATGACTCCAGTAGATGAACGGATAAGGTGGCGCAGGGCAGCCATTGGGGATCAGACGCCTGTACTACGCGGTTCGCCACGTGGTGACTGGATATTAAGCCGCCGCTTATCCGTTCGGGAAGCGCCTTGACTGCCTAGTCACGCCAGAACGGCTTGGACAGCTCGGCCATTCGGTCGCCCTGGCTGATGCCGACGTCGGAGAGCTCCCGGGTATCAAGCTGCGACAGTTGGCGTCGTTCATAAGCGTGGCGTAGCCATTTAGCCAGGATAGAGGCTGCCTGGCGTGGCAGTCGCTTATAAAGGGGGGGTGACGTATCCATGGTGAGTACCTTTCATGAGGTCTTGGAACACCATGTTGGCTGGCGGCGTCCGACCGATACAGATACACCAATATTAAATTGTACTGCTTAACTGTTATATTTTTTTTAACTGTAGCTATTGCTGCGCTAGGCTTCTGTTTTCCGTTAAAAATCCGAATCCCGGAAACAACAAAGCCCGCCTCCGGTTTCCCGGGGCGGGCTTTGTTTTGACAAATCAGGTTGCTGGCAGTGGACCCGTCAGGTCAGGGCCAGCGAGCGCTGAATCAGCGCCAGAACGGCTTGCTCAGCTCTTCGTAGCGTTGAGCTTCGCTGATACCTGCGTCAGCCAGCAGACGCGAATCCAGACGAGCCAGCTGGTGGCGGCTGGAGATGCGGCGCTGCCACAACATCAGGTTGGCGATAACGCGCAGAGGCAGGGAGGCCTGGGTGTTTACAGCTTTTTCTTCGAAGAACAGTTCGGAACTGAGTGTACGTTCCATGATGACATCCTTCCGCTTGTGGCGGGATTAGGTAGTGGTTTAACTGATGCCAATGATCCTCTTCCGGCGCAACACTCTCTAGATACAGTTCACCTGTATTGTGAGGGGCCAGTTAACTGTTTATAGCTGCTGTACTGTACGTAAATGGGGCAACTGTACCTGTACGCACTGAAATAGTGCGAAATAGGTATTTTCGGTGAGGTTCGTAGGATATTTCGGTAGGAAATGACCGGTACAGCAGTACAGTTTTATCAATAAGTCGGGGCGAATCCATCGAGCTGATGAAACTGTATTTGCATCAGCTCGGATCTGTATCAATCACGCCTTGAGCATGTGCCCGGTTTCTTCCAGGTTGATGTGCCAGCTCAGTGCTTCGCGCAGGATGTGCGGGGTATGCCCGCCGATGGCGCAGGCGGCATCGAAGTAACTGTTGAGGGCATCTCGGTAGGCCGGGTGCACGCAGTTGTCGATGATTACCCTGGCCCGCTCCCGTGGCGCCAGGCCACGCAGGTCGGCCAGGCCAATCTCGGTCACCAGGATGTCGACGTCATGCTCGGTGTGGTCCACGTGGCTGACCATTGGCACCACGCTGGAAATTGCGCCCCCCTTGGCAATCGACTTGGTGACGAAGATCGCCAAGTGCGCATTGCGCGCGAAATCCCCGGAGCCACCAATGCCGTTCATCATCCGTGTACCGCAGACATGGGTGGAGTTGACGTTGCCGTAGATATCGAATTCCAGCGCGGTGTTGATGCCGATAATGCCCAGGCGCCGCACCACTTCAGGGTGGTTGGAGATCTCCTGCGGGCGCAGTACCAGCTTGTCCTTATAGTGTTCCAGGTTGCCGAACACGTCGGCGTTGCGTCGCTCCGACAAGGTGATCGAGCTGCCCGAGGCGAAACTGAGCTTGCCGGCGTCGATCAGGTCGAAGGTCGAATCCTGCAACACTTCCGAATACATGGTCAGGTCTTCGAACGGCGACTCGATCAAGCCGCACATCACCGCGTTGGCAATGTTGCCGATACCGGCCTGCAGCGGGCCGAGCTTGTTGGTCATGCGGCCGGCGTCGACTTCCTGCTTGAGGAAGTTGATCAGGTGATTGGCGATGCCTTGGGTGTCGCTGTCGGGCGGCGTCACCGTGGAGGCGGAGTCGGCCTGGTTGGTGATCACGATGGCGACGATCTTTTCCGGTGGGATCGGGATCGCGGTGCTGCCGATACGGTCATCAACTTTGACCAGCGGGATCGGCGTGCGCGTCGGCCGGTAGGTCGGGATATAGATGTCGTGCAACCCTTCCAGGTTCGGGTTGTGCGCCAGGTTGATTTCGACGATCACCTGTTTGGCAAAAATCGCGAAGCTGGCCGAGTTGCCCACAGACGTGGTGGGCACGATATGCCCTTGTTCAGTGATCGCCACCGCTTCAATCACCGCGATGTCCGGCAACTTGAGTTGGTTGTTGCGCAGTTGTTCGACGGTTTCCGACAAGTGCTGGTCGATGAACATCACTTCACCGGCGTTGATTGCCTTACGCAGGGTGCTGTCGACCTGGAAAGGCATGCGTCGTGACAGTACGCCCGCTTCGGTCAGTTGCTTGTCCAGGTCATTGCCCAGGCTGGCGCCGGTCATCAGGGTGATTTTCAGCGGCGACGTCTTGGCGCGTTCGGCCAGGGCGTGGGGGACGGCCTTGGCTTCACCCGCACGGGTGAAGCCACTCATGCCGACGGTCATGCCGTCCTCGATCAGTGCGGCGGCGTCTGCCGCGCTCATGACCTTGTTCAACAACGAAGGCAAGCGGATGCGATCACGGTACATGGATTCTTATCTCAGGCTGCGGAAGCAAGGTGCGCAGTTTAGTGATTTCAAAAAATTTCGGCCCGCTACCATGGTCGAATGCCAGGCAGCGATTTAGAGCCTTTGGTCGGGTTTCATGCAGTAATAAAAAACCCCAGCCTATCGCAGGCCGGGGTTTCGAGTATTGCGCTGAGGCAGTGTTACTCGACGGCTTTGACCATGTCTTCGATGACCTTCTTGGCATCACCGAAGACCATCATGGTCTTGTCCAGGTAGAACAGTTCGTTATCCAGCCCAGCATAGCCACTGGCCATCGAGCGCTTGTTGACGATGATGGTCTTGGCTTTGAACGCTTCGAGGATCGGCATGCCGGCAATCGGCGAGTTCGGGTCGTTCTTGGCGGCCGGGTTGACCACGTCGTTCGCGCCCAACACCAGCACCACGTCGGCTTGGCCGAACTCGGAGTTGATGTCTTCCATCTCGAACACCTGGTCGTAAGGCACTTCGGCCTCCGCCAACAGGACGTTCATGTGTCCAGGCATGCGGCCTGCCACTGGGTGGATCGCATATTTAACGGTGACGCCGTGGTGGGTCAGCTTCTCGGTCAGTTCTTTGAGCGCGTGTTGCGCCCGCGCCACCGCCAAGCCATAGCCCGGGACGATGATCACGGTGTCGGCGTTGGTCAGCAGGAAGGTCGCATCGTCCGCAGAGCCGGACTTTACCGGACGTGCTTCTTTTGAGCCCGTTGCTGCACCCGCATCCGGCGCATTGCCGAAACCGCCGAGCAGTACGTTAAAGAAGGAACGGTTCATCGCCTTGCACATGATGTAAGACAGGATCGCGCCGCTGGAGCCCACCAGGGAGCCGGCGATGATCAGCATCGAGTTGTTCAGCGAGAAACCGATGCCCGCCGCCGCCCAGCCGGAGTAGCTGTTGAGCATCGAGACAACCACGGGCATGTCCGCGCCGCCAATCGGGATGATGATCAGCACGCCGAGCACGAAGGCCAGGGCCAGCATCAACGCGAAGGCGGTGAGGTTGCCGGTGAACATAAACGCCAAGCCCAGGCCAAGTGTCAGCAGGCCGAGCACCAGGTTCAACTTGTGTTGGCCGCCGAACTGTACCGGTGCACCCTGGAACAGGCGGAACTTGTACTTGCCCGACAGCTTGCCGAACGCAATCACCGAACCGGAGAAGGTGATGGCACCGATGGCTGCGCCAAGAAACAGTTCCAGGCGGTTACCGGCAGGGATCGAATCGCCCAGGTGTTTGACGATGCCCAGTGATTGCGGCTCGACTACGGCGGCAATGGCGATGAACACTGCAGCCAGGCCGATCATGCTGTGCATGAAGGCGACCAGTTCGGGCATCTTGGTCATTTCCACGCGCTTGGCCATGATCGAGCCGGCGGTGCCGCCGATCAGCAGGCCGACAATCACGTAGCCGATACCAGCAGTGGCGAGTTCAGCGCCGAGCTTATAGATGAGGCCCACGGTCGTGAGCACCGCCAGCGCCATGCCAAGCATGCCGAAAAGGTTGCCGCGTCGCGAAGTGGTCGGGTGTGACAGGCCTTTAAGGGCCTGGATAAAGCAGATCGACGCGATCAAGTAGAGCGTCGTAACCAGATTCATGCTCATTACTTAGGCGCCTCTTCTTTTGCTTTCGGGGCTTTCTTTTTGAACATCTCGAGCATGCGGCGCGTCACCAGGAAACCGCCGAACACGTTCACTGCTGCCAAGGCCACGGCCAGGGTGCCCATGGTCTTGCCCAGGGGCGTCACGGTGAGTGCGGCGGCGAGCATGGCGCCGACGATCACAATCGCCGAAATCGCGTTGGTCACCGCCATCAGCGGCGTGTGCAGTGCGGGTGTGACGTTCCAGACCACGTGGTAACCGACATAAATCGCCAGCACAAAGATGATCAGGTTGTAGATACCGGGGGAGATAAGCTCTTCCATCGTCTGAATCCCTGCCTAGGCGTTTTTACGGATGACTTGGCCGTCGCGGCACATCAGGCACGCGGCGACGATGTCGTCTTCGAGGTTGATTTCAAACTGCCCTTCCTTGGTGAAGACCAGCTTCAGGAAGTCCAGCAGGTTGCGCGCATACAAGGCTGACGCGTCGGCAGCGACGGCACCGGCCAGGTTGGTCGGGCCGCAGATGATCACGCCATTTTCCACTACTACTTGGTCGGCGACGGTCAGCGGGCAATTGCCGCCTTGGGCGGCCGCGAGATCGATCACCACGGAGCCGGGCTTCATCTGTGCCACGGTTTCAGCGCTGAGCAACGTCGGAGCTTTACGGCCTGGGATGAGGGCGGTGGTGATGACGATGTCAGCTTGCTTGGCGCGTTCGTGCACAGCCAGGGCCTGGCGTTGCATCCAACTGGTGGGCATCGGGCGAGCGTAACCGCCGACGCCGACGGCGCATTCGCGTTCTTCGTCGGTTTCGTAAGGTACGTCGACGAACTTGGCACCGAGAGACTCGATCTGCTCTTTTACGGCCGGGCGTACGTCGGACGCTTCGATGACGGCACCCAGGCGTTTCGCTGTGGCGATGGCCTGCAAGCCCGCCACACCAGCGCCGAGGATCAGCACGCGAGCAGCCTTGACGGTGCCCGCGGCGGTCATCAGCATCGGCATGAAGCGCGGATAGTGATGAGCGGCGAGCAGTACCGCCTTATAGCCGGCGATGTTGGCCTGGGAGGACAGCACGTCCAGGCTCTGGGCCCGCGAGGTGCGCGGTGCAGCTTCCAAGGCGAAGGCTGTAATACCGCGCTCGGCCAACTTGGCAATGGTTTCGTTGCTGAACGGATTGAGCATGCCGACCAACACGGTGCCACTTTTGATCAGCGTCAGTTCGCTGTCGCTGGGGGCTACCACCTTCAGAATCAGCTCTGCGCCAAACGCATCGTTGGCACTGCCAATGGTCGCGCCTGCCGTTTCATACGCACTGTCGACGATGCTGGCCTTGATGCCTGCTCCGCTTTGTACAGTGACCTTATGGCCCTGGCCGATCAGCTTCTTGATGGTTTCCGGGGTGGCAGCCACCCGCGTTTCACCGGTATGGGTTTCGAGAGGAACACCAATGTGCACGTCAAATCTCCTGCATGATCTTTTTGCTTTTGATCTTTTTGTAAAAAGGCCAGTGCACCGCGAGTGGCGCAACTGGGGCGGCCGATCAGCACGATCCCGCTGAAATGACAGCGGGGCGCGGCATTTTGCAGGCGAACTTTACGGCCTTCAAGGGATTATGACGGGTGACGAAAAATTAACTACAAGTCACCCTGTGACTGATTGTCGCAATGCACTGAATTAAGCTGTTCAAATACATAGGCTTAAAGGGTTTCGCACGCTTTTACAATATTTTTGCATGGTTGGTGTGAATGGTCGGCCATTGGCTTGCAATAGTCGCTATAAGCCACGTAATTAATGGCTTTCAGCTGTATTTTTACCTTTGAGATACGGTCTGTTTAAATGCGACATATATATACATCTGTAGGACTGTAAGTTGATTGACTACAAAGTCAGCAATGCTGTTTTAGCCTTTAAACATTGGGGCTGTAGCGTTGCGACTGGTCGATGAGCCAGTCTCTGAACGCGTGCAACGAAGCGGATTCGATTTTTCTGTCGGGAATCATCAGGTAATAAGCCTTCGTACTGCTCAGCGCCTCGGGGCTTGCTATCACCAATTGGCCATCGTTCAGTTCACGCTGGATAAGGAACGGGGGGATCAGCGCGATCCCCATGTCATGCATGGCCGCTTGGGACAACATCGAGAATAGCTCGTAACGGGGGCCTGTCATGTCGCGTGGGATGTTCAGATGTTGGGCGTTGAACCATTGGCGCCAGGCGTAGGGTCGTGTGGTTTGCTGCAGAAGCGGCAGTTCTGCAATCGCCTGGGCGCTGAACTGCGCACGGTCACCCAATAGTCGAGGGCTGCATACGGGTACAGGATTTTCGCCCATCAGCCGGTGGGATTCGGTACCGGACCAGTCGGCGTCGCCAAAGTAGATGGCGGCGTCGAACTCTGTGTCGGCAAACAGGAAAGGTCGGGTTCGATTCGTGAGGTTGACCGTGACCTCGGGGTGCTGGCGTTGGAAATCCTTGAGGCGAGGTATCAACCATTGAGTGCCAAACGTCGGGACTACGGCCAGTTCGATGGTGTTGGCGCCCTGCTGGCCCATGACGGAAAGCGTATCGCGCTCCACCGCATCCAGTTGCGTCGCCACGCGACGGCTATACGACAGCCCCGCCTCTGTCAGCTTTACCCCGCGCCGTGAACGGCGAAACAGCTCGACACTTAAAAACTCCTCGAGACTGGCGATCTGTCGACAGATAGCGCCTTGAGTGATCGAAAGCTCCTGCGCAGCCTTGGTGAAGCTCTCGTGGCGGGCTGCCGCTTCAAAACTGACCAAAGCGGTGGTACTGGGAATTTTCCTGCGCATATACCGTGTCCTCACTTGCTAAGGCGCATATACGCCATTTTTGGCTGCTTCGAAGTGAGAAATTAGCACAACCCTATGCGGAAACCTCGTTTGCCCTACGCGCATGGCGGGCCTACGCTGGCTCCACGACTTCCGATTTCTTCCGCGAGGGCTTATTCATGGCTGGCAAGGCAAGCTTCAACTGGATCGATCCACTGCTGCTGGATCAGCAGCTCACCGAAGAAGAGCGCATGGTGCGCGACAGTGCTGAGCAATTTGCTCAGGACAAGTTGGCGCCGCGTGTGCTCGAGGCCTTCCGCCATGAAAAGACAGACCCTGCGATTTTCCGCGAGATGGGCGAGACGGGCCTGCTCGGCGCGATGATTCCCGAGCAGTACGGTGGCAGTGGCTTGAATTACGTCAGCTATGGGTTGATCGCACGCGAAGTGGAACGTGTTGACTCGGGCTATCGTTCGATGATGAGTGTGCAGTCGTCACTGGTCATGGTGCCGATCAATGAATTCGGCACTGAGGCGCAGAAGCAGAAGTACCTGCCCAAGTTGGCCTCTGGCGAGTGGATCGGTTGTTTTGGTCTGACAGAGCCTAACCACGGTTCCGACCCGGGGGCGATGATTACTCGCGCCCGCAAGGTGGAAGGTGGCTACAGCCTGACGGGCGCAAAGATGTGGATCACCAATAGCCCGATCGCGGATGTGTTTGTTGTGTGGGGCAAGGACGATGCCGGCGATATCCGTGGCTTTGTCCTGGAGAAAGGCTGGAAGGGCTTGAGCGCTCCGGCGATTCACGGCAAGGTCGGGCTGCGCGCCTCCATCACCGGTGAAATCGTGATGGACAATGTGTTCGTGCCGGAAGAGAACATCTTTCCGGATGTGCGTGGCTTGAAGGGGCCTTTCACATGCTTGAACTCTGCACGCTATGGCATCTCCTGGGGGGCGTTGGGGGCTGCCGAGTTTTGCTGGCATACCGCTCGCCAATACACGCTTGATCGCCATCAGTTCGGCCGTCCACTGGCGGCAACTCAGTTGATCCAGAAGAAGCTGGCAGACATGCAGACCGAGATTACTCTGGCTCTGCAGGGTTGCCTGCGTCTGGGGCGCATGAAGGATGAAGGCACGGCGGCGGTTGAGATCACTTCGATCATGAAGCGTAACTCGTGCGGCAAATCCCTGGACATTGCACGGATGGCCCGGGATATGTTGGGTGGCAATGGGATTTCCGATGAGTTCGGAGTGGCGCGTCATCTGGTCAACCTCGAGGTGGTCAACACCTACGAGGGCACTCATGACGTGCATGCCTTGATTCTGGGGCGTGCGCAAACCGGTCTTCAGGCGTTCTATTAATAGGAGCACGGCATGGGCGCGCTTTCGCACCTGCGGGTGCTGGATTTATCTCGAGTACTGGCGGGCCCCTGGGCCGGGCAGATCCTTGCGGACCTTGGGGCTGAGGTGATCAAGGTCGAGCGGCCGGGTAGCGGCGACGATACGCGCGCCTGGGGGCCACCCTTCCTCAAGGATGCCTATGGTGAGAGCACCAGTGAGGCGGCGTATTACCTGTCGGCCAATCGCAATAAGGAGTCGGTGACAATTGACTTCACGCGGCCGGAGGGGCAGGCGCTGGTGCGTGAGCTGGCGGCCAAGTCGGACATCCTGATCGAGAACTTCAAGGTGGGTGGTCTCGCGGCTTACGGGCTGGACTATGAATCGCTCAAGGAGATCAACCCGGAGCTGATCTACTGCTCGATTACGGGGTTTGGGCAAACAGGGCCCTATGCGGCGCGTGCTGGTTATGACTTCATGATTCAGGGCTTGGGCGGGCTTATGAGTCTGACTGGCCGTCCAGAGGGGGAAGAGGGGGCTGGGCCGGTGAAGGTTGGCGTAGCGCTGACGGACATTCTCACGGGGCTTTACTCGACCGTGGCGATACTGGCGGCACTGGCTCATCGGGATCATGACGGTGGCGGGCAACATATCGATATGGCATTGCTGGATGTACAGGTGGCATGCCTGGCCAACCAGGCGATGAATTACCTGACGACAGGTGTGCCACCAAAGCGCCTGGGGAACGCCCATCCGAATATCGTGCCTTATCAGGACTTTCCCACAGCCGATGGCGACTTCATCCTGACGGTGGGTAATGACGGGCAGTTCCGCAAGTTTGCCGAAGTGGCTGGGCAGCCACAGTGGGCAGATGATCCACGCTTTTCTACTAATAAGGTGCGGGTGGCCAATCGGGCAGAGCTGATTCCTCTGATACGTCAGGCTACGGTGTTCAAGACGACGGCGCAGTGGGTCTCGCAGCTGGAGCGGGTGGGGGTGCCTTGTGGGCCTATCAATGACCTGGCGCAGGTGTTTGCCGATCCTCAGGTGAAGGCGCGTGGGCTGGCGATGGCGCTGCCTCATTCGTTGGCAGGGATGGTGCCTCAGGTTGCCAGCCCGATACGGTTGTCCAAGACGCCGGTGGAGTATCGTAGTGCGCCTCCTCTGCTGGGAGAGCATACGGCCAAGGTGCTTCAGGAAGTATTGGGGCTGGGGGTGGCGAATGTGGTCGCATTGAAGGCTGCGGGCGTCATCTGAATTCTTTCTTCTATATAGAGAGCATTAGCGGCGCTTTATTGGTGGTTTTTTAATCAACTCTAACTAATTGATAGAAAAGCAAAATTAAGGGTTGACGGCAGATCCTGGAAGTCTATAATTCGCCCCACTTCCGGCGCAGTCGAAACGGAAAACTCCTTGGTAAACAAAGAGTTATGCAGAATTCGACAGCGACTTGCTTCAGTTCATCGAAGCCCAGAAGCAGTTGATAGGGCAGTGTTGTCTGGCTCTATTAACGTTTCGATCTTCTCGGTCGAAAGCGGAGAAAAAGAGGTGTTGACAGCAGCGTGTAACGCTGTAGAATTCGCCTCCCGCTAACGAGAGATCGGAAGCGCAAGTGGTTGAAGTTGTTGAAGAAATCTTCGAAAACTTCTGAAAATAATCACTTGACAGCAAATGAGGCTGCTGTAGAATGCGCGCCTCGGTTGAGATGAAAGATCTTAACC
>NZ_FOQS01000027.1:0-2364 GCF_900113815.1 Pseudomonas sp. NFPP04 | reverse complement strand
GTAAGCGAACGGTGAACACACCTACCGACCTCCCAAATTAAGGGCGATGGTGTCCGCCTATTTTTAAGCGGACGCGATAGCCCTTAAATGCGCCAACGAAGCTCTTACCCCAAGTCGTTCAAAGCCCAGGTTGTCCAGGAATGCCTGCAACCCGGCGCCTCCATTTCCAGCGTGGCCATCAGTCACGGCATCAATGCCAACGTGATCCGTAAGTGGCTGCCACTTTTTCGAGACCAGCCACCCGCAACCCTGCCGGCGTTTGTTCCGGTAAAGGTCGCCCCGAAAAGGCAGGCCGAGTCATCGGTGATCATCGAGCTGCCATTTGGCGAGCAAACCATCACGGTGAAATGGCCAGCTTCCGATCCCGAAGGATGTGTCCGTTTTGTCCGTGGACTTGCTTCGTGATCCGCATCGACGCAATTTGGCTGGCCACCGAACCGATGGATATGCGCTCCGGCACCGAGAAAGCGCTCGCCCGGGTCGTGGCTGTCTTCGGTGCGGCGCAGCCGCACTGTGCTTATCTCTTTGCCAACCGCCGAGGCAATCGCATGAAGGTGTTGGTGCACGACGGACTGGGCGTTTGGTTGGCGGCGCGCCGTCTGCACCAGGGGAAGTTTTCCTGGCCGAGTGATCGGCATGGTGACCAAATGGAGCTAAATACTGAGCAACTCCAGGCTCTGGTCGTCGGTCTTCCCTGGCAACGGCTTGGGTCTGACGGAGCCATCCGTAACCATTAAGAGACATGGATGACATACATCGATCAGCAGATCGGGCAGAGTCATCGCCATGGTTCCCACTCCTCCTCTCGATCAGCTCGACACCGAACAACTGCGCAGCCTGGCTGCGCAGTTGCTCAAACGCGTTGAGCATCTAGATACGCAGTTGGCGAGCCTCGACAAAGAGGTGCTTCATCAGAAGACCCGCAACCAGCAACTCATTCACGAAATAGCCCAGCTCAAACGCCACCGCTTCGCCAAACGCTCCGAGTCGTTCAGCCCTGATCAGGCCAGCTTGCTCGACGACCTGATTGAGACCGACCTGGCCGCCATCGAAGCAGAGCTTGAAATCCTGGCACCAAAACCAGCGCAATCAGTAGCCCGCCAGCAACCCAAACGCACTGCGTTGCCTGCCGAGTTTCCTCGCACACTGATTCATCACGAGCCTGAAAACACTCAATGCCAATGCGGCTGCGCCCTCAAGCGCATCGGCGAAGACATCAGCGAAAAGCTCGACTACACGCCGGGCGTGTTCAGCGTCGAACGGCATATTCGTGGCAAATGGGTCTGCAATAACTGCGAGACCCTGATTCAAGAGCCGGTGCCGGCGCAGGTTATCGACAAAGGCATCCCGACCGCCCGGCTCCTGGCTCAGGTGATGATTGCGAAATACGCCGATCATTTGCCGCTGTACCGCCAGGAGCAAATCTTCGGGCGTGCCGGTCTCGCGATTCCTCGTTCAACGCTGGCCAGTTGGGTCGGCGCTTGCGGCGTGCAATTACAGCCACTGGTGGATGCCTTGCGCGAAGTCGTGCTTGAGCACAACGTGGTGCATGTCGATGAAACGCCGGTGCAGATGCTCGCGCCGGGCGAAAAGAAAACCCACCGAGCATATGTTTGGGGTTATGCCACGACCGCGTTCGCCGAGATAAGCGCGGTGGTGTACGACTTCAGCCCCGGTCGTTCTGGCGAATATGCCCGCAACTTTTTGGGCGACTGGAAAGGCAAGTTGGTCTGTGACGACTACGGCGGTTACAAAGCCAGTTTTGCACTTGGCGTCACTGAAATCGGCTGCATGACCCACGCCCGCCGCAAGTTCTACGACCTGCACGTCACCAAAAAAAGCGTGCTGGCCGAGCAAGCATTGCGGTACATCGCGGCTTTATATGAGGTTGAACGCGAAGTCCGCGATTTGGAACCGGATGTCCGGCGACGAATACGTCAGGAAAAAGCCGCGCCCCTGATGGACGCGTTTCATACCTGGCTGATCGCCCAGCGCGAGCGTGTGCATGAAGGTTTGGGGATTACCAAGGCGCTGGATTACAGCCTTAAACGTTGGGCTGCGTTGAGCCGTTATCTGAACGACGGCACGGTGCCCATAGACAATAACCACCTCGAAAATCAGATACGGCCATGGGCGCTAGGGCGAAAGAACTGGTTGTTTGCTGGCTCACTACGCAGTGGCCAACGCGCTGCTGCGCTAATGAGTTTGATCCAGTCGGCCAAGCTCAACGGCCACGATGCATATGCTTATCTGAAGGACGTTCTTACTCGCCTGCCGACGCAGCGGGCGAGTGAGATTGGGGATTTGTTGCCGCATCGATGGCAACCGACTTAGCTGCGCAAGACGGGATGCGTGGACGCTTAC
>NZ_FOQS01000021.1:0-34284 GCF_900113815.1 Pseudomonas sp. NFPP04 | reverse complement strand
ACTGGAGCGCTATGTCGAAGCGGGTTATTTACCCATCGACAACAACGCCGCTGAAAGAGCGATCAAGCCGTTTGTGATCGGACGCAAAGCTTGGTTGTTCAGTGATACCGTCAACGGCGCCGCCGCCAGCGCAAAGATTTACAGCTTGGTCGAGACCGCCAAGGTCAACGGCCAGGAGCCCTATACGTGGCTGCGCCACGTACTGGAGCGGTTGCCATATGCCTCGACGGTCGAAGACTACGAAGCCTTGCTGCCGTGGAACTGCTCACCGGAGATGCCACGGTAAACCGTTGACTCACCTTGGGATAGGTGGGTTTATGGATCGCTTACTGTGCTCACCGTGCCTAGATCAGGAGTATCTCTCGTTGCAGGAGATTGCAACTGTTGCCGCCATCAAGAAAGGAAACCGTGAGGTTTCTCAGCGAGTCAGCAGGGGTTGAAGGATCGAGCATGGTGCAGGTACTCCGCGATGAACAGTGCTGCTGGCCCAGACTGGCGGGTACCGTGGCAGGCTGGCTGCCATGGAACGCCGCCAATCGTCAAAATTGGTAGGCAGGTATTGCGCTAGGTTCTACCAGCAGCACCTAACGCAGACTCAGGATCAACGGGCGGATCGTTTAACAGACTTTCTGCTTCGTGTACTGGCGTATGTCTGATTGGCCGCCTTTGCGACGTCTTTGGCGATCGAATCAAGACTGGGATAGATGAAGCTTTCGTTGATGCCTAATTTTCCCAAGCTGGCCAGGATCGCTGTGGTAGACGTGTACGGGATGAAAATCTTTGAGATGAGGTCTTGTAAAGCGTTGTAGTAGTCAAGTGGTGCGATCTGCGCACCATGAAGTGTGAATGTACCGCTCTGGGCCCGGATTCGCGTTGTCATGTGGGGGGCGGTGATACACACCGGTAGCGTGGTTATATCTTTTGCGAAGGGATCGATGTATTTGTCCCAGCTTTCTGCGTGTGAAGCGATATCAATCGTCTTGGACTGCAGAATCGTTTGTTCATTGATCTTCGTCGGTTCAATGGCAAATACCGCGAAGCCTTCCTCACTGAAGTTATCGTCCTCAAATCGCTCGCACTCAGCCTTTCCATCGCCTTCGCGCACTTGAGCGCCCTGGGCTGCAAAATACAATGCCACTAGGGCATTGGTAGACCAGTCGAGCAGTCTCGTCGGCAAGCCGTGATGCTGAGCGATGAACATCCACTCGAACTCGTTCGTGGGTTGCTGCTCCAGAAATGGTCTGCCTAGCTGTTTGAAGTCCTGCAGCATTTTTTCGGAGTTCGGGCCAGAGAAGACTCCTCCACTGCTGAGTCTTACTGCCGTGTCGTCAATCTCTTGGCCAAGGTGGTCGTGAGACTGATGGATATTTCGCAGTGCCCCAGGTATGAGCCGGTGGCTGGCACTCGATTGGCCGCGGAACCACAGTGAATTGGGTTCTTCAGGTTTCAAGCTATCAATGATGCCTACGAATTCTACGAGCGTCCTGGCTGTATAGATTTTCACATTAGCCTCTTGGAATTTCGATTTTTGGATGTGCCACCCTATGCTACACGAGCAGCTCTGCAGCGCGCTTGACCTATGCCAATGTGGGGCTAGGGGGAGGGGAGCACGAAGCCTGTTATGAAAGCAGCGTGCTTTGCGTGATCGCAATCATGGGGGGCTTTGCCGCGCCTGAACTTTTCACGAATCCAGGCTGACACAGAGATTATTTGAGCTGGGCGACCAGTGCTTTCGCCACAGCTTCAGAGCTCGCCGGATTCTGCCCGGTGGTCAGCTTGCCATCCTCGATTAGGCACTGTACGAAAAGAGATGTCATAAGCACCGCCGGCGGCAGGCCAATGTGATCATGGCCTCATAACTTGTTGTGAGCTTGCAGTAACGCGTGGCCAGCCGGCGGTGCTCTTTCAGCCAGCCAAATAGACGCTCGATGACATCCCGCTCCCGGTACTTGGGCTTGTCGAATACCCGCGGTAGGCCTGGCTTCGGCTTGCGTTTCATGACTCGGTAATCTCTGGCCGGTGGTCAGCGCCGATAATCCTCCGCGCCAGTCTGCTGGGGCAGCCTGGTTTTCAAAGGTGGTGAGCTTAAGCGGCGGTCTTACTCTCGGGAGCACTCTGGAAAGCGAAAAATCACCGCGAAGACAGTTTTGTCACCCAAGATGAACAGCGTGGTCGGCAGATTACCGAAAGCGCTGAGCATTTTCGGTTGGGGCATCCTTTTCAAACCATCCAAAGCATGCCCTCAAATATGCCCCAAATTTAGCAATTAGCTGGAAGTAAATGGCTATTCGAGGCTAGAAAAACGCAGAAATGATCAGCTAACAAGCATCCGCGAAGCCCCTAAAGACTGTCAGGGTCGCCAAAAAACATTTTGACTAGGCTCTAGCACGATATTTTCAGGCGGAAAAAATCTAAATGTGCCCCCACTTTTGCCCCCATTCGTGCCGAGTGTGCGAGTGATCGCGATTGGCGATCTCCGACGGGCTCCAGTGTGGCAGTGGCTGGTATTCAGTGCGCCTCCGTATACTGGATGAGCAACCCGTATCTGGCAAATCCTTGGTTGTTCGGAAGAGGGTATGGGTAATGAGTCGATATCCAAGCGGATAGTCCGGTCAGACCCAGAACCCACCACTTCAATTGACGGCCGAGTCGGCCGGCAGCGAGGACGCTCGGATTGCAATGTGGAGGCGGCGTCTTACCTTCGCTATTCCTGGCCTGTTAAGCCGTTGGGTCAGGTCGCTGATCAGTCGTTCGGCAAGTGCAACTGCACTTCCATGGCGTCATGAAGGAGTCTGACGACCTCGATCACGTCGTCGTTTGCCACACGATAGAACACGATATGGCGTGGGCTTTTGACCGTTCCATGGGTTTGTTTGGCCTGTTGGCGTGAATAGATGAGGTGATAGCTGCGAAGGCCCGGTGCAAGCTCATCGCGGTCGTGGCTGCCAATGCGATAAGGAGTGTCGGCAAGCGCTTGCAGCGCCGCGAGGATCAGCGCCTGGTAGCGCTGGCGTGCTTGATCGCCGAACTGCGTCTGGGAGAGCCTAAGGATGTCGACAATGTCGGCGCGCGCCGGGTTGGAAATCCGATACTGCGGCATGCTCAGTGTTTCTCTCTCGCGGGGAGGGTGGCCTCCAGGCTCAAGCCCTCGAGGTAGGGCTCCAGATCCCTTTCGTTCACCTGAGTAAAGCGCCCGTGCTCAAGATCCATGATGCCGATCGAGGTCGCCTGACGCAGTGCCTCAATTTTGGCGGTGTCTTCGGCGACGCGTTGTTCCAATAGCCGCAAACCTTCTCGCATCACTTCGCTGGCATTCTGATACCGGCCAGACTGCACTAGGTCCTGGATAACCTGTTCCTGGTGAGGGGTGAGTACAACGTTTCTCGTTGCCATAATGAGCTCCAGCTTTCGGTAAACAGTCATTGGCATATTATGCCATTTTGCTTGCGAGCACATGGTTTGAGGTTTGGATATGACGAACTGCGTCGTACGGGGTCGTTCTTTGCTCCATGCGCACAACGTCAAAAAAAGGCTGACGCAGGGGGGCGTAGTAGACATCTTGATTAGTGTGGAATTGGGCCTTCAGTTTGACCAAGCCTTGTTTGATGGGACGGGCAGGCTCCCCGATCATTTGCAGTGCAGCGGTGGGAGGGCGGACGTCCCAAGGCACGCGCGATGTAAGTGCACGAACTGGCTTGGTGTGGGTGACAGCGACCAGAAGCAGACCTTAGAAAAAGTATAGAAAATCAGAGGCGATTCATGCGTTGTCGCGGCGACGAAGCTCTGTTGATGATGACGGCTTGTGAAGTCGCCTGGCTGTGTAAGCGTTCAGCGAAGTCACCTATCCGATCCCAGCGATAAGGGCGATGTTCTCCACCTAAATACGTGGACACCATCACCCTTATTGTCAGGATTACCATGCGCCAAAGAACTTCCTATCCTAAACCCTTTAAAGCCCAAGTCGTCCAAGAATGTCTGCGACCTGGCGTGTCTATGGCCAGCGTAGCCCTGCGGCACGGCATCAACGCCAATTTAGTTCGAAAGCGGATACCCGCATATCGTGATCATCAGGCGTCGGCATTGCCCGCTTTCGTCCCGATGAAACTAGCGCCCGCGATCCAGCTCGATCAGCAAATGCCCGTCAGTATCGAGATCCCTTTCGGGCAGCAAAAATTGACCGTGCACTGGTTCTCTTCAAACCCTGAAGGATGCGCTCGTTTTATCCGTGAGCTTGCTCATTGATCCGTATCGACGACATCTGGCTTGCCACCGAGCCCATGGCCGAATCCGCCGACCTGCTCAATCAGGAAAGCTACGGAATTCGCGACGAGATGACCGAAGTGTTGGTCAACCTGCAATTCCAGGACCGGGTCAGCCAGATCCTCAGCCACGTGCGAGACAACATGCAGAGATGACACTAGATTGCCTTGCTCATCGCAAACGTATGCATCTACGGTCAGGAAACTCTTCGATGCGAAACAGTGGCGATGAAATGAGATTGGATATTGGTCGCTCTCGACATTAGGGTGAACTTGCCCTGAAGGGAAGGTTGACCATCGGGGTAGGTGCAGGTTTTGTTACTCGGCGGTGAAGCATCGAGTAATCTCCTATGAGCTCGGGAGCGCTACATCACGTTTGTGCTGCAAACGGCGGGTCAGCATTGCAAGCATCACGGCCAACGCACCGCATGAGCTGATAACCAGCGCCATTGGCAACGCCGTACCATCGTGAAGCACACCCACCAGCGCGGCCGATGCTGCCGCCACGCTAAACTGCAGGCAACCGAGCAATGCCGACGCGCTGCCCGCACGCGCCCATTGTCCGTTCATGGCGCAGGCTGAGGCATTGGGGGTGATGGAGCCCAGGCAGGCAATGCAGATGAACAAGGGCACCAGCAGGGGCCAGAGCTGTTCGGTGCGCAGACCGGCAATCGCCAACAATGCCAGTGCAGCAGCGAGGTACATCCAGATAACCCGCGACAGCAGGAACGCAGGTCCCTTTTTGCCCACCAACCGGGCATTGAGCTGCGAGACCAGAATGAAACCCGCCGCATTGGTACCGAACAGCCAGCCATAGTGCTCAGGCGGCACTCCGTACAGATTGATGAACACGAACGGCGAACCGGCGATGTAAGAAAACATCCCAGCCATGGCGATCCCGCCAGTGAGCGTGTGGCCCAGAAAAATACGATCGCCCAACAAGCGGCGGTACTGCGTCAGTGCGCCTGATAAAGGCTGGCGGGGATGAGTGGCGGGCATGCTTTCCGGCAGGCCCAGCGCCACGGCTATTGAAGCCAGCGCACTGAACGCAGTCAGGCTGATGAAGATCGACTGCCACCCATAGAGGTTGACCAGCAAGCCGCCGAGCATGGGTGCCAGAATCGGCGCCAAGCCCATCACCAGCATTAATTGCGAGAATACTTTGGCCGACTGAACGGCATCGCACCTGTCGCTGACAATGGCTCGGGCAATCACCATCCCCGCACAGCCGCCCAGCGCCTGAACGAAGCGCGCGCCGATCAGCCATTCCAGATTCGGCGCGAAGGCACACGCCAGCGATGCCAGGGTGAACAGCGAAGCCCCGAACAGCAGCGGGATACGTCGGCCGAAGCGATCCGCCACCGGCCCGTAAGCCAGTTGACCGATGGACAAGCCCAGAAAATATGACGCCAGGGTCAACTGGACATGCTTCTCGTCAGTGCCAAACGCCAGGGCAATGGCCGGGAAGCCAGGCAGATAAAAGTCGACGGCCAAGGGTCCGAAGGCGCTCAAGGCACCGAGAATAAGGATCGTGCGCAGGTTCATCAGACATCCAGACGATATTCAGAGCAGAGGGGGGGTACCCAACCCCGCAAAGCCCAGACATGGTATGCACTTAAGTTTAAGTGGATACCAGTTCTAGCCTTTTAAGCGGGTATTTCATGCAGCCAACACGCTATTCCTACTCCAACTCCTTCAAAGCCCAGGTCATTCAGGAGTGTGCCCAATCCAGCGAAATGGAGCTGGATTGGGCACACTCCCAGCACTGGTAGATGACTTGGCCGGACGCATACGCTGCTATGAAACGTCAATCCACTGGACGCCTGTAGCCAACCTGGACAAGCTCGGTGTTTGCTGGCGGCGATTGTCTGCAGTGGGCTACCCGTTGGCAACGGGCATCAAGACGCTAATTCAAGTCGAGACCTTCCTCGAGTATGGACTGTTGCACGGCTTCACGGCTCTTCACACGCTCGTACCAAGCTTGCAGGTGATGAAGACTGTCAAGATGAAGTGGCGTATCCTCGTAGGACTTAAGCCAGGACGCCTTAGCCCATCCAGTCACCGCAAACAGGTAGGTATCAGCGACCGTGAATTTTTCACCCATAAGAAACTGTTTGTCTGAGAGATGCTGGTTAATCCAAGCGTAGCGTTTCTCCAGCTTCGGTCTTGCGATCTCAATGTAATCTCCTGCCGGAGCAGCATAAAAGAGCGGAATAAAGCCCTTATGGATTTCCGTTGAGAGGAAGGCGAGCATTTCCTGAAGCTTGTATCTTTCAAACGTTCCGTTGGCTGGAGCAAGGCCTATTTCGGGGTGCTGGTCCGCAAGATATTGAATGATTACAACTCCCTCCAAGAGCATTTCACCATTATCAAGCTCAAGCGCAGGAATGTAGCCGTGCGGGTTGACCTTGTAAAAGTTCTTCCCCTGTTCTGTTACATGATCTTTGAGGTCGACCTTGATGAATTCGACATTGAGGCCAAGTTCGTTTGCAACGATGTGCGGCGAAAGGGAGCAGGCGCCAGGCTTGTAGTAGAGCTTCATTCTGTGATCTCCATGGAATTAATTGTCGTGCTTTAAAATTTGAATCCTAAGTTAGTTCGCTTTGTAAGCGACTCGCTCGCTACGTTTTGCATCGTTTGCATGGATGAGTTACTCATGTGCCACCTTCCCCACAGCCAGAGACAGCGAATCACCAAGAATGCGCCACAAAGCGGTAAGACGCCGACAGTAGGTGCCTTCACTACAGTAAATCAACTCGACATGAAGGCTGTCGATCACAGCTATATAAGCATCCTGAAACATCGAAATCTCGATCGCCGACAGTGCTGGATACCTGTTCTCAAGGCTTGCGCCAAAGCGTTCACGAAGACGGTCCAGATAGGCTTCAAAGCCACTTGTAACCGATGCCATCAACTCCGAAGGCGGAAAGAATGCCGTGCGCAGCAGGAAACGCAGAGCAGCGGAAGACTCGTAGCGGTTTGAAAGATTTTCCGTGTACAGCTTGCCGGGCTCGTCATCATTCGCCGGGACGCTTGCAAACATCTCTTCGATATAGTGCCTCTCCGTCGCCAGCGCCAGATTCAGCACGGCGTTGAACAGATCATCCTTGCTCTTAAAGTGCGCGTATAACGAGGGCTTGCGCATACCTGCCACGACAGCGATTTCATTGAGCGACGAGGCGTCGTATCCCCGCTCAGCGAAATGCACCAGAGCGATATCACAGATTCTGCTTGCCGAAGGGCTCAGCACTTTCATCGGGGTGACCTTTTAATTCAGTGACTTAACGCGGTGATGTGCTCGGCCCTGCCTTCTCGCACACTGACCCAGGTCAGGGCACCCACCATAACAGCGCAGATTATCAGGAATGCGCACCAGGCGATGGCGCCATGGCTGCTCGCCCAACCGGTCAACGGTGTGGCGAAGGCCGAGATGCCAAGCTGAAACGCGCCGAGCAATGCAGCCGTTGAACCCAGGGCAGTGGTTTGCGAAGACATCACCAGCGTCATCAGTGAGGTTTCTGCAATCCCCAATCCAAGCAGTGCTATCGCTACACCGGCAGCCAGCCAGTACAAACTAGAACCAGATACTGCTGCGCCGTAGGCCATGACAGAACCTGCAAAGATGCAAAAAGCTCCAGCCGTTGCCATGCGGGCCAAACCGTACTTGCCCACCAGTCTGGTAGCCACAACGGCCCCTATGAGAATCGCGATGCCGGTTGCGCCAAACAGCGTACCGAACTGGGCAGCAGGCAGGCCGTATTCCTTCTGATAAACAAATGTAGCGCCGCCCACATAGGCAAAGAGAAAGAAGAACACGGCTGACAGCGCTAAGGCTGGCCTTAGAAAACGACCGTCTTTTGCGATGCGCGCATACGTGCGTATCGCAAGTCTCATATTCAATGGCTCGCGCTTTTGCATTGGTAGTGTTTCAGGCAAAACAGCCATCGAATTCACCGCCACCAGCGCACCGAGAACAGCCAGTACCAGCATGACGGCCCGCCATCCGAAATGCGCCTCAATGTAACCACCCAACCCCGGGGCGATGATGGGAGCAACACCTTGAATGGTCAGCAGCAGGCCAAAAAGTTTTGCTGCCTGAACGCCCTGAGTGACGTCACGCACCATGCTCATGATGACTACCAACGTCAAAGCACTGCCTATCCCTTGGGCAAATCGTGCCAGGAGTAGCCACTCAAGGGTTGGTGCCGCTCCTGCAGCCAGCGCACTCAAACTGAACAGCAACAAGCCTGCTATCAGTGGACGTCGACGGCCCAACGCGTCGACTACCGGCCCGAACAGCAATTGCCCAAGCCCCATTGCCAACAAAAAGACCGTGAGCGTCAGCTGAATGCTGGCAACACTGGTCGAATAATCAACCGCCATTTCGGGTAGGCTTGGCAAATACATATCGACGGCTGAGGGCCCCAATGCGGCGATGGCGCCCAAGGCAATGGCAAACTTCAGTGGAGGATTGCCGAAATGACTCTTTTTCATAACAAACTCAGGATAGGCTTCCTACCGGAAGGTAGGAAAGTGGTGTGAAGTTAACGAGAACCGAGAGGCAAGGTCAAGCCGTTATTTTTTTAGTGGCCAGGCAGCACCTGCCAGCGCTCCGCGCAAGGCATGCGCACGAAAGTGTTTTAGGCTTCAGTGCAAAGTGTTTTTTTCCAGAAGCGGCTGAAATGAGCGGAATCTGTGAAACATCATTTTTAAGCGATCGAGGTAAGCGACTCGGTGCGCAGAAACGGGTTGGCCAAATCGATCACGCTGCGTTCGAGCCTGGCGCGCTGGATGTATCGACAAACGCTGTCACCTTGCGCATCAGCGATGGGAGCGGAGAGGGTGGCCATCTCGTTGTAGTCGGGGCTATTTGGAGGCAACACAGAGGACCATATGGCGCCGTTATCCAGCGCCACGGTTGGCCCACAGGCCAATGGGACACTTAGTGCCAATGGCTGTAACTTTGTGGGCGGGATCAGGGTTCAAATTGAACTCTGTGAGACCCAGACTTGCCTGCGAACTAGGCGCCTTGGTATATCAGGCAGACCTCTTCATCGCACGCGCGGGCGAGCCTCGCTCCAACAGATGGCCTCCGATACCTCTTACAAGCGAAACCTCGACACCATGCTGTTCAGGTCAACCGCCAGGCGGGTCAACTCGCCGCTGGCGGCGCTGGTCTGGGCGGCGCCGTTGGAAGATTGCGTCGACAGGTCCCGGATGTTAACCAAGTTGCGGTCCACTTCACGGGCGACTGCAGCCTGTTCTTCCGCAGCGGCGGCGATGACCAGGTTACGTTCGTTGATCTCGACTACTGCAGTGTTGATGGTTTCCAGCGCCAAGCCTGCGCCTTTCGCGATGTTCAGGGTAGATTCAGCACGGTCAGTGCTGTTACGCATTGAACTGACCGCTTTTTGGGTGCCGCCTTGAATGCTGCCAACCATGCGTTCAATTTCGCTGGTGGACTGTTGGGTGCGATGGGCCAAAGCGCGCACTTCATCGGCGACAACCGCAAAGCCGCGACCGGCTTCACCGGCCCGGGCCGCTTCGATAGCTGCGTTCAGCGCCAGCAGGTTGGTCTGATCCGCCAAGCCACGAATCACGTCCAGAACCTTACCGATGTCGCGGGACTCTTCCGCAAGATTACCAATCAGATCGGCGGTGCTTTGCACATCCCCGCTCATGCGTTCGATAGCGTTGACGGTTTCGTGAACCAGGTCCCGGCCATCGCCTGCTGACGCCGTCGCGTTTTTTGACGCCTCTGAAGTGCTCACTGCGTTACGCGCCACTTCTTCGACAGCGCTGGTCATTTCGTTGACTGCAGTCGCGGCTTGTTCTATTTCGTTGTCCTGCTGCGCAAGGCCACGGGCGCTTTCATCGGTAACGGCGTTCAGCTCCTCGGCAGCGGAAGCCAGTTGTGTTGCGGATCCGGAAATACGCATCAAGGTATCGCGCAGTTTCTCCTGCATTTTTTGCATGGCGAGCAGCAACCGGCCCGCTTCGTCAGTGCCATCAACCTTTATCGATCGGGTCAGATTACCTTCGGCGATGGTTTCAGCCGCTTCAAGTGCCAACGCTATCGGTTGGGTGATGCTCTTGGTCAGCAGCCAGGCAAACAGCATGGTCAGCAGCGAGGCAATAATGAGGAGGCCAACAACCCAGTTGAACGCAGAGCTGTACTGGTCAGCAGCGGATTGATTGATGATAGCCAGCTGGCCGTTATTAAAGTCAGTAAGCTTACCCAACGCTACGTTTATCTGCTCAGCGTTAGCCGCAGACTCGGCGTTCAGCACGCGCGTTAGCTCCTGCAGATCGCCAGCCCGACTGAGGGTAACAAGGCGCGTTTCAATCTTCCGATATTCATCCATCAGCCGCATATAGTCGTTGTAGTCGGATTGCTCTACAGGGGATGAAATCAGTTTGGCGTATGCTGCCTGCGACTTGTTAAGTTGTTGGTTTTGTTCCGCAAGTAATTCGATAGTCCTGTTCTGAGTATTCGGTTCGCGATCAGTCAACAGCCGATACAACAAAACCCGCATGCGGACGCCCGTCACAGTGAGAGCATTCAGGGTCTGAAAGCTAGGGACGCCATTTATCGCGATGTCGTCGCCAGCTGCTCGGATCTTGCTCATCTGAGACAAGGCGAAGAGGCCGAGAATCAGCATGAGCGCGCCTATCAGGGAGAACCCCAGAAATGCGCGCGGAGCAATGTTCATTGTTCTTATTGTCATGGTTTTCCTAGAGCGTGGAATGTGCTCCCCGCAAGCAGCGGCGGATGGTCCAGCGCATAAGTTTTTATCGGTCGCTTGATGGCACACTTGAGCGAATACAGCTGTGTGCCGCATATTAAAACTGATATTGCCCACTCACCAACTTGCAGACATCGACTGATGTTGGGCCGATGCAGCTCGATGGCGACAATCTTCAACCCAAACGACCTGGACGCGACTTTCGTTCAGTTGGTAGAGACTCGCTACCAAGGTTGCATATTTCTCTTGCAGAATCAGTTCTAGAGGCTGCGGCAGCGTGGCAGAAGATGCTGTGCATAATGGTGCTCAAGGATAGGGGATGGTCGGTTCGATGTCGGCGAACACCGCGCCAGCGCCGTCGTACGTCGCTTCACCGAGGAAAGCATGCTGTGTCACTACCATGGAGTCGCGTACGATCCATTGCAGACGGTTGTCATTGAAGATGGCTGCAGTCCCAGCCAGTCGATAAGCCTTCATGACTACGTCCGCTCCGGTATGAGCGGCATGGGTGGCGCTGAGGCGTAATAAGTTAGTCTGCTGCAGGGTCACCGGATTACCGGCGATGAGCGAGGCCCATACAGCTTCGGCGGATTCGTAGAAAAACGCTTGGGCGCTTCGCAGCATCGCCTCTGCCTTACCCAGTTCGCTGCGGTAATAAGCGCGATCACCCAAACGCGGGGCACCGGTGACAGTCTTGGTGCTGCCCGACATTGCGATCACCAAGTCCAGTGCTGCGCGTCCCAGCCCAAGGTTAACGGCGGCATGAACTTGCGCCTGGTAGGAAACGGACGGGTAATGATAGAGGGGCTCGTCAATTGTGGGGGCACTGCCCCGCACGAAAGTCCACTCGCGTTGGACGTTCTTTTGGTGCAATTTGAGGTCATGGCTCCCCGTCCCTTGCATCCCGACAACATTCCAGGTGTCGACGATCTGCACTTCGCTTGCCGGGAACACAGCGGTCAGCGGTTTGCCTGCCGTCGGTCCTCCACCGTTGGCCGATGTGCCACCGATGCCTACACCAATCCAGTTGGCACCTTTGCACCCACTAGCAAACCGCCAGTGCCCGCTGACTTCCCAGCCATTTTCAGTCTCTTTGGCAGGTTGTAGGGGGTAAAGGCCGCCAGCATAGACCTGGTCTGGCCCGTTGGTATAAATCAACGCTTGGGTTGCCGGGGGGAGTGCCGCCAGGTAGATGTTGGCTGAGCCGAACGCGGTCACCCAACCGACCGAACCGTCGGCTTCGGAAACCCGCTCTACGATGCGCAGGAACTCGGCTGGAGGCAGCGCATCGCCACCGAAACATTTGGGAGTACTGGCGCGGAAGATACCCACTGCTTTCATTTTTTCGATCATGTCTAAAGGGACATGGGAACGTTGGTTAAACTCGCTGCGACGCTCGGCAATCTCCGCAATCACATCATCCAGGGAAATCGCCTTGATGCTGATTGGAGCGCCTTCAAGTGTGTCACGATCATCGAAATTGTTTTTGCTGTTCATGTTTATTGTTCTCTTGCTAGGGTGATTGCATACACGCTTAGAATGCGTGGGCTGATAAGAAAAAATCAAATTCGGAATATGAATAAGCTAAATAATCTGTGGGAATTAACTGTCGTGCCATGCGCCTCTAAAGGGGAGGGCGTTTAAGGGCGATGGCTATTCCTACTGTCAATAGTGCGTATGAGTAAAGCGAATTTGACCGGATGAACAATCCGTCTCAACATGGATTCACCCAGTCAATAATTACAAGGTGAAGGTTATGGTTAGCGATCAATCAAAACAACATTTTCGGCAAGCGCTGTCATTGTTGTCTGCGGCGGTGAATATCATTACTACCGATGGACCCCATGGTCGCTTCGGATTAACTGCGAGTGCGGTCTGCTCGGTCACTGATACGCCCCCAACATTATTGGTTTGCATCAACCGTAACAGTTCAATTCATGAGGCGTTGCTGGGCAACAGGGCGTTGTGCGTAAATATACTGACCGGTGATCTGGAGGGTGTTGCGCGACAGTTTGCTGGTATGACTGACCTGCCGCCTGCTGAACGTTTTACCGGCCAGGATTGGCGGACAGGCTCCTCGGGCCTGCCGGTGTTGAACGACGCCCTAGCAAGCCTCGAAGGAAACATAGTAGACATCAAGGAAGTCGGATCGCACTCGGTATTATTTGTCGAAATTAACCAAATTCAGGTCCGTGAAGAGGGCGAGAGTCTGATTTACTTTGGGAGAAACTTTCACCGTCTGGGGCGGGCTGCAGCCGCCAACGTGCAGACTCCTGCGTCCTGAATAATTGCAGTTCCCCATTCGCGGGTTACATGGTTTTGAATAATGCTCGCGCGCATCATTTGATGTGAACTCCAGTACGGCTGCCGGAGGCAAACAGACTAATGATTAACCCGCGCAGCCAGTTTATCCCGGCATCCGATAGGAAATGGCTATGGCAATAAAGTCCCACCGAGATTGATGGCAATTCGATGGGCAGACTCAGCAGCCGATAGCGATGGTCGCGGTTTAGCTGCATGGCAATGACACGCGGCAGAATCAATGCCAGATTAGTGTTAGCAACGATTTTCGGGGCGATCGTGAAGTTAGGTACTTTCAGAGCGATTTCGCGCGCAATGCCGGCCTTTCCGAATGCTGCATCGGCGGTTAGGCCATGGCCGGTAATATTGCTCGAAACGTCAACATAGCGCAGGGCGAGTATGTCCTGAACGCTCAATTCATCTTCCTGAAAAGGATGGCCGTTGCGCAACAAACAAATGAATTCGTCGTCTAGAAATTTTTCGTAGATGCACTCTTCACCAAGTTCCACTAGATAGCCTATCGCGATATCTACTTCACCTTTGCGCAGTGCTATAGCCAGTTGTTCTATAGGCATTTGACGCACATCCAGGCGTACTTTCGGCGCCTCGCGCGCTAGCACTTCCATCACCGTCGGTAGCACATAAAGTTGCGACATATCCGACATGGAGATGCGAAAAGTACGATCCGCTGTTTTAGGTTCAAAGTTCGAAAACATCATTAATGCGCTTTGAATAATAATCAGTGCATGTTCAATGGGTCCGTGCAGGCGAATAGCTGCGTCAGTAGGCTCCATCGACGTTGCTGTTCGTACGAACAGCGGATCGTCAAACACATCACGTAGTCGGCGCAGTGCGTGACTGACGGCGGGCTGGCTGAGGTGTAGGCGTTCGGCCGCGATTGTCAGGCTGCGGTATTCCCAAATAGCCACAAAAGTCCTGAGAAGATTCAGATCGATCGTGGACATGTTGATGTGCGTCATTATTTACCAGGAGCCTTACGCGTGATGCTGGAGAAGACGCCGTCGCGGTATATCCAGGCATGTATCAGCGCTGCGCAAAGATGTCCTAATACAAGCAGAAACAGAAGCCAGGCGAATAGCCCATGTGCGGCCCGAAACCAAGCGTAAAGCACGGAGCTGACTGGAGCAATTGGTGGAAGGTTCCAGCCCGCGAACATGGTGACAGGCCAATTGCCGGCAGAGAGCGTCGCCCAGCCGAGCAGTGGCAGGCAGAGCATCAGCATGTAAAGCAATAGATGCGAGACATGCGCCGCCATTGCCTGCCAGTACGGTATGCTGGCAGGCAATGGCGGCGTGGCGCTTAAAAGCCGATTGCCTAGACGCAGGATAGCCAAAAGAAGAATGGCGATTCCCAGAGGCCTATGAAGATCAATGAGCCAGGGACGCAGGCTCAGAGAAGACATCATGCCGACGCCTATAAATAGCATGGCCAGGATAAGTACAGCCATGAGCCAATGGAGCACCCGTGCCGCGAAATTGAAATTTTGCACACCGGTGTGCTTCTGCTGGGTATGCATTATTTGGTTTCCTTTTTGCCAACCGCGTCAGTGGCTTTACCAAAACCGATTTCTCTTAATCTGGCGTTATAGGACTGGGAATAAATACCCGCACGGGCTGCAAGCACCGGATCGTCTGAAAGTGCTATTCCTGAAGGTACAAGCGTAGGGTCAAAGTTAATGTCACGACATGCCCCATGAATTTGCTCTACCACCTGGTTGACCTCTAACGTCCCAGCGATTACCTCTTTGCGGTTGCTCGGCCATGGTTGAGAAGGGTCGTTCACCGGATCTCCTGCCTCGGCCAGTTGGAATACCAGATCCCAATACAAGGGTGCTACACCCACACGCTGAGTTATTTCATCAAACAGGAAGTCATGACTGGCTTGCGCATGAGTCTCTTTGCTCAACATCTCTACAGCCGCACGAGGGCGCATGGACCAGCGCACAGGTTGACGTTTTCCATCCGCTGCAATGAGTACGAAGGCGTTGATGGAATTATATTCGGTTCCTGCAAAACTGGCCGGCCAAGTCGCGTTCGCCTCTCGCTCTACAGACTTGCGAGCCTCTGGATATTTTTGAAAAAACGCGGCCACCTTGTCCGGGGCTGGTTGTCCAGTGGCAGCCACCGGTTCAAAGGCTTCGACCTGCGCCAGGAAACCCTCTGCATCCCGAGTCGCGAAGTAGGGTTCGTTGTTGAGCTTCATTCGCCACTGTGACTTATCGTCGCCTACCAGCATGAGTGCCATGCTGACGGTCGCTGTCGAATTGTCCGCCGCATGCGGGTCCACGGTGCCGATTGAAAAACGCCCGACAGCGGGAATGTTGGCCGGTAGAAAAATACGTGAGGTCGACAGAGGGACGGCCGCGCCGCTCGCATGAAAAGTCCCACTGAAACACATACCCTTACCGTGGGCCCGTCGATAGCCTGGTGGAAAATTATCCAGGGAATCACCCAGAAACTCTTTTGTGGTAACGCCGGTGCCTAAGAATCCTCCTGTCCAGGCGAAAGCCAGCACAAGAGCTATCGCGATACTGAATATGCCCAACAACGGCACTCGATATTTCCATAAACCCTGAAGGTTATTCTTAAGCATAAAATTCTCAGCTGCACGTTGTCAGGCAGCGCTGGATTGAAACTGCCGAATGGATAGCGCCAACACTAACCGGCGCAAAGCAGTAGTCATGTGTAAGACAGAGGGATTTGAACCGCCGATACGGCAGGAAAAATCCCGGTGGGCTCAATGGGTTTGCTTGAGCGGCAACGCATGATAAGCCCTGTGCCCAAGGCAAATGACGCCAGCGATGCACCGCTTTTGACGTTATATATCCAGCACCAACCGTGGAGATTTTGATCGTGAACAGCATACTAATATCGTATCGTTCGCCGCTTTTTCATCAGCAGTGAGATACACATCGCGATGGTCTGGTTCACCCTCTAAAACATCACAGAGGCATGTGCCACAAACACCCTGCTCGCAGGATATTTCGATATCAATACCTACTTCAGCCAGTGCTTGATAAATGGTCTGCCCGGTCATGACATTGACGGTTTTACCGCTGCGCGCCGCCACAACTTCAAAACCAGACCCATTGGTATCAATGTCGGCCTGAAAGTATTCGCGGTGAATGTGTGCATCAGGGTAGCCAAGTTCGAGAGCATTATTGATAACCCACTTCATAAAACCTCCCGGTCCACATGTATAGATGTGAGCCGTCTCCTGGCTGCCTCCTAATACGCGTTTGAGGTCCAGTTTGCTTTCAGGTTCATCGTCGAAGTGCAGCTGGACGGCTTGGGAAAATCCGGAGAGCTGCAACTCTTCAAGAAACGCACTTCGGCTACGTGAGCGTGCGCAATAATGCATTTCGAATGCCTTGCCCCTGGCTTCAAGCGCATAGGCCATGGCCAACATCGGTGTGATGCCAATACCCCCTCCGAGCAGGATTGAACGTTCGGCATTCAAGTCCAGCGGGAAATGGTTACGAGGCAGGCTTATGCTTACCTTTACGCCTTCAAGCAACTCCTGATGGACTGCAATGGACCCACCCCTGGATTGAGGATCTCTCAATACCCCAAGGCGATAAATGCCTGCGTCAGCGGGATCGCCGCACAACGAATATTGGCGGATCACATTTGAGGGTAGGTGCACATCAATATGGGCGCCGGCTTCAAAGGTCGGTAAATTGCCGCGGTCTGCCCGCGCCAGCTCGATGACCACCACATCATCACCTTGCAGCACTCGTTTAAGCACGACTACGTTTAGGAGTTCATTCATCGGGTAATACCTGTACGCACGCGGGAAGACAATTCATATTGATGGTTTAAAAAAGCTCGCCAATCTTCATTCAGCCTGATCAAAAACACGCATAACACCGGCCTTGAGTGACGTGTGGGCGAGTAAGCCTTCTTCACCCAATTCATGACCTGCGCCTGAATCCTTCATGCCGCCGAAGGGGAGACTGAGATCCAGCACATTGTGGTTATTGATCCAGATAGTGCCTGCCTTCACGCCGCCGAAGAAGGTCGTGATCCGATCAACGTTTTTGGTCCAGATACTGGCCCCCAAACCAAATGAGGTCGCATTGGCGCGCTGGATAACCTCACGGTCGTCCTTGAAGGAAAAGGCTGTTAGCACCGGCCCAAAAATCTCCTTTTGGGATGTGATGCTGTTGTTTGTAAGGTCGGTCAAAATGGTAGGCTGAATATAAGCACCAGGGCTGTTGATCGTTTCGCCCCCACACAGTAATTCTGCACCGGACTCAAGGCCCTGGTGGATCATGCTCATAACCTTGTCGCGGTGGGCGTGATGAACGAGTGGGCCCATCTGCGAACTTAAATCCAGACCCGGGCCAATTTTGATGGTCCGTGCGATTTCAGCGACTCCCGCAGTGACTTCGGCGTAGTGGCGTTCGTGGACGTACAGCCGAGAACCTGCGCAGCAGTTTTGACCATGATTGCCGAAAATAGCCCAGGCAGCGCCGGGAATAGCGATGTTCAGATCGGCATCTTCGGCGATGACGACCGGTGACTTTCCGCCGAGCTCAAGCGTGTATTTTTTCATCAGGGGCGCTGCTATTGCGGCGATTCGTTTCCCTGTCTCAGTCGAGCCTGTAAAACTTATCTTGTCCACGCCAGGGTGCTCAACAAGCGCCGCACCCACTTCATGACCTAGGCCGGTAATGACATTGACAACGCCAGGTGGAATACCAGCTTCATTACACAGCTCCGCCAGGCGCAAAGTAGTGAACGGGGTTTGCTCAGCGGGCTTGAGAACAACAGTGCACCCCGTTGCAAGAACAGGTGCCAATTTCCAGACCGCTTGGCAAAGCGGCACGTTCCACGGGGTAATTGCTGCTACGACACCCAGTGGCGATCGTTTTGTGAAACCAAAGAATTTTTGATCCGGAAGGTAAGGAACGGACAAATCCAGGGTTTTTCCAGAGATTTTGGTGGACCACCCCGCCATATAACGCAGCGTATAAACCGACAGGTCCGCATCGAATGCGCGAGTGTTTCGAATAAGGCGGCCACTGCTGAGCGTCTCGAGTTCAGAAAGCTCCTGAGCATTTTCCGCAATCAAATCAGCTAGCCGCAGCATCAAAGCTTCACGTTGATAGGGTCTCATTCTGGACCAGGCGCTGTCTTCAAATGCCTTGCGTGCAGCGGCAACTGCCAGGTCGACGTCAAATTGGTCTGCCTGTGCGATTTGACCTAATTCAAGACCGTTACTAGGATCGGCGATAGAAAAGTATTTTTCTGAATGCGGTTCCCTGAACTCACCATTAATGAAGATTTGAGTGCGTTTGCCGATCCTGGATTTAGCCCCAGCGCTGAGGTGTTCGTAGTTATTTGCCAATGTCATGATCGAATGCCCATTGTTATTGTTTCGGGGGCCGCTATCGTACTAGCGGAATATAATGGAAATTAATATCCCGCACCGTCAAGAGTTGGACAATGACAGCAGAGGTACCTATTGTTGCCCTTGCTGCAACAAAGGCGAATCATCCAGGTGGTGCGTCCAATGTCTCACTTGCGTGTAGGACGGATTGGTTTTTGCTGATCGTGCCCTAGGCCGTGGACCACGACTGCACTAAGCTGAGACGATGACGATATCGGGTAAAAAAGTAGTGCATCTAAACGGCCAGGTATATCTGGCGTGTATGTAATACAAGCAAGTATGTGCTTTAAGGCGAATTAAGAGTGTTGTATAATTTCTGGAATTTTTTAGGTGAAAAAGGAAATTCTCAATGAGGATTGCTAAAAACAATCAAAAGACTGAAGAGAGGCGTACGGCTATTTTGGTCGAGGCAAGGATGGTATTTCTCGATTCGGGAAATGCCGGATTCAGTATGAGAAGCGTGGCTAAAAAAGTCGATATGTCGCTGAGTCATCTTCAATATTTTTTTCCGACCAAAGATCAACTATTTTTGGAGATGGTCAGGTATACCGTAAATGACTATCTGAGAAATTATAAACTCATAATGATGGAGTCCTATAACAGTCCCGAGCAACAGATGTGTGCTGTGTTGGATTATTTGTTTAGCGATCTCATGCGACTGGATGTTACAGCTATCTTCGTCGAGCTCTGGGGGATGGCACTCCGGGATGTAGAGGCGCGCCTTTTTCAGCGTAAACTGTACAGAGTCAATAGGCGAAAATTTTCGACAATCCTTACCAGGGTTTACCCTGAGGCATCGCGCGAGACCATCAAACGGGTCGCAACCCAAGTGCTGTTACACATCGATGGCATTATGGTGCTTTACATGGTGGATTGGCCGAATGCGCAGAATTATGAGCGAATAGTTCAAGACGCTAAATCCATCATATGGAGAATCATGGAAAATATTGCTCAGAAAAAAGAGACTAGTCAACTGCCGTAGCTATGGCATTTTTCCGAACCAAGAAAATCTTATTGGGATTTCTGCTGGTGCAATCACGAATGCGCCGAATCTGTGCGTTTATCGCCATTGCCAAGTGATGCACCAAATCACGCGAAAGAGGGGACAGCTTCCTGGATTGGCGCGAAATGATTTGTACTTGTGTTACATTCAAGGCGTGATAATCGATAGGAATAGCTTTTAATGTGCCGTTGCATAACTCATCAATGACGGGAAAGTCACTGAGTATTGTCGAAGCGATGCCATTGCGCGTGAGGTCCAACATTATCTTCAGTGAGTTTGAAGTAATGTAAGGCTGGAAGTGAGCGCTGCTTTCACTTTGCAACTGATCAATAATCCCTCTGATCCGGTACTCAGGCGGGGGGAGAACAATATCTTCGCCAGCCAGGTCTTGAAGACTGAGTATCGATCTGCCCGCCAGCGGATGGTCGGGGTGGACAATAGCTCTCATGGGTTGGTCGAAAGAATGGAGCCTATTGATGTTGGCGGTCTTGGTAGGGGAAAACACCAACCCTATGTCTGCTTCGTCTTCAGCGACCATTCGCTCAACTTCGTGAGAGGGCGCAATCAAAAGCTCAGTGTGCGATTGTCGGTTAGCTTTAAAAAATTGATAAAGCTCACCTATGGCCTGAGTACTAAGTAGTCCTTCGCCCACCGCAATGCTGGTTCTAGTTAAATATCCTTCTTTGAGTTGGCCGAGTTTTTTCAAAAGTTGATTGTGATGACCCATACGCTCAACATAATAATCAACCGCAGCCTGACCAGCGGCGGTCAGGCAGATCCTGTGAGTACCTTCTTGTATGAGCTGAATACCTAGATCGGACTCCAGTTTTGCAATCTGGCGACTGATGGAGGAGACGGCGAGCTCCAGCTCTTCGGCCGCCGCGCGCATGGTTCCCAGTCTGGAGCTCAAATACAGATACTTGAAGCGTTGATCTTGAAGCTCAGTTTGGGAATTCATCATGGGTGCCTCGCACGGTTCGCATCATAAGTTTTTTATTATGCTGACGAATCTATGCTAGTGAATGCCGGGAAGCAATACTGCGGGCTAGTTTTTTTGGTCAGTGACCTACAATGTTTTTATAGCTTTTTGATCTAAGAAGGCGTTTCTGTATGCGCCGAATTTGCGGTTCCAGGTTCCAGGTTCCAGGTTCCAGGTTCCAGGTTCCAGGTTCCACGTTCCACGTTTAACGTTCTATTGGACTCTTGATTGCTGAGGTACCCCTGATTTCCTGGCTTGATCAGCTGTGCTGACGCTTGAGGTGATACGGTGCGGGATTAACTATGGGTGTGTCGCCAGTGACGAGATCAGCGACCAGTTGTCCGGCTGCTGGAGAGGTGCCAAAACCATGTCCTGAGAATCCGGAAGCAAGCGTCAAGCCCGGGATTTTATCCACGGGGGATATCACTGGGAGGCCGTCCGGTGTTACATCGATCATGCCAGCCCATTCGAGCTCTATGGTGGCTTTTTTGAAAGCGGGCCAAGCTTCAGTGAGATTGCGTAATGCAGCCCGATTCAGTCCGTGATTGACGTTTGGGTCTATTGTCCGTCTCTGCTCGAAAGCAGAGGTACCTTGATCAGAATTGCGTCGCGACAGGGCCAGTTCTGTCATGAACTCTCGTCCCAGGGAAAGATTCATGTTTTTCCATTGGGAACGCAGTGTGGAAAAGTAGTGATGCCCGATCAGCAAGCTGTCAGGTACGATCGGCACCATGAAAGCTCCCCGGTTCGTAATGATGTATCCGCCGTCCTGATGTTTGCGAAAAGAGATATCTGGAGTTCCTACTGCTACCTCAGTCATTCCCTCTATCGTCAGAGGAGCCGTTCGAAGGACTGAGGCGACTACCGGCAACGTCAAGAGGGGAACACCGAAGGTAGCCAGGAAGCGTCTCGATGACATGCCGCCGGAAAGGATTACGTTATCGCAACGCACTTCCCCCCGCTCGGTTACAACACCGCTTACTCTGCCTGCCGACATGGATAGCGTTCGCACCGCGCAGTTCTCCACGATGATAACGCCTTTTGCAATAGCCGCCCGTGCGATGGCACTGCTGGCAAGAGTAGGCTCTGCTCGGCCATCAGAGGCTGTATAAATTCCGCCGGCCCAATCGACGGTGCACCCTGGAGAAAGATCAGCGATTTCTCTCGCCGTGACCAGGCGTGAGTCGAGCGAGGCATCAGCGACTGAGTTCAACCATTCTTGATGTAAAGCCATTTCTGAGGCTGAGCTGGCGGTATATAAAATACCGGTCTGTCTGTAGCCAACATCGGCATTGAGCCGTTGCGCCATGGTGCCCCATAGTTTTTCTGCAGCGATTGAAAGAGGGAGGTCCAGTTTGGCCCGCCCCATTTTCCTGATCCACCCCAGATTTCTCGAGGATTGTTCGCCAGCAATTCTGCCCTTTTCAAGTACTGTGACGGGTATGCCACGTTCTGCCAGCGACAATGCCGCAGTGAGTCCGATGATGCCCCCTCCGATCACCACCACTGTCGTGGCGGCAGGAAGAACTACAGAAGTCTGAACGGGAGAGATAGAGGGGGCCAAGTTTCTTATCCTTGATACTGTATACGTTATCGAAAGTGCACTAAATCGCTACGCCCTTAGGCTGCTAAGTGTCACGTGTTGTTATGAGTAATCGTGATTTCTTTGACATTGGCCTTTGAGACCCCGCGATAGGCGGTGACTTCAATTTCAACTTTGTATATCTCAGATCCCAGGGGAGGGCTGGTCAGCGTCAGCGTTGGATTAATGCCTCGCATTTTTTCTGCGTAGGTCGCCATTACGATATCTATGTCCTTCGCAAATGGTATGAACACGCGCGCGGCGACGATATCGCCAAGCGAAGCGTCAACGGCCGAAAGGGCATGTTCTATATTGGCCAAGACTTGAAGGGTCTGCTCAGCCGGGTCTTCGGGCATTTCCTTTGTGGCGGGATTGCGGCCGGCGGTATTGGATACGAAAATCAGATCGCCGACGGCGATCAGGCGCGAATAGCTACCCAGCTCCTCAAACTTGGATCCGGTTTTAACTTTAATAACGTCGATAACTTCTTTCATGTGGAGTGTCCGATATTCAATGAAGACTCAGAAGGCGCGGTCACCGTGCGGGCTCAACTTAGCGTTGGGGTTTCCCAGAGATTAAGTTTGACGCCTATACCTTTTTCGCATGCGTTCCGATAAATCACGGTGCCCCACGCAACATCTTCTACTGGCATACCGCCGACCGACATGATGATGATTTCATCGTCGTTTTTACGGCCGGGTGCTTCACCGACAACAATCTTGCCCAGATCCTCGAGCTGGTCAGGTGACATTTTTCCTTCGTCGATCAGATCCAGGAATTGGATGCCCACTACTGGCACGATGTTGTGCACTGGCTTGGGATTTTCTTCATGCCATGCCTGGTAGAGAGAAGGATTGTCCAGAACCTTGCGGATGTCGGGTGACTGCATGCCTTCATCGATACTCGTCAAGGCGGGCATGGACAGGAACGTACCAGGGCTTACCCATTCACGCTTCACCACAGGATAGGCAGAGGCATCACCAATTGCTCCGGAATTGCAGAATGTGACGATGTCACAGTCGCGCACCACAGCTTCGTTGGTGTCAACCACATGAATGTTGACAATCTGCGGAAAAGTCTCACGAACCCACGATGTAAACGCATCGATATTTTTTTGGCCGCGTCCCTTGACTTTAACTGTGTCAATCTCAGGACACTCGGCAACGAATGCAGAAAGTGAGGTTTTCGCCATCACGCCTGGACCCAGAATGCCAACCACCTTCGAATTCTTTTTGGCCAGATGGCGGGCGCCTACGCCAGGCACAGCGCCTGTTCGATAAGCAGAAAGAAGATTCGCTGACATGATTGCCAGAGGAGCGCCCGTATCGGCATCGTTGAGTACGAACAGAAGGATGGAGCGGGGAAGGCCCTTCTCTCTATTCGCGATGTTGGATCCGTACCATTTCATCCCGGCTGTTCGAAATTGACCGCCAAGGTACGCAGGCATCGCCATGAAGCGTCGATCGGGGGTAGGTTTGGGCATGTCCGGAAAAGGTGAGTCTTCGGGAAATACCACCACAGATCCGTGGGAATTGTTATTGGGACCTGCCATCCGGTAGTCGCCGTGGTACATCAGGGAAAACATTTCTTCCATCGTGTCAACGCAGGCTGCCATATTGGTGACGCCCGCCTGAATCATGTCCGGTTCGGAGAGGTAAATGAAATCAATATTTGGTAAGTTGTGCATAGTCGTTGATGCTCATTTTGAAATACTGCTCTTGCCGCTGATACGAACCTTTCTCAGCGGGGACGTGATCTGACCGGTTGCGCTCTAACCTTCAACGCCGTTGTCATTCTGAATCGAACGGTCCAAATCGCAGGGCCTTCGAATAATCGGGTGAGCCATGACGGTTATGCGCTGTTTTCGGCGCTTAACTGCTCCAAATCAGCCTTGGAGCATTCGGCATGAGTTCTGGCGCTCAAGCTAAACTAGGTAACAGACCACGCTTATCCTACAGTTCGTTTTTTTGAACTCGATGACATTCGAGGCGACACTTGTTGTGGTAATGACAACGCTTGCGCTAGCAGGGTATAGCTGCAATTCCAGTCAAGCACCGATCAACATCATTGCCTAAAAAGCAACATGATCCCTGGTTGCTGTGATTGTGGTCCGATTTCTATGTCAGTAATTTCCTTGTCTTGTTTTTGCAGATTCGACAGGAGCCTTTTCATGATTTCCCCCATTTCTGACATTTCACTGCTGGAAGAGCGTATTCGGGTACTTGAGGCCGAATCTGCGGTTCGCCATTTACTGAATCGGTATATGTTTTTGTGCGACGTTCCCGGGCCTGAAACACGTGAAAGCGAGCTGGGCCAATTGTTCTGCCAGGACGCAGTGTGGCAGGGGGTTGGATCTCGGTATGCCCTTAAGTTTGGTCGTGTAGGCGGACGCAAAGCGATAGTGGCGATGCTCATGAGTTACCTGCCGCCGGCTCCACACTTTCTGTCGAATATGCACTTTCTTTCCGGTGAGCAGATATCTGTCGATGGTTTTCAAGCCAAAGGCCGATGGGTAATGCAGCAACTCAGTCGCTACGAATCTGGCCAATCAGGATCAATTGTCGCCGCCCTCAGCGTGGAATTTCTCTGGGAGGCAGACGCCTGGCGCATCTCCTCTTTTTCAACTGAACGCGTTGATGCCTTTCGTCTCGAGAATGTCCAGGGGGCGTCACTGTGAGCCCGCTGGTCATTGAGGGTTGCATCGGGGGGCCAGGTCGGACGGTCGCCATCAAGGATTCTTTGGATGTGGCAGGTTGGCCAACACGGTGTGGGAGTCGTGCTTTCGAGCACGCCCCGTCAGCCCAAGACCATGCAACTGTTGTGAAGGCGCTTCTCGACGATGGTTGGCAAATCATTGGCAAGACTGTGCTGCACGAGCTGGCTTTCGGTGTGACCGGTATCAACGAGTGGGCTGGAACGCCAGTTAATCCACAGGCACCGGATCGGATACCTGGTGGCTCTTCCAGTGGCTCAGCGGTCATCGTTGCTCAGGGAAATGTGGATGTGGCATTGGGTACTGATACAGGAGGTTCTGTGCGCATGCCGGCTGCCTGCTGTGGGGTCTTGGGTCTCAAGCCATCGTTCGGTCGTTTGAGTCGTCACGGTGTGTATCCGGCTTCCAGTTCTCTTGATGTTGTAGGACCCATGGCTCGTGATCTCGAGACGCTCGTGGCTGCGATGACTTCAATGGACTCAACTTTCTCGGCGCATAAGCCTCTCGGGAAGTTTCGGGTAGGTTTGGTCAATGTCTCTTGCGATCCTGCGATTGAGCAAGCCATACGGGACGAGATGAATCGTCGCGGCTGGGCCTGGGAAGTCGTCACGCTGCCGCTTCTTGGTCAGGCATTCGAAGCTGCATTGACCGTCATTAATGCTGAAACGTGGGCTGCTTATGGTCATTACACCGGCCAGGCTTTACTGGGTGCCGATATTGAGGCGAGGTTACTGCGTGCGGCCAACACCGATGCCGTGGCCGTACAAGCTGCGCATGCGGTGCGCATGGCATTCAGCGAACAGGTAGACCATTTGCTGGAACGCTTCGATACACTTGTCCTTCCGAGTTTGCCTCGTCTGCCACCGCTATTGGTTGATGTATGCAAGGGTGAATCGGTGATCGATCTGACTCGCTTCCTCAGGCCGTTCAACTTGAGCGGGCACCCGGCATTGAGTGTGCCAATTCCATATCCGGGTTCCTCCATTAAAACCAGCCTGCAACTCATCGGAGCAAAGGGAGCGGATGCACGTCTGTGTGCTATTGCTGGTGCGTTCCTTTGAATAAATCAGCGTTCGTCATCGAGCGCAGCAAGCATGCTGGTCAGGCGGTGCAATCAAAAAGTGACTCAGTTCCTTCTCGCGCGACGAAGGGCCTGATCAGGGATGTCACCCAAAAGGTTGCAGCGTTGCAATCTGTACAACGAATGTCGCTTACGATGTCATCGTTTTCGCGGCGAAGTACTGCAAGGATACCGGTAGGCCGTACCCCCATATGAAGCCGGCTACATCTGATGCGCAATCTACATCGCGCCGAAAATTAGAAGGATACGCTTGAACCAGATTCAATCCGGTTGCCAAGGCCAGGAATATACACTTCACATCGATGCCTCGTTGAATAGACGTCATGAATCGTGTCATTGAAGACAAGTGATTGGTTTGAGTTTCTGAGTACCCGCCTTTGGCAAGATAAGAGTTTGATGAACTTGGCAACGAGTGAAGAGCGATCTAAAGAATAGCCAGGCTGCGGTTTTCAGGGGCAGCGGGCAGGTATCGCTTTCGCTTGAGGAGCGCTCGCGTTGGTCCGCAAGGATGCTGCTGCATCGATTTATTTCCGTTATTCATAAAATAATTAGAGTGGAGAATTGGGATGACAGAGCTATCCGAGCCCCTATCTGCAGATGTGCCTGCAGGCGGCCAGCAATTAGAAGGTAATCTAAGTGCTTATAAAATCGCGTTATTGGTGATTGCAGCCGCAGGACCGTTAGGGGCAGTTCTCACCGCGGCCCCCATTGCTTTTGAGCACGGTAATGGCGCTGGCCTTGCCGGAGCATTCCTGCTGGCGGGAATTCTGATGATTTTTTTCTCGATAGGCTATGGCGAATTAATCCGGGCGGTCCCGGGGGCCGGCGCATTTTACAAGTACCTCACGGTGATCTTTGGACGGGGTGTAGGAGCGGGGGCGGCATGGGTTGCCTTAGCCTCTTATCTGGCGATTACTACGGCGATTGCTGTGGCGTCCGGGTATTACACGAATATGACCATGCAAGGGTTTGGTATTGATATCGGCTGGGCAGCATGGACCGTGTTATACGTGGGGGCGATCTGTTACCTGGGGCGGGCGAATATTGATTTTGCCGCAAAGATCCTGGTGCCTTTGGTGCTTGCAGAGTTCTTTGTGCTTTTTCTACTGGGTATTTCCATATTCTTGGATAAAGGTCTTAACGCCTTCCCAGTTCAAGCCATCTCGGTAGACGCAATAATGTTGCCGGGGCTGGGGGTTGGACTTATGGTGGCGCTGGCGTCATTCCTCGGTGTCGAGTCCGCCGCGCTTTATGCGATGGAAGCCAGGAAGCCAGCAAAAACCATTCCGCATGCCACTCGTTTGGCGGTCGTTTTGGTAGGCGTCGCCTACTTGATCATTATCTGGCTGATCATCGGTGAGGTTGGGTTTGACGCCATCAAGGACGAGGCAGCAATAGCGAAGGGCGGGTTGGTCATTAATTTGTTCACGACTCGTTTGGGTAGCACGATGGCGACAATTGTTTCCCTGATGCTGTGCACCAGCAACTTTTGCTGTTTGTTGTCACTGCATAATGCTGCGACGCGGTATGTTCAAGTCTTGGCCAAAGATAGGCACTTGCCGAATGTTCTTTCACATGTTCATGAAACGAAAAAATCTCCAGCCAATGCAAGTCTGCTTGTGACCGTGCTCGTTGCGCTGACCATTATCGTCTCTTCCTCCCTGGGCTATGACGCCTTTGTATTTTTGTTTCCCGTAACGGTGGCATTGTCGACGCTTGGATTGATAGGGCTTCAGACATTTGTCACATTGGGGGTCGTCGTTCACTTCAAAAAAGCCAACGATAAACGGTATTTTAAAACGTTACTCAGCCCACTCATCGCACTGGCTGGGCTTAGTACTGCCGTTTATCTCATCTACGATAATTACGGCATGCTAACGGGCAGTGAATCTGCCTGGGTCAATGGCACTCCATTACTTCTGGTTGTCTTGTTTCTCTACGGGATAATCAAGGGGCGCTTCAGGCAAGCTGACTCGTCCGGGATCAAATGATATAGGCCATGCCTACACCGCCGTTAAGCTTGATCCAGGTGGGCTGACGCTTGTTGTCTTTAAAACAATAAACCTCTCGCGGTCGGCGGTTGATGAGGCGTGGGTGCGGGCTTAAGGTTATTTCAAAATAACTCTCGTCACATTGCGATATAAAGGTAATTAATTGTGAGCGATTTAATTAACGTAGTGGGGCTTGATATGGAGCCCGCAAGCTTGATCAAGCACGACCGCGTGCACACCTCGTTGTACACCGACGCCAAGCTGTTTGACATGGAACTGGAAAAGATTTTCTACAGTACCTGGGTCTGGGTCGCGCATGTCAGCGAGATCCCGGAGGCGGGCAGCTACAAAAGCACCTACATCGGCAAGCAGCCGGTGATCGTGGTGCGCGACCGCAAGAAACAGGTCCATGTGCACCTCAACCGCTGCCGCCATCGCGGCGCTACGGTATGCGAACACAAGAAGGGCAAGACCAACAGCTTTGTCTGCCCATATCACGGCTGGAGTTACGCGCTGGATGGTTCACTGCGTGGTGTGCCGAGCCCTGAAAGCTATGGTGATTGCCTGGATAAGGGCGAGCTGCCTCTGGTCAGCCTGCGTGTTGAAGAATATGCGGGCATGCTGTTTGCCACTCTCAAGGATGACATCGAACCACTGGTCGACTTCCTCGGGCCTGCCAAGAAATGGATCGACCTGTTCATGAAACAGGGTGCCGGTTACCCGATCAAGGTCCCAGGTGAGCACCGTTTCCGCTTTCCGGGCAACTGGAAAATCCAGTTGGAAAATACCACAGACGCCTACCACTTCCCGCTGGTGCACAAGTCATTCCTGGCATCGGTTGATGAGCAAACCCTTAAACTGTTCGACTTCGTTGAAGGGCCGGGTTACGTCGAAGACCTTGGTAACGGGCACAGCGTAATGGTGATGATCCCCGACTTGGTGGATCTTGAAGCCGATCTCGACAAACCGATTCCGGAGCGCTTCGAGGAGCTTGCTGCGCAATTGCGCGACGACGGTATTGAAGAGCAGCAAGTACGCCGTATTGTTCGTGCTGTCGGTGGCTCGGGTTTCAATCTTAACCTGTTCCCCAACGTTGCCTGTTCCATGGCGTTTTTTCGCGCACTGCAACCGATATCGGTGACAGAGACGGAAATTCATCACTCGGTAATCACCATGGACGGCGGCCCTGCTATAGCCAACCGCTACCGCCTGCGTTTGCATGAGCACTTCCAGGGTCCGATGGGCTTTGGCACTCCGGACGACTCCGAAGCCTGGGAGCGTGTGCAGAAAGGCGCAAGTGCTGGCGAAGACCTGTGGATCATGTTGAACCGTGGCCTGCCGGGTGAGAAACCGACCGAAGACGGGCTGGTCAGCGACGTAAGCGCCGAGACCGGCATGCGCGCTGCTTACCAGCAGTGGAAAAAGATGATGACGGCAGAGACTAAGTAAATGAACCTGCAATTACTGAATCAAGTCACCGCTTTTATCTGGGCTGAAGGCGACATGCTCGACCATGGCGAATTCGACACTTGGTTGAACCTGTGGAACGAAAAGGGTACTTACATTATCCCGATCAATCCCAAGGAAGAAGACTTCGAAAACACCCTCAACTACGCCTATGACGATCATCACATGCGTCAGTTGCGAATCCAGCGTTTGACCGGAGGTGATTCGATTTCCACGAGCCCGCAGCCGCGTACTGTGCGCACCCTGTCACGTTTTCGGGTGCTGTTCGAAAGCGATGGAAAAGTGACGGTCCGTTGCGCGCAAAACTTGCGCGAGTTCCGTAAGGACTCGCTCAAACATTACAGCGCGGACATCGTCTACGAGCTTGAGCGCGTCAGTGACACTTTCAAGATTCAGCGTAAGTTGATTCGTTTGATCAACGCTGACGACGCGCTCGCTGGGATAGGTTATATACTTTAATTAAAAGTTCGGGTGCCGGAGACGAGGAGTGTCCGCACTGTTTCCGCCGACTATAACAGTGGTGCCTTCTGACACTCGCCAAGCGTTTTGATCGGAAGGCACCTTGTAGGGGTTGAACAGTTAAGGCTTAAAAACATTGTGTTAGGTAGTGCTTGAGAAGGGGAGTGCTCACGCATAACAAGCGATCCTTTCTCTCTTATCGAGCTGATGGGCGCAAAGTCTGTTGAGGGCGTCGGTTATAGATTTAAATATCAGTCTCTGTAAAGGCGGGTATTTTCTGTTGAGTCAGCACAGTTAAGGTTTTAGCCCTTCTTATACTTGGCACATACCCTATAAAAAAGCACTTCAGACTCAGGCAATTGCTGTGCAGATAATAATGTTCATGTTAGGACTGGTAGAGAGTTATTCAAGCAAGCTATCGCGAGGAGGTGAAAATTTAGAAAAACGCAACAGATTTTTAAAAAATAGACTGTGCAACTATTAATCAGTAGTTCGCATTGACTACCCCAGCGACTGCAGAATCCTGGCGACATTTAAATGCAGGTGAGGAATAGCCCATTTAATGCATCGCTTAATCCAATAAAAAATGGAAATGCAACCATGCGTCGATATTCCCTGCTTCACTTTTTTACCCTCGCTGCACTATTCAATGCAACAACTCCCGCGGGCGCTTACGAGCTTTTTTCCCGAGATGACACCCGTCTCAATGCTAACCTGGATGCGGTTTTTGGCGTTTTCCACAGTCGTGAAAGTTATCCAGCCTCTGGCCGGTTAACACAGGGATCGTCCTCATGGAGAGAGGGCTACATCAAGTATGGCGTGAGCGGCGATCAGGGGTTGCGAGGCGCAGGGACGGCCTATGGTGCCTTCTCGCTCGTCAGTTCGGCCACATGGGGGGACGGGGACGCTGCAGGCTACACTGATGGTTCTGAACGCACCACCAAGATTGAAGATGCTTATCTGGGATGGCGTTCGGGCAACCTGTTTGAAGTCCTTGGCAAAGACGGCATCGACTTTTCATTCGGTCGACAGAATATTGCAGTGGGCGACGGCTTCCTTATTCAGGGCGACGCCTTCAGTGCGGGTCGCGGCCTCGGCGACGGACAGTACAATCGTGGAGGTGCTTTCTACGTGGCTGCCCGCAAAGCATTCGATAAGACAGCCGTATTGCGCATTGGCGGTAAAGAGGGTTGGCGTGGCGATCTGATGTGGCTTAAATCCGATAATCCCTCTCAGGCCAATACCGAGATGTACGTCGGTACGCTGGAACACGTGGCTGCAGCGGGTACCGTTGGCCTGACGTACATCAACACCACGAAAATCGCTGAACAGTACGCTTCCCCTCTTCAGCTTGAACGTGACGGTATGAAGACCTACAGCGTGCGCGCAGCGGGTAATGCGGGCGTGGAAAACCTGTTTTTGTCGGGTGAATACGCCAGGCAAAACAAACCGAATGCGGCGAATGAGGACGCTTGGTATCTGGAAGCAGGGTGGACCTTTGCTGATGCTCCGTGGAAGCCGAGCGCCAGCTATCGCTACAGCCGCTTTTCAGAGGATTATGACACTTTGTTTTATGGAACGGGCCGTGGCTACGGCACATGGTTCCAAGGTGAAGTGGCAAGTAACTATGCCGGCCCCTTCAATAATAATGCTCGTATCCAGAACGTCACGTTCAAGGTCTCCCCTTTGGAAAGCCTGACCCTTGGAGCCATGTACTTCAATTACGACACCATCGATCGTAACGTGCGTAACACCGATGGGCATGAAATCGACTTGTATGCCGAATGGCGCGTTAATCAGCACTTGACCGTTTTGCCGTTGTTAGGCATCTACCAGCCAGACAAGAGCGCAGAGCAGGGGGGGACGCAGTTGGGTAACAACGATAGCAACGTCTACACCCAGTTAGTGTTTGCTAGCACATTTTGATCTCTGGCGGGTGACTACAGTCACCGTTTTCGACCCTGACCCTTTAGACAAGGTATGTGCCCATAAGCGCGATAGCCCATGGGTTTGATCGCCGGGTTCGGCTTGGAAAAATTTCTGGGCATCTTTGGCGCCATAGCTTGACCAGAGAAACGCATGAAATAAGTAACCAACTGGGAATATGAGGCTTCAGCAAAAACGGGTTTTTACAGAACCCGACCGCCTGCCCCTTCAAGTTGTCGTAATAGGCCGTAAAGCTGATGGTCATGAGTAAAACGCAGTCAGAGATCGGAACCAGTCAATCGTTTTAAGTCATTCAGCCGGGTGGCGGCTGGAATAGTTTTCACTTTGCTCCTTGGTGGAGGTGCCCTCATTCTTGAGGGCACTATTTTTTAGACAGTCGCCCTTGATGACTTGGTGTTCAAAAGTTTATTCAGGCTTGCGAGCCTCTAGCGCTGGTGTTTGATTGCCGCAGTCCGCCGAGGTCAAGGTCCTTTTCGCTAAACCGAACTTTGACATCAGTAGTCACGAACAATCTGTTCAGCTCATTGGCAGGCCCTTGGCGGTCGCCCCACGCATGTCACAGGAAGACGTCACGAAGATCTGGGGGCGCGCTGCTCGCGTTTCAACGGTTTCGCGGATTGACGTGAGTGACTGCATTTGGTTAGGCGTACACGACGAAGGCGACTCCGCGCGCGAACAGCGCGGCCAGCCTGTTGCCGCACCTGCCTCCTATGCTGCTCGTCGAGGAGTTGGATGAGGGCGACTGGGCGTTGAACGGTAGGGGCTATAGTGGTTACTGCATGCGTTGAAGCCCGCTGTCGCGCTTGCTGAGCGATTGCCATCTTGATGGTGCTGTGCAACTAGCCCTGTAGTAATCATTCCATTTGTCAGTTCTTTGCAGCGGGCAAATCACTGACGCAGTGGTTCCCAAACATGAACGCTGTTGTCGAGCCCTCGACTGCACTAAGCGCGAGACATCAGAAAGGCTAAAAGTGCTGAGCTGAAGAATTGCCTAGCCTCTACGTTGGAAAGATGGGCTGCGCACAGCGTGACAAGCTGTGCGACGGTGATCGCCTGTTCGAGCAATTCTCCGTCAGCCACGTTGTTAACCGGATCTTGGTCTGCGCATATAACCATAACAGGCAGCTGAACTGCGGCAAGTTGATGAGTGAAGTCGGCGTCGTGCAGGGCGGCGCAATTGGCGGCGTAGTCTTGTGGAGAGGTGTTTACAAGGCTGTCGAGCAAGCGTCCCACTTCGCCTTGTTGTGAAGCCGCGAACTTTGGGCTGAACCAGCGAGTGACGGTCGCCTGACGCAGACTCAGCATCCCAGCCTTGCCATCACGCAGGACCATTTCAATACGCGGGTTCCAGACTTCCGGCTCGCGATCTTCATTGCAGTCTTACAGAGCACCACTTTGTCCAGGCGCTGAGGCGCATTGAGCAACAACCACTGACCAATCAGGCCTCCCATGGATAAACCACAGAAGCTGGCTGGCTGCACGTCGAGCGCATCCAGCAGGGTCAATACGTCCCTGCCGTTTTTCTCGATGCTATGGGGCCGGCACTTACCAATGAGCTACCGTGCCCGCGGGTGTCCAACCTTTGGGGGGCAGTTCAAATTAGGGGGACACCATGGCCTTCGGCGGTTGCGTCAGGAAGGTGTGTTGGCCGGACGGATACGAGCGATCAACTATTAAACGCTCTCTATCGTCTCTTCAGACTAAGACGCCTATCTGTTTGACCTTTAGGATCAGATCCAACGGCCAATTTCAGAGAGAGCGTCGGGTATGACTGTTGAACGAGATTTCACCAATAAAGTGGTGTTGGTTACAGGTGGTACCAAAGGAATCGGATACGGTATAGCAGAGTGCTTCCTGAAGGCCGGCGCCACGGTGGTGGTGTGTGGACGTAACGCTCCGCAGACGTTGCCTGGCGCAGAAGGGCGATCGGCGGAGTTCTTTCCTGCCGATGTGCGTGAGGGCACCGACCTGGACCGACTGTTTTCTCACATTCAAGGTAAGCGAACGGTGAACACACCTACCGACCTCCCAAATTAAGGGCGATGGTGTCCGCCTATTTTTAAGCGGACGCGATAGCCCTTAAATGCGCCAACGAAGCTCTTACCCCAAGTCGTTCAAAGCCCAGGTTGTCCAGGAATGCCTGCAACCCGGCGCCTCCATTTCCAGCGTGGCCATCAGTCACGGCATCAATGCCAACGTGATCCGTAAGTGGCTGCCACTTTTTCGAGACCAGCCACCCGCAACCCTGCCGGCGTTTGTTCCGGTAAAGGTCGCCCCGAAAAGGCAGGCCGAGTCATCGGTGATCATCGAGCTGCCATTTGGCGAGCAAACCATCACGGTG
>NZ_FOQS01000020.1:0-67916 GCF_900113815.1 Pseudomonas sp. NFPP04 | reverse complement strand
TGCCTCGACGGTCGAAGACTACGAAGCCTTGCTGCCGTGGAACTGCTCACCGGAGATGCCACGGTAAACCGTTGACTCACCTTGGGATAGGTGGGGTTTATGGATCGCTTACAGTAGCCCACGATTTAACCTAACAAGTGCATGAGCATCATCCGTCAGACGGCCTCCGTCTGTGCTTGATGGTGGCTGTGCGCAGGGCGCCCTCGGGCGCGCCGGTTTCGTTAGGTTCCACCGGTCTACTAACCTGCGTACAGCTGCCGCCTTTTCGTTTAGTAGCGATGGGGTGGTGGCATCAAGGTAAGGAACTTAACGATGGTTAATGATTCGACTACCCTCTTCACCGTCGCTCCCGACGTCAGCAACGAAGCTCTCATTATCAATAGCTACGAGACCTTTAGCTCAGTTAGCACTCTGCTGCTCGACCTATCAGAAGACCTCAGCGGTAAGCATCGTGACATTGCGCTAGCGATTCACCAACTGAGCGAACTGGGCGTGCTCCTGACGGCAAGGCTCCTCGACCACAAAGTGCCCTGCCCTCGTTGAACAAGAGAAATCCCAGTCACTAGCGGACTGCTCGCCGAATTGTCGTATGCGGCAGTTTCGATTCGGCGACTTTACTTCCCATGAAATCAGTGGACTTCGGAGCAGGGCTAAACCGTCGGATTTACCTATGGTGTCCAAGGCCTGCTTTCGGCCGATTCTGTTGAAAAAGTCGGTTGTTCCAGACGGCCCGGATACTGACCGCTGAAAACACCTTTTTTGCGCGCTGCTACGCGAAATCTGAACCCAGAACCCACTGCTCAATGTAAAGATTTCAATCTCAAACGCGTACTTTTCTACCGTGGAAACCATGGCCGACTTTTTCAACAGAATCGGCCAAAAGCGGACGTATTGCCAATCGACTTTTTCGAGCTTCGCGAAGTCAAGGCAACATGCGTGATATCGTATTTTTTAATTCGTCGAATTCTTCAGGAAAGTTTTTATAAACGATGCCACATACAAGTATTAAACACCGTTCAGGATCCAAATTTACTTGCTCCCCCACTTCGACAAATTCTTCATGCTTGCCTGCTTGCAATGCGTATTCAACGATTTCGGTAGCGCGCTGAGGCTCAACGCCCAGTTCAACCCCTAGTTCGTACGGAATTTCGCTGCACTTTTGCAAAAGCCAGGCTTCTGGCCATGTGTCGCCTGGAAGATAACTTGAACGTGCAAGTAACCAATTATTAATTTCAACATCTTTCCTCTCTGCCATATTTTTGGCATGTTCTATATTCTTCGCCTGCAACTTCCTCTGATCAGCATCGTATACAGCCAATATATTCGCATGCTCATCCCTCAAAAAATTTGCTGCTAACTGGCGAGCTACTGCAGCGGCGGAGCCGATTCGAGTGATATTTATCCGACTGCGCACATTCCCATCTAAAACTGTTTCAATGATAACTTTTGCGACTGGATCCTCAACGAACAGCTCAAGCTCCTTCTCGCCAATAGCTCCCATTTTTGAGAACGCAAACTCTGCTGATACACCTGGGGTTATTTTTGTTTTAAATCCAGTTCTCTCAATAAAAAACCTTGCGTCGTCAGGCAAACATTGAAATATCTGTTTCGAATGTGTCGTACATACAACCTGAGTCCCCGTACTCATACATACTTCTTTAAGGCGCTCCATAAATAACCTTTGAGCTCTTGCATGCAGACCAAGCTCAATTTCATCGAGAACTAACAATGCTCCCTCGCCAGAAGCATATATGGTAGAGAAAATGTCAAATAGCGCATTTTCACCTGCCCCCATATTGAAACCGGAGTAAATTACATCACCAACCTTAACAATCGGAAGACCGTACTTCCTGTACTCCAGCTGACGATAATCATCGTAACGTTTACCAAGGACATAACCTACAGCGTCTTTAACCTTCTGCTCCCAGCCGTGAACTCTCAGATCTTTGAAGGATCGTGAATAAGATCTTGATTGACTGCGTTCAGCGTGAGGGACAATACGCTCAATCCCCAAAAAAACTACCGTCCGCTTTACTCTGGTGTCATAGTCATTCCACTTCCCCCCTGCCTTTTTTTTCCTTACTTGCGACGCGATTCCTTCAGGTACGCTTTTCCAATTATTGTGAGCAAAACTATACCAAATCTCTACCCCAGGAGGAGCAATTTCTTCCGAGTGCTGCACAAAAAAATCAGAAAAAGTGTAATAACTCCGAGTGCGCTTTGGAAGTTTAAACCCATCCACCTTGTTATGATAGGCACAAGCAGCTAGCGCCAGCATAGTTGACTTCCCGGACCCATTAACTCCAGCAAACGCAGTTATCGGATAATTGAGATTCACCTTGAATGAAGTTAGCCCGCGAATGCCGCCGGTTGAGATCTGAATACTCCGAAGTAAGGCTTTTGTGTTATCCTTGCAGAACCAATTTCGTAATTTCTTATCTAAGTTACTTTCCCTGTATTTCATTAGTTTTCCTCATAATTAATTCACACCGGCTAAGTGCTGCGTGGCCATTTGCCATTCCTATCACAATTTTTTGAGACTATCGAGCCAGCGACGAAAATTTTCTATGATATATATGGGGTGGCAGATGTAACTCCCCTGCCCAATGCAACAGATGGGCGGCACAAGCCACCCCCTATCACCAACTGCTTGAACTAATAGACGAACGGAGCCCGAGCGCTGAGTCAATTTCATGCTAGGCACACCTAAAATTTTCCTATGAAAACGACAAGAACTAGGGTCTATCTTCCGCAATAGGCCACTCACAGCTCTTTGCAAAAAAATTGAGGTTCGGATTTAGTCGAGTCGTCCCTTAACTGTACACTATTGCCGATTCCCGCCGTAGTAGCAGGCAGAGACCGGCCAGATGCGGTCCTTCGAAAGCATCTAAGGAAGAAGAGCCGACTTAAAGGAATTATTTAATATGCCCGGGGTTTTCGATAGCCTTGATTAATATTTTCTATTCAACATTTATGAGCGGACATCATTATCTGCACTCGACAACGGATCATATGTGCCTATGGTTATGCCTGCATCTCTCAACTTATCCAGCCATTCTGGGAATTTTTTAGCCCAAAAATCAATTGCACTCCAAGGGTGTCTTTTAATATATACCTCGCCCATCGAAGCGAGTAGAACGGTATCAAATCGCGTTATTTGACCTTGGCGGTTCCCCCAGATAACCCGGCAAGTGGCGTCATCGTCATAACCCTTAAGACAGTCATCTAGCTGCTTAATGGTCGTAAAACCCAAGCGCTTTAAGTATTCTGCACTTAATTCGTAACTCGTCTTATTTTGTCTGGCGTCGCCGCCAAGTTTTTTATGTAGATATGCTTTTAGTGCGTCGGGTGTAATCTCAATGCCGTCAAGCTGCCCAGCCTCTACAGAAGTTCTCGCTTCTACCCGAAGAGTTTGATCTTCCTCCTGTAAAGCTTGAAACTCCCGATCAGCAATTTCAAGCATTCCAGCAAGTGCTATAAATCTTCTTCGGATAGCGACAGGAATAACAGAAGCACTTTTATATTGAATATCATGTTCCATCTCTGCCCAAGCATGCTGAAGAATTGTTCTAATTTGAATTTCAAACGTCAAATCTGAAAAGCGTTTGTATTCAGGCAAGCCAATCCTACTTAGTGGGAGTCTCACTAAGAAATGTACACTTTGATATCCAAACCTCCCTTCATCGATGAGCTCTTCAGCCTTGTCAGACTTTTCAATCACAAAAAACTCTGACTCAATACATTCGCAAACTTTAGCGACCACTCCAGGAAGGAAAGTAATTATACGAACAGCCGACAGATCAGTAATTTGCTTTAATGGGGTGGAGTATTTCGGTTCTTGTGGATTGATTGGAGATGGTTTGGCAGCTTTATTACCGAAGCTTTCAATTGTTTTAGCCCTCGCTTCAATGGAATGAATGGGAATTCCAGCAGTGCTCAGGGTATCCTTGAGAATTCGTGTAATAGTTTCGGCGAGATCTTCGTAAAGACCTCTCACCTCCCGGTACAGTGACATTGCAGTTTCTTTATGCTTATCGAAGTCGAACGTTTTTTCTTCCATGCTTATCCCATTAGATGAATCGTTCCAGTTTTCCATGCTCTTGGCTAGGCTGTCACCGGCTGGTTTGATGTAAATGAAAACGTTGGACAAGACGTTTGCACTCAAGTCTGGAGGGTGAAATGCTAGCGTATAGCCATCTCAGCACGCAACGCCCAGACTCTCTGAATATCAGCGGACTGATGAATGAATTGCTCCATTTTTTCGATAGTGGACTAAATCTTGAGCCAAACGCGACCTTGATTAGGGCATCAGCTTTTGGCCGATTGCTGGCCCCCATGAACGGCAGATATTGGCCGATTCTGTTGAAAAAGTAGCTCCCCTGTCTGGCCTGCGGCAAAATCTCCGCATCGGCCAGCAGGGAAGCACGCAGCATGATGGGACAGTTATCGAGTGGGCAGGAGCGACTGTTTTACTCGTTCAACCTTGAAGATCACATCCCCTCCAATCACCTTCTGCGCAGCATTGATCAGTGTCTCGATCTGAGCGACCTGCGCCATCACCTCGCCGATTTTTACAGCCCAATTGGGCGTCCTTCGATTGACCCAGAGTTGATGATCCGCATGCTGATCGTGGGCTATTGCTACGGTATTCGCTCCGAGCGGCGGCTGTGCGAAGAGACCCATTTGAACCTGGCGTATCGCTGGTTCTGCCGGTTAAGCCTTGAAGATGAAGTCCCCAATCACTCGACCTTTTCCAAAAATAGACACGGCCGTTTTCGGGACAGCGAGCTCTTTCGCTGGCTGTTCAATGAAGTGCTGCGTCGTTGCATGGACGCAAGCTTGGTCAAAGGTGAAGGCTTTGCCGTGGACGCCAGCATCATCAAAGCGGATACCAGCCGGCAGCGCGGTGTACCGGGTGATGAACAGGTCAACTGGAGCGATCCGGCCCTGAGCACCCGCGCCGTGCGTGAGTATCTTGAGGCACTCGATGAAGAGGCTCTGGCCGAAACGCTACCGAAGCGCCTATCGCTGACTGATCCTCAAGCCCGCTGGACCGCAGCTCCAGGTGGCCCAGCGTTCTACGCTTACTCCACGAATTATCTGATCGATACCGAGCACGGTGTCATCATGGATGTGGAACCCACACCCGCTCATCGCACGGCCGAAGTCGAAAGCACCAAGATCATGATCGACCGGGTCGAAGCGCAGTTCGACATCAAGCCGGAACGCCTCATTGGCGACACCGCTTACGGTACCGCGTCGATGCTGGCCTGGATGGTAGAGGAAAAGGACATCGAGCCGCATGTGCCGGTGTGGGACAAGACCGAGCGCAAGAACGACAGTTTTTCGAGCAACGATTTCCACTGGAATGAAGAGGCTGAGGAATACCGCTGTCCGGCCGGCAATGCATTACGTAGCGAATGGCGAGCCTTCAAAAACGAGCGTTCGCACGTCACCAAAGCCAACACCATCATCTTCCGATCCCGGCAGACCGACTGCGTAGCCTGTCCGCTGAAAGCCAAGTGCTGCCCGAACACTTCGATTCGCAAGATCGTCTGCAGCGTCCATGAAGCCGCTCGTGATGTGGCTCGGCGAATCGCAGCGACACCTGCGTACATTCGCTCTCGCCACGAACGCAAGAAGGTCGAAATGTTGTTTGCCCACCTCAAGCGCATCCTGAAACTGGATCGCTTGCGACTACGTGGCATGAGTGGCGCGACCGATGAGTTCACGCTGGCGGCCGCGGTGCAGAACCTGCGACGTCTGGCCAAATTTACCTCTCAAGGGCCACCGGTTACGGGATAGGTGCGTCTGCACAAAGCAAAAACCCTCAAACCAACCCAATAACCGAGCTGCAAAGCTCAACAAAGGGCCAGAAAACCACTCGATGTGGTGAGTAGGTTCTCCGGTGGAGATCGTGCGTGAGTTCAGCCGATCTGCAAATCCGACTTTTTCAACAGAATCGGCCGATACCGGCCCTTCGCAAGAGGCAGCAATCGGCCAGTTTCGCCCCCTATTTCGTGAAAATACTACCGCCAAGCCGGGGCACTCCCAATAAAACCGCAGCCGTGGTGAAAGCGGCCGTTCTGGGCGTGCTGGGTTTATGAGCCTGCTATCCTCTCGTCACGCCGCATGGCGCTCATCCCGAAAGCGTCTGGGGGGCGCCCAAACACAAAAGGAGAATAATTGTGTTCCCATTGGATATTTGGCTGACCTATACCGCCGCCTGTCTGTTACTGGTGCTTTCCCCTGGGCCGGATAACCTGCTGGCAATCGCCAGGGGACTCAGCCAGGGCAGATTGGCGGCGGCCATTTCAGGCGTGGCGTCGGGCACCGGCATCCTGTTTCACGTAGCAACCGCTTCCCTGGGATTAACCCTCCTGATGCAGACCTCGGTGCTGGCCTTCTGGATCGTCAAGGTGATCGGGGCCAGCTATCTGCTGTGGCTGGGCATCAAAGTCTTGCGTTCGCGCAACCTGATCAACTTCCAGCCAACGGCACGCCAGCCCCTGAGAAATATCTTCCTAACTGGTTTTCTGTCGGCGGCCCTGAACCCAAAGCCAGGCCTCTTTGTGCTCGCTTTCATTCCCCAGTTCGTCAACCCCAAGCTGGGCTCGGTCACGGTGCAAATGCTGGTATATGGCGCCTGGTTCGCGGGATTGACCGCCCTTGGCTTTGCCCTCATGGGAATTTTTGCGACAGGTCTTTCGGCGTGGTTACAGCGCAAGCCGAAGGTGGTCAACGGGCTTAACCTGGGCGCGGGCTTCACGTTCGTGGCCTCGGGGCTGTCGATCGCAGCGCTGAGTCAAAAGTAAAAAGAAGCTCATGGCCGGCCAGCCCCGGCCAACTTCAACGCAACAAACATGATGCTAGCGTCGAAGGCCAAAGCCTCATCTTTTCCTTCGTGGATTCCCACGCGAAAACGGGAAATTGGGGTCAGCCCACGTTATCTATAATGGTGTGCCGCCCCCTATTCCCCCTTACCAACCCGCTTGCTGTGGGACTTGTTGTTGCTGAAATTGAGATCGCCGGTACAACCGCGATCTGACCCACTTTGCGTCGGCTACGGAATGCACCTGTTTTCTTGCGGTCTGTAGCACAACGCTGCAAAGGACTCGCGCCATGTCGATTCGCCCCACGCTCTGCCTGTTGACCCTGCCACTATTTGCCGGCTGCCAGTTTTTCCCACAGACCCATTACTTCACCGCCCCCGACAACGAGCCGAACCCCGCCTGGGTACGCATCGTCAATTTCACGCAGCACGCCGATATCTACCAATACGAAAACGGTGTGCGCTCGGGCGGTGTCATCCGCAGCGGGCCGCTGCCCTTCATCCATACGCAGGATCAGGGCATGCCCAAAGCCGGACAGCATTTGACCTCCGACTACTATGAAACCCGCGTGCGGCCCGGCATCGAAACCCATGTGGGGCTGTTCTGGGAGGGGCCGCGCACTCAATCCTGTTTTGTCACGGTGCAGTTCACGCCGCAGGCTGGGCGTTACTATCAGTTCAGCCTGACGTCGGGCTCCAGCGGCACCTGCACGGCCAGGCCCTCGCTGATCGAGCGCGATAAAGCGGGGGCGGGATGGCATCTCACGCCTAATACTCAGGTGACTTACTCGCCTGTCGGCCCCACCGCCAAAACCCACTACAACAACAGTCGCTTCGAGGACCCGGATTACCAGCCGCCTCCCGGTCTCTATCCGGGGATGTAGGGATCAGCGACCAACGCCAGCAACTCATTCACCAATCCAAAGGCTTCCTGCTGATAGCCCTCGCGCCAGCGGGCTGAGAAATCCTCCGGCCTGCCCTGCTCTTCCCACTCGGCCAATGCCAGGCCATTGATAATTTCCAGCTCGAACCATTGGCGCTGCCAGGCGGCAGCGTCGGTTACCAGCGTGGTGTCCTGCCATAGGCATTCGGTGTGCGCGACAAATTGGCTCCACGCAAACAGCCCGTGTGAAGCCCTTTCGCCCTGCGCGGTCAATTGCGCTTTATTCACCCTCGGTGCCCTCACGTTTGCAATTCAATCCCCACTGAAATAGCGCCATGCCCATAACCCGCGCCGTGGGGTAAGGCAGTAGACGCTTTGCGCAGGCAAGAGAATAAGTGCGCAGGAGCCTTCGGACCACCCCACGATTACACACGGGGGATTAAGGCGACGGATTTGGTTTATCACGTTTACACTGGCGCCTTTTGCGCCACTCACTCAGGCACGCTTATCGACCCCCTTACGAATGGAATCGACACCATGCTCACCTCCCCGCGCCCGCTCAAACCGCTCATCTGCCTCACCCTCGTCGCCGCCCTCACCGGCTGCGGCGCATTGACCGATGTGCGCTCGTTCTCAACGCCCTACGCCACGCCCACCAGCGCTGAAACCGTGCGCCTGCGTGTGATGAGCGATGGCATGGTGCGCGCCGTGCCCAATTCCAACTGCATCAACTTCCGCCTGCCCGGCGCGGGGGTGATGGTGGCCAACCGAGAGGGCTACGCAGACCGCAACGGCGAAAGCCTGGGCATGGCGCACGTGGAGCGGTCTTCGGAGGCCACGGTGATGAGTGAACTGCGGGTGCCGGCCGGGCAGCCCATCGCGTTTCATTACATCGGCAATCGCTGCTACAACATGTTCACTTTCGTGCCCGAGGCGGGGATGGACTATGAGCTGGATGCAGCGGGGCGCTATAAGTGCGGGGTGACGCTCAAGCGCATGTTGGTCGGCAAGACTGAGGGCACTCGGGTGCCGTTGGGTGAGAGCAAGTTGTGCAACTGGGGCGATAACTTCTGAGTCACGTCTTGCCCTCAGCTGTGCAACGGCAACGCCACCCCGAACAACACGAAGAACCCACCACAGACTTTATTGAACCGCCGCCCGGTGCGCGCCAACCATGGCCGCACCCGGTGCGCGGCGCTGGCCACCAGGTATTCGACCACAAACTCCACCACGGCGTAGGTCAGCGCGATGATGGCGGTCTGCGTGATGATGTTTCTGTGGGGGTCGAGGAAGGGTGGGATAAACGCGGTGAACAGCAGCAGCGCCTTGGGGTTTGAGAGGGCCGAGACCAACCCTTGGCGGAACAGCGACCAGCGACGCAGGCTGGCGGTAGCCGGCGTTTCCAGGCTGACGGGGGCGGCGCGCCACAGTCCGTAGCCCAGCCAGATCAGGTAGAGCCCGCCGGCAATCTTCAAAGCCGTGAACGCGCTGGCCGAGGCCTGGATCAGTGCGCCCAGGCCCAGCGCGCACAGCGCAAGCACCAAGGCAAAGCCGAGCACGCCGCCGCTGATGGTGAACAGGGTCCTGCGACTGCCGTGCAGCGCGCCATGGGTCAGCGCCAGCAGCGCATTCGGCCCTGGCACCACGGATATCCCGCAGCAGGTGATCAGGTAGAGCAACCAAGTCTCGAAGGGCATGAGCAGTTCCGCAAGGGGGTAGGTTCTTTCCGCTATCTTGCAAATGAACAATGACCGTGAAAAGCGCATAATTCACGTCGCAGCCATTCGATTAACGAATAAAGGTAACCACCATGTCTTCCAGCGATTTGCAGATCGATTGGCTCAAGTGCTTCGTTGCCGTGGTGGATGCCGGTTCGCTGTCGGGAGCGGCCCATGAGGTGAACCGCTCGCAGTCCGCCGTCAGCATGCAGATGAAAAAACTCGAGGCTGCCCTGGGCCGGCCCTTGCTCAACCGTGGCCCGCGACACCTGCAACTGACCGATGACGGCCAGACACTGCTGGGCTATGCCCGTCGCATGCTCGCCCTGCACGCCGAGACCCAGGCAGCGTTTCACGGCGAGGCGTTGACCGGGCGCATCCGCCTGGGGGTGGCCGAGGATTACGCAGCCAAGTACCTCACGCCGCTGCTCAAACGTTTTGCGCCGCGTTATGCGGGGGTCGACATCGAGCTGACCTGTGAACAGTCGACCGCCCTGATCCCGCGTTTGCGCAGCGGCGACCTTGATCTTGCGCTGGTGTCCAGGGACTCGCCGCACACAGGGACGTTTCTGTTCAAGGAGCCGATGGTGTGGGTCGGCTCCGCGCAATTCGAGCTGTGGCGCCGCGACCCGGTGCCTATCGCCGTCTACGAAAGCGAAAGCCTGGCGCGCCGGTATGCGGTGAATTCACTGGCGCAACAGGGCCGCCAGTTCAAGGTGGTGTACAACAGCTCCAGCCTGGCCGGCCAGCTCGCCGCCGTGGAAGGGGGGCTGGCGATAGCGGCGATTACTCAGTGCACCGTGAATCCATCGTTGCAGGTCTTGAGCAGCGAACACGGCCTGGGCGCTATCGAACCGATGGAGGTGTCGATTCTACGTAGCCGGGCTTCGCGCGGGTCCGAGGCGGTCAGCAGCCTGCATGGGTTTATCATCAGTGCGCTTAGAGCTCAGGCGTAGCCCTGGCGCGTCGCGCTATCTGGACACCGAGGTGATCCCATAGCAGCCTCGCTGAAGCTCGACAGCTCCTACAATTGATCTGCATTCGGAGCTATAAATGGCCCTGTCCAAACGTGAAACCGTTGGTATCGAACGCCAACTGGTCGCTGCACTGACTGACGCCTGCGAAACGGCGAAGGCTGAAATCCCGGGGTTTGAATGGCTGACCCACACGGTCAACTACGCCGACTTCCCTCAAAGCCTGCGCATCACCTGGGTCTTCGACACCCGCGCCAATAAAGACAACGCGGTGGCGACCGGGTTGGACGCACGCATCCGCGAACTCACAGCCGCGGCCCTGCACGACGCCGACATCCCACCCGTGCCGTTGCCGCGCTGCGTTCAACTTGACTCCGAAGAAGCCTGCCAAACCCAGCACGGCGGCAATTGGCGTTTGCGCCTGACCCGCTCAGCCAACTAGAGCCTGGCGCCCAACTGCTGGATAATGCCTCGCCCTGCTCTCCGCCCGCTGAAAAGGAAATCCCGCCCCATGAAGTTGCCGCTTTCCGCTGCCCTGCTCGCGTCTGCCCTGCTGTCGCCTTCGATGGCCCACGCCGAAGACGCCGCCCTGGTCGACACCCTCAAGGCCTTCACCCGCTGCGACGCGAGTTTTTTCAGCAGCCTGAACACCCACCGTGACGCCTGGCAGGCCTACGCGCCGCTCAAGCAAGAGAAGGACTTCAGCTGGATCGCGGTGCGCGATCGCACCGACCCCAAGGCCACCGCAGTGCCGGTGAGCGCGCCGGCCATCGCCGGTTTGAAGTTGCTGTCCTACAACGATGAGGTCAGCGATCTCGGCCCGTTGGGCCTGTATTACTTCTGGGGTTTCACGGTGGACGGCAACATTGATGAGGTCGCCCAGCGCTTTGCCGCACTGCTGGACCAACCCGCTGCGCTGCAAAAAGGCGAAGGGCAATACACCCGCAGCGAGCTCAAGGTGGGCAACAGCTGGCAGGCGATCAAGCCGATGCCGGGCAAGGCGCCAGGGCTGCGCCATGTGGAGCGGGTGCTGATCGTGGAGCCGGAGGGCACGCACTCCCGTGTGAGCTGTTCGGTGCAGGGCGGAGTGACTCCGGGCCTGGTCGCACTGCTGCGGCCGGACATTGCGCCGGTCGATTACCCGCGTACAGTGGCCGACACCAATCTCGCCGATGTGCCGGTGCCGCCCACTGTGCTACAGGGCCTCGATGCGCCGTTGTTGCAGCCCAGGTTCAAGACGTTGAGCTACACCTACCTGTCGAGGAATGCCGCGGGCAAGGACGCGCCGATCACCATCCGGTTCAAGGCCGAGGGCGGTTTGCTGGTCAAGAATGAGGCCTACGGCAGCGCCTTCAATGTGGACCGACTGATGTTGGCGGACCTGATCCAGCTGAAATCGAAAATGAACGGTGTAGGCGAAGGCCAGGTGCTGCAGACCCGCGAGGCCGAGGTAAAACTGCCGACCAGTTGGGCACCGGGCCAGACCCTGAGTGCGCACCTGAAGATGGCCAATGTGCCGGTCAAGCCCACTGACAAACCGACCGAGACCACCTTGACCTGCAAGGTCGGCGAGCGCTTCCCGGCGCGCCAGGTGTTTGCATCGTTGACGGGCGATGCCATCCGGCTGGCGTGCGAGCAGGACGGCTACACATCGTCGCGCGCATTTATCGAGGACCTGGGGGTGGCCCTGACGCTGGAGTCGACGTCGAGCCAGACCCACTATGTGAATGAAATCCAGACGCTGGATGTGGTGCGCTGATTAGGCGCTCCACGCCACGCAAGAACACACCGACGCGCCGGCTGATCGCCCATTGTGTTTTAGCCGCAGTCGTACTCAACGTGTGATGAACGGGCCTGTCCACCACAATGAGCCCGCTCACCACAAGGAATGGAGAGACGGTTAAAAGTGCCGTATGAGCGAACCAAACAGGTCGCCCCGGGGCATTTTGCTCAACGGGATGTCGGCGTTCTCGAACCACTGCGCACTGGCTTCGGGATGGGGGCCGCTCAGGATCACCACGCCCTTCTCGAAGGTATACCGCGCCGCCGCGATGTCGCCGTTGCGGTAGGTGGCGATGGCCGTGTAGGGCGCGACCTTGGGGAAGTACGGGCCGTCCTGGAAGAACACCTGATCAGGCTTGCCCTCCCAAGTGACCTGCACGGCGGCGTCGGCGCTGTCGGGCACTTCGAAGCCGGGGCGGCCGGCCTCGCCGTCGAGGTCCACCGGGATCAGGCCGAGGTTGTTGTCATCCGCCAGGTAGGCACCCATGCACAAGCCCAGGTAGCGCCCGCCGTTGGCCACGTAATCGCGGATCGCTTCGCTGCGCGCATCGCCGATGCTGCGCAGGGCGCCGGGGATGTCCTGGCCGCCGCCGGGTTGCACGTAGAGGTCGTAGCGCGCCAGGGTTTGCGGGGTGATGTCGATGGGCTCGTCGGCGCCCACGAAGTCGATACGGTAGTTGGGGTTGATGCGCTGCAAGGCCTTTGCCACGTTTTCCGAACAGTCATCGCAGCCTGCCGGGCCACGGTAGATGGCGACACGGGTGATAGGCGCCGAGGCTTCGGCCGGTGACGGCAGCAAAAGGGCAAAGGCAAACAACGTGGCGACGGCGGCTCGCAGGTTCATGGTCGAGGGCTCCTGTATGGACCACGCAAAGCCTATAGCGATTGCGCCGTTGAATCCGTTAACAGTTGTAAACAACGCTCAGTTGGGGATAACTGGCGGTCGGGCCCCGTTCCGAGAGTGCCCATCATGTTTGAACTCGCAGCCCTCATCACCTATATCGCCGTCGTGATCGGCCTGTTCCTGATCCCCGGCCCGTCGGTGTTGCTGGTGATCACCCGCACCGTGCAGGGCGGCCGCAAGGTCGGGGTCGCCACCGGCCTGGGGGTGGCGTGCGGCGACCTGCTGCATACACTGGGCGCGGCGCTGGGGTTATCGGCGATCCTGATGACCTCGGCCACCGCGTTCAACGCGGTGAAATGGGCCGGCGCGGCTTACCTGATCTACCTGGGCATCCGTGCGTTCACGGCCAAGACCGGCACACAAAAAGGGCTGACGTTGCCTACAGTCACGCCGCGCCAGGCGTTTTTCCAGGCGGTCGGTGCCGAGTTGCTCAACCCGAAAACCGCGATTTTCTTCCTGGCATTCCTGCCGCAATTCGTGCACCCGGAAGCCGGCTCATCGCTGGTGCAGTTCGCGGTGCTGGGTTTGATTTTCTCGGTGCTCAGCGCGGTGTACACCAGCCTGCTCGCCCTCGCCATCCGCCCCTTGAGCCGAGGCATCAAGGGGCTGTCCAAACTGCGGCGCTGGGAAGGAAAAATCATCGGCACGCTGTTTATGGGGCTGGGGCTGAAGGTCGCGTTGCAACAGCGTTAGTCACTTAGCAAACGCATATTCCCCACCCTGCTCCACCGCCTTGCGATAGGCAGGTCGGGCCTGGAATTTTTCTACCCACGCCGCCAGGTGCGGGTAAGCCTGCAACTTGCCCTGGGCCTTGGCGATTTCGCCGATAAAGCTCATCTGGATATCCGCACCGCTCAGCTCGTCGCCCAGCAGGTACGCTTTATCGGCCAGCACGTCGTTCAGGTAACCCAAATAGTTGGCCACTTCCGATTCGATACGCGGATGCAACGGCGCGCCGGCTTCACCCAGGCGGCCAACATAGAGGTTGAGCATCAGCGGCAACATAGCCGAGCCTTCGGCGAAGTGCAGCCACTGCACGTAGGTGTCATAGGCGGCGCTGGTTGGGTCCGGTTGCAGGCGGCCCTGGCCGTGATGGCGGATCAAGTAGTCGATGATCGCGGCGGATTCAATCAGCACCTGGCCGCCGTCTTCGATCACCGGGGATTTGCCCAGCGGGTGGATGGCCTTGAGTTCCGGCGGCGCCAGGTTGGTTTTCGGGTCGCGCTGGTAGCGCTTGATCTCGTAAGGCAGGCCGAGTTCTTCGAGCAGCCACAGGATGCGTTGCGAACGTGAGTTGTTGAGGTGATGGACGATGATCATGGCGTGCTCCGCAGGGCGAGAGGGATGTCTTGGAAACAGACTACGCCAGCGTCCGGGAGTGCCGACAATTAAATTTCAACGCGACAAACACTCGTGGTTACCATGGGGATCGAATCCACAGGAGTTCCGCCATGGACCTGAAGTTCAGTCACGTCGACATACTGGTCGAAAACCTCGAGGAGGCCTGCGCCTATTACGCAAACATCCTCAAGGCACGCATCTCCAAGACCTTTGTGTGGGAACGCGGCGGTTTGCATGTGCGTTATGCCGTGGTGCTGATGGGGCAAGAGCGGTTCATGCTGGTGCAGCCGATTGCCGGGAATCTGCGCGAGCTGTTGGACGCCCACGGCGAAGGCATGATTTACCGTCACTGCTACACCACACCGGACATCGAGGTCGCCTATGACGAGCTGATCGCCGCCGGTGTGCAGCCCGAGAATGAAAACGGCGTGCCCCTGGCCCGCGAGAACCTGCAGTCGCCTTCCGGCGGGCGCATTATCTGGCTACCCAAGCGCTTCGGGAACTTTTCCATGGAGATCCTGGAAGAGAAGACACTCGAGGCGTTTATTGTGGAGGCGTTTGGCTGATCGACGCCCACGCCGCCTGGGCCAACAACGACGCATAGGCATTCGGGCTGTTCTTGACCCGCCCGGACAACCACGCCCGGGCGTAGTTTTCTGCCGCGCCAATGATCAGCGATAGCAAAAGCTCGGCGGGAATGTGGCTGAACGCTTGAGCGCGGCCCTCCTCGCTCATCCACTCGGTCAACTGCCGATTGCGCTGTTTGTTGCGGGTGAGCAGTTCATCCTTGAACGGGCCGTTGGCCACGGCGAAACGGCTCTGGAACACAAAGCGCGCCCAGTCGGGTTGCGCGTCCACCCACTCCACATAGCTGCACACCAACGCTTGCACACCTGCCTGGGCGGTTTGCGCGTGCGTCAGGTAGTGCTCACGCAGGGCGGCCTGGTCCTCCAGCGCGGCAAAAAACAGCGCGGCGACGATGCCTTCCTTGCTGCCGAAATGGTGGTAGATGGCGCCCACGCTGGTGTCGCACCGCGCGCGGATGGTTTCGATGTTCGTGGCTTCAATACCCACTTCGTTAAAGCAGGCCAGGGCCTCGCGCAGGATGCTGCGCTTGAGGTCGCTGCGCCGGCCCGGGAAGGTGCGCTCGATCAGGTCAGGTGCGTGCATGAAGTCGCTCGCCAAATGTGCGGAGTCTAAAGCTACAGCAGCCGCTAGAGAAGGCATGGCTTGACACCTTTAGAATTAACAGAATATTGTTCTGCCACAGAATATTATTCTGTAACCCTATCAGGAGGAAACCCATGAGTCAGTTTCTCAGCATGTTCAACAGCGTAGGTCCAGCCGCCTTCAGCCAGATGGCCTGCCAGGTGGCGCCCTACTTCAGCACAATCAACCCTGAAATCGCCGAACTGCGCCCAGGCCACTCGGTGGTCAACGTGCCGTTTCGCAAGGAAATCACCAACCACCTGGCCTCGGTGCATGCCATTGCGTTGTGCAACGCGGCGGAATTGGCCGGTGGCACGATGACCGATGTGTCGATCCCCCAAGGCGCCAAATGGATTCCCAAGGGCATGACCGTGGAGTACCTGGCAAAGGCCAAGTCGAACATCCGTGCGGTGGCGGATGGCAGTGGCATTGACTGGGCAACGGCTGGCGACAAGATCGTGCCGGTGGATATTTTCGATGAGGGCGGGGTGAAGGTGTTTACGGCGAAGATCACCATGAATGTGAAGATCGCCTGAGGACACGGCCGCAGGAGGAGGACCTGACCCGGTGCTGAAAACAGCGCAGGACAACATGTGGGAGGGGGCTTGCTCCCGAATGCGGTGTGTCAGTCGCTGAATCTGTTGACTGGTACACCGCAATCGGGGGCAAGCCCCCTCCCACATTGGATCTGGTTTGTTTGGAAGACAGCTCAGCCCAGGCGGAACCGCGCAGTGTTGTCACTCAGTGCCTGGCTGCCTTTGCTCAGGGTATCGGCTGCGCGGTTCACTGCCCGCGCACCGTCGAGCAAGCGTCCGGCGGCCTGGTCCACTTGCTGGATGTTGCCGCTCACTTCATCCGCCGTCGCCGCTTGTTCCTCGACGGCGGTGGCGATCTGCGCCAGGGTGTCGGTCACCTGCTGCACCGCCCCGGCGATCTCGCCCAGACGGGTGCCCAGCCCGGTGACGGACTCCGCATCCGCCAGCGCTTGTTCACACGCGGCGCCCATCAGGGTGACCGCCTGGCTGACCGTGGCGCGCAGGCTGTCCACGGTACCGGCGATCTGTGCGGTGGAGGCCTGGGTGCGCTGCGACAAACTGCGCACTTCATCGGCCACCACCGCAAAACCACGGCCCTGCTCGCCGGCGCGCGCGGCTTCGATGGCGGCGTTGAGGGCCAGCAGGTTGGTCTGTTCGGCGATGCCGCGAATGGTGTCGACCACCGACTGAATCTGCTGGCCCTGCTGGCTGACTTGCTCCAGCGCATCGGAGGTATCAGTCAGGCGTTGGTTGAGTTGCTGGATGCTGGCCGTGGTGCGCTGGCTGTCACGGCTGCTGTCTTCGGCAATACGCCGGGTCTGCTGGGCACTGCCCGAGGCGTGCTCGCAGCTTTTGGCGACGCCCAGGGAAGTGGCGGCCAGTTGGGTCGCAGCGGCGGCAATCTGGCTGATTTGGTGTTGCTGGTCTTCGACTTCGGTAAGGGTGCTGCCCGATTGCGAATTGAGGGTGAGCACCGCCGAGCCGAGTTGCTGCGTCTCGTGATTGACCCCCAGCAGGCTGGTGCGCAGTTGCACCACCGCCACGTTCAGCGCGGTGCTGATGGCCGCGAGTTCGTCGCGCCCTTCCACCGCCACCTCCACGCACAGGTTGCCGTCGCGCAGGGACTCGGCCAGGGTGGTGATGCCGCTGGCGCTGCGGCGGATCGAGGCTTGCAGGCACATGAACAGGTACAGTGCGGCCAGGGCCAGCAGGCTGAATAGGGCCGCGACGGGGACAAATTTCTGCAACGAACGGTCACGGTAGTGACCCAGGCGCGCATCCAGCGAGTCGAGGGACTGGTTACGCAGCGCGCCCAGGCTGTCGAGCATGCCGTCGACACTGGTTTCGAAGGCCGCGGTGTCAAGCTTGATGGTGCCGCCGAACACGCCGTCGTCGAGCACTTTGAGTTCGTTGTCCAGGCGTTGCAGGCTGGTGTCGTACTGGGTGGTCCAGGGTTCCAGGCCGGCATATTGCTTGGCCTTGAGCGAGGCCGCCGCCTTGACCAATTGGTCCCGCGCATCGCCGATACGGCCGCGCAGGTCACGCATCTGCAAACGGCTTTGCAAGGTGAATTGCCCCGAGGCGATGGACGACTGGCCAACACTGGCCATGCGCCCGATGCGCTCGATCAGGTCCGGTGTGTACTGAGTGGAAATCTGCATCAACAGGTAGGTTTCCAGCCACGGGTCGAGAATCAGGCCGGCGTCCAGGGTGATCTGTTCGCGCAGGGTTTGCATGGCGGTCAGGGCCGAGGTGAAACGGTCGTAACCGTCCGGCCACCAGCCCACGGTACGCAGGGACTGGGAGTCCATGCCCTTGACCGTGGCCTGCAACGCATCGAAGCGGGCCAGCACGTCGGCGCCGGCATTCCGGGCCTTGAGTGAATCCCCCAGGGCTTGCAGGCTCTGCAGGATCAGTGGGAAATTCGCATCGACCTTGTCCATCGCCGCCTTCGCCGCCGGGGTCGGGGCGTGCAGGATATCGGCGGCTTTCCAGCGTGCGGCCAGGTTGCGCTGCGCCGTCAACTGGCCGTCCAGCCCATCCAGGGCCAGCAGTTGGCGAACGCCGGATTGCTCGCTGGAAATCACGGTCAGTTTGTCGCGATAGTCCGAGCCGATCATCCACAGGCTGCCCGCCAGGGGCAGCATGAACAGGAAGAATAGAATCTGGAACTTGCGCGCAAAGCCGAACCGCCCCAGCAGGCGGATACCCGGTGATAAAAGGCTGTGCATGTGCGACCACTCCCCAAAAACGACCCAGGCGGTGCACCGCCGGGTGAAGCCTTGAAATGACTAACAGCAAAATGCCATGTCATTGATTGGGAAGGCACTAGCAAGATGTGGGCCGTTGGTAGAGAGGCCGGATACAGACGGGTTGGCACCTGATGGTGCACGCAAAGCGCCCTGAAATGGGGCAAAAGCACCCATCACTGAGCGCACATTTGTAACCACGCCACGAATCCAAGCCCCCTCCTACATTTTCACCCGCCGACAGCCTCGCTTACCCTTGCGTCTGTCCGGCCATGTACCGGCTGAAGTTATTGATGTGATCATCCAGATTATCCTCAAGCATCATCCGGTACTGGTCGCAGAAGTACTTCAACATCGCCTCCCGTGCATCGGCCATTTCCGCGCCGGACTTGAAGTTGCGCGCACTGGCCCAGGCGTTGAAACGCGTGGTGCCAAACATCATCGAGGCGCTGACCTGGCCGAGGTTTTCGTGGGCCTTGAGCTGCTCGTTCGACAGCTCGATATGCGCGTCGGCGCGGTCGTAGAAGGTGGGGTCGATGGCGTCTGCCATGGTGGTTTTCCTTGGTCATCAGGTTTGAATGAGGGTCGATCAAGCCAGCAGCGCGGTGATCCACCTGGCCTGCTGGGAAATCTCCTGCCACTTGTCTGGCGGCACCGCCTGCCGCGCCTGCTCGAAGCTGGCCAGGGTCTTGTGCTTTTGCTGCAACAGGCGCTGCCACTTGGCCAGGAACGCCGGGCTGCGCGCCTGCATTTGCAGGGGGCCGAAGTACAGCTGTTCGGCGGTGTAGGCCACCGGTCCGGTGCGCTCGGCGACGATGATCTCGTAATAGAAACGGTTCTCGCGCAGCAGCTCTTCATGGAGGATCGCGTAGCCGTTGTCCATCAGCCACTGGCGCAGCGGTTGTTCGCCACCGTTGGGTTGCAGGATCAGGCGCTCCTGACCGCTCAGGTGCTGTTTGCCGCTTTCAAGAATGTCGCGGATCGTCTCGCCGCCCATGCCGCAGACGCTGATAGCGGTGATGCCGTCATGGGGTTCGATGGCCGCCAGCCCATCGGCCAGGCGCACGGTGACCTGCTGTTCCAGACCGTTGTCGCGCACGGTACGTTGCGCCGCATGGAATGGCGTGGTCGCCACCTCCCCCGCCACTGCCGCCGTGATCAGGCCGCGACGCAGCAACGCCACCGGCAAATAACCGTGATCGGAGCCGATATCGGCCAGCCGCGCACTCGCCGGTACGTTAGCGGCCACGCGCTCCAGGCGCAGGGATAAGGTGTGTTCGTTCAACGGCCCTGCTCCCCGGAAAAACGATCGCGGCTGTTGGTCAGGTGCAGCACCATCGCGGCACGGGCGGCGTCCGGGTCCTGGCGTTTGATCGCGTTGAAGATCGCCTCGTGTTCCAGGTTCGCCAACTGGCCCAGCCTGGCGAAGTCGGCACCGCCGCGCTCATCGCCCTTGACCTGGGTGCGCGGGATCATCGCATTGCCCAGGTGCAGCATGATTTCGGTGAAGAAGGTGTTGCCGGTGGCCTCGGCGATCAGTTGGTGAAAGCGTTTGTCTTCCTCCACGCAGCTGTCGTTACTGGCCAGGGAAGCCTGGTAGTCGTCCAGCGCCTGGCGCATGTGGGCCAATTGGGCATCGGTGCGGCGCACGGCCGCCAGCGCGACGGCTTGTACTTCAAGGCCCAGGCGCAACTCCAGCATGTTGCGCACGCTGGCCACCGTGTCCACATGCAGGCGCAAACCCTGCTGGGCCTGCTGCTCCAACACAAAGGTGCCGATGCCGTGGCGGGTCTCGACCAGACCGGACGCCTGCAACTTGGAGATAGCCTCGCGCACCACCGTTCGGCTCACGCCGTGCTCGTGCACGATGGTGGATTCCGAGGGCAGTTTTTCACCGGGTTTGAGTTGGCCGAGCAGGATGCGCTGGGTCAGCGCGTCGACCACGCCTTGGGCCAGGTTGGTGGAGCGTCTGCGGACAGAGCTTCCATTATCGATGGGCATATTACGCGTCCACAGGGTTGAGCAACCGCAAGCTTAACATCCCCACCTGGCCCTCGCGCCTCCAGGGTGGTTGATGCCCAAAAAACCACCTACTTGTATGACAACCAATTTGCATAGCTCTCTAAAACCAAGAAAACCCAAGGATGTTGCAGAAAAAATAAAACAGCTTGTATGATGTCTGGCAACTCGACACGCAAACCCACATAAAAACAATCAGGGGGAGTCTGGAATGGTGACCACTTCAAGCCATGCATCTGCCACACCCGAAAATGATGCCGTCCTCACGCGCGCCGTGAGCAAGGTGAAGGGCCATGTGCTCCCACTGTTCGTGATCATGTTCATCCTCAACTACATCGACCGGGTCAATATCGGTTTTGTGCGCACGCACATGGAACACGACCTGGGCATCGGCGCAGCGGCGTATGGCTTCGGTGCCGGGTTGTTCTTCATCGGCTATGCCCTCTTCGAAGTGCCCTCCAATATGCTGCTGCAAAAGGTCGGCGCGCGTATCTGGCTGACCCGCATCATGTTCACCTGGGGCATCGTCGCCACGCTGATGGCGTTCATTCAGAACGAAACCCACTTCTACATCCTGCGTTTCTTGCTGGGCGTGGCTGAAGCCGGCTTTTTCCCGGGGGTGATCTACTACTTCACGCGCTGGTTGCCCGGTGTGGAGCGTGGTAAAGCCATTGCGATTTTCCTCAGTGGCTCGGCGGTCGCATCGCTGATTTCCGGTCCGCTTTCCGGCGCGCTGTTGCAGATCGAAGGGTTTGGCTTCCACGGCTGGCAATGGATGTTTGCCATTGAAGGCCTGGCCTCAGTGGCGCTGGGGTTCTTTGTGTGGTTCTGGCTCGACTCCAAACCCCACGACGCCAAATGGATGACCCGCGAGGAACAGGACGCACTGGTCAATGCCATCGACCAGGAACAACGCGACCGCGAAGCCCTCACCCGCGTCAAGCCGACCCTCGGCAAGCTGCTCAAGGACCGCCAGATCCTGCTGTTCTGCGCGTTGTATTTCTGCATCCAGCTGACGATCTATGCCGCCACGTTCTGGCTGCCGAGCATCATCAAGAAGATGGGCGACTTGAGTGATGTTCAGGTCGGTTTCTTCAACTCGATCCCGTGGCTGATCTCGATCATCGCCATGTACGCCTTCGCGTCGTTGTCCGGCAAGTTCAAGTTCCAGCAGGCCTGGGTCGCGGCAGCACTGCTGATTGCGGCGGCGGGGATGTTCATGTCGACCACCGGCGGGCCTATCTTCGCGTTTGTGGCGATCTGCTTTGCGGCCATCGGCTTCAAGTCGGCGTCGTCACTGTTCTGGCCGATCCCCCAGGGCTACCTGGATGTGCGCATTGCCGCTGCGGTGATCGCGCTGATCAACTCCATCGGTAACCTGGGCGGCTTCGTCGCGCCGACCACCTTCGGCTTTCTGGAGCAGACCACCGGTTCGATCCAGGGTGGCCTCTATGGCCTGGCCGGCACCTCGGTGCTCGCCGCGGTCCTGGTGTTTTTTGCCAGGACGGCCCCCTCTGCCGCATTGAAGCCACCGAGCGGCGTGCCCACCGCCGCCCTCGGCAAACCACTTTGAGACCCGTCAGGAACCTGCCATGAATACTCCCGTCGTTACGCACTTCCAGGTCATCCCCGTCGCCGGCCACGACAGCATGTTGCTCAATCTCAGCGGCGCCCATGGGCCATACTTCACGCGCAATATCGTCATCCTCAAGGACAGTTCGGGCAACACCGGCGTCGGCGAAGTGCCCGGCGGCGAGCGCATCCGCGAAACCCTGGAAGACGCCCGCAGCCTGGTGATCGGCCAGCCCATCGGCCAGTACCAGCGCATCCTCAACCAGATGCGCAGCGCCTTTGCTTCACGCGATGCCGCCGGTCGCGGCCTGCAGACCTTTGACCTGCGCATCACCATCCATGCCGTCACCGCCATGGAGGCGGCGCTGCTCGATTTGCTGGGCCAGTTTCTCGAAGTGCCGGTGGCGGCCTTGCTCGGCGAAGGACAGCAGCGCGATGCGGTAAAAATGCTCGGCTACCTGTTCTATGTCGGCGACCGCAACGCCACCACGCTCGCCTACCGCAACGAAGCCGACAGCGACGACGACTGGTTCCGCCTGCGCCACGAAACAGCCCTGACCAGCGACGCCGTGGTACGCCTGGCCGAAGCCGCCCAGGCCAAATACGGCTTCAACGACTTCAAGCTCAAAGGCGGCGTATTGAGCGGCGATGCCGAAATCGAAGCGGTCACCGCCCTGGCCGAACGCTTCCCGGATGCACGCATCACCCTCGACCCGAACGGCGCCTGGTCACTGAAGGAAGCCATCCGCCTGTGCCGCGACCAGCACCACGTACTCGCCTATGCCGAAGACCCCTGTGGTGCAGAAAACGGTTACTCAGGTCGTGAGGTCATGGCCGAATTCCGCCGTGCCACCGGCCTTAAGACCGCCACCAATATGATCGCCACCGACTGGCGCGAGATGGGCCACGCGATCCAGCTGCAATCGGTCGACATCCCCCTCGCCGACCCGCACTTCTGGACCCTGCAGGGCTCGGTGCGTGTTGCACAGATGTGCCATGAGTGGGGCCTCACCTGGGGCTCGCACTCCAATAACCACTTCGATATTTCCTTGGCGATGTTCACCCAGGTGGCCGCCGCAGCACCGGGCGACATCACCGCCATCGACACCCACTGGATCTGGCAGGACGGCCAGCGCCTGACCAAAGCGCCGCTGAAAATCGAAGGTGGTTACGTGAAGGTCCCAAGCAAACCAGGCCTGGGTGTGGAGATCGACCTGGACGCCGTGGCCCAGGCCCACGAAGCCTACAAAGGCATGGGCCTCGGCGCGCGGGATGATAGCGTGGCGATGCAATTCTTGATTCCGGGGTGGCGCTTCAACAACAAGCAACCCTGCCTGGTGCGATAACCCCTTCCTGCAGGAGCGAGCTTGCTCGCGAAGATCGCCAAGGATAAAGCGTCCTCTCCGGATAAACGCAATGCCTAGGTTTTCTTCGCGAGCACGCTCGCCCCTGCAATTGGCTGTACCGTCAGCTCGACGCCCAAGGCCAGCATCAGCTTCTGGATCGTCTCGTAGCGGGTCTTCGAGCCGCCTTTCAACGTTTTATAAAGACTCTCCCGGTTCACCCCAGCCGCCTCGGCCACTTTGTTCACACCTTATGAGCGCTTGTTTCCCCGATGTTTAAAGCACCCGATCAAACAACGGCGCCACGTCATACCGCTGCTTCAACATCTGTGCATCCACCAAAAAGTCCGCCGTGGCCTGGGCCTCGCTGATAATCGTCGGCGAGATCGGCAGCACCTTGATTGCATCGCGCTTGAACCACACCTTGGCGATTTCCGGCGCCGACTGGTTGGCCTTCGCCCAGGCTTCGGCGTATTCATCGACGTGGGTGTTGCTCCAGGCTCGGGCGCGAGTCAGGCGGGCAATGAAGTCTTTGATGATCGCGCTTTTCTGCGCCAGGGCCGGCTCATACGCCACGATGTAGGTAGGCGCACTCATCAGGCCCTTGGCGTTGCGGATCAGGGTGCTGCCTTCTTTTTCCTGCAACGACACGTAGGGTTCCCAGGTGCCGAAGGCGTCGATGTCGCCCTGGGTCAACGCCAGGCTGGCCTCGGCCGGCAGCAGGTATTTGAAGTTGACGCTGCTGCGTGGCACACCCGCTTCATCCAGCGCCTTGTACGCCAGTTGCTGGCTCCACGAGCCGTTCCAGATGGCGACGGTCTTGCCTTTGAGGTCGGCCACCGAGTGAATGCCCTTGCGCGCCACAATGCCCACGCCATCAAGGCTGGTCTGGGTGCTGGCGACGACTTTTACCGGTGCGCCGTTGGCGGCCAGGCTGATCACCGGGGTGTCGCCGACGATGCCCACATCCAGCGCGCCGCTGGCCACGGCCGAGGCTACCGGGGAACCGGTGTTGAAGCGCTTGAAGTCGATTTTGTACGGCAGGTCCTCCAGCTCCCCCGACAGCTCCAGCACGATGCGGTTGGAAAAGAACTGGTCACCCACGACGAGGGTCAACGGCTCGGCGGCGCTGGCCGACGGACCATAGAGCGCAAGAGAGGCCACGCCCAGCAAGGACAGCAGTGTTCGACGGTTGATCATGAAAAATCCCACAGGGTTAGAGGGTTGGTTTAACCATCTGTGGGCATGCAGTCTGGTCGCTTCAGGTAGAAGCTAACGCAATAAAAGCGCGGGGTTTAATACTGTTGGGCACTATCGATAGAACCGTCCCACAGGTCGCTAGTTGCTTTTCGTATTAAAACCTTCGCTGCCGCTGGGTTAGGGTGACGTCACCAGACCACTGGACCCCAGCACCTGAACCACTTTCAGCAAGGTCCATTGCATGTCGATTCCCGCTTTGAATATCTGGGGCGCTCCGCCCACTGCCCGCTACGAGCAACTGGCCGCGCCGTTTCGCCCACTGTTTGCGCACATTCTCGCGCAGGCCGCCGAGGCGGATCAGACACGCGCCAGCCTCGCCACGGTGATCCAGCAACTGAACGCCCTGGGTTTGCCGCGCTGGCGCCTGCCGGCCAGTTATGGCGGCCAGGATGCGACCCTGGTCGAGCTGCTCACGCTGCTTGCGGAACTGTCCGCCGCCGACTCCAACATCACCCAGGCCCTGCGCGGCCACTTTGGTTTTTGCGAAGACGTGCTCAGCGCCAAGGACCTTGACTGGCGCGCCAAGTGGCTGGACCGCCTCGGCCAAGGCGCCCTACTCTCCCCCGGCAGCACCGAAGTCGGCAACGGAGCCCGTGGCGATTTCGACACCCGCCTGCACCGCGATGCCGCCGGCGCATTGCGCATCAGCGGTAAGAAGTTCTACACCACCGGCGCGCTCTACAGCGACCTGATCAATACCATCGCGACGGGTGAAAACGGCACCGTGTATACGGTTGTCATCGACCTGAAAGCCCCCGGCGTGAAGATCGTCGACGACTGGAACGGCTTCGGCCAGCGCCTCACCGCCAGCGGCACCTGCATCTTCGATAACGCACCGGTGATGGACAACGACGCGCGCCCCACCCAACAGCGCTTCGGCCATGGACAGTCGTTCTTCCAGCTCTACCACCTCAGCACCCTCGCCGGAATCGCCCGACGCGCCGCCCTCAGCGGTGCCGAAGAACTCAGCCAGCGCGCCCGCACCTTCACCACCGGCAATGCCGACACCGCAGGCCAGGACGTGCAACTGCTACAGGTGATTGGCGAAGTCGCGAGCCAAGCCTACGCTGCTCAAGCGATTGCCCAGCAAGCGGCGCAACGCCTGGAGTACACCGCGCAGTCTGTGATTGCCCATGACCAGCCACTGCATGACGATGATCCGCAGGTTGCATTGGCCGAGCTGGAAGTGTGCCTGGCGGTGAACCCGGTGGTGGATGCGACGCTGGCCGCGACCACCGCCTTGTTCGACGCCCTGGGCGCCAGTGCCACCGCCAGCAGCAAGGCGCTGGACCGGCTGTGGCGCAACGCGCGCACCCTGGCGAACCATAACCCGCGGGTGTACAAGTCGCGGATCGTAGGCAATTACCTGGTCAATGGAGTCCTGCCGCCTGCGCAGTGGCGGGTGGGTGTGGCAAAGCACTGACAGTTAGAGGGCACAACAAAGATCAAAGGTGGGAGGGGGCTTGCCCCCGATTGCGGACATCAGTCACTGCATTGTTAGTTGACCCATCGCCATCGGGGGCAAGCCCCCTCCCACAGGTAACCTACACGCTCACAAACTTCAGCACCCGCGCCAACATCCGGTCGCAGGCCTGCAACTGCGCCAGGCTGATGAACTCGTCCGGTTTGTGGCCCTGCTCCATGCTGCCAGGCCCACACACCACCGTAGGAATACCGGCCTGGTCGAACAGACCACCCTCTGTCCCAAAGGCCACCGTGCCAAAATCCTGCGAGCCACAGAACTGCGCCACCCATTCGGCGGCCTGGCTTTCAGGCGCTGTGGCCAGCCCGGGATAGCTCGACAACTCACTGATGCTGATCGCCGATTGCGCACTCACCGCGCGCATCGCCGGCAACAGTGAGTACTCGGCGTAGTCGCGCAGTTGCTGCACCACCTGCCAGGGATCCTGGGCCGGCAGCGAGCGCACTTCAAAGTCGAAACTGCAGTCCTGCGGCACGATATTGAGCGCCTTGCCGCCACTGATCAAACCAGTCTGCACCGTAGAAAACGCCGGGTCGAAACGCGCATCCAGATGCTCTGGCGCCTTGAGCGTTTCGCCGAGCCGCACCCATTCGCTGACCAGGCGCGCCGCGTATTCAATGGCGTTCACGCCCGCCGGCGCGTACGCCGAATGGCACGCCGCGCCATGCACCTGGCAGCGCATCGCCAGCTTGCCTTTGTGGCCCAGCACCGGCTTGAGTTCGGTGGGTTCGCCAATCACACACAGCAGCGGCTTGACCGGCTGCCCGTGGAACCGCTCGATCAGCGAGCGCACGCCCAGGCAACCGACTTCCTCATCGTAGGACAGCGCGATATGCACCGGCATGCGCAACGGCGCCTGCACCAACGCCGGCACGCACGCCAGCACACAAGCGATGTAGCCCTTCATGTCCGCCGTGCCACGGCCGTACAACTTGCCGTCCTGTTCGGTCAGCTCGAACGGCGCCACGCGCCAGCGCTGCCCGTCCACCGGCACCACATCGGTATGCCCGGACAACACGATGCCGGGCACCTGCGCCGGACCAATCGTCGCAAGCAGGTTGGCCTTGCTCTTGTGCGCGTTGTACACCAGCTCACAGGCCACGCCGTGGTCTTGCAAATAGGTGCGCACGAAGTCGATCAAGGCCAGGTTGGATTCGCGGCTGGTGGTGTCGAAACGCACCAGTTGCGCCAGCAGGTCGCGGCTGTTCATCGGTCATCTCCCGGCACCGCATAACCCGGTGCGATCTGCGGGTTGAGGGCGCGGTCGATGTAATCCTGCAGTTGCCCGCGATAGGCTTGCCAGAGTTGGTCGAGGGCGCTGATCGGGTCCGCATCGGCCCAATCCACACGCAGATTGACCACTGGCCACAGCAGGTCATCGACAATCACCAGCGCCGCCGAATGCACCGGCCCCGCTTCACCACCACCTGCCACACCGGCGTGCATCGCGGCCAGCAGGCGGTCGGCCAGGTGCCCCGGGGCCGCTTCGAACGCCGCCACCATGGCCTCGATTACGCCGGGGTTGGCCAACATGTTCCCTGCCGCCACGCATTGCTCGCCGTTCACTGCGTGGTGAATACCCAGGGTCTGCGCACCGCTGAAATGCGCGGTGCGGCCCTGGTGATCAATCACGCTGACCTGGCGATACTCGCTGTGATCCTGACAGGCCAACGTCGCCAGTGCTTCACTCGGTGTCAGGCCCTGCTCCAGTAAATCCAGCACCTGAGGCCCCAGGCTCGGCAAGGTAATGTTCTGCGATGCCACCGCTCCCACGCCGGGACGCAGCCACGGGCAACGCGCGCCCACGGCAATGCTCGATGAGCTGATCGCAATGCCCAACTGGCCCGTCTCGGCGCAGCGGGCGACAACGGAAAACGTCATGGAGGTGTCCTCAATCGAGCACGGAAGGGTCAGCGTCGATCATCAACTGCTTCATTTCTTCGAAATGCTGGCGCGAAAAGTCCGCGATGCCTTCCCAGCCCCGCGCGGTTTTTTCTGCCACTTCATCGGACAGCACCCGCAACGGCTGTCCGGTGGACCAGGCCGTGACGAGGATCTGGCAGGAACGTTCCAGGGTCCAGATGTCGTCGAACGCTTCACCGATGGAACCGGCCGTGACCATTACGCCGTGGTTGCCCATCAACAAGCGCGTCTTGCCGTCGAGCAACCCGGCCAGCCGTGCGCCTTCGGCCTCGGTGTCGGCCATGCCGCCGTACAACTCGTCCACGGCTACGCGGTTGAAGTAACGCGCGGTGTTCTGGTCGATCGGCGGGATGTGCGGCCTGGCCAGGCACGCCACCGCGGTGGTGTACACCGGGTGCAGGTGCAGCACCGCACGGGTCTGTGGCAACAGCCGGTGGATCTGCCCGTGGATCGACCAGGCCGTGGCGTCCACGTGGGGGTGATCGGCACAGGCCGTGTCGTGCGCATTCAACAGCAACAGATCGCTCGCGCGGATACGCGAAAAGTGCTTCCACTTCGGGTTGAGCAGAAACTGTTTGCCATCGGCCGAAACGGCGGCACTGAAGTGGTTGGCCACCGCTTCATGCATGCCCAGGTGGGCGATGATGCGAAAGGTCGCCGCCAGGTCGATGCGCGTCTGTTCTTCGTGGGATAACGCCATGGATCGCTCTCCGCAGGGCGCGGCCGCAGGCGAATGCGGCACGCGCGTGTAGGTTTACTTCGGCATCAGTGCGGCGATGTCGGCATCGGTCGGCGCTTGGAAGTTGTACTTCTTGAGCAGGGCGGCGTACTCCGGCGTGGCGCGGTATTTTTCCAGGCCGTCGAGCAGGGCTTTTTTCACCGTGTCATTGCCTTTCTTCACGCCGAAGCCGTTGAGCACCGGGTAGATCAGGGTGTCGGACGAGATCACCACGCGGCTGCCGAGCTTGTCGATCACGCCTCGGGCCACGGCGGCATCGGTGATCTGCGCTTCGACGGCGTGGGCCAGCAGCGCCTGGGTGGTTTGCGGGTCAGTGCTGTATTCGCTGATCTGGATCGGCTTCAGGCCCTTGGCGACGCAGTATTCGGTGGACAGCTTGTTCATCTGCGCCAGCCACGAGGTGGCCCCCATGGAGCCGATCTTGTGGCCGCAGAACTCTTCCGGGGTCTTGGGCTGGAAGGCGCTGTCCTTAAGGGTGAGGATCGACTCGCCGCTTTTCAGATAAGGGATCATGTCGATCACTTTGACCCGCTCGGCGGTGATGTACATCGACGAGTTGGTCACATCGAAACGCCCGGCCTGCAGGCCAGTGATCAGGTTGGGAAAGCGTGTGTCGAGGGTCTCGACCTGGCGGCCCATGACCTTGCCCAGGCCGTCCATGAACTCGATATCAAAACCCGCCGGCTTGTTGTTATCCATGTACTCATAGGGGAAGAACGTCACGTCGGAACCGGCGATGATCTTGCCGTCCTGCTGGAACGCCGAAGCGGCCAACGAGGTCAGTGCAACGGCTGCGCCCAGCAGGCACACGGCAAGGGGACGAACACTTTTACGAAACGCTGTCATGGTGATTACCTGCAAGGGTTTAGGGGGTTAGGCAGTGGCTGAATCTTGTCCCGCCTGTTGCACGAAGAACGACGCACCACGAGGCTTCTGCGGCAGGCGCATGTGGTTGTCGGTGGAACGCACCAAGCCACTTTCTTCACCGGCCACCAACAGGCCGGCATGTGCGCTGGGCAACGGGTTTTCGCCGAAGGGCAGCGCGTCTTCAGCGGCATAGACACTGATGAACAGCGTGCGCGGCAGTTCGGTCTCGTTTGGGCTGGAAGCATGCAAAAGCCGGGTGTGCATGAAGCACACCGAGCCGGCCGGCCCGTAGCAGGCCACCGGTTGCTGGCAGTGTTGCGCGACCACGCTGTCGTCCACCGAACCGGTGAAACGCTGGTGCTGCCAGTGCGACCACAGCGGGCCCTTGTGGCTGCCGGGGATCACGTTCAGCGGGCCGTTCTGCGGCGTCACTTCGCTGACCATCAGCAAGGCTGTGACGATGTCGTCGTTGCTGTGGGGCGTGAACAGAAAGTCCTGGTGCCACTTCACCTGCGTCGCGGTGTGGGGCAGCTTGGAGTTGATCTTGCTGTGGTGAAAACGCGTGCCCTGGGCGCCGATCAGTTGCGCGGAAATCGCCGCCATGCGCGAGTGCAACGCCACGCGCTCATAGGCCGGCGAAATCTCCGTGGGCGAGCTGACCCGGCGCAGGGACGGATGGTCGGCGCGGTGGTCGCCCTCCAGGTCAAAGCGCTCACGGCCATCGACAGTGGCGCCCCAGCCCCGGTCATGGCTGCGGCTTTCTTCCACCCATTGGTCGAAGTCGTGCTGCAACGCGGCCACTTCATCCTGCGACAGCACGCCTTCGACCACCAGGAAGCCGTCGCGCTGGAATTGTTCGATTTGCGATTGCTCGATCATTTTAGTGTTTCCTGAACGTTAAAGAGATCACGCCAGCGAGACGTCCTTGAGGAACGCATCCACGCGTGGGTTGTGGCCGCTGCGCAGGGCGCACGGCGTGTCGTCGCAGACCACGCGGCCCTTCTCCATGAACACGATGCGGTCGGAGACCTTGAAGGCGAAGTTCATCTCGTGGGTGACGATGACCATGGTGATGCCCTCCTCGGCCAGGGCTTCGATCACCTGCAGCACTTCGTTGACCTTCTCCGGGTCCAGCGCCGAGGTAGGCTCATCGAACAGCATGATCTGCGGGCGCATCATCAAGGCGCGGGCGATGGCTACGCGTTGCTGTTGGCCGCCAGACAACTGGTGCGGGTACTTCCAGGCGTGGTCGAGCATGCCGACCTTGTGCAGCAGCGCGTAGGCCTGTTGCTTGAGTTCGGCGGTCGCGCCCAGGCGGTGGTATTTCGGCGCCATCAGCAGGTTGTCGAGCACGCTCAAGTGCGGGAACAGGTTGAAGCTCTGGAACACCATGCCGATGTGCAGGCGATGCTCGGCGTGCTCGATGTACTGGGGTTTCTGCGCGCCGACTTTGTTCAAGTGGATGAAGGGTTGGCCATTGATCCTGATCTCGCCGTTGTCCAGTTGCTCCAGACCGTTAAGCAGGCGGATCAGCGTGGTCTTGCCGGAACCCGACGGGCCGATCACCGACACCACTTCACCGGGCTGGATCTGCAGATTCACCGAGCCCAATACCTCGATATCGTTGTAGGCCTTGTGCAACCGCGTGGCCTGCAACGCCGACTCGCCATTATTGGCCGGGCGCGCCAAGGCAGTGCGCTGCTGGGTCGCCAGGGCCAGCACCGCCGCATCGGGAACACGGGACACGTTGCGCTGGTTGACGTCGAGAAAGCGCTCCAGGCGCTTGAGCAGGAAGTCGAACACCGTGACGATAAACACATAGAAGAACGCCACCGCCGCCATGGTTTCGATCACCAGGAAGTTCTGCGAATACAGGCGCTGGCCGACCATCAGGATCTCGGTCAGGGAGATCACCGACACCAGGGAGGTGAGCTTGACGATGGAGATGTATTCGTTGGCCAGCGACGGCAACGCCACCCGCAGCGCCTGGGGAATTACCACGCGCCACTGGGTGCCGAAGAACTTCAGGCCCAGCGCACGAGCCGCCTCGCCCTGCCCTTTGGGAATCGACAGCAGGCCACCGCGATGGATCTCGGCCACGTAGGCGGTCTCGCAGATCACCAGGGCCAACAGGCCGGACCAGAACGGGTCGGCCAGCACCACCGAGGTACCGGGCAACGCTTGCGGCAGGTTGTAGATAAAGATCAGCAGCACCAGCAACGGCAGGCTGCGAAATAGCCAGATGTAGCCGCGGGCCGGCACGCTCAGCAGGCCATGTCTGGATTGCTTGGCCAGGGCCAGCAGAAAGCCCAGCCCAATGCTCAACACCCAGGTCAAGGTGCTGAGCTTGATCACCGTCCACGTCGCGCGCCAGAACTCGGCATCGCCCAGCAAACCCAACATGTAGTTCCAGTCGAATGTCATCGTCGCTGTGCCCTGAGAAGTTGATCTACATCGATGGGTTCAGAGTCGTGGCGGGAGGCGGTTGGGGTCAATTCGTAAAAGCCGGGGCACTGGGTAGGCAGAACCTATGCAGCCTGAGAGCACCCAAAATCCAATGTGGGAGGGGGCCCCTCCCACCTTTGGTGCAGGCTTGAATCGGCCGTATTGTGCATGCCACTTACTGGTGCAAGCTCAGCTCACACCGCTCAACACCCGCACCGCATGCGGGTCAAAAAAGCTCGGCGGCGCCATGCCGGGGATGTACTGGTCGGACACAAACATGCGGCACCGCTCGGCAAACGCCGACACCACCCGCGACAGCTGGGTGTTGCTGGCGGTGGCGTAGCCCAGGCGCATCGGCCGGTGTGCACCCGCCAGGCGCAGGCGGATCACGCGCTTGCCGTCCTGGGACATGTTCGATTTGGGCCGCGCATTCGCGAAGGAATAGCCGATACCGTTGCCCACCATGGCGCGCACCGTTTCAAGGTTGGTGGAGCGCATGATGATGTTCGGTGTGGTGCCGGCCTGGATGAACAGGCTGAGGAAATAGTCACGGCTCCACGGCGTGTCGAGCAGCACCACCGGGTAGGCCTCCAGGTCCTGCATGCTCACGGCCGGTGAGTTCGCCAGCGGGTGGTACTCGCCCACCATCACGTAGGGCGGCAGTTGCGCCAGGGGTTGGAAGTCGATATCCGGGCTTGTCACCAGGTCGTAGGTCAGGGCGATATCCAGCTCGCCGCTGCGCAGTTTTTCCAGCAGCTCTTCATGGTTGCCCTCGGCTTGCGTCAGCCGTACGCCGGGAAACGCACGGCCGAAACCGAACACCAGCTCTGGCGTGATCATCGGCGCCAGCGACTCCAGGCAGCCCACGCGCAACGGCCCGCGCACCGTGTTCAAGGACTCCGAGGCGATGGTGTAGAGGTTAGTCATCTGCTCCAGGATCAGCTTGGCTTCCTGCATCACCAGGCGCCCCACCGCCGTGAGGGAAATGCCCTGGGCGTGATGGCGGATGAACAACTGAATGCCCAGCTCCGCCTCCATATGGGTGATCGCCGCCGAGATCGACGGCGACGACACATGAATGCGCTCGGCGGCCGCACTGATGCTGCCCGCCTCTCCCGACGCGACGAAATACTCCAGTTGACGCTGAGTAATACGACTGAGCATGACGCCTGCCCCTCAACAATGACTGTACCGGTGGTGTTGCAGGGTTCGTGCCGGGTCAGGCGCAAACCGATGACCTGCACGGGCTTCGGTTTTTCCTAAGCACTACCCCGCGCAAATGCTGGTTTCGCCGCAGCCGGCGCGGTGTGAAGCTGGATCTATCCCGCTTCCCACGAGTTACCGTTATGCCGACCCACACCCGCATCCGCATGTTCAATACCCAACAGACCTACCCCAACCAGGCGCTGGACAACGACCTGTGCCAGGCCGTGCGCGCCGGCAACACCATTTACGTGCGCGGCCAGATCGGCACCGATTTCGACGGCAACCTGGTCGGCCTCGGCGACCCGCGCGCCCAGGCCGAGCAGGCGATGAAGAACGTCAAGCAACTGCTGGAAGAAGCAGGTTCGGACCTGTCGCACATCGTGAAGACCACCACCTATCTGATCGACCCGCGCTACCGCGAGCCGGTGTACCAGGAGGTGGGCAAGTGGCTCAAAGGTGTGTTCCCGATTTCCACTGGGTTGGTGATCTCCGGGCTGGGCCAGCCGGAGTGGTTGATGGAGATCGATGTGATCGCCGTGGTGCCGGACGATTGGGCCGTATGAAAGCGCTGATTGCCTGGAGTGCCCCATGACCCATCGTGTGTTTTTCCTCAATGGGCCTAACGCCAACCTGTACGGGCTGGATAAAAACGGCACCTATGGCAGCGAAAGCTTCGCCAGCATCGACGCCCGCTGCCAACGCCACGCCGCCGCCCTGGGCCTCACGCTGGACTTTCGCCAGAGCAACCATGAAGGCGTGCTGGTTGACTGGGTTCAGGAAGCACGCCTGCACGCCGACGCCCTCGTGATCAACGCCGCCGGGCTCAGCTACAGCTCGGTGCCGATCCTCGATGCGTTGCTGGCGTTCGACGGCCCGATCATCGAAGCGCACATGAGCAATATCTGGCAGCGCGAAAGCTTCCGGCACCACTCCTACGTGTCCAGGGCCGCCACCGGTGTGATCGCCGGGTTGGGGGCGCTGGGTTACCAACTGGCAATCACGGCTGTGGCCGAATTGCTAGGCCAAACCGCCTAATGACTGTTCAGGAACCGCCTATGTCCGTCGAAAAAATCAACACCCTGGTCGTCGGCGCAGGCCAGGCCGGCGTCGCCATGAGCGAGCACCTGTCCCTGATGGGCGTGCCCCACCTCGTGCTGGAACGCCACCGCATTGCCGAACGCTGGCGCTCGGAACGCTGGGACTCTCTCGTCGCCAACGGGCCGGCGTGGCATGACCGCTTTCCCGGTCTCACCTTCGAAGGCATTTCGCCGGAAGCCTTCGCGCCGAAAGAGCGCATGGCCGACTACTTCGAGGCCTACGCAGATAAGTTGCAGGCCCCTGTCCGCACGGGCGTGGAAGTCCAATCGGTGGAACGCCACGCAGGCCGCCCCGGCTTCAAGGTCACCACCTCCGCGGGCGTGATCGAAGCCGCCAACGTCGTTGCTGCCACCGGCCCGTTCCAGCGCCCGTCAATCCCGAACATCGTTCCCGCCAGCGCACCGCTGCACCAACTGCATTCCTGCGCCTACAAGAACCCCGGCCAACTCCCCGAAGGCGCCGTATTGGTGGTCGGCGCCGGTGCCTCCGGCTCGCAGATCGCCGAAGAACTGCAAAAGGCCGGCAAGACCGTGTACCTCTCGGTGGGCGAACACTACCGCCCGCCTCGCGCCTATCGTGGCCGCGACTATTGCTGGTGGCTGGGCGCGTTGGGCTTGTGGGATGAAGTCAAGATCCAGCCGAAGAAAAAGCACGTGGCGTTTGCGGTGAGTGGTTACGAAGGCGGCAAGACGGTGGACTTTCGCCGACTGGCACATCAAGGCATTCAGTTGGTGGGCGTCACCCAGGACTGGGCGGAGGGCGTCATGACGTTTCAACCGGGGTTGGCCGAGAACGTGGCTGAAGGCGACCGCGCTTACTTTGACGTACTGCGCGATGCGGATGCGTATATCGAGGCCAATGGCTTGCCCTTTCCGCCGGAGCCACAGGCCTGGGAACTGTTGCCCGATCCAGAGTGCCTGGTGAACCCGATGTTGAGCCTGGACCTGGCTGAAGCGGGCGTGACCACAATCCTTTGGGCCACCGGCTTCAAGTTCGATTTCAGCTGGTTGAAGGTGGACGCGTTCGACGAGAAAGGCGAGCCGTTCCACAAACGCGGGATCTCGGCGCAGAGCGGGATTTACTTCCTGGGTTTGCCGAACCTGGTCAACCGCGCATCTTCATTTATCTATGGGGTTTGGCACGATGCGAAGTACGTGGCGGACCATATCGTGCTGCAGAACGCGTACAGGGCGTACGACAAGTCCTAATCCTGCCGGGACGAAAGGCGCGAGCCTTGCCCGGTTGCCTACGCTTGCGTCAGAATCCGCCGGCTTGTGCGCTTGGGTGAGCGTCTCTAAGGTGGCTCGGTCGCTGAACACTCAGTGATCGGGTTTAGTAGCCCGAGTGACAACATAAAGTGCATGAGCCTCATCGATCAGATGTTCTTGTCTGTGCTTGATGGTGGCTGTGCGCAGGGCGCCCTCGGGCGCGCCGGCTTTGTGTGTTTCCCCGGTCTACTAACCTGCGTACAGCCGCCACCCTCTCGTTTAGTAGCGAAAAGGTGTTGGCCCTAAAACAGGTACAACACACATGTTCAAAGTCACGCCCAATCCTCCAAACGGTCCCGACCTGAAGCTCAATCATGCGGCGAATCGTGCGATTGACCATTACCTCAATCCCGGTGCCGAAGCACCACCTGCGCCACTCTTCAGCATCGCCAGCGATGCCAGCAACGAAACATTGATCGTCAACTGCTACGAAACCCTTTCCTCGGTCAGCGCCTTGCTACTCGACCTGTCGGAGGCGTTGACGGGTAAACAGCGGGATGTGGCGCTGGCCATTCACCAGTTGAGTGAGTTGGGGGTTTTGTTGGTGGATAAGCTGATGGAGCGCGAAGCTACGCTAGCTGATCCAGGTCTTTGAGAAACCGGCCATATCCGGCTGATAACGTCCCATAAGGGCGAACATTGCAACTGTGGCGAGCGGGCTTGCCCCGCGTTGGGTTGCGAAGCAACCCTGGAAGGAGGAATGCGCGGAGTCAGGCCCTCTTCGACCGCGGGTTTTGGGGCTGCTTCGCAGCCCAACGCGGGGCAAGCCCGCTCGCCACAGGGGTACTTATCGTCAGTTCTACCTAAAGACCTGAAAGGGCTGCCCCTTACAACGACTCGCGCTTGCAGGCAGTGCTTTCAGCCACGCTTGGGCAACTTCCAATTCGGCCGAATAAAGTGGCAGGTATAGCCATTGGGAATCCGCTCCAGATAATCCTGATGCTCCGGCTCCGCCTCCCAAAACGGCCCCGCCGGCTCGATCTCCGTCACCACCTTCCCCGGCCACAGCTTCGATGCATCCACGTCCGCCGCCGTATCTTCGGCCACCTCCCGCTGCTGCTCACTCAGGTAATAAATCGCCGAACGGTAACTCGGCCCCAAATCATTGCCCTGCCGATTCGGCGTGCTCGGGTCATGGATCTGGAAAAAGAACTCCAGAATCTGCCGGTAGCTGATCACTGCCGGGTCAAACACGATTTCAATCGCTTCGGCATGGTTGCCATGGTTGCGGTAGGTGGCATTCGGCACATCGCCGCCGGTGTAGCCCACGCGGGTGTGCAGCACGCCGGGGTAGCGGCGCAACAGGTCCTGCATGCCCCAGAAGCAACCGCCGGCGAGGATGGCGGTTTCGGTTGAGTTGGTCATGGTCTGCCCTTGCGTTCAGTGGATACCCGCCTAGTTATGGGGCCGTGTTGGCCAATAGCAAGATTCACGGGTTTGTCATGCAGTGCACCGAGACCTCAGGGTTTGAAGTTTTTCATCAATTTGAACAGGTGGCCGGGCCAGATCCAGCGTGACTGGGGCGGGTCGCGAGTCTCACCGAGAGCGTCCAGAAAGGTTTTGGTGGGCGCATCACCGTCAGGTCCATTCACGTTTTGACGCGGGAGAGTTGGATCGTTTGGCGGGTCCTCCGGCTTATAGACCCGATGGGTGACTGCATCCAGCACGTAACCGGCGGCCTTGCCGTACTCAGTGAGGCTCCAGACACCGTCGATGACTTGGGAGACTGCCTTTGAGGGTGGAAGCTTGATGTCCTTGTGCGTGGTGGTGACGATATGGTCCGCAGTTTTGGCGTGTTTGAAGGTGGCGTACTCGCTGCCGAGTGGAGGTTGATCCGCGCCCTCGTCGGAGAATTTTTTCACCATTCGCTCCAGGAACGGTATGCCGCCGATGTGGGTGAACGCGCCCATGCCTGGGTTCAGGATGTGTTTCACAAAGCCAGGGTCAACACGGGTGCTGCTGAGCGCTGAACTGGTCAGTATGCGTGAGGCGATGGCCTCGTCCTCTGGCTTGTAATTAAACGTCGTCCAATACCCGTCTACGTAAAAGCCATTGGTGGCTATGTATTGGCGACCGTCGCTGGAGCGTCGATACTCGCCGAGTGCCCAGACCAAAAGATCAACGTGGCCTAAATCCGCACCTTCTGACTGTAGATATGCATACATATCCGCGACCAAGGCACGATCATCGAGGTTGAGGAAGTCGCTTGCTCTTTGAAGGGCATTCACTGAGGTGGCCGGTGGAAGGGCGACTGGGGGTTCTCTACCGCCAAACACGCGCGAAATCATGATCTCACGGCCGACGCTGGCAGCCTGCCCCGAACTAGAACCGCCTGAAGGCTCCATCGACTTGGCCGTTTGCCACGCCACCCTTCGCTCATTGACCGTGAAGGCGCCGCCGTTGTCGCGGGCGATCAGGTTGAGTTGATCTCGCCCGAGCCCCTTGAAGGGGTTGCTGTCATGACCGTTGAGGAAACCAGTCGCTTGCCGCGCACGGGCCAGGAGTTCCGGATTATTGGCCGTTGGAAGCTCTGCGTCGTGTTGTGCCTTGTTGGCGAAATACTGTTCGTCGGTGATGAGTTCGAGGGGGTCGGCGTTCGTTTGACCCGTGGGGGTTTCCGCACGCTGTGCCGCATCACTCAATTGAAGCGCCAGGATTGAGACGGTGGTGGTGCCGTCATTACGCTTAGCGAGCGCATCAGTCTCGACGTTGTCAGGCGAGACTGTAGACGGAATAACAATGCCGACGGAATCATTCGTCACGCGATTGTTTGACGAGGAGGTATTAGGGCTGATAGTGATCATTAGTATTCACCTTGCGTTAGGCATGTGAATGGTCATGTAAAATTTTCTTACCTATCCAAATACCCGCAGCCAAATTGGCTGCGGGCATCACACCGCACACTAATACCTATATTTAATAGTCACTGAATCGGCACCGGCAGGACGAGCGTACGGTGGAGTGCCGCCCCACACCTTATGAAAAATCTGAATTTTTGAGCCATTACCAAAGGACTGATTGTTAAAATCCATCAGCACACCCGACGAACTCGGAGCGATGATCTGACAGTTCTCTTCTAAACTAAATGGACGGTAGTAACACAGCCTAACCTCCTCACGAATAGTCCCGGGATAGTAGGTTGTACGCCACTGAACCTCCAGTATTTGCTTGGGATCCGCGAGTGTTCCTGAAGGAATATCCGAGGCCAGCACGTTAAAACTTGCGAATTCCACACCCGGATGAGTATTGGAATTAGATAACACCAGTATGGGACCTGGCGCCACTGTTTTAGCAATGGAGTATTCTGCCGCCAAGACCACATCCTTTGTAAAAACCGCCAACACAACACACACAACAATCCAAACCTTATTGATACTTTTCGAGCTTTTCATAATCTTCACCCTAGTTCATAAGTGAGCACCTGAGGTTCCAATCATTCCAGCAGTAGGAATCACACCACTACCCTTGCACGATTTTTCAATTCAAGTAAGGCACCCGCTTCCTAAAAACATGAAGTCCTTAACTGTAATACTTACAAGTAGGACTTTGTCAGTAACTTCCTAGTCCCGCCTCGCCTCTATTAAAAACCCCTGTTCCAAGGCATGATGCCGCCCTCACATCAAGGACGATAAAACCGTGAAAACCACCCTCACCGCGCTGCTGTTGATTGGCTCGGCGATGCCTGCATTCGCCGATACCAAGCCCATCGGCTTCAAGAACATCAGCGTCCCTGATGCGCAACGCCCGCTGCAAATGGTCGTCTGGTACCCCGCCGCGAGCGGCGAACATCCGCTGGTGGTGCTCTCCCACGGCTACGGCGGCGAAGGCCCAACTGGCCGCTGACCTGCGCGACCCACGCGTCGGCGCCGTGGTGACCCTGGACCTGGGCCTGTCGCGCGGCTTCACCGACGCCAGCCTGGCCGCCCTGCCGGTGCCGGCGCTGGTGATTGCGGGGGGCGTGTCAACGGAAGATATGGACCCCAACCTGGAGTCCGCCGACATGGTCAGGCGTATGCCAGAGGCCTCGACCGAGTATGTGGAGATCAGCGATGCTACGCACTTCAGCTTTATGTCGATCTGCAAGCCGGGTGGCATGGCGTTGATCGAAGAAGACTCGCCGGGCGATGGCATGATTTGCCGCGATGGCGAGGGGGCTCGGCCACGGGCGGTGATTCAGCAACAGGTGGTGGCTCTGATCACTGGTTTTTTGTGGCGGACAGCGGCACGGCGCACGGCGGCGGATTTTTAGCTGGTATCATCCCGGGCCTGTACAAACCGGGTAGACCCACATGAATCGCCAGAAAAAACTCCAGCAGCTCTTCAAGGAAAAAGCCAGGAAGGCGAATGCCAAGTTGGCGCCGAAAAAGAAGGACAAGTACATCAGCAAGGCGGACCGCGAAAAGCTGGCGGCTGAAGCGGCTCAGGCGCCAGACAGTTCGCCGCAAAGCTGAATCAGCAACCGCTCAACGCCACCTGCCGCCGCTCCCCCGCAAAGAAAAACGGCCGCAACCGCACGCCCACGCTGTTGCCGATAAACGCCGCCACCAGCCATACCCAGCCATGCAGGCTGCCCGAGGCGATGCCGCTGAAGTACGCGCCGATGTTGCAACCGTACGCCAGGCGCGAGCCGTAGCCGAGCAGCAGGCCGCCGATCACCGCCGCCACCAGCGAGCGCGCCGGGATCTTGAGGCTGGGGGCAAAGCGCCCGGCCAGGCCGGCGGCCAGCAGCGCACCGAGGACGATGCCGATGTCCATCACGCTGGTGATGTCTTCCCACACCGGCGCGGCCAGGGCCTTGGCATTGCCCGGCATCTGCCAGAACGCCCAGCTGGCCACGTCCACACCCAGGCCGCTGGCGACTTTGGCGCCCCACAGCGCGAACGCCGAGGTGATGCCCCAGGGCCGTCCCGCCAGCGCCAGGGTGGCGTAGTTGAGCAGGGCCAGGCCGATGGCGCCCCACACCAGTGGCCATGGCCCGCGCAGAAAGCGGCGCAGGCCTCGGTGCTCGCTTTTCACGCCCTCTTCCAACTGACCATGGCGACCCTTCTCCAACCGTACGGTCACCAACGCAATGATCGCGAACACCGCCAGGCTCAAGCCCAATGCCGGCACCACGCCGAAGCTCTTGACGATGGACACCGCCGGGAACGCCGGCAGCCCGAACCACCAGTCAACATGGTGCGTGGCGATCAACGAACCGCAGATAAAGAACAGCAACGTGACCAGCATGCGCGCATTGCCACCGCCGACGGTGAACAGCGTGCCCGACGCACAACCGCCGCCCAGCTGCATGCCGATGCCGAAAATAAATGCCCCGAACACCACCGACACCCCGGTCGGCGCCACCAGCCCGGTCACCGGCTGCCCGAACAGCGTGCCCGCCCCCAGCGCCGGGAAGAACAGCAGCACCGCCAGCGCCAGCATCACCATCTGCGCGCGCAAACCGGCGCCACGGCGATCATTGATGAACACGCGCCAGGCCGAAGTGAAACCGAAGGCGGCGTGGTAGAGGGTCAAGCCCAGTGCGGCGCCGACCACCAGCAACAGCACCTGGTGCGAACCGACGCTGTTTTGCAGGAACAGGGCGCCCAGCACCAGGATGATAAAGGCCACCAGCGGCGCGACGGGTTTGCGCGCGGGGGTGAGAGGCAGAGAGGTACTCATGGGGAATCTCGGTCTGTTTGAAAGGAGTAGGCTGCGAGGGTGGCGATTATACCCTTGTGTGTAGATAATCCCGGGATGCGTGTGGCCTGACGGCGCCCCTTTCCTCCATCAGCCGGTGAACCCGTGGCCAAAGACATCGAGAACCCCTGCGTTTCCCTCTGCCAGCTCAGCGGCGACCTCTGCGTCAGTTGCGGACGCACCAAGGATGACATCCGCAAATGGAAACGCATGAAACGCCCGGAGAAGATGGCGGCCGTACAGCGTGCGACACAGCGCCTCAAGGCGTTGAAAAAAGCCAGGTAAGGCTGTTCATACATCTGTGGCGAGCGGGCTTGCCCCGCGTTGGAGTGCGCAGCGCTCCCGCTTTTTGGGGGGCCGCTACGCAGCCCAACGCGGGGCAAGCCCGCTCGCCACAAAAAAAAGACCACTCACCACGCAGGCCCGCTCCTCACAATTGGCCCGCACGATCGCGGATCAACCCCGCCCCACGGACCCCGACACCGGAAGATCACCCAGCAACTTGAGCCCGGTGCTCTTCACAAACGTCGCGTAGTCCATCGGTTTCTGGATGCGCGTCTCGGCGTTGGGCAGCACATAGGCCCAGGCGCGCTTGCTGGAGGCGTCATACACCAGCTTGAACAACCGCGTCGGCACCCAGACCTTGTTGTGGCCGATGGTGCCGTAGCCCGGGTCGAACAACGGGCCGGTGAACACATACACGTCGCCACCGGCACGCACGGCAAACTTGCGCACGTCGGCCTCGACCTTGCTCCAGACCTTGCGGTTGTTGGTGGGGTCCTGGGGCACCATGTTCGACAGCGCGAACGACTGCGCCATCGCATTGGCATTCGGTGCATCGGCGGCCGGGGATTGATGACCACGGTCCACCGCCGGGTGCTGGGCGCGGTAGTCGCTCAACTCGGCGCGACCGCCTTTGGGGATACGCGGGTCGGCGTAGAACTGGTTGGTGCGTTCCTCGCCCTTGGCGTCTTTCAACAAGGCGGCATTCAGGCGTTCGACCACCACCAGCGGGGTCTTGCTGGTTTGCGAGTAGAGCACTGCGAAATGGTCGGAACACAGCGCCAGCGGTTTCATCGCGGTTGGCACGGTGGCGGTGTTGATCGGTGCGGCGGGGAACAGGTCGGCACAACTGTCGAAGGACAGTTGCTTTTCCTGTTTGGAATACAGGTCCGGCAGGCTGCGGGCGTTGGCCCCGCAAGACAGCAAAACAAAGGCGGTCAGCCCAACGGCAAGTTTGCGTAGGTACATGCATTGAATCTTCGAAAAGGAGTGAAGCGGCTGGCTCCGGCGTACGGAGCCAAGTGGATGATATTGCGAGGATTATTGACTAGCAGATGTCAGATTAGTGCCCGACTGCTGAAGGTTTTCCCGCAGCCCGCGCACCTGGTTTGAAACCATGGGCACGGGCGCTCCAGGCAATCGCCAGCGACACACCGATCAACAGCAGCATCGCCCACGGAAACGAGGCCACGCCCCAGGTCTCCAGCAACACCCCACCGACGACACCGCTGCCGGCGATCGCGCTGTTCCAGGCCACCACATTCAGCGACAGCGCCACGTCGGCGCCATCGCCCGCCGCATCGGCCAGGGCAGTCTGCAGCAGGGTCGCGGCGCCGCCGAAACTCAGGCCCCACACGGCCACGCCGAGGTAGACCACTTCCGGCAGGTTGCCAAAAAGGCCCAGCCCAAGCGAGACGACCGCGAACACCGCCAGGCTGACGAGCACGGTCTTGCGCAACAACGACTCAACGAGCCTGGCCGTGAGCCAGATCCCTGCCAACGCGGCAACCCCGAACACCAACAGCACCAGGTCGACCCGCTCGGCCAACCCCGCCGGCGCCACGAAGGGTGCAATGTAGGTGTACAGAATGTTGTGCGCCAGCATCCAACTGATCACCACCGCCAGCACCGGCCGTACGCCCGGCGTGCTCAGCACCTGGCCCAGCGACATACGTTGATGGGCGGGCTGGGGAGCGTAGTCCGGGACTTTGACCAACACCCACGCAATCAATACCAGACTCACCGCCGACATCAGGCCAAACGTGGTGCGCCATCCCACCAACCCACCCAGCCAGGTGCCGAGCGGTACACCCAACGACAGCGCAATCGGCGTGCCGACCATCGCCAACGCCAGCGCCCTGCCCTGCTGGTGCGGCGCGACCATGCGCCGGGCGTAACCGGCCAGCAGGCTCCAGGCCAACCCCGCTGCCACACCGGCGAAAAAACGCGCCACCAGGGTCACACCATAGTGGGACGACAGCGCGGTGATGGAGTTGAACAGCAGGAACCCGACGATGGTCAGCAACAGCACATTGCGCCGGCGCCAGCCACGGGTCGCGATGGTCATGGGGATCACCGCCAGCACCGAGCCCAAGGCATACGCGGTGACCATCTGCCCGGCCATCGACGGGGAAATCGCCAGGCCGTCACTGATCAACGGCAACAGGCCGGCGGGCAGGGTTTCGGTGACGATGCAGATAAAGCCGGTCATGGCCAGGGCGAGCAAGGCGCCGATGGGCAGGCGGTCGGATGACGCCGATAAAGTGAGTGAAGGTGTCACGGGTAACTCCTTGAACGGGATTTAAATACTGATCGATACAAATGTTGCGACCGGACATAGCGCGTTGTCAACGACTTATGTATCGACTAGTATTTATCTCGCTTCCCCCACCGGAGATCCGCCATGGCACAAATGGGCCGCCCCCGCACCTTCGACCGCGATCACGCCGTAGACCAGGCCTTGCACCTGTTCTGGCAGCACGGCTACGACGCCACCTCACTCGCCCAACTCAAGGCTGGCCTGGGTGGCGGTATCTCCGCGCCGAGTTTTTATGCGGCGTTCGGTTCCAAAGAGGCGCTGTTCGACGAATGTGTTCAGCGCTACCTGACGACCTACGCACAGGTCACCGAATGCCTGTGGGACGAAAGCCTGTCGCCGCGTCAGGCGGTTGAAACGGCGCTGCGCCAGTCGGCACGCATGCAGTGTGAAGACGGGCATCCCAAGGGTTGCATGGTGGCGCTGGGCGTGATGAGTGCGCCGAGCCCCGAGAATGCGCGGGTGGCGAATGGATTGACGCAATCGCGGCTGCGCACACGGGCGGGGATTGTGGCCTGTGTGCAGCGTGCGATACGTGCAGGGCAATTGCCAGGCACGATTGACCCGGCGGTGATGGCGACGGTATTTGACAGTTTCCTGCAGGGCATTTCGATCCTTGCGCGCGACAACGTTCCCCACGCCAGCATCGACGCGGCGATCAGCCAACTGCTGCTGACCTGGGATATTGCCGCGTCTACGGCGCCGCCGATTCGTCCCGGCATTGCATCAGGAAATCCACAAACGCCCGCACCCGATGCGGCACATAGCGACCATGGGGATACAACAAGGTAAACGGCCGTGAACGCCCACCGAACGGCTGCAGGACTTCTACCAGGCTGCCGTCAGCCAGTTCCTGCTCGACAATAAACTTGTAGGTCTGAAACAACCCCGCGCCGTGCCTGGCCAGGAGATACGCCGGCCATTGCTGGGCAGTTCGTACTGGATGCATTCATGGGCGGGTAGATCTTCCAGCGTCTGTGGGATGCCGGCGCGCTCAAGATAGGACGGTGCCGCGACCACCACCAACTCGGCGTCTTCCAGCAGGCGCGCAATCAGCGATGAGTCGGGCTGGGCGCGCACACGGACCGCCAGGTCGTAGCCTTCGGCGACGAAGTCGATATTGCGGTTGCTGATGTGGGTATCCACCGTCACCTGCGGGTACAGCGCACGAAACTTCGGCAGTAGCGGCAGCAGACGGTGATGGGCGTAGGTGGTGGGAATACTGATACGCAACAGGCCGGACGGCACTGCTTGCGCGCCCATCACCTCCTGTTGCGCTTCCACCAGTTGGGTCAGGGCCTGGCGGCATTGTTCGAAGAAGGTGCGGCCACTGTCAGTGAGGCGGATGCTGCGCGTGGTGCGCACAAACAGCCGCGAGCCCAGGCGCTCTTCCAGGCGTGAAATGCTGCGGCTCACGGCCGCCGGCGTGACACCGGCAACCTGCGCGGCGGCGGTGAAGCTGTTGGCTTCGGCGGCGAGGCAAAACAGCTCGATGCTGCCGAGCTGCAGGTCTTCGAAATGGCGTTTCACACTGGGTCCACCCGGTTACGGCTGCGGGGGATTGCAACACGTCCGCGCCCAGTGTGCCACTGCTTGCTTACGCCGTTGGCTCGATCAGGGTTGTCAGCCGCGCGGGGTTTGCAAGGCGTGGTACCCGTAGTCTGCGCGCGCTTGCCGCAATGGGACACCGGCGTCGATGGCCGCACGAATCTGTTCCTCGGCCTGGTGGATTTCTTCGGCGACCGTCAGCACCTCGCTCACTGAAACCGCAGGAATGACCACTAGCCCGTCACCATCGCCCCGTAGCCAGTCATCCGGTCTAACCCGCACGCCACCCAGCGTCACCGCCTCCTGTATCGCCTCGACACGCACGCGATCCTTGCCGGTGCGCATCCAGTTGCCCCGGGAAAAGATCGGGTAATGGAGTTCCAACGCACGATCGACATCGCGGCAGATACCGTCGATCACCGTGCCGGCCAATTGTTTGCGGGCAGCCGTAGAGGTCAGCAGGTCGCCCCATACGGTGGTGTCGAGGCGTGCCTGATTGTCGATCACCACCACTTGCCCTGGGGCAAGGTCGTCGATGTAGTCGCCCACCGAGCCCCCCTCCAGGCCAACAGGTCCGTAGCGCAGGGTCCAGGCTTTGCCCGTAAGGCTGAAGGACCGGTCCAGCGGCTTGATGTCGGTACATTGACAAAGGATTTTCAGGCGATCCATGGCATCGCTGAGGTCGGTACAACTGAGGGCGTCCAGGCGTTGATGAATAGAGCGTTGCATGAGGAAGGCTTCCTTGTGTTGAGGGGTTAACCTGCGTTCGCCGCCAGGCTGAGCGCGTGGATCTTGTCGACAATCTGCCGCGAAGCCTTGCGGATCGCCGTCGTTGTGGTGCCTGCAATATGCGGTGTGAGCTGGGCATTGCCGACGCCTGCCAGTGGCGAGTGGAAGCAGTCTTTTTCCAGGGCGAAGGTATCGATGGCGGCTGCTTTTATATGCCTGGGAAACGCCGTCATGAAACTCGCCAACTGCGCTTCATCGACGATGCCGCCGCGCGCGGTATTGATCAGTATCGAACCTTGGCGCATCTGCCTGAACTGGGTCAGCCCAAACAGGCCGCGGGTCAGCGGGGTCAACGGTACGTGGATCGAGACCACGTCGGCCTCCCTCAGCAATGCTTCGAGGGTTTGCCGGCGCTCAAGGCCAAGGCTGCGCGCGACCTGGTCGGTAAAGCGTTCCGAACCGGTGGCGATGACCTTGAGACCAAGCGCTCCCGCCTTGCGTGCGACCTCTTGAGCGATGCTGCCCGTGCCGACCACCCCTAGCGTGAGTTCACCGAACTCCAGGCCTGGCGCCAAGGTGCCCTTGGACCAGCATCCCTTGTGCGTTTCAGCGTTGTAGTGGTCCAGGTCCCGGGATAAATACAACGCCTGGGCCAGGACATATTCAGCAACCGCAGCCGCGTTGGCGCCTGGAGTGTTCAGCAGGGTCACGCCACACTGCTGGGCCGCTTGCCGGTCGATATGGTTGACGCCCGTACCGGCTTGAGCGATAGCGCGCAGCGGCGTTGGCAGAGCCGGTGACGCAGCGTTGCGAATCAGTTCGCCCTCAATGGGAATATTCAGGCGCGTCTTGAACACGCTGTACCCTCCGGCCAACATCACGGCCCCCATGAAAGCCTGCCGGTCGTGACCGTTGATCTCGGTGTAGTGAATGCGCTCGCCATAGTGCTCGCGGATACCATCCTTATCAGTGAAATAGTAGAGATTCAGGGTGACGACCAGGCCCAACGCGAGGAATCGGTCGACTTCCTCGAATAACAACGGCGGGCCGGGTGCATCGAGTATCAGGGTGGTGAATGCCATGCTTGTGATCCTCTTGAACGGCGCACAACCGCGCCGACAGCCAGGTCGCCCCGGCTGTCGGCGGGTGCTTTACCAAGTGAAGTGGCAGGCGCTGTCAGGATCGACCAAGCCTGTATCGGTACTGGCTGCCGCCAGGAACCCACTGTAAAAATCGTTCAGTGAAGAGGCCTTGATAAAGTCTGGGTTGCTTTTGGCATAGATGAGGAACAACCGATAAATGCGCAGGTTTTTCTCTTTGCGGTAGACCTCGGCCTTGAGGCTAGGCCACAGATTGAGCAGGGAGTTTTCCTTGATTTTCCACGGGTCCTGCGGCTCTACGCCGGTGGTGGCCTTGTGCACAAAACGCTTACCCGCCACCACTTCCAGATGCAGGCTGGCCAACAGTTGCTCGCCGGTACCGACAGCTTCGGTGTGCAACGCCTGCGCCAGCGACAGGATGTGCGTTTTCTCTGGAACGCTGCCCGCCAAGGTCAGCCAGGCGCACGTGAGGTCGGTTCGGGCGATGGCGTACGCCATGCCTTTGACATAGCTGCGAAAGCTGTCGTCCTCCGTAAAGGCTTCCAACAATTTCGCCGCGGGCTCATCGGCGAACTGCCCGACCCCGATCAGTTCGCTGTGCAGTCCACTGGCCAAGAGGGCGCGAGTCCAGGGAATCGCACGAATGGCATCCGGCCTGGACTCGAAGACCTTGATATTGAAGAGGCGTGACGGCGGCCGAGTGCCCTTGGCGGTGGCCCTGACCACGTCGAATCGCGCCATGTCCCGCAGCAAGGCTGGCAGCGCCGGATGCTCGAAAAAACGCGACTGGTAGCGGCGCACGACATCGGACCAACGCTGGATCCTGTCGGCGATTACCGCCTCCGAGGGCTGCGTGCGGGGCTCAGCATGCATGCGGTAGAGTTGGCTGAGAAAATTCACCGATTGATTGCGGGTCAACAAATGGCCGCGCATTTCCGCACACCCGGCCAGCATGAATCGGGTTTCCGGTCCGTCCAGGGCGCCGAACTCTTGCAGGGTATCGGCGATCACTCCATTACAACGCGCATGCTCGCCCCCCATGATCACGTGGGTAACCACCTCGATACCGTACCGAGCCGCGATCCGCTGGTGCTGGTGAGCGATAGCCATGTTCAGCTTGTGCATCCCCTTGCCACCCTGCTTGCCAGTGTCGCTGGGGCCGAAGGTGATGTATTGGCGGTTGCCCCGTGATGCCAAGTGCTGCCTGTAAACCGGGCTTTCATAAATCTCATGCACCGTGGCCAGGGTTTGCTCGGCGCCCGCCAGGTCTTCGGGTTGCAGGGCGATGTCGATGCCCTCCCGCACCTGGGCCGCCTTCATCAAAAACAGGACTTCCAGCACACTGAGGCTCGATGTGTACTCGGCGATCCCGTGGATGTTCATGCGTTCGCGATAACGGTCGATCATCTCAAAACGTTCGACCGCATTGCGGGCGTCGTACATGCGAATGTAGCCCGGGTCCTGTTCCATCAATGCGATGTAGTCCTGGCCCTTGTAGCGCAGGGCTTTCTCTTCATAAATCGCAGCGGTGCGCCGCAGGTAGGCCTGCCAGAAATCCGTGGGCGGCTGAACGCTGTCGTCCGCCAGCGCGGCATCAAGCACCGCCCGGCGCTCCCGCTCATCCAGGTCACGATAGGGGCGGGATGTGCCTGCGCCAGGATCCTGTTGCCATTGGCTGGAAACAATCTCATCGACCACGCTGCTGAACATCTCGGCGTTTTCGCGGAACTCGATCTCCACATAATGAAAACCAAAGGCCTGCACCCGCAGCAACAACGGGTCGATGCCCGCAGGCTGGGTGAAGCGGATGCTGCTCAGCGCTTCGATCAATTCGGCCGGGGCGGCAAAGGCATCGGCGTGATCCTTGTCCAGTCGGGCACGAATCTCTTCCAGGCGATGCCGTGCGCCACCGTCTTTGATCAGGCTATTGATGTCTGCGATATAACGGCTGCGCAGCGCTGATTCCAGGGCGATAACCAAGGTTTCGGTGTGCTGGTTTGTGTCGTACGGCCGCCCATCCTTGTCGCCATACAACCAGGTGAACACCGTGAGCCACTGGGTCCGGGCCGCCAGACCCAGGGCCTGATAGACATCGGGCAATGCGTCGTACACGCTGTTGGCATAGAAGATCTGCGACTCGATATCGACACCCTGGTTGCCCGACCACACGGCGTTGTACAGCGCCAACAAAATCTCTTGAGTGGCCTGGGGTTTCTTGAGCCCGTGGTCTTCCAGATGCTGGGCGAGTTTTTGCAACACCTGGACAACGGAGTGCTTGAGTTGATCGGTCTCCTTGCACAGCAGGCCCAGGCTGACGTTCACCCTGGACGACCCGGCAAAGGTCGGCGGAGACACAGGGTTATGATTGGCCTGCGAAGCAATATGGGAAGCGACGCCCCTGACAGATACTTCAAACAGCAGTTGCTTGATCAACAACAATTTCCAGAACGCCTCGACGTCTTTACTGGAACGCGACTCAAAGAAGGCCTTGCCCAAGGCGGCGGCCAATTTCGAATCTGCTTTATCCAGATAAGACAGGGTATCGATTTCGGCGTAGATCCTCAGGCAGGCTCGGGTATGCGGACTGTGAGAAACATCATCGGTGCTGATCTTCAGTGCCTGTTCCAACGCGCGCCACAACACATCATGCACAAGCGCGGGGTGTGTATGGCTGATAGAGGAACGGGTTGACGCATCTTCAAGTATGGAGTTGATCATGTGGTTCATCGGTTCAAGCCTCGATAATTAATACAGATCCCTTGTTTGCACTCCACCGCGTGGGTGGAAGCAAAATCATCAATGTCACAGGCCGAAACCACTGCGTCGCAACGAACGGGTATCCCCTGTTCGCCGACAGAAAGCCCCCAGATCGGTACCGAAAAGCGGCAAAAAATCTGAAACAAGTTGTTACACTTCAACTTGAATAAATCATGTCGCCGCTTTTTCGACAAAAGACCTTTTTGGAATAAAACGCGCATAAAAAGATAGCCAGCTTAAGAACGGTTTCCCGATCCGACACTGACTATTCTTTTTCAAGCAATTGATTATTAGGGGTTAATGAAGGGAGTCAAAAACGCATTACGCCCAGAAAGCACTCACGCCGACAGGATGTGCCAGGTCATTCTTAAATAATTCTTCATAAAGGCATGACCCCATATGCACCGGACGATCCCGAGCCCTTGGCATCGTGCCCGGCCGCGCAGGGGTGGACTCGGGCTCAAACGACGAGTGCAAAAAGATAGAAAATGACTGTGAATCATTGGGCAAAATAAAGGCGCTCCAAAGAGCGCCTTTATTCATTTCAACTCACTGCTCGCTGATGGACTTCACATCCGCCTTGGCAGCGCCACCAATCGCAATGCGTTTTGGCTTGGCTTCCTCCGGTACCACCCTGAGCAGGTCGATGCTCAGCAGGCCGTTGGAAAGCTGGGCGCCCTGCACTTCGATGTGGTCGACCAGGCGGAACGACAAGCGGAACGCACGCTGGGCGATGCCCTGGTGCAGGTAGGTGATGCCCTCATCGTGTTCGCGCTTGCCGCCGGCGACGGTCAACACGCCTTTTTCCACCTGGATTTCCAGGTCATCCTCCACCAGGCCTGCGGCCGCAATCACGATCCGATAATGATCGTCACCGTGCTTTTCGACGTTGTGAGGTGGGTAGGTGGTGCCGGCCTCGCTGCGAAGCGCCGATTCGAAAAGGTCGTTGAAACGGTCAAAGCCGACAGAGTGACGGAACAGTGGGGCCAACGAAAGAGTAGTAGCCATTGCAAAATCTCCTGAGGTTTCTCCAAGTGATTTGATACGCGACCCGCATTCGGCATCGCGTAAAACCTAAGTAGGTTCGGGCTGAATATTTTCAAGCGGCGCTCACAAAATTTTTTTATCCGACATGATGAGCTCCCGACGAAAGGCTGACACAACGGCGCGCCAGGACCGTCGTGGGGTCAACCAGGGCGACCCGGTGGGCGCCGATCTCGAACGCCTCGCAATGCGCCAGCACCAACGGCAACTCGGTACACCCGAGAATCAACACCTTCGCCCCTTGTTCACACAGATGCTCTGCCGCCAGCAGCAACTGCTCACGGCACACGCCAGCGGTAAACCCCGCCTTGATCCCCCGTTCGCCGTAGATCGCCTCCATCACCAGCGCCTGGTAATCAAAGCCAGGCGTGATGAGTTGCAAGCCGCAGCCTCGCGCGGCCTGGTGGTAGACCTGGCTTTGCAGGGTGCCGGACGTCGCCAGCAAGCCCACGGCCTGGCCGCTGCCGTAGGTCTGCACGATCCACTCCACCGTCTCGCTGAGCATGTTGACGATGGGCACGCGCAGGTGCGCCTGGATGCGTTCGACAAACGCATGGGCGGTGTTGCACGGAATCGCGATGGCCTGGGCGCCGGCGCTTTCCAGGCGTTTGCAGGTGGCGTACAGGGCCAGGGTCGGGTCGGTTTCATCACGTAGCAGGTTGGCGGTGCGGTCGGGGATCTGCGGGTTCTGTTCCACCACCATCTTGATGTGGTCCTGGTCTTTGCCGGCCGGGGTATGGGCGACCACCTTGCCCATGAAGTCCACGGTAGCCGCCGGGCCGACGCCGCCGACGATGCCCAGTTTGAACGGTGGCTGACGCGCCGAGCCATCGGCCTGGGTGGCGAACTCGGCGTAGATCTGGTTGATGTCGAGGGCGCTGATACCACGCCGTTGCAGGTCGCCGCAGACCAGCGACAGCTCGGTCATGCCCGGCACAATCACCGTGGCGCCCTGCCCTTGCAGCGACAGGCACGCCTGGTACACCGACTCCAGCGGCACACCGTCAAGGTGGCCGTCCTTGATGCCGTTGACGCCGTACATCGCCTCCATCAAGGCGGCCTGGGCGTGGTCCTCCGGGTACACCAGGTTGAAGTGCTGGCCGAGGTGCTGTTCAAACAAGCCGCCGTGACGCACGAAGTCCGATGCGATCACGCCGAGGGTGGCGCCAGGCGCTATTCGACGGGTGATGTGCCGGACCAGCGCGTGCATCATGTCCAGCACGGGAATGCCCAGTTCCTGCTGGATTTCAGCGCGAAAGGTCTGGCTGGCGAAACACGGCAGCAGCACCGCATCCACCCCGGTGTTTTCAAAGGTCTTGCATACCTGGAACACATAGAACTTGCGCGCGGTCATGCTCGCGTTACGGTCCAGGGGCAGCAGTACATCCTTGAACGGGTGCTGCTCGAACAGGAAGTGATAGCGCCCCTGGTCCTCCAGCACGGCACGGGACTTGACCAGTTTGTAGAACAGATCGCCGCCCGCCAGCGAACCGAGCCCGCCGACGATGCCCAGCCGGGAGGTGGTTGTCATGCGTGCACTCCCTGCGGCAGTTCAGCGGGTTCTTCCGCGCTCTCGGATTTGGCCACCACCGCCGTGGCGATGCTGTTGCCCACCACGTTGGTGGCGGTGCGCGCCATGTCGAGGAACTGGTCGATACCGATGATCAGCAACAAACCCGCCTCGGGCAGGTTGAACATCGGCAGCGTCGCCGCCACCACCACGACCGACGCCCGCGCCACGCCGGCCATGCCTTTGCTGGTGATCATCAGCGTCAGCAAAATCAGCAGTTGCTGGGTGAAGCTCAGGTCGATGTTGTAGGCCTGGGCGATGAACATGATCGCGAACGCCTGATACATCATCGAGCCGTCAAGGTTAAACGAATAGCCCAGCGGCAACACAAAACTGGAGACTCGCTTGGGCGCGCCGAACTTCTCCAGCGCCTCCATGGTTTTGGGGTAGGCCGACTCGCTGCTGGCCGTGGAAAACGCCAGCAGGATCGGCCCGCGGATCAGCTTGCCGAGGGTGAACACCGAGCGTCCGAGAAACAGGTAACCGGCGGCGAACAACAACACCCAGAGCAGGGCGATCCCCAGGTAGAACTCGGCAATCAGCTTGGCGTAATCGGCCAGCAGGCCCAGGCCGTTGGTGGTGATCGCCGAGGCAATCGCGGCGAACACGCCGATCGGCGCGAAAGCCATCACGTAGTCGGTGATCTTGAACATGACCTTGGCCAGCTCGTCCACGGTGTCGGTGATGCGCGTGTAGCCGGCGCGCTTGACCCCGGCCAGGGCGAAGCCGAAGAACAGCGAAAACACCACGATCTGCAGGATCTCGTTGTTGGCCATCGCCTCGGCAATGCTGCGCGGGAATACGTGGCTGATGAAGGTCTTGAGGCTGAAGTCCCCGGTGTTGACCGGCACCGCTGCCGTCGCATGTTGCACCACCTGCATGTTCAGCCCGGCCCCCGGCTGGAACAGATTGACCAGGGCCATGCCAAGCATCAGCGAGACCAGTGACGCCGTGACGAACCACAGCATCGCACGCAAGCCGATGCGCCCTACCGAGTGCGAACTGCCCATGCTCGCGATGCCGCCCACCAGGGTGGCGAACACCAACGGCGCAATGATCATCTTGATCATGCGCAGGAAAATATCGGTGACCATCGAAAAGTACCCCGCCAGCACCTTGGCGGCCTGCTCGCTTCCTGCATAGTGGTGACATGCCCAACCCACCAGCACGCCCAAGACGATGCCAACTGCGATTCGACGGGGGAGTTTGTTCTTCTTCACAGGTGCGGCCCTCAGATGGCTTTTGTTGTATGGAGCGGATTCTAGGGACCCACCCCGGCCGCCATGATGAGTAATCCAGCTAACCCCATGCGCTTTTGGAATAGTTTGCAGAAAGCCCAGCCCAGGCTGCGCGCGGCGGCATACACTCAGGGCTCATCGCCTGGAGAACCGGCATGCAGATCAAATGGTTGGACGACCTCTTGGCCATCGCCGAGTGGAAAAATTTCTCCCGCGCCGCCGAAGTGCGCTGCGTGACGCAATCGGCGTTGTCGCGGCGCATTCGTTCACTGGAAGAATGGGTGGGCGTCGAACTGGTCGACCGTGGCACCTACCCGGTGCAACTGACCGCCGCAGGCGCCGCCTTCTGCAGCGAAAGCCGCGACGCCCTCGCCGGCCTGATGCGCCTGCGCGCCAGCCTGCGTGAAGTGGAACGCATGCCAGGGCGCTCGATCCAGGTGACCGCCGCACACAGCCTGTCGATGACCTTCCTGCCCAAGTGGCTGACGCAGTTCCAGCGCCAGACCGAGCAGTTCAATGCACGAGTGGTGGCAGCGAATATTCATGACGCGGTGATTGCGCTGGAAGAAGGCAGTTGCGATTTGATGATCGTCTACCACCATCCCCTGGCGCCGATCCTGCTGGACGCGCAACGCTTCGGCAGCCTGGCCCTGGGGCATGATGCGTTTATTCCGTTGTGCGCGCCGGACAAACGCGGCCGACCGCTGTATCGCCTGCCGGGGAGCACCGGAAAACCCGTCCCGCATCTGGCTTACACGGCCACCACGTTCCTGGGCAGGGTCGCGGAAATCGTGATCAAGAACGGCCCTGCACCCGCCGTGCTGGAGCGCTGCTACGAAGCCGACATGGCCATGCTGCTGATGCGCATGGCTATCGAAGGTTACGGTGTGGCGTGGTTGCCACAGAGCGCGGTGGTGGATGAGTTGGAGCGTGGGCTGCTGGTGCGGGCGGGTGGCGAGGCGTGGAGTACGCGGTTGGAGATTCGCTCGTACTGCGCGATTGAAAACCAGAACCCAACGATGAGGAAGTTGTGGCGCACGCTGGAAGGGCTGCGCTGACGTCAATGCACCTGCGGCATCGCCATTCGCAAACGCTGGGCAAGTAAATCGGAGAACGCTTGCGCCAGGGCCGTACGGGGAACATCACTGCGAAAAACCAGGCCGAATGAATACGGCAAAACCGGTAGAAAAGGCCGCGTCACGATCGGCAAGTCCAAGAAATCATTGGCCAGCAATTCGTTGATGATCGACACGCCGATGCCCTCGGCGACGAAAGCGCAGGCGGCACCTGCCGAATGCACTTCCATGCGCACGTTGGGAAGAATGGACGCCTGCCGAAACACCTGGTCAAGCTCCGTGCGCAGGTTGCGCTGGCGGCCCAGCAGCACCAGCGGCACACCGCGCAAATCACTCACCTGGATAACGCGCTTTTCGCACAGCGCGTGCGCTTGGGGAAGCACGCATACGCCTTGCACCTGCAACACCGGCACCACGTCGAAGCCCGGCAATTCGGTGGGCAGGCGCACAAAGGCAAAATCGACGCTGCGGTCCAGCACCGCGCGCTCAAGCGCATCGTAGGAACCGGTGACCAGTTCGATAACAAGGTCGTCGCGGCCCTGCATGAATTCGGCAACCACACGGGGCAACCATTGGTGGGTCATGCTGGTGGGCACCGCCACACGCAGCAGCGCCCGGCCAGCGTGCCCCAGGCGCAGGTCGTCGGCCATGCGCTGGACGCGTTGCATGTTGTCGACCAGCCCCGACACCTCCGGCAAAAACGCCTCGGCCTCGGAGGTCGGCGTCAGCCTGCCCTTCCTGCGCAGGAACAAGGCAAAGCCCAGTGACTCTTCGAGCTGGCTGAGCAAACGGCTGATGGCCGACTGGGACAAGCCCATGCGCGTGGCGGCATCGATGGTCGAACCGGTCGACATGATGGCCTGGAACGCTTCCAGTTGTTTGAGATTCACGCTCGGGCTCCAAGCAGACACGACTGGGCGCAGTTTCCGCTGGCAACACCGGCGGCGTCCAGCTTTGCAGCCCTACCAGAGCTTGATGTCGTAGGTCAGGTACAGGCGATTGTAGTCCCAACTGGTGAGCACATTGGAGCGGTACGCCGTGTTGCGAAATTCTGCCCCCAGGCCTTTGAACGTGCCGTCCTGGATCACGTACTTGAGGCTGGTATCCAGCTCGTGCTCATCGGCCGGTTTGCCGGAATACTTGGCGTCGAAACCTTTGTAGTAGCGGACCATGAAACTCAAGCCCGGGATCGCCAGGGCGGAAAAGTCATAGTCGTAGCGCAGCATCCAGGTTTTCTCATCCTCCAGGATGAATTTGCTCACGCCCGGACTGGTAAAGGACGTGGTGGCCGCACCATTCAAATAGGGCAATGCGGCGTTACCGGACAATTGCTGATAGCCGCCTCCGAACGTATGCCCGCCGAGCCGATAACTCAAGGAGCCGCTGAACATGTCGGCGTCCGCAGCACCGTTATAGGCCGCCCCCGTTTCAAGACTGTTGTAATAACGCACGTCCGTCGTCAAGTGACCTGGCCCGACAGCCACTTTATGCACAACCCCGAAAAAGTGCTGGCGATAGAAGTTTTCAAGTTCACCGTAGTAATAAGACAGGCTGATCGTTTTATTGAGTGCATACGTACCACCCACAAAGTAAAAATCACCATGCTTCGGACCTTTGTAACCGCTCGGTATCAGATCGACGTTATCGCTGGAGTTACGCAACTTTGATTGATCCAGTCGCCCACCTTGCACAAATAGATGTTCGATACCGGTGTATTCAAACTGCGTGCCTTGGAATGTCTGTGGCAGCAAACGCCCATCGTTGTAACTGACCACCGGGTTCTTGGGCAACAACGTGCCCGTCTTCACCACGACATCGGCAAAACGCAGCTTGCCGGTCACGCCTAGGCTGGAAAAATCACGGGCGGCGCGGCCATCATCATGCACTGGCAACAGGCCTGTACCGGCGTGTGCAGGGCTGGAGTCAAGCCTCAGCCCCAGCAGGCCCAGGGTGTCAAGGCCAAACCCGACGGTCCCGGGCGTGAATCCGGAACGCATCGTCAGCAACAACCCCTGTGCCCATTCGACACGGTCGTTGCCGCCGCTGCGGTTGTCATGATTGAAGGCGTAATTACGCAACGCAAGGTGGCCGGTGGAATCCTCGAGGAAACCTTCGGCGCGCACGCTTGATATACCAGGCACCATTAAGCTGGCGCACAAAAGCCCGCCGGTCGTTATAAACGCACGCATGTTAAAGCCCTCAGCTGTGTTTTATTTTTTGCGGCAGAGAGTAAGAAAAGTTGCTTGACCAAGTATTTCCTGGCCGATGCTCTTGGGTGTTAATGACCTGAATGAGCAAACAACGCTATCGAATTAAAACAGGGGCGACAAGCTTATGACAAAAGCGCATCAGGCTATGACAGATAACCCGACAACACCTTGAAACGCATAGCCCAATACGCGTTCTTCATAACGTTGTGAGGTATTTATGATTGCCCTACTGTGCCGATGTAGCCGTTGGCTATTCCCATAAAAAAAAGATGAGAGCACCGCTATGTCATCCACTGCGCCAACAGTCACCGACACCGCGCCACCCAAAAACACCCGCCAACTCAACCCGGCAATCATCTTGCTGAGCATTGTGTTTCTGGCCATGGTGCTGACTTATGTGGTGCGCTCCGGCCAGTTTGAACGCCAAGACGTCCGCGTGATTCCCGGGACCTATCAGGTACTGGAAAAAGACACCTCGCTCAGCCAACTCTTCGCCCTGCCGCCGCGCTCGTCGAATAAAACCGTGGCACAACCGGTATCGCTGGCCGAGACCTTTCTGGCCATTCCCCTGGCCATCGAGAAACGCGCCGGGCTGATTTTCATGGTGCTGTTCATCGGTGGCATGTTTGCCGTGCTGAACAAGACCGGCACCATCGATGCCGGCCTGGACCGACTGCTCGGTGCCACCAAAGGCAACGTCTACATTCTGGTGCCAACCCTGATGCTCGCATTGTCGGCAGGTAGCACCTTCATGGGGCTGGCGAAGGAATACATCATGTTCGTGCCCGTGATGGTGGCCATGGCAAACCGCCTGGGCCTGCCCAACATCGTCGGCTTGGCAATCGTCGCGCTGGCGGTAAAGACGGGGTACATGGGCTCGATTTCCAACCCCATCGCGCTGTCTGTCGCGCAACCCTTGGTCGGCCTGCCAGTGTTCAGCGGGCTGAGCATGCGCATCGTCGCGTACTTCATTTTTGTCACGCTGGCCGTGGGCTACATCCTGTTCTACATCCGCCGGAGCGGCTTCGATACCTCGGCCACATTTTCCCACTCGGGCAAAAAACTCTCCGTGCGGCACACTCTCAGCCTGATCACACTGGGGGTTGGGGTCGGCTTCCTGGTGTACGCCTCCAACACCTGGCACTGGAAGTACCCCGAGCTGTCCTCGTATTACCTGGCGCTGACCATCGTCTTCGCCGCCATCGCAGGCATGAGCCCGAGCACCACGGCAAGCACCTTTGTCGAAGGCATGAACAAGATGCTCATGGCCGGCGTGCTGATCGCACTGGCCACGGCCGTGGAGTCGATCCTCGCCAGCGGCCAGGTGCTGGACACCATCGTGCACGGCCTGTCGCAGATCATTGGCCAGCACGGCCAACTGCCTGCGGCGTTCGGCATGTTCTTCGCGCAGATGAGCCTGGATGTGGTGATTCCATCCACCAGCGGGCAGGCCGCCGTGACGATGCCGATCTTCGGTCCGCTGGGCCAACTGGCCGGCGTGAGCCCGCAGACCACGGTGTATGCCTTCCTGCTGGGCAACGGCTTGACCAACATGATCACGCCCACTTCCAGCGGCCTGCTGGTACTGCTTGCTGCGGCCAATGTGGGCTGGGTGCAGTGGGCTCGGTTTGTGCTGCCGCTGTTCCTGATCTGCACCGCGGTGGCGTTGCTCCTGCTCGCCTGCGCCGCCCTCACCGGCTATTGAATTCGACTGACCAAGGCTTTGTCATGACCCACCCCGCATTCGAAAACATGCACATTGTACGCAACCAGATGATCACCCTGCGCGATGGCGTGCGCCTGGCCACCGACATTTATCTACCGCTGGGCACCGGGCCCTGGCCGGTTGTCATCGAGCGCACGCCCTACGACAAATCCGGCCCCTCACGCTCGGAAAAACGCCTGGACGGGCTGCACCTTACCCGCGAGCAAATGGCCGCAGCTTTTACCGAGCAGGGCTTTGTGGCGATCTTCCAGGATTGTCGCGGGCGTTACCGTTCCGAAGGCGTGTTCACCAAATACATCAATGAAGGCGAAGACGGCTACGACACCTTGCGCTGGATCGTCGAACAGCCCTGGTGCAATGGCCACATCGGCAGCATGGGCCTGTCCTATGCAGCGCACACGCAGATGGCGATGGCCTGCTGCAATGCGCCAGGTCTCAAGACCATGGTGCTGGACTCGGGGGGGTTCGCTAACGCCTACCAGTGCGGCATTCGCCAGGGCGGCGCGTTCGAACTCAAGCAAGCGACCTGGGCCTACAAGCAAGCCCAGCAAAGCGCCGCCGTGCAGGCCGACCCGCAGTTGCGAGAGGCGTTGGCCCAGGAAGACATTCTCGATTGGTTTGCGCGCATGCCGTGGCGCCCTGGGCATTCGCCATTGCGCCATGTACCGGAGTATGAAAACTACCTGTTCGAGCAGTGGTCCCACGGTGACTTTGACCAGTACTGGAAGCAACTGGGTATCTACGCTGAAGGTTTCTACGAGCAGATCCCGGACATCCCGGTGTTGTTCATGTCCAGTTGGTACGACGCCTATGTCAGTTGCACGCTGGACAACTTCACGGCGTTCACCGCACGCAAGCAGTCACCTCAACGACTGATCATGGGCCCGTGGCTGCACGGTGACCGCAACATCAGCTACAGCGGCAACGCCGAATTTGGCAACGCCGCGCCTTTCGACGGCAACCTGGGCGAAGACTGGTTGAGTTGCCGAGTGGAATGGATGCAACGCTGGCTCAAACCGACCGACGCCGGACGGCACGCCACCCATCAGGTCGATGTGTTCCTGATGGGGGGCGGCAGCGGCCGAAAAAATGCAGAGGGTCGGCTGGAGCATGGCGGGCGTTGGCTCAAGTCGCCGTGTTGGCCGCTCGCGGGCAGCCAACAGCTGAACCTCTACCTGACACCACAAAAAGCCCTTTCGCCGCTCGCTCCTGTGGGGCCGCCCAGTTCATTGAGCTACTTCAGCGATCCCGCCCACCCGGTGCCGACCATTGGCGGCTCGTTGACGTCTGGCGCTCCGGTGTTCGTGGGTGGCGCTTTCAACCAGATCGAAAGCCCGGACTTTTTCGGCACCCGGGGTGACCACTCGGCACTGTGCGACCGAGATGACGTAGTGAGCTTCGAAACCCAACCGCTTGAGCACGACTGGGTGGTCGCCGGCCCGGTGAAAGTCGAACTGTGGGTGCACAGCAGTGCGCCGGATACCGATTTCACCGCCAAGCTGGTGGACGTCTACCCGCCGAGCGGCGATTACCCGCAGGGGTACGCCATGAATATCACCGACGGGATTATCCGGTGTCGCTACCGCGACTCGTGGGAACACCCGGCTCCGCTCACGCCGGGAGAGCCGTTCAAGGTGGTGATCGAACCCTTCGCCACCTGCAACCTGTTCAAGCGTGGCCACCGCCTGCGCCTGGATATCGCCAGCAGCAACTTTCCGCGCTTCGATGTAAACCCCAACAGTGGCGAGGCCGAAGGCATGGGCGAGCATCCGCAGGTGGCGCGCAATACCGTGCATATCGGCGCCGGGCATCCGAGCCGTTTGATACTCACGATCGTGAACAGTGCGCTATAGGAGGCGGATCAAAACTCTGATACATGGCGGCGCCGGCAGAGTCGGCCATGTGGCGATCCATCTGGCCAAGGCCATCGGCGCCAGGGTGTTCCCCCCCGTGCGTGAAGCCAATATTGAGTTCGCACAACGCATGGGCGCCGATGTGATCATCGACTACGAAAAGGAAGATTACGTTCACGCCATCCTGCGGGAAACGGACGGGCGCGGCGTTGATGTGGTGTTCGATACCATCGGCGGCCACACGCGTTCACGGCCTCGATCATGGACATAGCGCAGCCGCGGAACCTGGTCCAGGCCTGGGGCAAGAACGCGATAGCCGTCGTGCCCACTCAGGAAGCAACGCCATGATTTACGAGATCGCCGTGCTGCCGGTTCATAAAGAACACATCGGTGAGGCTTACTGTTAAGTGAAGGACCAGAAACGGCCTCGTCTTGCTCTCTTAAACAAATCGTCTATTACTTTATATTACCCACTCAATGCACGGTCCACCGCAGTGTGCGCAATGTTGTACGTCAGGAGAAACGTATGGCAAAGAAAAGCGCACCCAGCGCTACTGCAGCGAAGACCAAGCCGCCCGCACGCATCCACAAGACAGTAAAGACAGCAAACAAGCCGCAACCGGCAGTCACCCCGCCCCCCGAGAGTGATGTGGCTCAGATCAAAGCGTTTCGCCAGCAACTGGCCGAGCGGGGCTACGAGTCAGTGTTCGACGTCGTCCGTAAGGGCCGTGCCGAGACGATATCCAACTATCTGGGAAAGAAAACCGCGAAGCGCGAGCGGGCTGCGGCGCAACAGTTTTTTGAACAGGCCGAAGCCCACGCCGCAGCCTTGACCCGGTTGCATCGCCAGTTGACCGCACGCGGCGAGCCGATCGCCCAGGCCATCGCCAAGCTGGGCATTGCCTATGATGCCGAGTGGCTGGATCGCGCCATCGGCTCCAGCGGCAATTATCAAGATTGGTTCGGCCGGAACCTGCTCTATGCCCATCCCGATTCGGTGGGCTCGCTGTTTTCCCCTGGCAGTTACCTGACGACGCTGTACCGGGTCGCCAAACCGTTGCATCCCGCCACCCACGGCTTGCAGCTGGACAAGCGGCGCCCCGACCTGAATCGCCTGCCGTTGAGTGACACCCACCTGAACCAAGAAATATCCACCTTGACCCTGATCCTGGAGGTATTGGAGCAAGGCGTGGTGGGGGATGCCGAGGAACAGCTGCGTACCAAGGTTTTTCCGATGATCTTGCCTTACAACCATGCCAGCGAGCAGATCCGCCAGGGCTTGGCTGCCTTGAAGAGTTCGCAAGCCGAAATATGGGCCACGCTGGGCGATAACGAAGCGCGCGCGTTCTCATCTATCCCCTTTGATGCATGGATCACCCAAGTACTGACCCCGGGCTGCGTGCGCGATCGGCTGGCGTTATCGCCTGAGGAGTTCGGGATACTGACGCAGGGCATGCAGAACACCCAGGCCACAGTCGGGCGATACTACGGTTTGAGCCGAATTGCGGACATGACGCATGTGGGGTCGGAGGCCGCTATTACAGCGATCCAGAAGGATCGGTCCTTGCTGGAACGTACTCAGCTGGACCAGGAGACGTTGATGCAGGCACTGGGTGTGGGTGCCATTCAGAGAGATGTGGGCGATCGCACACTCGAATACCGTAAACCGGTAGAACTAAGGATCGATCACTCGCCTGATGATGGTGGCTATTCTTTAGTCACGATCTACGACATGAGAATAGATAGGGAGGCTGATCAGATTACTTGGGTGGCTCAGGTAAATGCCCGGCATACCGTCACCTATTCATATATGGACGATGCGTCACTCTTTATTGAAATGCGCTGGGGAAACGAATCGGTCACGAGTGACGACCCCATGATCCATTGGAGTAACGGCACGCCGGCAGGAGTGACGCGAGAAGTGAGAATAACCTTGGATATCGACTCAGGAGTGCTGAGCCGATCTGATTTTGTTCTAACCTTTGTTCTTGGGTATTCCCCCCCCTACCGACCCAGGCCTCGGCAATATGTATCAAACGGCCCAATCTCCCTGGAGTGGCCGTTGATTGCCCCGCAGAAGTACGGCGCCCGCTACATTCACGGCTGGGATAGTGACGTCAACCCCGACCCCCCTCTGTATGCGTACGTAGGAACACGGGCAGGGCACCCCGCGACGCCGCCTGCCAACAACCCGGCGACCAGCAGGCTGTACAACCGTCATGGTCAAAATCTGGAACGGCTCAATCGCGTGATCCGGCTTCAGCGGCGCGTCGGGATAACCTTCGAAGAGCTCGATTGGTTGATCGTGGCGGCGGCGGTCAACCTCTCCGATTACCCGTTGACCCGGCCACTCCAAGCCTTGGCCGTCTACCTGCCGCTGCGTGAACGCTACGGTTTTTCCGTCAATGCCTTCGTTGCGTGTATCGGCTCGATCAACACCTACCACCGCCCGGGCGAGCAGTCGTTTTTCCGGGAGTTGTTTGGAAACGACGATTTTCTCAGTACGCGCCTGTTCCTGTCGCCACCGCGCGACGACGCACCTTCACAGGCGGCACGCGCCATATTGTGCCGAGGGTTGGGCATCAGTGCCGATGTGCTCATCATGCTGGCCCGCTTGCTGCCTGGAGTCATCGATAATGGGGGCGCCATCGGCTATGTCCTGCCCACCCTGAATATAACGCATGTAGACGCACTCTATCGGCTGGTGGCGATCCCACGCCTGTTTGGGCTGGCTCCGGACGAAGCATTGCAGTTGTGGAATCTGCTGGATGCACCGGGAGTGATCGCTCAGAGTCTCAGCCAGCAAGAGCGTCCGGTGGGGGCAGCGCTCGCGGCGTTGGAACGCACGGGTTACCTGGTGGACTGGATGCGGCGCGAAGGTCTGGATGCCGCCCGTCTGATTGTGATGACCTCTCGCGACTACCGCCAGGTCGCGACACCGGAGCTGCAAGGCTTTTTGCAGAACATCTACAGCACACTCAGTGGACAACCCGGTGATACTCGCAGCGAGCAGGCGCTGTTCGAACTGCTGTGTCGGCACATCGGTGCGCAGTTTGGTTTGAAACCGAGCACGTCCCTGCGTCTGATCGAATGGATGGATGCCGTTGCCGCTCGCATGAATCCGGCATTTACCGGCTACTCGGTGTTGACCTTCTGGAATCAGATCCAAGCCTATTACAGTAGCCCGGTGAGGGGGTTATCTACCCTGGAATCTGATCTCCCACAGTTGGTGCAATATGCAAACCTGATTGCCCAGTTCGCCCTGCTGTGCCATTGGGCGCAACTCAGCGAGCAGGACCTGGCACTCATCATGCCGCGCCCTTCCCGTTCGCTGCTGACCGGCGAATTATTGCCGCCGCTTCCTGACCTGCCATTGCTGTTGCTGCTGTCACGCTACCGGCACTGGCAGAAATTGCTGGTACTGCCGGTGGCCGAAGGGCGGCGGTATTTGCAGCGCGCTGCGGCCGGCGAGTGGACGGCGCCCGCGGACATAGCACAGGAGCTTGCGCTGTTACATGGCTGGGACAAAATCCAGGTACTCGGCTGCATGGAATCACTAGGCGTCTCGCCCAGGAGCTTTCGTGAGCTGTACCCGCTCGTCGCGCGCATGCAACTGGGGCAGAAGCTGGGCCAGGCCCCGACGGATCTGAGCCTCCTGGATCTGTTGGCCGGACTGATACCCGATCAGAATACGCTTGAACAATTCGCTGCCAATATCCTCGCCGCTGCCCACGCCTGAACCGGAGGCATCATGAATAGCGCATTGGAAAACTCGCTCAACCAAACCAAGCGCGATGCGCTGGTGAGCTACTACCTGCAGTACGTCATTCCTGATCGTGGGCTGGGTACTCTCGCCACAAACATCAAAACGGCCGACGACCTTTACGAGTACCTGCTGCTGGACCCGCAGGTGAGCGGCCAGGTCACGACCAGCCGGATTGCCGAGGCGATTGCCAGCGTTCAGCTGTATATCCATCGCTGTCGCCAGTACCTGGAACCCGGCGTCAGCCTACCCGCCATGGCAGAGGCTTCGCGCCCCGGCCGCTACCTGGACCAGTGGGACGCCTACAACAAGCGTTATGCCACTTGGGCCGGGTTGCAACTCTTGCTGCACTACCCGGCCAGTTATCTGGACCCGGCACTGCGTTACCGCAAGACCACGCTGTTCAAAAACCTGGAGCAGACCATCAACCAGGGACGGGTGACCGAAGAGCGGGTCGAGCAGGCGATGCGCGATTATGTGGGGGAGTTGCGGGCTGTGCTGGATATCAGGTCGTTCAGCGCCTACCAGGCCGAGCCGGATGTGAGCGACACACCGGTCTATTTCTTGGGTCGCTCGCTTGATCAGGATGGCGACTACTACTGGCGCTATGTTGATGGCAGCAGCGGCGGAGTCAACGGTCGATTGCGTAATCCTGTGGCCTGGAGTGAGTGGTCCAGGATCCAAGTGCCTATCAAAGCAGAAGGTGATCCAGCGATTGTGTACTTCAATCACCGGGTCCATGTGATGTGGTTACACAAAAAGATTCGTAAACTGCAGGTTGATCAAGCCAGTAGTTCGGAAAACGATGTGCGGGCATGGGAAATTGTCTCGTGGGAGCTGCACCTCGCTTCGTTGCAGGCAAATGGTCAATGGGCGCAGCGTAGCTATCCATTGGAACATTTAATTCCTTCTACGGATCTCGTCAGCCCTACACGTTTGTTTGCAGCAGAACTAAGAGAGGAAGGGAGCTCAGCAGATCGGCCATTGGGTGTGTTTTTCGTTCAACAGGAAACAAACACCAACGTGCGCTACTTATGTCTTTTAAACAAACTTCTACAACATATCGACTCGCCCGGTAAGTCGTGGGAGTTCAATTTCAACTATGACATTGAATCCGTCACCACGCATACCAACTACCCAGTGTTTCCACCACTTAAATACCAAGCTCGCTTGGCTCCCCCGATTGATACCTTGACGGTAGCGGCATCAGCGAGAGCCGAGGACAACACCGCCACTCTTACTGACTTTAGAATAACGAGTGGAGCATTGTCTTTTACATCTACCCCCAAGAATCACGACGACCATGCGTACTTTGTTACATTGACAAAAGGCGGCGGCATTGAACCTCTATATTCGTCTATAGAGATCCGCACGAATGCAAATAAAAGAGTGCGTTTGCCAACAGGTTATAGCCAGCAAGTCATAGCGTCGAATCACGGTATAACGATTAGGTTATTTTTGATAACTACCTTCCCCGAATACAGTGAGCGTATTGTCTACGATGTCCCTCTCGTGCGAGCGGTTTTCGATCAACCCGCAAAAATCACGAACTTCACGCCGAACGTCAACTGGTGGATGGTGACTTCTCCCAAGCGCTTGGGACACAGTCAAATCTTTCACCTACGATCCAACGGAACCAACGGCGGTGCCGAGCATGTGATGACGACCCTTGGAGGGCCGCTACTGGAACAACGGATGCAGGAAGGCACCGACGTGCTGCTTTCTTGGAACACGCAAGCCATCCCTGTCGACCCGAGTGGATCGAATTGGGGCGGCACAATCATCAATACCCCCATGCGCTTCGAAGGTGGCATAGGCCAATATACCTGGGAGCTGTTTTTCCACGTGCCTTTCCTGATCGCCAATCGGCTGCTGGCCGAGCAGCGTTTCGACGAGGCCGAGCGCTGGTTCAAGCGCATTTTCAATCCCGCCGGCTATCGCAAGGAAGACGGCAGTCTCGACATGATCGGCAGCACACCGCGCTTCTGGAACGTCCAGCCATTGCAGCAGGACACCACCTGGAACACTTCCTCGCCGGAAAACACCTATGACCCAGACCTGATCGCCGCCAACGACCCCATGCACTATAAGCTGGCCGTGTACCTGCGTTGGCTGGAACTGTTGCTCGCACGGGGCGACCATCTGTACCGCCAGCAAAACCGTGACAGTTTGACCGAAGCCAAGATGTGGTATATCCAGGCCCTGCAACTGCTGGGTAAGCGGCCAGCCATGCCGCTGCTGCTGAACTGGGCTGATCCGACGCTGGGTCAGGCGAGTGTCGAAAACAGCGTGTCACTGAAACGCCTGGAAAAGCTGTTCGATGACAACCCCAAGGCACTGGCACCCGGCCTGGTTGGGCAGATCCAAGTGACCAACGGCCCGTTCAAGGCACCCTTCGATGACGCCTTGCTGGATTACTGGCGGCGGGTGGAGCAGCGTCTGTTCAACCTGCGCAATAACCTCTCACTTGACGGCCAGCCGTTGATTTTGCGGCTGTTCGAAGAACCCGTCTCCCCCACCGCCCTGCAGCAGGCCCGTCAAGCCGGGGATGGCAGCGACCCGGCGCCCTCAATGGCCGGCCTGGACCTTTGGAGCCAACGCTTCCCGCTGTTGCTGGAGCGCGCCCGTACGGCCGTGCAACAGGTGATCCAGTTTGGCAGCAACTTGCAGGGCATCCTGGAGCGGCGCGACGCCGATGCGTTGGGGGTACTGCAACAGACCCAACAGGGCGCCTTGTTGGGTATGGCCAACGAAGTGCATCTGGCGAACATCGCGTCACTGGAACACAACCTGGCCTCGTTGCAGGCGAGCCTAGCCGGCGTTAAGAAGCGTCAACTGCATTACAAGGGTTTGTATGACCGGCATATCACCGACAACGAACAACGCGCCATGGATTTGCGCACCAGCGCCAATGACAAACAACTCAGCGCCGGCGCACTGACCACCACCGCGGCCCTCTTAAACCAGATCCCAACCCATTTCACAGCTGGCATGGCCTACGGCATCGGCTACAAGGAGTTTGGCGGCTTGGCCCAAGCGGCGGCAAAGGTGCTGGAGCTGGATGCGCAATCCAACAACGGCAAAGCCAACAAACTCGAGGCTTCCGAGCAATATGCACGCCGACGCGAAGAGTGGCAGGCCCTGCGTGACCAGAGCGCGCATGACATTGCCCAACTGGACGCGCAGATCCTTTCAGCAACGGAACAGATCACCATGGCGAACAAACAGTCGGCGCAAACAGAACGGGAACAGGCCTATAACCAAGCGGTCCTGGATACGCTGAGCACCCGCTTCAACAGCCAGACGCTCTTCAACTGGCAGGCCGGCCGCCTCGCGGCGCTGTATTACCAACTCTATGATTTGGCCGTCG
>NZ_FOQS01000008.1:0-286438 GCF_900113815.1 Pseudomonas sp. NFPP04 | reverse complement strand
TCGACGAAAAGCGCATGATCAACTGCCGCGCCGACCTCAACCAACTCGTGCCGTTCAAGTACGACTGGGCCTGGCAGAAGTACCTCGACGGCTGCGCCAACCACTGGATGCCGCAAGAGGTCAACATGACCGCCGACATCGCCCTGTGGAAAAACCCCGAAGGCCTGACCGACGACGAACGCCGCATCGTCATGCGCAACCTCGGCTTCTTCTCCACCGCCGACTCCCTGGTCGCCAACAACCTGGTGCTGGCCGTGTACCGCCTGATCACCAACCCGGAGTGCCGCCAGTACATCCTGCGCCAGGCCTTCGAAGAAGCGATCCACACCCACGCCTATCAGTACTGCATCGAATCGTTGGCCATGGATGAAGGCGAGATCTTCAACATGTACCACGAGATCCCATCGGTCGCCAAAAAGGCCGCCTGGGGCCTGAAGTACACCCGCTCGATCTCCGATCCGAAGTTCGAAACCGGCACCGTCGAAACCGACAAAGAGCTGCTGCGCAACCTGGTCGCTTACTACTGCGTCCTGGAAGGCATCTTCTTCTATTGCGGCTTCACCCAGATCCTGTCCATGGGCCGTCGCAACAAAATGACCGGTGTGGCCGAGCAGTTCCAGTACATCCTGCGTGATGAGTCGATGCACCTGAACTTCGGTATCGATGTGATCAACCAGATCAAAATCGAAAACCCACACCTGTGGGATGCCGAGATGAAGGAAGAAGCGACCCAGATGATCCTGCAGGGGACTCAGCTGGAGATCGAGTACGCGCGTGACACCATGCCGCGTGGGGTGTTGGGCATGAATGCGGCGATGATGGAGGATTACCTCAAGTTCATCGCTAACCGTCGTCTGTCGCAGATTGGGTTGAAGGAAGAGTACCCAGGGACGACTAACCCGTTCCCGTGGATGAGCGAGATTATGGACTTGAAGAAAGAGAAGAATTTCTTTGAGACCCGAGTGATCGAGTATCAGACCGGAGGCGCGCTGAGCTGGGATTGATTGATATCAAAGCGCCATGCTATAACAGCTGAAGCCTAATGGATGCTTAGCTGTATAAATTTAAAGCCCCGCTAAAGCGGGGCTTTTTTATAGGGAAGAAAAATGCATACACCTATCCTACTTGACTATCATGCAGAAAACGGCGTCTCAAGAATAAGAAGCCTTTATATAGCAGAAAAATTATATATAGCACTTGAGGATGTAGTATTAACTCTGGCCAAAACAAACACAAACCTAAACAAAGAAAATAAAACTGGGCTAGGCCAACTCATCAAAGCTCAGCTTGAAGTCCTAGATAGCGATGAACATCAGCACTTCCCTGTAGCCGGAGATAACTCAAACTCCCCAAGAACAGAAGTTTTTATAACGGAGCCTGGTCTATATAGAATAATTTCAAGAGACAACTCACCAGCGAGCAAGTCATTCCAACGCTGGATGTTCCACGAAGTAATACCTTCCGTACGAAAGTTCGGCACTTATCCAGCCCCAATCAAACAGGGCGACTCTGAGATTATGTCACTTGCACAAAACTTAGCACAACACACAAACCTACTCATCAGAGAAATAGCAGAACGGGAGAAACTCGCAACTGAAACTAGACTTCGTTTTGAAGAAACCGAAAGACAGTTGCAGGAAATTTCTCAAAAAATTGATACAATTTCGTTACCCAGTGGAAATGTAGAACTAGTTGACGTAGAAACCCACTGCCAAAAAAACAGCATAAATATAGACCTAAAACACCTTAGAGCAATGTGCGCCAAGCTATGCTTGGAACAAGGAATATCACAAGTAAAGAAAAAATCTGACATCCCTATGGATAACCTCTACCCTGCGCCAATAATTAATGAAGCCATCAAAATAATTCGGAACTAGCCATGAATGAATTGACGCAATCAGAGTTACCATTGGAGCTACCATCTGCATCTTTTGGAGAAATAGATGGTATACAGATGGGTGTCCTAAACGATACTACCCCATATCTGACAGAGAGGGGGCTAGCCAGACTGTGCGGCGTAAACCCCAAAACTATCAGTGAGTTAGCCAACAATTGGCATGATGAAACCTTCAAACCTCGCGGCAGAAAAATAAAGCAACTGCTGACTCAGCAAAACTTCACCTCTGATCGAATAGTCATAAAAACTGAGCAAAGCGGCCAGAAAATTAGTGCATACCCTGACACTGTTTGCATGGCAATACTTGAGTACTATGCCTTTGACTCTGATAACACTGACGCTCAAATAGCCCAAAGAAATTTTCGACTTCTCGCCCGTCAAACCTTAAGAGCATTCATATACGAAGCCGTTGGATTCTCGCCACAAGCACTCAAGCTTGACTCATGGAGACATTATCACGACCGAATACTCCTAAATAAACTGCCAGCTGGTTATTTCAGCGTTTTTAGAGAGATTGCAGATATAGTCATATCAGCAATCGAGTCCGGATTGATAATAGACACTCACACCGTGCCAGACATTAGTGTTGGCCAGATGTGGGCTAAACATTGGGCCTCCGCTGGTCTCGAACAAGCTCATGGGGAAAGAAAAAAATTCCCACATGAGTACCCTGATTACTTCCCTCAGTCAGCGGCCAAAACAGAAGCTAACATTTATCCTCTCAGCTCTCTAGGGGAATTTAGAATCTGGTTGGAAAACACTTATCTGCCTCAGAAATTCCCTGCCTATTTGCAGAAAAAAATTGCACAAGGCTTAATACCTCAAAGCACCGCCGGCGCACTCCTTATTTCACTCAAGAAGCCTAAATAGAGTCAAGAAAACGGGGGAGAATTAGAAACCATCTCCCCCTAAATAATCTATCCATGAGGCGATACTCCCCCGACCCAATCCATCGCCTTGAAAACTGAAGACCTTATATAAATTTTAAAAAACTAAAAATCCATTATTGGAATTCTATTATTACGTACCGACCACTTACGTAAGCCAGATAGCATGAAGCCGCCCAAAGTAAATAAATTGAAAATTATTCTCCCAATTGATAGCAAACCTCACTGACACAGAATGAACAGTCTTGCGGGCTTGACCGCCCCTATCCGTCAACCTACCCTTTCGACTCGGCGCCTAAGAAACGCCTCAACCAGAGCGGTCCTCCGCACCCGACAGCCATGCGGCTTTTTTTCGCCAGCGGTTTCTCTACGTCTGTGAAAAAATCCCCGTTATGTCGGGAGTGGGCGAATACAAGACCCGAAAGGGGAATATGTCCGGCCCGTCTCTGGTGGGTTTCTTAGCTCCCGACACCCATAACGCATGCCCTAAGAAAGCAACCAGAGGTAACGGAAATGCCTGGACACTTTGCATCCCCTGCGAAGGACGTTCGCAGCACCTGCATCATTTCTCAAACACGCTCCGGCTCGGAGGTGTGTCATGCATGAACCTACGGTCTTCACCCGCCACAACCTGCAACTGCACGCGCTGCTTCTTGAGAACCAGCCCTGGTTCTGTGCCCGCGATCTTGGCCGATTGACCGGTCTTTACTTGGACGAGCGCAAGGTCAGCAAACTCGATGAGGATCAACGGCAAACGCTGGAAATCCGCTATCACGGTCAGCCTGAGAACATGCTGATGATCAGCGAGTCCGGAGTGTACGCGTTGCTGGTGTATCACTACGCGCCTGGGCATCGCCTACTGCGGGAGTGGTTGACCCATCAGGTCGTACCGACTTTACGAGATGGGCAACAATCACGATCCACAGACCGTCCAATGCTGAGCTTGCTGGATTGGCCGGAGATGTCGCTGAGCCTGCTGCATTGGCAGGATGAAGGCTGGATTAGGTTGCGGGATATGCCCTATCTGTTGCTCAACAGGACTCGCCGCAGGGTGCCCCCGACCAGAACTTGGCTTCGGAAGCTAGCGGAATATTTCCGGTCTTCAGGTCATTCGGTACGTTGAACTTTCGTGTTTGGTTCGACCGAGCTAAGCCCGGACGAACCTTCTTATCGGCCTTCCTCTTTTTTTCGTTCAAAACCATCGCTAGTTTTCCATTTCACCGGAAGTGCAAATCCGTGAGCCAATATGCCGAAAAAGGCAATCCACTCGATGATTGGATATTGAATAATAAAATCAGTCCTAATCCCAAAAAAAGGAAACTCGCAATACTTAATAACCTCAATATAGGCCACCACAAAAAAGCCATTAAATATCAAACACAAGAACAACTTCAAACTATTAAGTCCCTCACCCGAAAGTCTAGACCTTAAAGCATACGCACCGCCCACACCAAAAACCAAAAATAAAAAAGCATATAACACAATCAATCTACCACCCCCTTATACACCTGCTTCCCCGTCTCATAATCAATATATACCTCAACACCTAATGAAAACACTCCCATTCTTCTGTAAGCCCTCTCCTTATCTGATCTTATATATCTAAACAACCGCCAAGCATCCGGCTTTAGTACAAGTCTATGCAGACTGTAAAAAGACATAATCATATCTGTCCCACCGTAGACTAAATCACCTCCACTTTCGCCATACCCCAAGGACTGTGCAGCGCCGCGATATCCATTCCTGACCGGACCAACTGTATCGGAATGCCCCTCGAGCATATTCCTACCATTTTCGTACATGTTGTTAGCGCCGTGTGCCATGATCGGGATGCCCGCCAGCAAACACAACGTACCAACTGAGGCATAGCAAATTCCCGCCCCCGTCGCAAACTGAAGTGCCCCCGCGATTACCCCGATACCTTTCCTGCCCACCTCCAGAGATTGACTGATGAGGCTTTTTTGTTCGCGCTTTATTTCTTTCAATCCCTGATCAATAGTTTTCCTGCCTTCCTCAACATCCCTAACAATACTCCGCGCGTAATAAGCCACCTCCCGATTGAACTGTAGCCGAACAACCCCATCGTTGATATTCCGAGCACTTATGGTACAAGCCTGGTTAGTCAGATACGCCGCAGCCTGACTAACCACCCAGAGGTCTTGAAATGTAGGTTTCCGTTCTTCATATTCTGTGGTCACCGGCCTGTCTCCCAGGTACTGAAGCCACTTGTTCCCGCCTGATGGTGAGTCCAAATTATTTCGCGATATTTAAGCGCAACATGCTCTTGCGCCTCGGCATCAACATGCAAAACAGAATGGGGTACGTCGACGGTGAGGTCCGTGATGATGCAGCCGCGAATATCGACGCTGTAGTATTTTTCTTGCCTGCCCGATGGGGAGATACGGTAAAAATTAATGACACAGTTGAGCTCTTCTCTATTGGAAAGCGCTACTGCCAGTAAGGGAGACGATTTGTCGATGTTTTTGGTGATTGCGATCGGCCCATGACTCGAAGCTCTGAGGTTGCCCCTGTTGGCCATATTGTGTTGGAAGGACAGCACCATTATCTCGTCGCGATGCCCGTCTTGCCACTTGTTGCCTATAGAGTCCTGAGTTGAACAGTTTGCAGAAATGAGACCTTGGGATTTGCCGCTGATGGTCATATAGCCGTGGTTTGCCATAAGGTTAACGCCTTGTGTTTTTGGCATTTACCATACGAAAAATTGCAAATAGGAAATATCGGAAAGCTCGCTTTAAGTGGTACGAGCGGTATGTAAGAAATTTAACCCACACTCCGATCAGTCAGCCAAAATACTTGTAAGAACTAACTGCACTCGCTCTCGCGTGAACGTGCCGGAACCTCAGAAGCCCCAATCCGGGCTCAGGGGTAGTAAACTCGTATCGCCATAAACGTATGGACCGTCGCACGCACACAGAAGAGCGCAGAGGCTGATCCGCAGCGACCAAGCTGAACCGTCAACCTGAACCCCGACAGGCAAGCGCCAGTCAGAACGCTATGAAACCGCCCTACCTGATTAAGGACCACCCGTGAACCCAGACATGCTCGAAGCCGGCCCCGCTGACGCCAAAGTACTTTCCGTCTTTGACTTCGACGGCACCCTGACCCATCACGACAGTTTCGTGCCCTTCCTCAAGTTTGCCTTTGGCCCCGGCGAGTTCTACGGCCGGATGGTCAAGCTGGCGGTGCCGGGGCTGCGCTTTCTGGTGCGGCAGATCAGCCGGGATGAGTTGAAGGCGCAGTTGATCCGCACCTTTATGACCGGGGTGGAGAAGGCATGGGTGCAACAGAAAGCCGAGGAGTATTGCCAGAAGACCTGGGCGCGGCTGATGCGGCCGACAGGGGTGTTATCGGTGGAGCAGGAGTTGGGCTCCGGGGCGGAGGTCACGTTGTGTTCGGCGTCGCCGGCATTGGTGTTACAGCCGTTTGCCAATCGGCTGGGGATCAAGCTGATCGGCACGGAGCTTGAGGTGGTCGACGGGGTGTTGACCGGCAAGCTCACCGGGAATAATTGCCGGTGTGAGAACAAGGTGTTGCGGCTTGAGGCGGTGTACGGGGATTTGGGCGAGTATCGGCTGCGTGCCTGGGGCGATACGCGTGGGGATCGGGAATTGCTGGCGGCGGCGCAGGATGCGCATTTTCGGCATTTTCATGCGAAGAAGAAGCGCAAGCAGCTGCGGTAGTCGCGCACTAGCATGGGGTGCTAGGGGTTGAAAGATTGAATTACGTTGCCCCCGAAATCTCGTTTTCAGTTTTCATTGAGCCCAATCTGGAAGATTGGGCTTTTTTATACGCGCTGTGCGTCGATACCTAACTCAATTCTTTCGGACGGTTTCTGTCTCAGCCTCGTTGATCAAATCGTCGAGGGGCACATGAATGGGCGTTTCGCCAGCGTCGAGGCGTTCCTGGACTATCTGATTCAACTCCAGAACCTCCAATCGATCATCCTCAGACATAAAGTCGTCAGACACTGATTCGCCATGGAGAAAATAGCTGTCCCAGGTGCTTTCCGCTGGGGGGCTGTTTTTTGTTTGAGTCATGAGCATCCCTCCTTTGGGTTGGCTGAAGACAATACAAGCCAGCTTGTTTGTTGCCTAGGCGGAAAATGTATCGATGCGAATGGCAGGTTCGCCAGGGAAACCGATTCGATCCCTTCGCAGCCTCGCCGAAGCTCGACAGCTCCCACATTTGATCTTCGCCGAGCCCAGATCCGTGTTTGGCAGGAGGTCTATGCAGTGGCTTTGAGGTCCACGCCCAACGCCGTCGCAAAGGCTTTTACCATCGGGCTGCGCGGGGCGTTGTGGCGAAGGATGAGGTTGAAGTCGGTGCTCAAGTGCACTTGCTCCGGGCACAGTACCCGTAGGCGCCCTTCTCTTACCAATGGCGCGGCGTAGTGTTCGGGCAAGAAGCCCAGGAAACGGCCAGTAAGGATCAGGATCGCGACGGCTTCGACTTGTGAGGCCGAGGCGGACTGGCTGTCATAGTTGACGAAGTTGGCCTTGTCACGATGAATCGCATAGCGATGGTTGACCACTTCGTATTGGCGCAGCACTTCCGGTGTGATTTCACTCGCGTTGAACAGTGGATGTCCTACGGCACAGTAGGCGTGGGCCTTTTCCTCATACAGCGGGAAATAGTCGAATTCTTCACGGCGCTGGTACACCGGCACGATGCCGACGATCAAGCGCCCTTCCACCACGCCGCGTTCAACTTCGTCCAATTGTGAGGCATGCAGGCGCAATCTAATCTTTGGCGATTCGCTATGTAATTTCCCCAACGCGGCAATGAGCGGGGAATTAACGTCGGACGCCGTGTTATCAATAACCCCCACACTAAGGTCACCAATAAGCTCGTTCTGCGCCGAACTAAGCTTGTCGCGAAAACTGTCCACCGAGGTAAATAACTCGATGGATGCCTGATACACCAACTTGCCTTCTTCGGTCAGCCCAAACCCTTCGCGACCCCGGGTGCACAGGCGCATGCCGATGCGAATCTCAAGGTCGGAGATCTGTTTGCTGATCGCCGCCAGGCCCACGTTCAGCTCGTTTTGCGCGGCACTGAAGCCGCCGGCTTCGACCACGGCCATGAACACGCGCAGCAGTTTGAAGTCCAGCCCGCTCAACTGCAGGGGCGGTCTTGTGCCGGGTTTGGGTAGCAGGTTTCCAGAAGTGGAAAGTGGGGTTTCCATAATACGCGTTGACCTCAAGTGCCATATTCAACAGGCTTCAACCCAATCCTTGAACATAGCCAGGCGGCGATGATGAACATAAACATCCGCCCTTGGCAACCTTGAATACGGCGCGTCAGACGCTGGTTCAGTCTAGTTGAAAACTTATTTTTACTGCCTCCGACTCTTCTAAAAACAAGCGTGAGGAACAACCATGTCCCAGCCCACCGACCGCCTTTGGGGCGCTCGTTTCAAGACCGGCCCGTCTGCTGCATTGGCCGCGTTGTCGCGTTGCCCTGAGCGCTATTTCCGCCTGACACCCTACGACCTGGCCGGCTCCCGTGCCCATGCCCGTGAATTGCAGCGCGCCGGTTTGCTGGATGAGTCGGAGACCCTGCGCACCCTCGAAGCGCTGGACGGTATTGGCGCAGATTTCGCCGCCGGCACGCTGCATCCGACTCTGGATGACGAGGACGTGCACACCTTCATCGAACGCGTACTGACCGAACGCCTTGGTGCCCTGGGCGGAAAATTGCGCGCCGGGCGTTCGCGTAACGATCAGACCGCCAACGATTTGCGCCTTTTCCTACGGGACCATGCGCGCACCATCACCACCGAGGTGTTGGGCTTGCAACAGGCGTTGGTGGAGCAGGCTGAGCAGCATGTGGAGAGCATCTGCCCGGGCTTCACGCACTTGCAGCAGGCGCAACCCATTGTGTTCGCCCACCACTTGCTGGCGCATGCCCAGTCGATGTTGCGCGATGTGCAACGCCTGGTGGATTGGGATGCGCGCACGGCGTTGTCGCCACTGGGTGCGGCGGCAATGGCGGGTTCGGCGATTGCGCGGCAACCGGAGCATTCGGCCAGGGAAATGGGCTACACCGGGCCGTGCGAAAACTCCATCGACGCCGTCGCCAGCCGTGACCATGTAGCGGAGTTCCTGTTTGTGGCGGGCATGCTCGGGGTGAATATTTCGCGCCTGTCCGAAGAGTTTTGCCTGTGGTCCTCGCGGCAATTTCGCTGGGTGGTGTTGGACGATGCCTACGCCACTGGTAGCTCGATCATGCCGCAGAAAAAGAACCCGGACATTGCCGAATTGGCGCGGGGCAAGGCTGGGCGCTTGATTGGCAACCTGACCGGCTTGATGTCGACGCTCAAATCATTGCCGCTGTCGTACAACCGTGATTTGAGTGAAGACAAGCACAGCGTGTTGGACAGCGTGGATACATTGCTGCTGGTGTTGCCGGCGATGGCCGGAATGGTCGCGACCATGAAGGTGCAGGTACAAGAACTGCGGCGTCAGGCGCCGATGGGCTTTACCTTGGCGACTGAGGTGGCGGATTGGTTGGCCACCCGTGGCGTGCCGTTTAAAGAGGCCCACGAGATCACCGGCGCGTTGGTGCAGGCCTGTGAGAAGCATGAGATTGAGTTGTGGGAAGCCTCGCCGGCGATGTTGGCGGAGGTGGATGCACGACTCACACCAGAAGTGCGCGACTGCCTGACCCTGGAAGCGGCGATTGCGGCGCGCAGTGGGTGGGGTGGAACAGCGCCGGAGCGGGTTCGGGAGCAGATTGGGCGGTTGAAGTCCGCATTAGCGGCTCAACAGCAGTGGGCAGAGAGTTATCAGGGGTTCCGGATTTAAATCTGCGGTGTTTGGGCTGGCGTCTTCGCAGGCAAGCCAGCTCCCACATTTGGACCGCGTACAGTAGTTAGAGCGTTGTAAGTTTTGGAGATTCACCATGAACCAAACCCCGGCCGAGCGCTTGGCAGCCGAGCGCAAGTTGTCCGAGAACCAGTTCGATATCACGCAGTACGAACACGTGCCGCGTCGTTATTACGGGCGGATGTTCTTTGCCACGTTGATCGTGATCGTGTTGGCTGCATTGCTGCGTGCCTTCGCCAACGGCCAGATCGAATGGTCCTACATCGGGCAGTTCCTCACGTCTGAGGCCATCCTCTGGGGCCTGGTCAACACCATCGTCATGTCGATCCTGGCCATGGCGCTGGGCGTGGTGATCGGGGTGATCACGGCGATCATGCGCATGTCGGCCAACCCGATCCTGCGCTACGTGGCAATCACCTACACCTGGCTGTTTCGCGGTACGCCGCTGATCCTGCAGCTGCTGCTGTGGTTCAACCTGGCGTTGATCTTCCCGGTGATCGCGATTCCCGGTCTGTTCAGCATCGACACCGTCGACCTGATGACGCCGTTCGTGGCCGCCCTGCTGGGCCTGAGTATCAACCAGGGTGCGTACACCGCCGAAGTGGTGCGCGCCGGTTTGCTCTCGGTCGACACCGGCCAGTATGAAGCCGCCAAGTCCATCGGCATGCCGAGCCTGCAAGCACTGCGTAGGATCATTCTGCCGCAGGCCATGCGGATGATCATTCCGCCTGTAGGCAACGAGTTCATCAGCATGGTGAAAATGACCAGCCTGGCCAGCGTGATCCAGTATTCGGAACTGCTGCACAACGCGCAAAACATCTACTACGCCAACGCCCGGGTCATGGAGCTGCTGATTGTGGCCGGCATCTGGTACCTGGCGGTGGTGACTGTTCTTTCATTTGGCCAAAGCCGCCTCGAGCGCCGCTTTGCCCGCGGCGCCGGCAAGCGTTCGTAAGTCTGGGTCGAGGAGAATTGCCCCATGAGAAGCATCGTCAAGGCCGTCAACCTGAATAAGTACTACGACCAGTATCACGCGCTGCGCGACATCAATATCGAGGTCGAGCAAGGCGAAGTGATGTGCATCATCGGCCCGTCCGGCTCGGGTAAAAGCACCCTGCTGCGCTGCGTCAACCAGTTGGAAAAAATCGACAAGGGCGGCCTGTGGGTCGACGGCGAACTGGTGGGTTACCGCGTGGTCGGCAACAAGCTGCATGAGATGAATGAATCGCAGATTGCCCGCCAGCGCCTGGCCACCGGCATGGTGTTCCAGCGTTTCAATTTGTTCCCGCACATGACCGTGCTGCAAAACATCATCGAAGGCCCGTGCCAGGTACTCAAGCGTTCGCCCAAGGAAGCCACCGAGGACGCCCTGGAGTTGCTGGCCCGCGTCGGCCTGGCGGACAAACGCAATGCCTATCCGGTGGAGTTGTCCGGCGGGCAACAACAGCGTGTGGCGATCGCCCGTGCGCTGGCGATGCGCCCCAAGCTGATGCTGTTTGACGAACCGACGTCAGCCCTCGACCCTGAGCTGGTAGGAGAAGTGCTGTCGGTGATGCGCGACCTGGCCACCACTGGCATGACCATGATCGTGGTCACCCATGAGTTGGGCTTCGCCCGCGAGGTCTCCAACCGCATGGTGTTTATGGATGCCGGCCAGATTGTGGAAGCCGGCAGCCCCGAAGAAATTCTAATAAGCCCACAAAACCCGCGTACCCAAAGCTTTATTTCTGCCGTTCGCACTTAACTAAAAAACAAACGAGAACGCCTCCATGAAGAAAATAGTTATCCCCACGTTGCTCGCAGGCCTGATGGCCTCTTCCGTTGTTTTCGCGGCATTGCCGGCGGCAATCAAGGACAAGGGTGAGATCAGCGCGGCCATCGTGCCGAACTACCCGCCGATGGACTTCAAGGACCCGGCCACCAACAAGATCACCGGCCTGGATTTCGACCTGGGCAACGCCCTCGCCGAGCGCCTGGGCGTGAAGATCAAGTGGCAGGAAACCGGCTTCGAGCAGATGCTCAGCGGCCTGACCACCAAGCGCGTGGACATCGTGCTGTCAGGCATGACCGACACCGCCGAGCGCCAGAAAGCGGTGACCTTCATCGACTACTTCACCAGCGGCCCGCAGCTGTACACCCTGGCCAAGCGTGACGACCTCAAGGAATTGACCGACCTGTGCGGTAAAAAAGTCGGCACCAGCCGCCGTACCACCTGGCCGTCGGAAATTGCCGCGTGGAGCAAGGAAAACTGCGAAGCGGCGGGTAAACCGGCGATCGTGGTGATCGGCACTGAGGGCTCGGCGGATGCACGGGCGCAGTTGCAACAGAACCGCCTGGACGCGGCGATGCAGGGCAGCGAGACCATTCCTTATCTGATGTCGCTGGATAAAGGCAAGTACAAGCCGGTGGGCCTGGCGATTTCCAAGCAGTTCACCGGGCTTGGGATTGAGAAGAGCAACACAGAATTGGTCACGGCGATCAGTGAAGCGTTGCAAGGCATGATCGATGATGGGACCTACGGCAAGATTCTGAAGAAGTGGGACCTGGAGCAAGGTGCGGTCGAGAAGATCACCATCAACTCCGGCCAATAACTCGATCTGAACAATGTGGGAGGGGGCTTGCTCCCGAGAGCGGTCTATCAGCCAAGCATCTGGTGACTGAGCCACCGCCATCGGGGGCAAGCCCCCTCCCACCCTGGATTTTCGTTGTCCACAAAGATAACAAGGACACCCGCCCCACCGTGGCCACCTACTCCCTGGTAATCCGCCGCCTGATGATTTGCTCGGTGACCATCGTGGTCAGCCGCGCCATGACCAGCCCGTTGCTGGCCCTGTTGCTGAGTACCCGCCTGGGCCTGAACCAGCAGGACATCGGCTTGCTGATGGGCATCGCGGTGTTTATCGCGACATTGCTGGGCCTGTACGGTGGCTACATCATCGACCGCCTGGAAAAGCGCAAGCTGCTGATCCTGGCCATGCTCTCCAGCTCCATCGGTTTTCTATTGCTGACCTTTGCCAGCAACCTCTACCTCACCACCCTGACCCTGGTCATCACCGAAGCGGCGTCGGCGCTGTTCCTGATTGGCTCAAAAGCCATCATCAGCGAGAACCTGCCGGTGGGCGAGCGTGCCAAGGTGTTTTCCCTGCGCTACACACTGACCAACGTCGGCTACGCCACAGGCCCGATGGTCGGCGTCGTGATTGCCGGCCATATGCAACTGGCACCGTTCCTGATCGCCAGCGCGATCGCCTTTGGCAGCCTGTTCCTGATGATTGGCATCCCGCCCACCCAACGGGATGACAGCAACAAGCCCTTGAGTTTCCTCATCACCCTGCGCACCTTGCGCAACGACCGCACGCTGATTCTGTTCACCAGCGGCAGCCTGCTGAGCACCATTGTCCATGGGCGCTACACCTTGTATCTGTCGCAGTTTTTGCTCGTAGCCTACAAACCTGCCGAGGCGCTGAAGATTCTGTCTGCGGTACTGGCCTGCAATGCCATCACTGTGATTTTGATGCAGTACCAGATCGGCCGTTTCCTCAAGCGTGAGCAACTGCGCTATTGGATCGTGCTAGGTACGTTGCTGTTCATTGCCGGGCTTATCGGTTTCAGCCTCGCAAACAGCCTGGTCACCTGGTGCCTGGCAATGTTCGTGTTCACCCTGGGCGAGATGATCATCTACCCCTCCGAGTTCCTGTTTATCGACACCATCGCACCTGATGCGCTGCGCGGCAGTTACTACGGTGCGCAGAACCTGGCGGCATTTGGCGGGGCAATGAGCCCAGTGATTTGCGGCTATCTGTTGATCAATGCCACGCCGGCCAGCATGTTCTATGCGTTGGGGGCACTGACTGCGGTAGGTGGCACCTTGTGTTTCTTGAGTGGACGACGGGTAGCAGGTTCTTGCTGATATTTACCCAGGATCCCGCTATTAATAGCGAAACCTCCCACGGACCAGCGCCCCATGAAATTCGATACGGCCTACAGCCTGAGTCTCGATGACAAGCTGTCGATCTACGACGTACGAGACCTGAATTTCGACGAAACCGCCGACTTCGATTCCGACAGAGATCGCTTCCTGTGCCCCAACGACGAATGCCGGGCAGCGTTTGATACCAACAATACCCTGAGCACCTTCAACGCCAAAAACGTCAATTACCTGCGCACGCCGCACTTCAAGAACAAGACCGGCACCCAACACATCGATGGCTGCCGCTACGCCAGCACGCACAAGACCACCGCCGGCGAAAGTGATGACGAGCGTGAGGACAATTTCCCATCGGAATTTGTCCTCACACGCCGCCAGTACGAGCGCAAGATCCCGTTGGCGGGCACCGAAGGAAGCATGCCACTAGAACCAACCAAGACCCCCTCAGACCGCAACTCCGTTTCCCACGGCGCCAGCGACACCACACCAGACAAAACCAGCGTGTTCGCCCACCCGGTGGAATGCTATGTGTCCAACATCGACGACAAGGACAAGCTCAAGTCCATGCCGTTGAAGATCGGCGACCACACCGCCACCTACTGGACGTTCTTCAAGAAGATCGAATACCTGCAGGACAACAAGGGCCTGATCTACTGGGGCAAGATCAAAGAAATCAAGGACTACACCAGCAGCTTTCGCATCGATTTCGAAAAGAAGGCGTGGCTCGACAAGAAGCCCTACTCGGTCAACGTCTACCTGAGCAAGAAACTCATCGAGAACTACCGCAAGCGCAAGGCATTCCTGGAGCAGATCAAGGCGGCGGTGGACAGTGAGCGGGCGTTGTACTGCTTCTTCTATGGGGTGACGCCGGAGCTGAAACAGGTGCCGAGCAAGAAAAACCCCGAGCAGACGTTCGGGGTGTTCAGCGCGAATATCGAGAACCTGGATCACCTGATCATTCGCGAGGCGCCAGGGGTGGAATAACGGGTCGTTGAACATCCAGTTGATGAGCGGTCAAAACAACTGTACAAAAACACAGTATAGTTTGCCCTCCCCCGTCGAATCCTGGAGAAAACCCATGTCCTCTCTGGCAATGAGCTCTTTCGTAGAACAGCAGATCGTCCTGCATCAATTCACCGCCAAACACAGCGTGCAAGCGCGCGCGATGCTGGGCTGGAGCAGGGAACACCTGGCTATTCAGGCCGGCGTGGCGGTCGAAGCGGTTCAACAGTTTGAAAATCAATACGACGTGGGGGATGAAACCCGCCTGGCATTGGCGTTTCGGTTGGAAGCTGAAGGGCTGGCGTTCTTCCCGGGGTTTGCGCCGGGGTGGGGGATGAGTGCGCGCCGCTTTGACACCGCCACAACCGAACACGCGGCGCAAGGGATCATCTCTCGGTTGATCGGCGCAACTTCGTCATCACTTGACTCACCAACGCCACAACCTAATGGTGTGTAGCGCTTCAGGCCTGCAGTTGCAGTGCCCGGCGCATCAATTTGGGCCCCTGGCCCTGGGGCCAAACCTGTCACATCGCAAACCCGCCTTACGCTACGGTTCGAGTTGATCAAGGGAGACGGACCTCTGCTGTGCATCTGCCAGCAGAGGTTGAATCAACCTTATGCGAGGTTTGTAGGTTCCTCTATAGTGGCGCCTGTATCAACGGGTGCTGGCGAGAAGGGCGTCCCCGGAAGAAAGGCGGGTTCCTTGATCGACGGGGAAGCTTGTTCATAGACATAAGCAGCCGAGAGTAAGGTCGCTTCACTTTTAGCTGTGCCATATAAATAGAGCGCTGTCGGCATACCTTCATCATCCATCCCGGACGGGATGGACATGCCCGGGTAGCCCGCGGCGGCGGCGTAATAATAGTTGTGAGAAAGAAAGTTCGACACCATGGCATCGAGTTTGTGTTCTTTGATGGGATCATCGATGATTTTCTGGAAAATCGGAACGATATCCTGCCACAACTGATCGCGCCTCTCCTGGGTCACTTTCAGATCGTTGATGATTTCCAGAAGCTTCTGGTCAGGCTCTCCTGGCTGCAAGTGACGTTTGTTGAAAGCTATCACTTCCGAGATCGACTTGACCGGCAACCCCTCCCGACCTGCCAGGTAATTTTCCAGTTGTTGTTTGACGTCTGCAAACAACGCTTCGTTATAGTCCTTGTAGTTTTGTTCAGTAATGCCTTCATCCAATTGTCCGACCGGAACCAAGATAGCGCCCCTATCCTTCAACACTTTTATTGCAGCCTCATAGTGTTTTCGGTCTGCCCGTTTCGCTGGGTCTTTGGCATCCTCTTCAGACAGTTCAGGCAGCGGTGTGTAGCCAATTCTCTTGCCTTTCAAGGCATCAGACCTCAGGCCTTCAGTGTAGCGCTTGCTTTCGGTCATTGCGTTGAGTACCTCTGCCGCATCCCGGACAATACGTGTGAAGGTGCCTACCGTATCCATACGTGAACTGATCATGACACCCTCGGTACTGACCAGTCCAACCGTGGTTTTCAGACCGAAAACACCGTTGTAGGCCGCCGGGGTAATGATCGAACCACTGGTTTCCACCCCTAACGCCACAGCAACAAGCCCTTGGGCAACCGCAACAGCAGAACCGGAACTCGACCCAGCCACCTGGCCTCCCAACCGATGAGGGTTGAGCGTCTGGCCACCTCGGGAACTCCACCCATCAACGGGAAATTCAGAGCGGAAGTTGGAAAATTCACTCATGTTGGTTTTACCCACAACCACCGAACCAGCCTTCAGCAATTTGTCCACTACCTTGGCGTTCTTTGGCGCCGGTGCGCCTACCAATGCCTTGGAACCTGCACTTGTCTGCATACGGTCCTTGGTTTCAAAAACGTCTTTCAACGCAACCGGAACGCCGTGTAGATATCCACGAGTGATGCCTCTGGCACGCTCCTGATCGCGCATTTGCGCCTGCTTGCGGGCATCGGGGTTGATTTCTATAAACGCGTTGCCACCTTGCAACCCGCGATCAATATTGGCGATTTGTTTCAGCGAGTCGTTAACCAGCGATTCTGAAGTGGCTTGGCCTTTTGCCATTTCCTCTGACATTTGAAAGGCACTCTTGAAGCCTTGCGGCTGATTCAAAAGTGCCTGCAGCACACCGTCTGTTAATCCGCCTGCGATAATCGGTCCGGTCATAAACTGCCTCACTACTTGACTGAATGTCAGGCTATCGGTCGATAACCCGACATCAGTCTAAGAAGTCCCCCGTGGACAACCGTTGAGGCTAATCCTGCTCCGGGGTCCGATCATTCACTACTCGATGTAGGCATCCGCAAGGAATCTTTCAGTAACCGACGATAGAACCGAACCAGTACCAGTATGCGGTCACCGGCCCAACGAGCACCGTAAAACCACAGTTTCGTCCCGTCCTCAAGCAGCTCGCATGCTCCGGGATACCCGCTGGCGCACGCGCCATGAAACGCTGCGCTTTTACTTTCGGACACAAGGGCATCAAGACTTTGCTCACCGACGCGCTCATCGATCTCATTGCGAGTATACGCAACGAATGGATTGGCCCTGTCACCTCGCAAGGCATCCAGCGCCACCAGTTGCGCGCCCGCCGAGCGCAAGGTATCCAGGGCTTGTAGGAAAGCAGGACTGTGGTCGACGGCCTCGCTTGCACCGGGTCCAACGTAACGGTTGGCAAACCCTATGCGCCAGCCAACCAATACCTGAGTGCGGGTGAAGGGGCTGTTGTTCATCACGGGAGGGACTTCAGCCATCAACGGCCCCGAGGGGTCAATACCACTCAATGCGATCAATGACAGCGACGGGTCGCGCGGGGGTTTGAGGGCAAGTCCCGGGGCGTCATACCCCGGGATCGGGACGCCCCCTCGGGTGCCATGAGCCTGGGGATCGACACCGAAAACGATACCACGAGGGCTTGTATGCTCTTGGGCTGTCGTTGCCTGGGCTGACGAGTCAGTGAGCGCAGACACCGGTTGCCCCGTCGGACAGGGCAACCCCGCCTGCCAATATTTCTTACATTTGCACTCCATGAAATATGTCCCCCGACACATAAATTTCCGGGGATCATCGCACCGTTGCCTGGCGCCTGTCGCAGCTCTGAAACAGCTTGAAAACTCCTTTTTCCATAGCCTCCTCCGTCAGCCTGCGAGGTGTTCCTGTGCCCCCTGGGTTTCCACCTCCAGCCACCACGCACCTCCACGCTCTGGCTGATTCAAGCTGAACGCCTGCCCCATCTGCGGCGTAGTGATCGACACGTTGCGCTCCCAGGCCAGGGCCATGATGCGGTCGAACGGCTCATGCCAGGCATGGAACGCCAGGTCGAAAGTGCCATTGTGAATCGGCAGCAACCAGCGGCCCTTGAGGTCGATATGCGCTTGCAGGGTTTGCTCTGGCTGCATGTGCACATGGGGCCAGTCGACGTTGTAAGCACCTGTTTCCATCAGTGTCAGATCAAATGGACCGTACTGTTCGCCGATGCGTTTGAAACCGTCGAAGTAACCCGTGTCACCGCTGAAGAAAATCCGCCGAGGTCCATCGATCATCACCCAGGAACACCACAGGGTCTGGTTGGCATCAAACAGACCGCGCCCGGAAAAATGTTGCGCAGGGGTGGCGACAAACCGAACGCCATCCACCTCGGTGCCCTGCCACCAATCCAGCTGGCGCACCTTGCTGCCATCCACCCCCCACTTGACCAGGATGTCGCCCACGCCCAGCGGCGCAAGAAAATAACGAGCCTTGTCGGCCAATTGGACGACAGCCTTGCGGTCAAGATGGTCGTAGTGGTTGTGGGACAGAATCACTGCCTCCAGGGGCGGCAACTCTTCAAGGCTGATCGGCGGCTGATGGAAGCGCTTGGGGCCGGCCCAACTGAACGGTGAGGCGCGCTCGGCAAATACCGGGTCGGTTACCCAGAATTTACCGCGCATTTTCAGCAACACGGTGGAATGTCCAAGGCGGAATACGCTGTGATCCGGGGCCGCCAGCAATTGCTCGCGCGTCAGCGGTTGTACCGGAATCTGCCCCACCGGCCGCGTGCTGCGGGGTTTGTTGAACAGCATGTTCCAGAAAATGCGCAAGGTTTTGCCGAAGCCACCGTGCTGCACGGGGGCATCGTTGCTGAAGTGCCCTTGGCCTTGCTTGGGCGCTGCTGGCGAAGAATCGACACGGGACGAGATCGTGGCCATTACCGGGTGACTCCTACAGATCGCTTATAAATTACACTGCACAGTGTAGTTTCAAGATTGCAACAAAACCCGGAGCAAGTAAACTACCGAGTGTAATTTTCGTCCAAGAGCCGAGCCCCACCCATGACTGCCCCTCAACGCCTCACCGACCGTAAACGCGAAGCCATTGTGGCTGCGGCCATCGCCGAATTTCGCGCAAACGGTTTCGAGGTCACCAGCATGGACAAGATCGCCGCCACTGCCGGCGTATCCAAGCGCACCGTGTACAACCACTTCCCCAGCAAGGAAGAACTGTTCGCAGAAATTCTTCATCAGCTCTGGGCCAGCAGCGTCGCCCAACTTGACGTCAGCTACGCCAGCGACCGCCCATTGCGCGAACAACTGCGCGGGTTGTTGGAGGCGAAGATGAAGATGATGTCGGACACCAATTTCCTCGACCTGGCCCGGGTCGCCATCGCCGCCACCATCCATTCGCCGGAGCGTGCGCAAGACATGGTCACCCGCCTGAGCCAGCGCGAAGAAGGCTTCACCCAATGGGTTCGCGCCGCCAAGGCAGACGGCCGGCTCAACTGCTCCGACCCCGCCTTCGCCGCCCACCAGATCCAGAGCCTGCTCAAGGCCTTCGCCTTCTGGCCACAGATTACCCTCGGCCAACCCACCCTGGATGCCGCCCACCAGGCCAGCGTGATCGAGTCGGCCATCGACCTGTTCCTCGCCGGCTACGAAGTCACCCTGCCCCGCCAGCCATAAAAAACCTGTTGTGTGAGCGACATTCCAGGTCGCTTTTGACGCATTCGCCCTCTGTTTTGCGCAAATGGCCTGGAAGGACACTGATTATTCCCACGCGAATAACTGACAATATTCACAGGCATTATCCGATCAACGGTTGATCCAGCGAACGTGCGCCACCGTATCTGCAAAAAACAGCTGCCCCAGGAATTTATGGAAAACAGACAAGGCAAAGGGCTTTCATTTGCCAAGCGTATCTACAAGCCAAGGATCATCGGCCTTTCTATCGGCTGTATCAGCGTCAGCGGCGCCCTTTACACTCTCGCCATGCCGGGCTGGGTGTGGGCACTCCTGCTGTTCAACGGGTTTGCCTGGGCGCATGTGGCGTATCAACTGTCGGCCCGCTCGCAGTACCCCTACCAGGCAGAACAACGCAACCTGCTGTATGACTCGCTGCTCGGCGGCTTCTGGGCCGCCGCCACGCAGTTCACGCCACTGACGGCCGTGACCATTCTGTCGATGATGACCATGAATAATGTCGCCGCCGGCGGCAAGCGCCTGTTCCTGCGTGGCCTGTGCGCACAAGGGCTTGGAATCGGCGTGGCCAACGCGCTGTTCGGCATCCGGTTCAACCCCGATGTCAGCCTGCTGCAGGTCTACACCTGCCTGCCGATGCTGACGCTCTACCCCATGGCCATCGGCATGGTCTGTTATCAACTGGCAATCAAACTCTCCGAACACAAGCGCGCCCTCAGCGCCCTGAGCCGCACCGACAGCCTCACCGGGCTGCTCAATCACGGCTCCTGGAAGGACCTGCTGCACCTCAAGTTCCACAAGTGCCGGCAGCAGCGGAGCCACGCCACCATTGCCTTGATCGACATCGACCACTTCAAGCAGATCAACGACACCCACGGCCATATCGTCGGCGATGCGGTACTGCGGCAGTTGAGCCTGGAGTTGCGGCGCAACCTGCGGGAAAACGACCTGGCCGGTCGTTACGGGGGCGATGAGTTCTGTGTGATTCTTCCGCAAATGCCGTTGGAACAGGCTGCCGAAATCATGGAACGCATGCGCGAAACTTTCAGCAATTACCGCAACCCGCAGATCCCCGAATTGCGGGTCAGCCTGAGTATCGGCCTGGCCGATTTCCAACCCTTCTTCAGCGATGCCGCGATGTGGCTGAATGCAGCGGATCGCGCGCTGTACGCCGCCAAGGACACCGGGCGCAACCGGGTCAATGTCAGCGACGAAGTGATCGCCCATTCCGCCTGAAGTCGTCCTACGACTCCTCGTCTGCAAAGACCAGAAAGCACCCAACAAGAAAGCATAATGCCACCACTGGTCGCCTACCCAAAAAAGGTCCTCCCACACGGGCGAACTTCTTGTCAGGCTGATCACTCTGAACCCGTTGTCCCACCCCCCTCTGTCAGCACAAGGAAGCTGGCAATGAGCAAGTCAACCGTGTGGCGTACGCCTTACGGGGGCAGGCGCATATCCAAGGAAACCCCAGAGTCTGCTTGCCCGAGCACCGCACATGCTATTCAACACACATAAAAGAACCATCAGCACCCAGCAACACACCATCGCCCAACAGGCCAGCCTGCTGGACGCCATCGAGCGCTCCATGGCGGTGATCGAATTCGACCTGTCCGGCAATGTGCTGCGCGCCAATGCCAATTTCCTGCAGACCATGGGCTACCGCGCCGAGCAGGTAGAGGGCCAGTCCCATCGAATGTTCTGTACCCCGGCCTTCGCCCGTAGCCCCGAGTACAGCCAACTGTGGTCAAACCTGCGCAACGGCCAATTCCAGTCCGGCACCTTTGAACGGGTGGCCGGCGATGGCCAGTCGGTGTGGCTGGAAGCCAGCTACAACCCAGTGCGTGATGACGCGGGCCTGGTGACCAAAGTGGTGAAATACGCGATGGACGTCACCCCGCGCCTGCAGGCCGAAAGCGAAGCCAATGCCAAACTGGATGCCATTGGCCGCGCCATGGCGGTGATCGAGTTCAACCTCGACGGCACCATCATCACCGCCAACGCCAACTTCCTGCAGCGCATGGGTTACACCCTGGCGCAGATCCAGGGCCAGCATCACCGAATGTTCTGCAGCGCGGCACTGGCCAGCAGCTCAACCTACGGCGACTTCTGGAAACGCCTGAACCAAGGGGAAATGTTCAGCGGCCAGTTCGAGCGGGTGGATAAAAACGGCCAGGTCGTGTGGCTCGAAGCCAACTACAACCCGGTGTACGACGCCAGCGGGCGGCTGTGCAAAGTGGTGAAGTTCGCCTCGGACATCACCGCCCGCGTGCAACAGCATGCGGCGGACGCGCAGAGTGCGGCGCAGGCCTATCACCTGTCCTTGAACACTCAGGACATGGCAGAAAAAGGTGCCGAGGTGATTCAGAAAACAGCCAACGGCATGCGCGAAATTTCTGCCGACATCGACAGTTCCTCACAACTGATCGCCAAGCTCGGTGATCGCTCGCAACAGATCACTGCCATCGTCAACACCATTCGCGGTATCGCCGACCAGACCAACCTGCTGGCCCTCAACGCCGCCATCGAGGCCGCGCGTGCGGGTGAACAAGGCCGTGGTTTCGCCGTGGTAGCCGACGAAGTCCGGCAACTGGCGGCGCGCACCAGCGGCTCCACCACGGAGATTTCCAGCATGATCGCGATGATTCAGGCTGAAACCCGACAAGCCATCGACAGCATGGACGCCACCCGCGACCGCGCCGCCCAAGGCGTTGAAATGGCCAACCAGGCTGGCACAGTTATCCTGCAGATTCGCCAAGGCACCAGCGAAGCGGTGCAGGCGGTGAGTGCATTCGCCAACGAGCGTGGCGGCAACTGACCCGATCTTCATACGGAGTGCCGGGGGCTCGGTCTATAGTGCTGGTTGTTCTTCAAGCATGAGATCCGAGCCCGCCATGACCCCAGAAAAGCCCGAAGCCACCCCCGTCGACCACCTGCGCTTCCACCGCCCCCACGCCCACCTGGCGCCGACCTTCGGCAACGACACCTTTGCCCTCAAGGCCGAAGCCTTCGCGCGCTTCTTCGGTACGCCGACCTTCCTTGGCGCACAAACCGCCATCGTGGTGTTGTGGGTGGTACTGAACATGACCGGCATCACGCATTTCGATGTGTACCCGTTCATCCTGCTCAACCTGGCGTTCAGCCTGCAATCGGCCTACGCCGCGCCGCTGATCCTGCTGGCCCAGACCCGCCAGGCCGCACGCGACAAGGCGCAGTCCGATGCGGATGCGCAGCACCGTGAAGCCCTGGCGATCGCCAATACCGAGCGCCAGGCCCAGGCGGCGCAGACCACCAAACAGTTACTGGAACTGCTGGAGCAAAACACCCGGCTCACGGAAATGACCAAACAACTGACTGAGCACATTGAAAGCCTGACCTGCGAAATGCATGAGCATTTTGTGCGAAAAACCTAAGGCAAACGCACCTGCCGTCCCAGCTCATCGAACAGGGTCACCACCGAGCGCAACGCTCGGCAGTCCGGGCGCGTGAGCAGCCACAACGCGGTGTCATGCCCTGCCAACGCGGGGCCGAGCGATTGCAGGCCGTCGCCCAATAGAAAGTCCGGCAAGGCTGCCACCCCCAACCCTGCCCGTACCAGCTCGGTAACCGACAACATGCTGTTGCAGCGATAACTGGGACGTACACCGGGCAGATGCTCGCGACGCCAGGCGACCGTGGGGTGGTCGGGCAGGAAGTCATCCGGGGCGATCCATGGCAGGTCGGCCAACTCGCGGCCGGCGTGCTGACGAGCAAAATCCGCGCTGGCACACACCTGATAAGCCACGTTGCCCAGGCGTCGGCCGACCAGATGCTCCGGCGGCGTGCGGGTCAGGCGCAGGGCGATGTCCGCGTCGCGGCGGCTGAGGTTGGCAAAATCATTCGAGGTGCTCAGTTCCAGGGTCAATGCCGGGTAGTGCGGCATGAACTGCGCCAGGGCCGGCAACAGCAGACCTTGCAGTACGGAGTCGGTACAGGTCAGGCGCACCGTGCCGCTGATCACCTCACCGCCCTGCTCCACGCCAATGCGCGCCGCCTCCAGCGCTTGTTCGGCACGCTCGGCCTGCTGCGCCAGGTTGCTTGCCAGGCTGGTGGGCAGGTAGCCGGCGCGGCTTTTTTCAAACAATGTCTGGCCCAGCGCCGCCTCCAGGCGCCGCACCGCGCGGAACACCGTGGACACGTCCACCCGCAACAACGCGGCCGCCCGTGCGAGCGTACCGCCACGCACCAGGGCGAGGATCAGCGACAAATCAGGGTAATCGATTGAATAGTGCGTAGCTGCATTGAACATGTGGGCAAACGCCAATATTGATTGCGTGAACGCCAATCTATAGTGCGCCCCAGGACACCACAAGCCATGGGATGTACACGATGAAAACCACACCGCTGCACCTTGCCCTGATCGGCGATTACAACCCCGATGTCATCGCCCACCAAGCCATTCCCGTGGCTTTGCAACAGGCCGCCGAAACCCTGGGGTTGAGCGTGCATGTCCAGTGGCTCGACACCGATACCCTGCCGCAATCACTGCACGGTTTCGACGGCTTCTGGTGCGTCCCCGCCAGCCCCTACCGCGACACCGATGGCGCACTGCGGGCGATCCGTTTTGCCCGCGAGCAACGCCGGCCGTTCCTCGGCACCTGCGGCGGTTTTCAGCACACGGTGGTGGAATATGCGCGCAACGTACTGGGCTGGAAAGATGCCGAGCACGGCGAACTTGCGCCGCACGCCAGGCGCGCCGTGATCGCGCCACTGAGTTGTGCGCTGGTGGAAGCCACCGACACTGTGCGCCTGGTGTCCTACACGCGTATTGCAGAAGCCTACGGCACTCTTGATGTGCAGGAAGGCTATCGTTGCCGCTACGGCGTGAACCCTGAGTTTCTCGACGCACTGCTGGAAGGCGACCTGATCCCCTGCGGCCATGACTCGGCAGGTGATCTGCGAGCCGTGGAGCTGCTCGACCACCCGTTCTTCGTCGCCACCCTGTTCCAACCCGAACGCGCCACGCTTAAAGGCATCACCCCACCCCTGGCGATTGCCCTGCTCAAGGCTTGCCAGCAAGCATGATCAAGAGGCTCGGTGTGGTGAGCAGGCTTGCCTGCTCACCACAGGATCAGCTTACAAGACTGCGCAACGCACTGATCTGCGGAACCTCCACCCGCCGCATATACACCCGCAACGGTTCAGTGATGTTGATACGCTCGTCGATGTTCTGGTCCAGCAGTAACTGGATGCGCTCGCGAGACAGAGTCATGGTCTGTTCCGGGGCCGGCAGCCAGACGAACTCGGAGGTGGGGATGATGCCGTCATCGGCCACGTCCATGCCGAAGGCGTCTTCGCTGAAACGCACGATGTATTGGCCGGTCTTGCGGTTGAGGCCAACAAAACCGTGGAGTTGGTCGGCGGCCTGACAGATAAGCTCGGAGGTGATGCGCATGGTAAACCTCACTGAAAAGTCCCACAGGGACTGGAAAGATGGTTTACACGCGTGGCACAAAGTACCGCCCTCTAACGGGGCAGCTTCGGGCAAGAGTACTGCAATGCCTGCAAAAAAAACGCAGAAAATCGAGGCGTGCACACGTTAATGTCGGTTTGGTGATAGCGCCTTTCGCAATCAATTGTTAAAAAGGAGGCCTTCTCAAAGCTACCTCCACGAAAGGACTTCGCATATGCCTGTCACGTTTACCAAGAGTGCCTTGCTGCTCGCCCTGATGCTCGGCCTTGGCCAGGCACAGGCTGCCGACCCGATCAGCCCGGCTGAATTGGCAACCAACGAAGGCATTCCGTATCCAGCCGTGATCGCCCACCGTGGCGCGTCCTACGACGCCCCCGAATCCACCGCCGCGGCCTACAAGATTGCCCGCGACCTGGGTGCCGACTACCTGGAAATGGACCTGCAGCGCAGCAAGGACGGCGTGCTGTTCGCCCTGCACGACAACAACCTGCAGCGCACCACCGACGTGGCCACCAAGTTCCCCGACCGCAAGGACGCCCCGGCCAACGAGTTCACCTGGAAAGAACTGCAAACCCTCGACGCCGGCAGCTGGTTCAACGCCGCCTACCCGGACCGCGCGCGTCCAGGCTTCGTCGGCCTGAAAATCCAGAGCCTGGACGACATCATCAAGATCGCCGAAGGCAACCCGTCGCACAAACCCGGCCTGTACATCGAGACCAAGGAGCCCAAGCAATTCCCGGGCATCGAAGCCGACCTGAAGAACAAGCTGCTGGATAAAGGCTGGCTGAGCTCCGCCGGCTCCAAGCTGGGCAAGAGCAACACCGGCGTCGGCCAGGGCAAGGGCCGCGTGGTGCTGCAAACCTTCGAGGTTGCCAGCCTCAAAGAGCTGCAGAAAGAAATGCCCAACACCCCGAAGATCCTGCTGTTGTGGGTGGGTGAAGGCAGCATCGAGCCGAAAAACAAGCAGACGTTCGCTGAGTCCGGCGAAACCACCAAGGCCGCCTACTACGCCAAGCAGGAACCGAAGGATGCCGCCGAGTTCGAAAAATGGGTCGACGAAGCCAAGAGCCTCGGCGCTATCGGCACCGGCCCATCGGCCGAGCTGACCAACCACGGCGACCAGAGCTATTCGGACCTGGTCAAACCGGAGATGAACAAGCTGACCCACGACAAGGGGCTGCTGGTGCACGTCTACACCGTCGATGAGCCGGTGGACTTCGACAAAGTGATGAAGGCCGGCGTCGATGGCATCTTCACCAACCGCGCCGCCGAACTGCTGAAGTTCTACAAGCGCTGGCCGTCGTCCAGCGTGCAAGACCTGCTGAACGACTATAAGTACTGAGTGGTCAGTGTGCCATTAAGGATGAGTTAAGTTGCGCCGGTTAATCTGGCGCCACTTAAACAGCTCACCGAAGAAGGACACACACCATGAAAACCTTGACCGCTCTGTTCGCCGCTACCGCCCTGACCCTGACCGCCGGCCTGGCCCAGGCGGATGTTCGCCCGGATCATATTGAAGGCCTGCTCAAGTCCGGCGCCGTGATGCCTTTCGACAAACTCAACGCTGCCGCCCTGGCCAAACACGCTGGCGCCACCATCAACGACACCGAGTTGGACCACAACAACAGCGGCGTGCTGGTCTACGAAGTCGAGCTGACCGACACCGCCGGCAAGCGGTTTGAAGTGAAGCTCGACGCCAAGACCGGCGCCGTGCTGGAAGACAAGCTGGACACTTGATTTACCCCCTGTGAAAAACGCGCCACCTTCGGGTGGCGCGTTTTTTTGTGAGCACCGTCAAACGGTCACAGAATCGTCATATCACCTTGCAATGATTCGCTGCGCGACCTGTGAAACGTCCTACAGGCCCTTTCTCTGCGAGTCTCCATGAACCACAGCATCGAACACAGCCACCAGGACTCAGACCTGTTCGGCTTGCTTTACGGTTTCCGTTTTCGCCCCGGTGAAAAGGGCGAGCAGATCGATTCGGCCACGGCCCTCCAGGCCTTGCGCCAGCCGGCCGACCCGGACGAGTTTTTGTGGCTGCACCTGAACCTGGCCCACGCCGCATGCGAGCGCTGGATGCAGGCACATCTGGACCTGCCGGAAGAGTTCTTCGAAGCCCTGCATGAAGGTTCGCGCTCAACCCGCATCGAGCATGTTGACTCGGCCTTGCTGGCGGTGGTCAACGACGTGGTGTTCAACTTCAGCAGCATGGTCTCGTCGGACATTTCCACGCTGTGGGTGTGCGCCCGCAGCCGCCTGTTGATCAGCGCACGCCTGCAACCGCTGCACTCGGTGGACAAGCTGCGCTCGTCGGTGAAAGCCGGTGAAAGCTTTCGCTCACCGCTGGCCTTGCTCGTGCACTTGCTGCGTGACCAGGGTGAAGTGCTGACGCAGATCGTGCGCAAGACCAGCATCAGCGTCGACCATATCGAGGACCAATTGCTCTCGTCACGGTTGTCCACCAACCGCGCTGAACTGGGGGCGGCACGCCGGGTGCTGGTGCGCCTGCAACGCCTGCTGGCGCTGGAACCGGGTTCGCTGCTGCGCCTGCTCAACCGCCCGCCGCAATGGCTGCAAAAAGAGGACGTGAAAGAGCTGCGCAAATCCACCGAGGAGTTTGCGCTGATCATCAACGACCTGATGGCCCTGGGCGAACGCATCAAGCTGTTACAGGAAGAGATCGCCGCCAACCTCAACGAGCAGAGCAACCGCACACTGTTCACCCTCACCGTGGTGACGGTGCTGGCGTTGCCGATCAACATCATCGCCGGTTTTTTCGGCATGAACGTGGGAGGTGTGCCGCTTTCGCAGGACCCGGAAGGCTTCTGGATCCTGGTGGCGTTGGTGGCGACCTTTACCTTGATTGCCGGGCGGTGGGCCTTTCGCAAGCGTAAAGACTATTGACTTGAGATTTGCGTAACCACGCCCCTAGCAGGGGGTCCTAATTAAACCTTGACGCCTGAAACAGCACCGTCTTGAAAGACAAGTAAACACGTGATTTTCAAATAAATAGAGGCGCCAACCCAGTTTGGCGCCCGTTAAAACATTTATCTCAGCCTCACGTGCCCTCATTGAGAAGCAAGAGTGTTTCTGAAAACTCCGTACCAGTGACATTTGTCACCGTATATCCGACTGTTTGCCAGCAGCACTTTAGCGCAAAGGGTGGGATATCAAATAGAATAAGGTCGGAGTTCCCTGGTTCAACCAATTTTTCTTTGACTGGCTTGCCATCAATCAGTACTGTGACAGTGCTATCCCCAAAAGGTGGAAGGTGAGTAAGTGGAGGAACAACAACTTTCAATATATCAAAATGCCCCACGCGGACGCTTTCACCATAGGCATTAGGTATAGCTTGAGGAATCTGGATTTTTGGGAGAGTAGGAATAGCCATCACATTCACCTTTTTTAAATTAATTGAATCAGGCCGACAACTCGATTAAACCGCCCCCCTCATTAGTACGTCTACTGTCAAATATAACAGGTACATACGGGTATCAAGTCACTCTGAAACAGGCATTACCAATAAGACCCGACATCAAACTTAACAACACTGAAAATTGTCTCCTTCAATAGGCATTGCCTCCTGATGATGGCGGACCGGACGTTTAGAATGACTACTGACCAGCAGCATGCTCAATCCTCCAAACACTGACCTATGGCAGTATCTTTGTAACATTCTGCAATGACTATGAACGGCATCCTCCCCACACTGGATGCCCCGGCATGGCCACCCCTTCCCTGACTGCCTCCACCCACGCCTCACCCGCCGCGCCCAAGCCCAGGCTGGACAAGAAACCCGGCCTGGTGACGGTAATCATCTTCTTTGCCGTGCTCGCCATGGGCCTGTTGTTCACCGCCTACAGCCTGATGCACGACATGCATGAAATGGGCGCCCAGCTCACCACCTGGACGCCGTTTCTGCTGCTGGGCGTGGCGCTGTTGATCGCCTTGGGTTTCGAGTTCGTCAACGGCTTCCACGACACCGCCAACGCCGTGGCGACGGTGATCTACACCAACTCGCTGCCGCCGCATTTTGCGGTGGTGTGGTCGGGCTTTTTCAACTTCCTCGGCGTGCTGCTTTCGAGCGGCGCGGTGGCGTTCGGGATTATTGCGTTGCTGCCGGTCGAGCTGATTCTGCAGGTGGGTTCTTCCGCCGGCTTTGCGATGATCTTCGCCCTGCTGATCGCCGCGATCCTGTGGAACCTCGGCACCTGGTGGCTGGGCTTGCCGGCGTCGTCGTCCCACACGCTGATCGGTTCGATCATCGGCGTGGGCGTGGCGAATGCCTTGATGCACGGGCGTGACGGCACCAGCGGTGTGGACTGGAGCCAGGCGATAAAGATCGGTTACGCCTTGCTGCTGTCGCCGCTGATCGGCTTCGCGTTTGCGGCGATGCTGTTGCTGGCCCTGCGCGCCTTCGTCAAGAACCGCGCGCTGTACAAGGCGCCCAAGGGCGACACCCCGCCACCGTGGTGGATCCGCAGCATGCTGATCGCCACCTGCACCGGCGTGTCCTTTGCCCATGGCTCCAACGATGGGCAAAAAGGCATGGGCCTGATCATGCTGATCCTGGTGGGCACCTTGCCGATGGCCTACGCGCTGAACCGCACCATGCCGGCCGAGCAGTCGCTGCAGTTCGCGGCAGTGGCCGAAGTCACCCAGGTCGCCCTGGTGAAAAGTGCCCCGCAAGCGCTGACCGGTGACCCGCGCCCGATCCTCTCCACCTACGTGCGCACCAAGGAAGCCACCCCGGAACTGGTCCCCGCCCTCGCCGCCCTCGCCGGGCAGATCGGTGATGAAGTCAAAGGTTATGGCTCCCTGGCCAAGGTGCCTGCCGAAGCCGTCGGCAACGTGCGTAACGACATGTACCTGACCAGCGAAACCATTCGCCTGATGGACAAGGGCAAGGTCGGCAGCTTCGACGCCGACACCCAGGGCAAGCTGCAACTGTTCAAGCAACAGATCGACAATTCCACTCGCTTTATTCCGCTGTGGGTGAAGATCGCCGTGGCCATCGCCCTGGGCCTGGGCACCATGGTCGGCTGGAAGCGCATCGTGGTGACCGTGGGCGAGAAGATCGGCAAGACCCACCTGACCTACGCCCAAGGCGCCTCGGCAGAAATGGTGGCGATGCTGACCATCGGCGCGGCAGACATGTATGGGTTGCCGGTGTCGACCACCCATGTGCTGTCGTCGGGTGTGGCGGGGACCATGGTGGCGAACGGGGGCGGGTTGCAGATGCGCACGATCCGCAACCTGGCGATGGCGTGGGTGCTGACGTTGCCGGCGGCGATTCTGCTTTCCGGCAGCCTCTACTGGCTGTTCACCCAACTCTTCTGACACAACAGTGATTGAACATGTGGGAGGGGGCTTGCCCCCGATTGCAGTGGGTCAGCTATAGAGAAGCTGGCTGGTCCACCGCTATCGGGGGCAAGCCCCCTCCCACAGTTTTATCCAGCGAACAGCCCGGACATTATCTTCAACCGCTTCTTGTAGACACGCCGCGCCTCCAACGCCTGCTCCAGCGTCACCGCCACAAACCCTGCCCGCTGGTTCGGTTGCATCTGCCCGATCAAATCCAGGTCGGCGCTGATCACCGTGCCGATCATCGCGTAGCCACCGCCCGACACCGCATCCCGGTGCAATACAATCGGCTCCAAGCCAGCCGGCACCTGGATCGAACCGATCGGGTAGCAACTGTCGACGATGTTCGACGGGTCCGACCCCGCGCCAAACGGCTGCTCCCGTGGCTGGAAGCTCAACGCACTGCCGCCCTTGAAGCGATAGCCGATGCGGTCGGCTTCGGAACCCACGGTCCAGGGCTCGGCGAAAAAGCTGCTTTTTGCCTCATCCGTGAGGCGCTCGTAATACAGCCCCGGCACCACGCGCAGGGTGACATCCCCGCCCACTGAGCGACGCAACGCCATCGGCAGACTGTTGCCCGCGCGTCCCGTGCCACTGGCTTCACCGATGGGCAATTCATCGCCTTCCTGCAAGCGCCGCCCCTGAAAGCCGCCAAGCGCGCCGAGGGTGTAGGTCGAGCGGCTACCGAGTACCAGCGGCACATCAATGCCACCGGCCACCGCGAGGTAAGTACGCGCCCCCGCCTTGGGAAATTCAAAGCGCAACACCTGCCCGGCGCGCACCTGGAACGCGGTGTCCTGGTGCACCACTTCACCGTCCAGGCGCGGCGACATCAGGGCGCCGCTGAGGGCCACCAGCGCATCCTGTTGGAACTGCAGTTCAGGGCCGATCAATGTGCATTCCAGACCCGCCGCGCCCACCGGGTTGCCCACCAGGTGGTTGGCCGCGCTCAACGCGTATTGATCCAACGCACCCGACGGCGGGATGCCCAGGTGGTAGTAACCTTCGCGGCCAAGGTCTTGCACGGAGGTGGCGAGGCCGGGTTTGAGGACCTTGATCATGCCAGCGCCTCCTGCAGGGTTTTCGGGTAGCCAATGGGGTCGGCGAGAAAAGCGTCGAGGGAAAATTCCACCGGGCGGATACGCAGGTCGAAACGTCCTGCGTCCACCTCGGCCACCGTTCGGTCGTAGGCGTCACGGTCCATGGGTTTGAACTGCACGATATCGCCTGGCCGGAAGAACACCATGTGCTCCTTGAGGTAGGCCAACTGCTGCGCCGGGTCATAGATCGGCGCCGGGGTCACGCCGAACATCTGGTAACCGCCGGCACCGCGCACCGAGTAGATGCAACCAAAACAGCCGCCATGGCCGAGGGTGAGTTTCGGCGTGTCGGTGCGCGGGCGCAGGTACTTGGGCACCTGCAACTGCCGCTCGCGCTCGACCATCTGGAACATGAACGGCAAGCCCGCGACAAACCCAACCATCGACACAAACCACGGCGCACCGCTGTGGGCAGCGATAAACGCGTCGACATCGGCCAGGCCATTGATACGCGCAGCATATTCCAGATCGGTGCCGCTGGGGTCCTGGTGGCGGTCGCGAAAACGCATGAGGGTTTCGTGGGTCCACGGGTCGTTGTACAGCACCGGGATTTCGATGATGCGCGTGTGCAGCGTGCGTTCGGCCACGGCCTGGGCTTCGGCGGTCTGCACCGCGTCAAGCAATACGTGGGGCGCGATGCGGTCGGGGTCGAAGCGGATCTGGAACGATGCGTTGGCCAGGCACACATCCAGCACGCCTTCCAGCGCCAGGCGCTCCACCGCGCGGGTCACCGCCATGCCCTTGAAAAAGGCCTCCAGGGACATGCTGTCGCTGACCTCGGCAAACAGGTGTTCATCACCGCCGAAGCTGTAGCGGATGGGGGACGTTTCAGCCATGTCTGTTCCTCTTGGAATCATTGTAGAAAGGCAGGCGAAAAAATAAGGCGATGATTTTTATTGTGGTGTCTTGACCGTGATGCCCGCTTGGTCCAGCGCTTCGCGGGTGGCTTCCACCAGCTCCAGCGCACCGGGGGTGTCGCTGTGCAGGCAGATGGAGTCGAATTCGATAAACAGGTCTTCGCCTTCCACGGTTCGAACAAGTCCCGTCTGACAGGCCCGCAGGACGCGCGCCGCCACCGTCGCCGGGTCCAGCGCCCGCACATTGCGGGTAAACACGATGGAGCCGGTCAGATCGTACTCACGGTCGGCATAAAACTCCCGGACCACCGGCTGTCCCAGCTCCTGCGCGACACGCCAGATCACCGAGTTGGGCATGCAGTACAGCAGCAGCGTCGGCTCGATGATGCGCAGGTTCTGCACCAGCAGGCGCGCGGCTTCTTCGTCGCGGGCCAGGTGCATGTACAGCGCGCCGTGGGGTTTGATGTGTTGCAGGGTCATGCCCTGGGCGCGGGCAATTTCCCGCAGGGCGCCAAGCTGGTAGAGCATGTCGTCCACCAGCTCCTGGGCCGGAGCGTTGATATGGCGGCGGCCAAAGCCGACCAGATCACGGAAGCCAGGATGCGCGCCGATGGCCACGCCCAATTGCCTGGCCCGCTCGACGGTGCGGCGCATGGTGCCGGGGTCGCCGGCGTGGAAGCCGGTGGCGATATTGGCCGAGCTGATGTAGGCCATCAGCTCAGCGTCGACGCCATCGCCGATGGTCCAGGGGCCAAAGCCTTCGCCCATGTCCGAATTGAAATCCACTGCCTGCATCGAAGTCGCTCCGCCTAAGTGATGCAGGAAAAGTAGGCTGCCCCTTGACCCCTTGGGAAGATCTATTATCAGATGACCCATCTTCTGAAAATCAGATAGCCCTACGTTTTGGAGAGGCCGATGTCCCTGACCTTGCGCCAAGTCCGCTACTTTGTCGCCACCGCCGAGATCGGCCAGATTTCCCAGGCGGCCATCCACCTGAACATCTCCCAGTCGGCGGTGACCACGGCGATCAAGGAGCTGGAGGGCATGCTCGGTGTGCAACTGTTCGTGCGTTCGGCCCAGGGCATGAACCTGACTGACGCCGGGCGGCATTTTCTCAACCGCGCCTACGTGATCCTGCGCAGTGTCGATGACGCGCTGAACAGCCCGCTGCCCGACTACCGCGCCAGCGGCGTGCTGCGCCTGGCGGCCAGCTACACGGTGCTCGGCTACTTCCTGCCGCACCACTTGCAGCGCATGGAGCACTGGCACCCGGACGTGACCATCGAGGTCTTCGAGCAGGAACGCCAGGCCATCGAACAGGGTTTGCTCGACGGCCAGTTCGATATGGCGGTGGTGCTCACCGCGAACCTTACCCACCCGGCTATCGTCTCGGAGATCTTGTTCAACTCGGAACGCCGCCTGTGGCTGCCCAGCCACCACCCGCTGTGCGAGCGCGGCGCCGTGAGCCTGGCTGATGTGGCCCGGGAACCCTACATCCTGCTCACCGTCGACGAGGCCGAACACAGCGCCATGCGCTATTGGGAACAGGCCGGGCAAACGCCCCAGGTGCGGCTGCGCACCAGTTCGGTGGAAGCGGTGCGCAGCATGGTCGCCAATGGCAGCGGCGTGGCGATCCTGTCCGACCTGGTGCATCGGCCCTGGTCCCTGGAAGGCAAGCGCATCGAAACCCTCACCGTCACCGACCCCGTCACGCCAATGAGCGTGGGCCTGGCCTGGCACCGCGAACGCGCGTTCACCCCGGCGATGCAGGCGGTGCGCGATTACTTCCACGACGCGTTCCTGGCGCCGCAGCAATTGTCGGCACGGCGTTAGAGCTGGGCTTGCAACGTCGCAGCCAGCCACTCCATGAATACCCGCACACGTTGCGGCAAATGCCGTTGCCCGGCATAGAGCATCGACACGTCCAATGGGGGAGCCGGGTAATCCGGCAGGACGCTGACCAGTTCGCCTCGCGCCAGCAACGCGCGGATACCGAGCAACGGCACCTGGGTAATCCCGAAACCACCCAGGCAAGCAGCCTGATAGGCATCTGTGCTGTTGACCGTGACCCGCCCGGCCATCGGCACGCGGTGCACCTTATTGCCCTGCTGGTATTCGAAGCCCGCCGAGCGTGACCCCAGCGGCCGTACGTAATGCACCAGTTGATGCTGCGCCAGGTCCGCCAGGGTCATCGGCGTGCCATAGCGTTGCAGGTAGACCGGGCTCACGCAGTTGACCATCGGCATGCTGCAGACTTTTCGTGCGACCACCGTTTGATCCGGCTGGGCACCGACACGCAACACGCAATCAAAGCCTTCGGCGATCAGGTCCACCTGGCGGTCGGAACTGCTGATCTCCAGCTCGATCAGCGGGTGCGCGTCCATGAATTCGGGCAAGCGCGGCAGGATCAACTCCCGCGCCATCACGGTGGGCATGTCCACCCGGATGCGCCCGCTCAGTTGCGCCTCATCCTGGCGAAACAACCCTTCCAACTCCTCCATGTGCGACAGCAGGTCCTTGCTGCGCTCATACAAAACCCGGCCGTCCTGGGTCGCCTGCACCTTACGCGTGGTGCGTTGCAACAGGCGCGCGCCGAGCAGTTCTTCCAGGGCTTGCACATGCTCGGACACGGTCGAGCGCGGCAGGCCGAGGCTCTCGCCGGCCTGGGTAAAACTCGACAGTTCGGTGACGCGCACGAAGGTGCGCAACAGCTCAAGTTTATTCATGGGATTGTTCGCCTTATCCGGCCAGTGATTCCGGTATGGCGCTGTTTATCACGTTACGGACGAATAAATACACTCAGTCCCACCAATCACCTGAGAGGACTGCACCATGCCCCGTAAAATCGCACTGATCACCGGCGCCAGCCGTGGCCTGGGCAAAAGCGCCGCGCTGCACCTGGCGGCCCAGGGCGTCGACATCATCGGCACCTACCACAGCGCGGCAGCTGAAGCCCAGACGGTGGTCGAGCAGGTCCAGGCCCTGGGTGGCCGCGCCGCCATGCTGCAACTGGATGTGAGCCAGAGCGACCGCTTCGATGCCTTTGTCGGCGAAGTCGGCACCCTGCTCAAGGACGTGTTTGCACAGGATCACTTCAACTTTCTGATCAACAACGCCGGTATCGGCGCCCACGCCAGTTTTGCCGAGACCACCGAAGCGCAGTTCGACCAATTGGTAGCGATCCACTTCAAGGCACCGTTTTTCCTCACGCAAAAATTGCTGCCGCTGATCTGCGATGGTGGGCGCATCCTCAATATTTCCAGCGGCCTGGCGCGGTTCAGCCTGCCGGGGTATGCGGCTTATGCGTCGATGAAAGGTGCGGTGGAGGTGCTGTCGCGCTACCAGGCCAAGGAACTGGGCCCGCGCGGGATCAGCGTGAACACCCTGGCCCCTGGCGCCATTGCCACGGATTTCAGCGGCGGCGCCGTGCGCGACAACCCGGATGTGAATGCGATGGTGGCCAACAACACCGCCCTGGGTCGCGCCGGTTTGCCGGACGACATTGGCGGGGCGATCTCGACCCTGCTGGCCGATGGCAGCCACTGGATCACCGGGCAACGCATCGAAGCCTCAGGCGGCATGTTCCTCTGATTTCACACATAACCTGCAGGCGCGTTTCTGTTGATGATTTTTTCCCGGATCACGTCATACCCCCAGTGATACACATAGGTGTACGGCAGGAAAAACAGCAACACGCCGATGTCGAGCATGAACGCCTGCATCAGGCTGATGTTCAGCCACGCCGCGATCAGCGGCACGGCGACGATGATCAGCCCGCCTTCGAACATCAGCGCATGCAACACTCGCGTCCAACCGCCGTTGGACAGTTGCAGGCGCACCTTGAGGCGGTCGAACAGGCTGTTGAAGATGATGTTCCAGGTCAGCGCCAACAGGCTCAGGCCCAGGGTCACCGCGCCCATTTCCAGGGCCGGCCTGCCGGTGATCCAGACCAGCAGCGGCGTACAGATCAACAACGCCAGGCCTTCAAAACCCAGGGCCTGGCAAACGCGTTCAGTAATCGACTTGGTAGGGCTCATAACCTGTGCTCTGTGAAGGACGATGGTTGCCATGATTACCCTTTGAATCGATACTTCATAACTAATAACCATCGATCAAGGCGATAGTCATGGCCTCCCACGAAGTGCTGCAAGCGTTTGTCCAGGCCGCTACCCAAGGCTCGTTTTCGGCGGCGGCACGCAAGCTGGGCAAGAGCCAGTCCACCGTCAGTGCGGCCGTGGCGAGCCTGGAGATTGACCTGGATGTGGTGCTGTTCGACCGCAGCAGCCGCAAGCCGACGCTGACCCCGGCCGGCCATGTGCTGCTGCAGCGCGCCGAACAGGTGCTGGAGGCCAGCAGTCGCCTGGAACTGGCGGCGAGCCAGTTGTCCCAGGGGTTGGAGCCGAAGGTCACGATCGCCATGTCCGATACGTATCAGTCGGAACGCTTCGAGATCGCCCTCAAGGCCTTTGAACATCGCTACCCGGACCTTGAACTGGAATGGCTGATCGCCGAGTGTGAAGACCTGATCGCCCTGGTGCAGAGCGGCCGTGCACAGATTGCCTTGATCGAAGCCCAGCACATCTACCCGCCCGACCTGACCCACTCGCCCGTGGCCGAACGCACGGAAATCGCACTGTTCGTCGCCCCCACTCACCCATTGGCGCGCGTAGAAAACATCGACTCGCAGGCCCTGCAACAACACCGGGAACTGCGCCTGGCAAGCATCATCAGCCCCAACGAGACACGCCCCATGGGCCGGGTGTGGTCGGCGCCGAGTTTTCTGATGCTGATGGAGATGGCTCAACTCGGTTTCGGCTGGGCGGAGTTACCACGCTGGTTGGTGGAGCGCTTTGGCAATGCCGAACTGATTGAACTCAACGTTCGGGGTTGGCCACGCTCGGTGGCGGTGGATGCGTTGTGGTCGCGACAACACCCACCTGGGCCGGCGGGCAGTTGGATGCTCAGTCAAATGCTCGAATGACACCGCCTACAGGTTTTGCAAACGTTGTTCGAGGAAACGTCGTTCCGGGCCCTGCTGGGTCAGCGACTGGGCTTTTGCGTAGGCGGCGCGCGCCTCTTCGACGCGCCCCAGTTGCCGGCAGAACTCCCCCCGCGCCGAATGCACCAAGTGGTAATCCAGCAACTCGCCGCGTGCCAGAATGCCCTCCACCTGCTGCAACCCCGCCAACGGCCCATCGCGCATGGCCAGGGCTACGGCGCGGTTCAGTTCGATCACCGGTGACGGCACGGCCCTGAGCAATACATCGTAGAGCCCGACGATCTGCGGCCAGTCCGTCTCATCGGCACGCGCCGCTTCGGCATGCACCGCGGCGATGGCGGCCTGCAGGCAATACGGACCAAAGCGCCGTGTGCCCAGCGCGCGCTCGACCAGGGCACAACCTTCGGCAATCAACGAGGCGTCCCACAGCGAGCGATCCTGCTCAGCCAGCAGCACCAACTCACCCTCGGCCGAGGTGCGCGCCGGGCGGCGGGACTCGTGCAGCAGCATCAAGGCCAGCAGGCCCATGACTTCCGGTTCGGGCAGCAACTCCAGCAGCAGGCGCCCCAGGCGAATCGCTTCGCGGGTCAACTCCTCGCGGGTCAGGTCGGCACCGATGGACGCCGAATACCCCTCGTTGAACACCAGGTAAATCACCCGCAGCACCGCATCCAAACGCTCCGGCAGCGCGTCCTTGGACGGCACTTGATAAGGGATTTTCGCCTCGCGGATCTTGCCCTTGGCGCGCACGATGCGCTGGGCGATGGTCGCCGGCGTGGCCAGGAACGCCCGGGCGATTTCCTCGGTGGTGAGGTCGCAGATCTCACGCAGGGTCAGCGCCGCCTGGGCATCTGCCGCCAGTGCTGGGTGGCAGCAGGTGAAAATAAGGCGCAGGCGGTCGTCTTCCACGTCTTGATCGCTCCAGTCAGCCGCTTCCAGCGTGTCGGCCTGCTCCTGCAACAACGGGGTAAACCGCGCCTGGCGGCGCAGACGGTCGATGGCCTTGAAGCGCCCGGTCGACACCAGCCATGCCCTTGGGTTGGCTGGCACACCGTCCAGGGGCCAGCGCTGCACGGCGACGAAAAACGCGTCGTGCAGGGCTTCTTCGGCCAGGTCGAAGTCGCCCAGCAAGCGAATCAGCGTTGCGAGAACCCGACGTGATTCGCTGCGGTAAAGGGCATCGACCGAGGTTGTTGCAGTCACAGATTCAATTCACGCACGGGACGCACTTCTACACTGCCGACCCGGGCGGCCGGAATACCGCCAGCCACCTGGATCGCTTCGTTCAAGTCACGGGCCTCGATCAGGTAGAAGCCGGCGAGCTGTTCCTTGGTTTCGGCAAACGGCCCGTCGGTGATCGACAGCTTGCCATTGCGCATGCGCACGGTGGTGGCGGTGCTCACCGACGCCAACGGCTCGGCGGCCAGCATGCGACCGCTGGCCTGCACGGACTGCGCGTAGGCGAAGCACTCCGGGTCGGCGGGGCTGTCCGGCGAGGTGTGCAGCACCTGTTCGTTGCTGTAGATCAGGCACAGGTATTTCATGGCGTTCTCCGTTTTCGGATTACTGACTATAGATCGCGCAGGTCAAGGTTTCAGGTCGAACAGACCGGCACCGGTTTCCATGTCAAAAGGCGCGGACCAGTGCTCATGCACCACCTTCCAATGCCCGTTGATGCGCTGGTAACCGGCGCTGACCCGCATCCAGCACGTCTTGAGCACGCCATCCGGCCCGGCGCCACCACAGTGGGCGAGCCAGTGGGCAAAGGCGCTGTCTTCTCCGGCTACGATATGCAGCTCATGAAAGTCGAAAATGCCGGGGCCGGGACAGAACTCCATGCAGGCCTTCCAGTGCGCCTGGTAGGCGGCCTTGCCTTTGAATTGCAGGGCGCCAACGGCGTCGAACGCGACGATATCCTCGGCATAAAAGCTGACAATCTTGTCGACATCCTTGGCGGTGACAGCTTGCTTCCATTGTTCGATCAGGGTGTTGATGGCAGTGCTCATGGCGATACTCCTCGGGTTGGAAAACATCACGGAAGACACCCTTGGTCGAATGGCCCGCCGACAAATCGACACCCCGCTGAAAAATAATTTCGCCCTCGGCAAACCCGCTAGAATCCACGCCTCTTTGTAGGATTTCGGATGCGCCACCGATGGAAACCCGCCTCGCCGCCTATGAGACGCTGAGCCTTGTGCAGAAACAGCAACTCGACACCCTGCAAGTGCATCCCGAGCAACTGCCGTATTCCGGCGATATCTACTGTGCGCTGAACAGCCTGCTGGTCAACCCCAGCCCCGGCGCCATCAAGGGCTTCGCCCTGCTCTCCGACGAAATACCGGTGGCCTTCCTGCTGCTCAAACGCCCACCGTGCCTGCCCCATTGGGCCGATGAGCACAGCGCGACCTTGCATGCGTTGCAGGTCGATCGGCATCAACAAGGGCGCGGGTTCGGCAAGGCGTGCTTGCAGGCGCTGCCGGCGGCGGCATTGGCTGCGTGGCCGCAGATCAGGGGCCTGGAGTTGTCGGTGGACGCGGACAATGTGGCGGCGATGGGGTTGTATCTGTCGGCTGGTTGGGTCGATAGCGGGGAGGCGTATAAAGGGCGGATCGGGTATGAGCGCAGATTGAAGAGGGTGTTTAACCCAGCCCTTTGATGTCACGTAAACATGACTTTCAGACGTTAATGTCCTGTTTACGTGACATCGGCGAGTGCTTCAGCCTCTTTCGCCCACCGGCAACCAGATCTCCACCGTCCCGGTGCCCTTACGCGCATCAAAATCCTCGCTGTAGCGTTCGAAATCCGCACCCATCACCTTGTAGCCCGAGTGCGGCAGCCACTCGAACATGATGCGTTCGTACGTCTGTTCCAGCGCCTGCACCGGCCCGTAATGCGGGAACACGGCATAGTTGAGCGGCGGAATTTCGATGTATTCAAAGTTGCTCGGCACGTCGCCCTTGTTGGGGACTTCGACACCCGCCATGTAGTCGAATTCGCCATGGTTGGGGTTATGGCAAACGCCATAGGTCACACCGCCGACGCGCTTCCTGATGTCCTTGATGCAGGTGTCGAACAATTCCCACAGCTTGGGGATATCGCCCACGGTGGCCTTCGAATAACGCCCTTGTACACCGGCAATCACCAGGGCCTTGCCTGCTTCCATGCGTGGCTCCAACGGTTGTTTTGTCTGCTGATCCATACGAACAGTCTCCTTCTTATGAGGGAACAAACCCGTATCGAGTATAGGGGCATATCCACGCGCTACTCCATGCAGAAAATTTTCCTACGCATCTGGACAACTGGCCATCATCGACCGTATTGTCTGCCCCGCAGGCCACCGCAGTGGCCGACGTCGCTCGGACGGTTCCGGGCGCTTACGTACTCTCGAGGCAACAATGGCCGACCAAGGTTCGCCGCGCCGCTTTGCGCGCATAGATCGACTCCCCCCGTATGTTTTCAATATCACTGCCGAGCTGAAGATGGCTGCGCGTCGGCGCGGCGAAGACATCATCGACTTGAGCATGGGTAACCCTGACGGCGCCACGCCTGCCCACATCGTGGAGAAAATGGTCACCGTCGCCCAGCGTGAAGACACCCACGGCTACTCCACCTCCAAAGGCATTCCGCGTCTGCGCCGGGCGATTTCGCGCTGGTACAAGGACCGCTATGAAGTGGACATCGACCCCGAGTCGGAAGCCATCGTCACCATCGGTTCCAAGGAAGGCCTGGCGCACTTGATGCTCGCCACTCTGGACCAGGGCGACACGGTGCTGGTGCCCAACCCGAGCTATCCGATCCACATCTACGGTGCGGTGATTGCCGGTGCCCAGGTGCGTTCAGTGCCGCTGGTGCCTGGCGTGGACTTCTTCGCTGAGCTGGAACGGGCGATTCGCGGCTCGATCCCCAAGCCGAAAATGATGATCCTCGGTTTCCCGTCCAACCCTACCGCGCAGTGCGTGGAACTGGACTTCTTCGAACGCGTGATCGCCCTGGCCAAGCAGTACGACGTGCTGGTGGTGCATGACCTGGCCTACGCCGACATCGTCTACGACGGCTGGAAAGCCCCGTCGATCATGCAAGTGCCTGGCGCCAAGGACATTGCGGTGGAGTTTTTCACCCTGTCCAAGAGCTACAACATGGCCGGCTGGCGCATCGGATTCATGGTGGGTAACCCGGAGCTGGTCAACGCCCTGGCGCGGATCAAGAGCTACCACGACTACGGCACCTTTACCCCGCTGCAAGTCGCCGCGATTGCTGCATTGGAAGGCGACCAACAGTGCGTGAAGGACATCGCCGAGCAGTACCGCCAGCGCCGCAATGTGCTGGTCAAGGGCCTGCATGAGCTGGGCTGGATGGTGGAGAACCCCAAGGCGTCGATGTACGTCTGGGCCAAGATTCCCGAGCAGTATGCCGCCCTGGGCTCGCTGGAATTTGCCAAGAAACTGCTGCTGGAGGCGAAGGTATGTGTGTCGCCCGGGATTGGATTTGGCGAGTATGGCGATGATCACGTGCGCTTTGCGCTGATCGAGAACCAGGACCGGATCCGCCAGGCAGTGCGCGGGATTCGCGGGATGTTCCGGGCGGATGGCCTGGTCACCAAAGCCTGACCGGATCCACCTGTAGAACTGCAGTCAAAACTGTGGGAGGGGCTTGCCCCCTCCCACATTTGTTCCATGGTGTGGCTTAGACCACCAACGACAGCAGCATGATGAAGATCAGCGCGACCACCGACAGAATGGTCTCCATCGCCGTCCACGTCTTGAACGTCTCGGCCACGGTCATGTTGAAGTACTGCTTCACCAGCCAGAACCCCGCATCGTTGACGTGAGACAGGATCAACGAGCCCGCCCCCGTCGCCAGCACCAGCAGCTCACGGTTAACCCCCGGAATCATCCCCACCACCGGCACCACGATACCCGCGCCGGTAATGGTCGCGACGGTAGCCGAACCGGTCGCCACACGGATCACCGCCGCCACCAGCCACGCCAGCAGGATCGGGTTGATCTGCGCGTTCACCGCCATGTGGCCGATCACATCGCCCACGCCGCTGGTCACCAGCATCTGCTTGAAGCCACCACCGGCACCGATGATCAGGATGATCGCGGCGGTCGGCGCGAGGCTGGCGTCGAGCAGCTTGAGGATCTGCTTGGAGTGGATGCCCTGGCGATGGCCAAAGGTGTACAGCGACAGCAGCAACGCCAGCAGCAAGGCGGTGATCGGGTGACCGATCATGTCCATCCAGTTGCGTACCACGTTGCCTTCGGCAAACGCGATGTCGGCGAAGGTTTTCAGCAGCATCAGGAACACCGGCAGCAGCACGGTGACCAGGGTAATGCCGAAGCTCGGCAGGTCTTTGTTCTCAGGCTCGCGGGCCAGTTGATCGACCAGTTCCTGGGACGGGTTGCCCGGGATGTACTTGGCGATGAACGTACCGAAGATCGGGCCGGCGATGATCGCTGTCGGCAGTGCGACGATCAGGCCGTAGAGAATGGTCTTGCCGATGTCCGCGCCAAACACGCCGATGGCCAGCAGTGGGCCCGGGTGCGGAGGCACCAGGCCGTGTACCGCCGACAGGCCGGCCAGCAACGGGATGCCGATCTTGATCAGCGACACACCGGTACGGCGCGCGACGATGAACACCAGCGGGATCAACAGCACGAAGCCGATCTCGAAGAACAGCGGGATGCCCACCAGGAACGCGGCGAACATCATGGCCCACTGGACCTTCTCTTTGCCGAAGGCGCGGATCAGGGTCTGGGCGATCTGATCGGCACCGCCGGATTCGGCCATCATCTTGCCGAGCATCGTACCGAGCGCGAGGATGATGCCGACAAAGCCGAGCACTCCGCCGAAGCCGTCCTGGAACGCCTTGATGATCTTGTCCACGGGCATGCCCGAGGTCAGGCCGAGGAAGCCGGCCGCGATGATCAGTGCAATGAACGGGTGCACCTTGAACTTGGTGATCAGAACGATCAACCCGATGATGGTAACCACTGCGTCTAGCAGCAGGTAGGACTCGTGGGACATGCCAAACATGGGGGGTCTCTCCTGTTTGTTGTTGTTATTAAAGCGGGTGTTGAATTTCCTGCCGGGGACAGCGCTATCTTTTCCGGCAAAAAATCAATGGGTTGGTTCAAAGCCGTGTTGCAGCCACCAGGCATTGGTCTGCTCGGCCAACTGCTCGACGCTGTCTTCGCTGGCATTGAGGGCCAGGGTCAGCGGCTCGCCCTTGGGCGATTCAAGGGTGGCGAACTGGCTGTCTATGAGGCTGGCCGGCATGAAATGCCCGGGGCGATGGGACACACGGTCGGCGGCCACTTCACGGGTCAGTTCCAGGAACACAAAACCCAGGCCCGGGGCGGCTTCGCGCAGGTGGTCGCGGTATTTCTTCTTGAGGGCGGAACAGGTGAGCACGGGATGCTCGCCCGCCTTGAGCGAACGGCGCAGTTCATCGCACAGGATGTCGAGCCAGCCGGCGCGGTCGTCGTCGTTGAGGGGGTGGCCGGCGCTCATCTTTTCGATGTTGGCGGCGGGGTGAAAGCTGTCGCCTTCGATCGCGGTGGCGCCGTTCAGGCGGCACAGGGCCTCGCTGACACTGGTCTTGCCACAGCCGGCGACACCCATGATGACCAGGGCGGTAACAGGTTGACTCATGAAACACCTCAGGACGCAGATAGCGCTACCTTTGCACGCTGTAAGGCTAGTGCAAAAACAGGCTTTCCCGCGCCGTCTTGTCATTTTTATGGAGTGACGCGTGCATCCTCTCCAATCATTTGAACCGGATCAGGCAACCCAGCGTTCAAGCATTTGCAGCTACTTGGAGACAGCGCTACCTTAGTGCCTCGATTTTTGTTTGGCAAGCCGCCTGATGACCTCCAAGAACGATAAAAAAATGCGCACCACGGGTCGCCCGACCCTTAACGAAGTCGCCCGCCTGGCCGGCGTCAGCCCGATTACCGCCTCCCGCGCCCTGCGCGGCATCAGTACCGTCGCCACCGAACTGGTGGAGAAAGTACAGCAGGCCGCCGCCGCACTGAACTATGTGGTCAACCCCGCCGCCCGCGCCCTGGCCTCGGCCCAGAGCCATTCGGTGGTGGTGTTGGTGCCGTCGTTGTCCAACCTGCTGTTTATCGAAACCCTCGAAGCCATCCACCAGGTTCTGCGGCCCAAGGGCTTCGAAGTGCTGATCGGCAATTCCCACTATTCCCGCGACGAAGAAGAAAACCTGTTGCGCAACTACATGGCCTATCAGCCACGGGGTTTGTTGCTGACCGGCTTTGATCGCACCGAAAGCGCCCGACGAATGGTCGAGGCCAGCAATGTGCCTTGCGTGTACATGATGGACCTGGACCCCAACGCCGGGGTGAACTGCGTGGGTTTCTCGCAACTGGCGGCGGGTGAGACAGCGGCGGCGCACTTGCTGTCCCGTGGGCGCAAGCGCCTGGCGTATATCGGCGCGCAACTGGACCAACGCACGCTGCTGCGCGGTGAAGGTTTCCGCCGGGCGCTGCAACAGGCCGGCCTGTACGACCCGGCGCTGGAACTACTGACGCCGCGCCCTTCCTCAGTCGGCCTGGGAGGTGAATTGTTCCTGCAGTTGCTGGCAACCCATCCGGACGTGGATGCGATCTTTTTCGGCAACGACGACCTGGCCCAGGGCGCCCTGCTGGAGGCCATGCGCCATGGCATCAAGGTGCCGGAGCGCGTGGCTGTGCTGGGCTTCAACGATTTACCGGCGTCGTCGTTCATGGTGCCGCGCCTGAGCAGTATCAGTACACCAAGGGAAGCGATTGGTCGGCGGGCGGCGGAGCATCTGCTGACGATCATGGCAGGCAGCAAGATCGCCAAGCCGGTGGTGGATATGGGCTTTGAATTGCAGATACGGGAAAGCACTTGACCTATGTGGTAGGGGCAACCCCCCTCCCACATTGCTATCACCCCTGCTAGATTGAGCCTTCTCCAAATGCCAGGGAAGCACCATGGGACACTCACTGAAAATCTTGGGCCGCACCTCTTCCATCAACGTGCGCAAAGTACTCTGGACCTGCCAGGAACTGGGCATCGACTACCAGCGCGAAGACTGGGGCATCGGCTTCAAGCCCACTCAATCCGCTGAGTTCCTCGCCCTGAACCCCAACGCCCAGGTGCCGGTGCTGATCGACGACCACGGCGTGCTGTGGGAGTCCAACACCATCTGCCGCTACCTCGTCGGCCTCTACCAACGCCACGACCTGCTCCCCGCCGAACCCGCGCCACGGGCACGCGTGGAACAATGGATGGACTGGCAAGCCACCGAACTCAACCCGTCGTGGGGTTATGCGTTCCATGCGCTGGTGCGCCAGAACCCGGACTACCAGGACCCGCAGCGCATCCAGGCTGGCGTGCAAGCGTGGAATGACAAGATGGGCCTGCTCGAACAGCAGTTGCTCAAGACCGACGCCTACGTCGCGGGCGATGAGTTCACCCTGGCCGACATCCTCATCGGCCTCTCGGTGCACCGCTGGCGCAACGCCCCACTGGCGCATCCCGACTATCCTGCGGTGCAAGCGTATTACCAGCGCCTCAGCCAGCGCTCCGGCTTCAAAACCTTTGCCCTCGACGGCCATAACTGAGCACGCTGCGAGAGAAAGCATCCCCAGGATGGCGCGTTTCAAACAGTCGAGATTCCGATCACTTATTGAGTTTTCCCATGCCCGTACTCTCTAGCACCGACGGCATCGACCCGATCCGCGCCGCCCACATCAGCGCACGCATTGACCGCCTGCCCGCCGTCGCCACCGTCTGGCGCCTGGTCGCGCTGCTGTCCATCGGTGGTTTTTTCGAGCTGTATGACCTGTTCCAGACCGCCTACATCAGCCCCGGCCTGATCAGCGACGGGATTTTCCACACCGGCAGCGAGGGTGTGTTCGGCTTCTCGGATCAGGCCGCCTTCGCCTCGGCGACCTTTCTCGGTCTGTTCCTTGGCGCCAGCCTGCTAAGCCCCATCGCCGACCGCTTCGGGCGCCGGGCGATCTTCACCTTTGCGTTGATCTGGTACACCGTCGCTACCGTGTTGATGGGGCTTCAAACGTCAGCGCTGGGCATCATCGGCATGCGTTTCCTGGTGGGGATCGGCCTGGGTATCGAACTGGTGACCATCGACGCCTACCTCTCGGAACTGGTGCCCAAGCGCATGCGCAGCTCGGCGTTTGCCTTTGCGTTTTTCATCCAGTTTCTGTCGGTGCCGGCGGTGGCATTGATGTCGTGGTGGTTGGTGCCGCAAGCGCCATTCGGCGTGTCGGGCTGGCGCTGGGTGGTGCTGAGCAGTGCGGTGTTTGCGCTGTTTATCTGGCAACTGCGCAAGCGCCTGCCAGAGTCACCGCGCTGGCTTGCGCAAAAGGGCCGCTTCGCAGAAGCGGGGACGATCATGGACAACCTGGAAGCACGCTGCCAGAAAGACCACGGCAAACCGCTGGACGAACCCGAGCCGCAAGCCGTCAGCGTGCAAGGCAGTGGCCGCTTTGCCGATATCTGGCAACCGCCGTACCGCCGCCGTGCGTTGATGCTGATCGTGTTTCATGTGTTCCAGGCCATCGGTTTCTTCGGCTTCGGCAATTGGTTGCCGGCGTTGCTGTCCGGCCAGGGCGTCAGCGTGACCCACAGTTTGCTCTACGCCTTCATCATCACCCTCGCCTACCCGTTGGGGCCGCTGCTGTTCGTGAAGGTCGCCAATCGCTTTGAAAACAAATGGCAAATCGTCGGATCGGCGCTGGGCGCGATGATCTTCGGCAGCCTGTTCGCCCTGCAAACCACGGCGGTGGGTCTGGTGATCTGCGGGGTGATGATCACCTTCTGCAACGCCTGGCTGAGCTTCAGCTACCACTCCTATCAGAGCGAGCTGTTCCCCACCAACATCCGCGCACGGGCGGTGGGTTTCTGTTACTCGTTCAGCCGTTTGTCCACCGTGTTCAGCAGCTTGTTGATCGGTTTTATCCTCGAGCATCTGGGCACGCCTGGAGTGTTGGCGTTCATTGCAAGCAGCATGCTGATCGTGATGATCACCATCAGTTGGTTCGGGCCGCGTACGCGGAACCTGGCGCTGGAACACATCGCCCATTGACGGCAACGGCTGGCCGCCGGCAGGACAACCCTTGCCGCGCAGGCCACGCCATCCCCAATAAAACCGGGCACTTCACGCCCGGCACGCTATTTGCTCCACCTGTGGCACCGCACATTTCCACAGGTGACCGATCATGCTGGTTAACAACAACACCCAAGCCGTGTCGACCGTTCAACAGATCAAACGGCCCGACATGGACCCCGCCAACGCCGCCGCCAGCGCGCTGTACAGCGGTGCCCTGCAGGCCGCGCAGCAAAGCGTGACCGTGCCGGCCGCGCAGAAGGAACTGGACAAGGCCGCCGACCGCATCGACGAAGCCTTCGCCAAGACACGTGTGCAGTTGCAGACCAGCGCGGCGACCTCGGATGTGCCGGCTACCAGCGCCACCTCCGGCGCACGTGCCGAATTCACGGACTACATGAGCAAATCCCCGGCCGAGCGTATCCGCGAGCAATTGCTCAAGGAGCAGGGTTTGACCGAGGCGGATGTGCAGAACATGTCCCAGGAAAAGCAGGACGCTATTTCCAAGCAGGTGGCTGAACGCCTGAAGCAGCAGCAAGAACAGCAAGTAGCGGCGAAAACCGCTGAGCCGCAGGCGCAGACAGTCAAAGAAACCCTGGCTGCGATCTGACGCCATCCGCCCCTGCGGGAGCGAACGCGCTCCTGCAGGCTATTGCAGTTGCAATGTCGAGTTGAACTGCCCGATCGCATCCACCACATGCCGTGACCCTTCCTGGATTTCCAGGATCACCTGCCCCGCCTCATTCGCCAGTTCCACCCCCAGCCCCGTGCGGCTCAAGCTCGACTGCATGCTCGACACCGCGCTCAGCGACAGGTCGTGGTTCTTGCGCACCACATCGACAATCTCCACCGTCGCCTGGCTGGTACGTGCCGCGAGGCTGCGCACTTCATCGGCCACCACCGCAAAGCCGCGCCCATGCTCGCCCGCCCGCGCCGCTTCAATCGCCGCATTGAGCGCGAGCATATTGGTCTGTTCGGCAATACTGCGGATGGTCTGCACGATGCTGCCGATGATGTCCGATTGCTTGTTCACCGCATCAATGCTCTGCGCCGCCTGGTTCAGGTCGTTGGAAATTTCTTCAATGATCTGCACGGTCTGCTGCACCACCTCCGAGCCCTTGCGCGCGCAGACATCGTTTTGCACTGACGTCGCGTGAGCCGAGTCGGCGGCGTTGCGCAGGGTGGTGACCTGGTCGGTAATGTCGCTGGCGAACTTCACCACTTTGTACAGGCGCCCGCTGGCGTCGAAGATCGGGTTGTAGGACGCCTCCAGGAACAATGTCTTGCCGTATTTGTCTTTGCGCTCGAAACGGTGCGAGTGGTACTCGCCGCGGTTCAGGGACGCCCAGAACGCCTTGTAGGCTGGCGACTCGACGTCACGGCGATGGCAGAACAGGCTGTGGTGCTGGCCGACGATTTCATCCAGGGAGTACTGCACGGTTTTCAGGAAGTTTTCGTTGGCGTTGAGGATCTGGCCCTGGGGAGTGAACTCGATTACCGCCATGGAACGGCTAATGGCATCGATCAGGCTCTGGTTTTCATGTTCATGGTGAACCCGCGCGGAAATATCCGAAGCGACCTTGATCACGCTCTGCACGTGATTGTCCTTGTCCAGCACCGGCATGTAGCTGGCTTCGAGCCACACTTCCTGGCCGTGCTTGTTCAAGCGCATGAAGGTGCCGCTGAGCGCCTCGCCCCGCGCCAGGTCGTGCCATAGCTTGGCGTAGGCGTCGGTGTGGGTGTAAGCCTCGTCGCAAAAGATGCGGTGGTGTTTGCCACGGATGTCTTCAACGCCGTAGCCCATGGTTTTGCAGAAATTGTCGTTGGCGTCGAGGATCACGCCGCCAGGGTCGAATTCGATCATGGCCATGGAACGGCTGATGGCGGCGAGCTTGGCGTTGGATTCGGACAGGGCGCAGGAGAAACGTTCGATTTGCTGCAGGTCGGATTTGTGGTGGAGGTTGAACATGTTCGGATCACCCTTCAATTACCAGCGCCTGGCGGGGCGCATTCCATTCACGGATCGAATACAGTCGCAAACCATCCAAATCGCTTTATATACCAAGCGTCATCAACGGTTCTGGATGAGCATAGACAGGGCTTGGCACTCTGCAAGCCACTATTGAGCCAGCATTTCTAACAATGCACGGGCGGCGGCTGAAGGTGGACGATTTGGCGTACCGACCAAGGCAAACTCACGGTGCAGCGGCACCTTCAGTGCCATCACCCGCAGCCCCTTACGCTGGATGGGCAGGGCCATTTCCGGCACCAGCGTAACGCCAACCCCCTCGCGCACCAGGCTGAAGGCACTGTTCCATTCGCGCACTTCCACGCGGATATCCCGCAGGGTCAGCCCCGCTGCGGCCCCCAGGCTGCGGGCATTGGCGGTACAGCCACCGGTGGCCAGTACGAAAGGCTGCTCCAGTAACTCCTCGAGCGACACACACGCATCAGCCGGGCGTTGCGCCAGGGCATGGTTCGCTGGCAGCACGGCCATCCATAAGTCACGGCCCAACACGGTGGCATTGCGCTCGGGCGCGGGGTTGAGCACCACGCCCAGGTCGATGAGGCCGGTGTCGAGCAGGGTGAGTACTTCGTTGTCGGTGACATCCAGGGTGGTGACCTCGATGCCGGGATAGAGCTGCGCAAAACGTTGCAACGCGGGTGTCAGAAACGTCGCCAGCACCCTCGGGAAACTGGCGATGCGAATCGTCCCCCGCAGCATGGGCCTGGCTTCGTCCACGGTGCTGCGGATCGCCTGCAAGGCACCGAGCATCACCCGCGCCTGTTCGATCACACTCAAGCCCAACGCCGTAGGCAAGGTCTTGCGCGGTTCACGGGTGAACAGTTGCGCGCCCAGCGTCGCCTCCATGCCGGCCATGGCCTGGCTGGCAGCGGACTGGGTCATGCCTACCCGCTCGGCGGCGGCGGTGATGCTGCCGTGATCGGCCACGGCAACCAGCAGGCGCCAGTGCATCAGGTTCATCATGGCAGTAGCTGTCCTTATGGCAGGGGTCTGAAGGTTTAATTTTACGCACGGTGCCACGCCCGCGAGACTGGCGCAAATTCAACGGAGCTGCCCCAGATGAAACTGTATTTCTTCCCTCACGCCTGTTCCCTCGCCCCGCATATCGTGTTGCGCGAATTGGCGTTGCCGTTCGACCTGGTGCTGGTCGATAACCAGGCCAAGATCACCGCCGAGGGCGAGGACTTCCTGCAGATCAACCCCAAGGGCTACGTCGCCGCCCTGAAACTGGACAACGGCCAGGTACTGACCGAAGCCAGCGCGATCCTGCAATACCTCGCCGACCTGAAACCCGCCGCCGGCCTGGCCCCTGCCAATGGCAGCTGGGAGCGGGTGCGTTTGCAGGAATGGCTGAATTTTATCGCCACCGAGATTCATGGCGGCCTGGCGGTGTTCTTCAACGACGCGATCCAGGGCGACGTGCGCGCGCTGTTCGAAGCCACACTCTTCAAGCGTTTCGCGGTGCTGGTGCAAACGCTGGAGCGCCAGGATTACCTGCTGGGGTCGCACTACTCGGTGGCGGATGCCTACCTGTTCGTGGTGCTGCGCTGGGCCGCGTTTCACGCAATTGACCTGGGCCGGTGGCCGGCGCTGGCGGCGTTTCAGCAACGCGTGGGTGAGCGACCTGCGGTGGTTGCCGCATTGGCCGCTGAAAACCCATGAGTTGAGATGAAGCGGCTCAGCGCCAACACATCCACCGAGCCCGAGCGATCCTGATCCAGGTGCGCCACCTGGCTGCGCACCTCGGCATGGATCTGCCCGGAGCCCTGCCCCAATCGCAACGCACCCCGCAGGTCCACCGCCTGCGCCGCGACGATCAGTTCGATGCTGACCAGCCACACGACCCGCTCGACCAACCGCCGGGTCTTGTCGACCACCGCCAAGGCCTGCCCCGCATAGTCTTCGACACGATCCGCCACCGGCACGCTCACCGCCGGCAGCGGATTGGCCAAGTGTCCGATTTCCGCGACCAGCGCCGAACTGGTGCGCTGCAACGCGGCCATGCCGACATGACCTGGTTGAGTGATCAGGAAGCGCGGCAAGTCACTGGAGCCAGGCGAGAGCAACTTGGCGATGCGTTCTGCACTGCACGCCGCCACTCGATTCAGCGCCAGGCCCAGCCCTTCTGCGGCGAGTGCCAGATGCGTGCTGTCGAAATTCGCCGTGGCCAACACCAGCGCTTCCTCGCTGATCAACCCCGGGTTGTCCGCGCCGCTGCGCAGTTCCAGTTCGATCAGCTCATGCAACTGGTGCAACGCCTGCTGCGCCGCGCCCTGGACCACCGTGGCGCAGCGAAAGCTCAGTGGGTCTTGCAGGCGACGTGGGTTGTCCGCCAACTCGCCCCCCGCCAGCAAGCGCAACAGCGCCGCCGATTGCTCGGTTTGCCCCGGGGCCGGGCGCAGGCGTGAGGCCCATGGCTGGAACGCACTGAGATTGGCGCGGTAGCCTTCACACGACAACGCCAGCGCCGCGAGCACAGCCTCCAACGCCTGCTGCGCCTCAGCCACCAGCAACGCACCGAGCCCAACGCTGGCGGCATTCGCCGAGACCAGCGCCAAGCCATCCTTACCGGTCAAAGGCACCGCCAGCGCCAGGCTCAGGTGCGACAATGGCGCCAGGTCGCTTTCGCCCAGGGAACCCAGCAACGGCACCTCGGGCTCGACGCCCGAGTTGAGCAGGTCCAGCAATGCCTGCGCCGCTGCCGGTGAAATCCCCGAGCGACCCTGGGCCAACCCGGCCAGGCGCGTGGCGGTGATGGCGCGCAACTCCTGGCGATTGGCAAGGCGCCCCACCCCCACCGCACGCCCCAACGGAATGCTCGCCTGCACCGGCGCCACCGGCGTATCCACCGCCGCGCCAAGGCCGGTGTTGACGCCATAGATCGGCGTGCCGTCAGCCGCCAGTTTCACCAGCAGCCGATGGCCTTCGTCGATACGTTGACGTGCCGATTGACTGAAATCCGCCGGTATATCCTGCCGCGCAATCGCCAGCAAATCCGCCAGCACCAAGCCTTGGGGATCGAAGTGAATCATGCCCAGCGCAACCGCTGGCCGATGCCCAGGCGCCTGGATTTCTCCAGCAGCGCATGGCCCAATGCGATATCACTGAGGCTCAGCCCGCGATGCCAGAACAGGATGGTTTCCTCGGGGGTTTCCCGGCCATTCTTCAAGCCGGCCACGATCTGGCCCAACTCGGCATGCAGGGTCTCGGCGCTGAGTTTTCCTGCATCGACATGGGCACGCAACGAACCGAACAGACCGCCCTTGCACTGGCCCCAATCATCCACCACCAACTTGCTCATGATGTCGGTGAGCGACAGTTCCACCGCGCTCATGGTGCCGTAGGGCACCACGAAGGCGCCGGGTTTGATCCACTCGGTGCGCAGCAGCGGTTCGGGCTGGTCCAGGCGCGAGGCCTCGACGACGATGTCGGCACCACGCACGGCGGATTCCCAATCGCCGGTGACGATCACCGGCTTGCCCAGGTCCCGGCGCAGGCGTTCGGCAAAGGCCTCGCGGCTTTCACTGCGGCGCGAGTGCACGCGGATTTCGTCGAAGTCGAACAGGTGATCCAGCAGGCGCACGTTCCAGTAGGCCGTGCCGCGCGCGCCGATATGCGCCAGCACTTTACTGTCGGGTCGGGCCAGGTATTTGGCGCCGATGGCCGTGACCGCGCCGGTGCGCATATCGGTGATCGCCGAGGCATCCAGGATGGCCTTGGGAATGCCGGTGGCCGGGTCAAGCAGGTTGAGAATCGCCAGTTCCGAGGGCAGGCCCTTGCGATAGTTGTCGACAAAATCCCCTACCACCTTGACCCCGGCATAACCGATAGCGCCGCCAAGCACACCGCGCAGCACGTTGAAGTGGCCGTTGATCTCGCCACCGGGAATCAGGTGGGTACGCGGCTCGATCACCGCCTCGCCACGGCCCTGGATCGCCAGGCTGGCTTCGATGGCGCTAAGGATTTCATCGTTGGAGAGACCCAGTTCGTCGATGTCGAGGCCGTTGAGAAAATCGATGTAGATCGGTTGCATGGTCTGCTCACTGATTAAGGGCTTTTGTGGTTGTGGCAAGCCCGCTCACCACACATTCATGGCGCCTTGAAGACGGCTTGCTGCACGTCGACCTTTTTCGGGATCAGGCCGTTGGCGAAGAACAGGTCCGCTGTGCGTTGCTGGGTCGCGACGTCCGAGGCTTGCAGCGGCCGGATCGGCGCGGGCGAGCGGTGTTCGAAGTAGCTTTTCACCACCGCCGGTTGCAGGCCCAGGGTCTTGGCCATCAGTGCGATGCTTTCTTCGGGCTTGTCGAGGGACAGACGCTGCGCCTTGCCCAGGGTCTGGATGATCGTGCCGATGGACTGCGGGTACTGCTTGGCAAACGGGCTGCTGACCACAAAGAAACTGCCGGCCGGGTTGAGGCCCTGCCCGTCACCCAGCACACGGGCGGAGCCGTCGACCACGGCGGCGGAGTAGTACGGGTCCCACACCACCCAGGCATCGACTTTGCCTTGCTCGAACGCAGCACGACCATCGGACGGCGACAGGTACACCACGTTCACGTCCTTCCATTGCAGGCCGGCGCGCAGCAGGCTTTTGAGGAACAGGTTGTGCGCGCTGGAGCCCTTGAGCAGCGCCACGCGCTTGCCCTTCAGTTCAGCCACGCTCTGCACCGGACTGGCCTTGGGCACCAGCACCGCTTCGGTCTTGCCCTCGTTGGGCTCGACGGCGAAGTATTGCAAGTCGATGCCGGCGGCCTGGGCAAAGATCGGCGGGATGTCGCCGATATTGCCGATGTCCAGGCTGCCGCCATTCAGCGCTTCGATCAGCGGCGGGCCACCGAGGAATTCGATCCACTGCACCTGCGTGCCGGGCAGCGCCGCTTCGAAGAGTTTGTGCTCACGGGCCAACACCATGCTCACCGAGCTTTTCTGGTAACCGATGCGCAAGGTGGAGGGCTCGGCCGCCAGCACGTGACCGGCGATCAACGAAAGTACAGCTGCAGCGAAGACTTTAAGCATCAGAGCGCTCCCTTGACCTTGGCCGCGACATCCGCCGGCACCCATTGTTGCCAGACGTCTGGATGGTCCTTGAGGAACGCTTCAGCCACCTGGCGGGGCGGCGTGCGTTTCTCGCTCATGTCGCCGAGAATGCCGTTGAGCAGATCAATCGGCAGGTCGACCTTTTCAAACACACTCACCAGTTGCGGGTACTGCGCCTTGAACGGCGCCGACACACCAATCGCCAGGCGTGCTGGCATCGAGCGGGTGCCGATGGGGTTGGGGTTTTTCGCGTCGGACAGGGTCTTCCAGGCATCAGCGTTGAACGGCGGCTCTTCCAGCTTGACCAGCTTGAACCGGCCCAGCAGCGGCGTTGGCGACCAGTAGTAGAACAACACCGGCTTGCCACGGCGGATCGACGAGGCCACTTCGGCATCCAGCGCCGCGCCGGAGCCGGTGCGGAAGTTGACGAAGCTGTCAGTGAGTTTGTAGGCCTTGAGTTTCTGGCTGTTGACGATCTCCGAGGTCCAGCCGGTGGGGCTGTTGAGGAAGCGCCCACGGCTCGGATCTTCGGGGTCGCGGAACACATCCTTGTAGCGCGGCAGGTCGGCCACCGACTTCAGGTCCGGCGCCAGGGGCTTGATACCGCGCGCCGCATCGCCCTTGATCACGAACTCCGGCACCCACCAGCCTTCGGTAGCGCCTTTGACCGTGTCGCCCAGGCCGAACACCTTGCCCTCGTTTTCCGCCTTGACCCACGCCGGACTGCGCCCGGCCCACTCTTCGCCGATCACCTGGATATCGTCCTTGGCCAGGGCGGCTTCCAGGCTCACGGTGCTGCCGGGCAGGGTGTCGGTGGGCAAGCCGTAGCCCTTCTCGACGATCAGGCGCAGCACCTCGGTGATCAGGCTGCCGCTTTCCCAGGTGATGTCACCGAAGTGGATGGGTTTGACGGCTTCGGTGGCGTGGACGGTTGGGGACAGCAGGCTCAGGGCCAGCAGGCCGCCGCCCAGGAGTTTCTTCAGATGCTTCATCGGCAACCTCATAGTTGTGCGGTGATGTTCGTTAAAAGTCATAACTGAGCCGCGTGTAGTAGAACGCCCCTTCCGGCGCCGACGGCGACAGGTAGCTGTACTGCTGGCCCGGGGTCTGGCGCAGGCGGGTGTTGAAGTCGTCGGGTTTGCTGTCGAACAGGTTGTTGGCGCCGATCGACAGGCGCAGTTGCTGGGTGAACGCGTAGTTCACGTCCAGGTCGGTGTTCCATTGCGCGGCGAAGGTCTGGTCGTACTGGGCGTTGGCTGCGCTGGCGGCGTATTTGCGGTACTCGCCGTAGCGGGTTTCGCTGAGGGCGATGGTCCAGGCGCCGATGCGGTGGGTGGCGCCGAGCACCAGCTTGTCTTCGGGGTAACCGTGCTCGAGGAAACCACGGGCTTCGCGGGTGAGGATGTCGAATCCGTTGGGGTTCTCGTGGACCTTCTCAATCGTGGTGCGCGCCCTGGTGTAACCGGCCGACAGGCTCAATGCGCCGTACTGCGCCAGGTCCAGGTTGTACTTGCCGACGATGTCGACACCCCGCGTGCGCGTATTGGCCGCATTGGTCATGAACTGCGCCCAGGTGTACTGGCCAAACCCGGCCTGCTGCAGGATCTGTTCGGCGCGCGGCCCGGAAATGCCGCCGCTGTAGAGCAGGCGGTCACGGATCGAAATCTGGTAAGCGTCAATGGTCAGGGACGCGTTTTCGACCGGCCGCAGCACCAGGCCCAGGGAGTAGTTGGTGGACTTCTCGGGCTTGAGCGGCTCGGCGCCCAAGGCACGGGCGGCCGGGTTGTCGGCGGGCAGCATGCGCGTCAACACCGGGTTGCCGTTGATGTCGACGTTGGTGGTGGTGGTCCACGACGTGCCGATCTGGCCCAGGGTCGGTGCGCGGAAGGAGTTGTTCACCGTGGCGCGCAGGCCCACCTGCGGGGTGAAGTCATAACGCGCCGAGAGCTTGCCGGTGGTGGCCGAACCGAAGTCCGAGTAGTGCTCGGTACGCCCGGCCAGGCCGATCTGGAATTTATCGGTGAGCTGATGTTCGAGGCCGAAGTACACACCGCCGACATCACGCTTGTAGGTGCCGGCGTCATCCGGCGTGAGCCCGGAGGCTTGCACCGCACCGACCTGCACGCCGTTGATGCCGCCAAAGGAGTAAGACTCGTAGTCGCCCTCTTCCAGCCGATATTGCTCATGGCGGTAGGCAATGCCCGCCGAGACGGTCAGCGGATGGCTCGACCAGTTGACGTCCAGATCCTTGGCGTAATCCAGGCCGAGGTTGGTCTGCTCGTTGACCAGGGTGGCCACGTCGAACTTGGTCGGGCTGTTCAAGCCGTAGCTGGGGTTGACCGTGTTGAAGGCCAGTTCATCGTGCTGGTCGCGCCCATAGGTGGCACTGAGGTCGAAGCGGCCGAGGGTCTCGTCTTCGTAGCGGGTGCCGACGGTCAGCGCACCGTCTTCATAGCGGTAGCGGTACTTGGGAATGGTGCCGTTGGGGTAGATGCCCGGCACGTTGTTCGGGTTGTTGGCCAGCAGCGGCGGCGTGTTGTTCACCGACTTGTCCTGGCCGAAGGTGGCGAAACTGTAGAGCCGCCACTGGTCGTTCAAGCCGATTTCGGCATTCGCCGCCAGGTTGAATTTATCGCGCCCGGCACCGCCCCAGCGGGGGTCTTGCAGTTGGCCGTCGGCGACATATTTGTCGCCAATGTCGGTGGGTTTGTTGTTGAGGGTGTTGAAGCTCAGCGTGAGGAAACCATCCCCCGGCAAGCCCAGGCCGTACCAGCCATCGGTGGTCTTGCTGAAGCCGTCGCCCTGGGCGTATTTGCCCAGCTGGGTGTTGACCTGGCCGCCGCTGTCACGCTCCTTGAGCACGATGTTGACCACGCCCGCCACCGCATCCGAACCGTATTGCGCCGAGGCGCCATCGCGCAGCACTTCGACGTGATCGATGCTGCTGATGGGGATCATGTCCAGGTCCACCGGCTGCGCGCCAATGAACGGTACGCCACCGGAGATGTTCACCACCGCCGAGGCATGGCGGCGCTTGCCGTTGATCAGCACCAGCGTCTGGTCCGGGGCCAGCCCGCGCAGGGATGCGCCCTTGGGGTTCTGGCCACGGGTGGCGCTCTGGTTCTGCGGGAAATTGAACGATGGCAGCAGTTGGAACAAAGCCTGGTTGAGGCTGGTGGCGCCGGTCTGCTTGAGTTCTTCGGCGTTGATCACATCCACCGGCGCGGCGCTGGTGAGGGCCGTGGCGTCACTGCGCCGGGTGCCGATAGCGACCACGCGGTCCAGGGTCGGGGCCTGGGCGGCGCTGGTCTGGGCCTTGACGTTGCGGATGGCGTTGTTGCTCGCGCTTTCCTTGATGATGAACGCGCCGTCCGGGCTGACCTGGACGTGCAGGCCGGTGCCCTTCAGTGCGGCGTCGACGGCCTGTTGCGCCGACAGCGAACCGTCTACGCTGGACGAAGAATAGTTCGCCAACTGTGGCGTGAACGAGATCACTTGGCCGCTTTGCCGGCTGATATCGAGCAGTACTTCATCCAACGGGCCAGGGGCAATGTGATAGGTCTGGCGCGCCTCTTCGGCACTGGCGGCGAACGAGAAAAACAGACTGGCCAACGGCACCAGGGCAAAGGTTCGACGCGGCACACGGTTGAACTGACTCACTTTGGCTCCCCCCAAGGAAACTCGAGAACGCTGCTCCCCGCAGCGCTTACGGGAGTGGTGTGGCACGGCCGGGGGAAAACTTGCAGATCGTTTGGTTATGTCGATAGAACCAAGGTCACGCGGCATTGACGTTCACCCACAGACCGGTGCGGCGAGTGATGTGGATCGGCAAGGTGCGCGCCAGGGTATCGAGGATTTGCTGGGGGTTGTCCAAGCGGTACAGGCCGCTGACACGCAGGCCCGCCACGGAGGGGTCCAGGCGCAACACGCCATTGTGGTAAGGCCGCAGCGCCTCGATGACTTCAGACAGCGGGCGGTCGCGCACTTGCAGGAAGCCGTCGACCCAGGCCGTGGCTCCGGAGGAGCTGGCCTGCACCGGGCCGAAACCGGCACGGTCATAGTGCACCTCATGGCCGGCGGCAAGTTGCAGGCGCTCGCCGTTCTGGCTGTCGATTTCCACCGCGCCGTTCAGCGCGACGACCTGGCCCTGCCCTGCCCGCTCGCGCACCAGGAGGCGGTTGCCATAGGCACGCAAACGCGCCTGGTCGGTCTGGATCATAAAAGGCCGAATGCGATCGCCAGCCACCCTGGCCAGCAACTCGCCTTCGCGCAGGCGCACCAGGCGCCGTTGTGGGTCGAACTGAATATCCGCCGCGCTTTGCGCGTTGAGCGACAGCTCGCTGCCGTCGTCCAACGTGACGGTGCGGCGCTCGCCGGTGCCGGTGCGGATATCCGCCGTGAGGTCCGCCAACGGCACACCCAGCGGCTTGGCCAACCAAGTCGCGCCGGCAGCCACACCAGCACCGACCAGCGCGACCTGTAACACCTGGCGACGGCTGGACGGTGCGTCCAATGCCTGCTGCAACAGCTGGCCGCTGACCCCTTGTGCCTGGGGAATCTGGAACACGCCGAGGCGCGTTTCCAACTGCAGGCACAACGCGTCATGGCGTGGGTCGGCGGCACGCCAGAGTTGGTAGCGCTGCCAGTCGCCCGCCGTGGCCTGGCCGGAACGCAGCAGCACGTACCAGCGCGTGGCGTCGTTGATCAGGTCGTCGTTCATTCCAGGCACAGCCGCAGGCAACGGTTGAAGGCGCGGGTCATGTAGTCGCTGACCGAGCGCTGGGAAATCCCCAGCTCGGCGGCGATTTCCGGGTAGGTCAGGCCATTGAGTTGCGAAAGCAAAAAGGTCGCCTTGACCTTGGCCGGCAAGCCGTCGAGCAGCTGGTCGATGGCGTGCAGGGCTTCGAGCATTTGTGCCAGCTCTTCCGGGGATGGCGCGGTAGACGTCGCATCGTTGTCGAGGGCATCGAGGTAGGCACGTTCCAGGTCACGGCGACGCCACAGCTGGTACATCAGGCGCTGGGCGATCGTAGTGAGCAAGGCGCGGGGCTGGCGGATCGGCACCACACCCGGCGCACTCAGGAGCTGGACGAAGGTGTCGGCGGCAATGTCTTCGGCGTGGGCGCGGGAATCAAGGTGGCGGTGCAAACGGCTGCACAGCCAGTCGTAATGACTGCGGAACAATCCGCCCACGTAATCGCTGTGAGAAGTGTCGGCGCCGGACATAGTGGCTCCATTTGAGAGGGTTGCACGTTATGTCCGGTGTTCCGGTGGAGCGATCCTAGCAAGGCTGCTTATTCTTTAATAATATTTAAAAGGTATTTTTATATAACTCTATTGAAGTACAGGATAGCCGACGCTGACGGCCTGATCCTGGTAGTTCAAGAGCACCACGTAGTCGTCTTCGCTGGCGGGGAATACTTCATGCAAGCCCAGTGTCTCGGCCACCTCGGGTAAGTCCTGCAACGCCTGGTTCATCGCCTGGCGGACCTGGACCACCTGTTCATCGCTCAAGCCCGGCGGGCCGATGTAGGGCAAGGTCGGGCTCGGCGCGCTGTGGGTGACGATGCGCAGCCCCGCCACCTCTTGCGGCGCGAAGCGGGCGAGGTAGTCGTAGGTCACGCTGTCGATAGCGGCGAGGTCGGCACGGTCTTCGCGCAGCCAGCGCAGGCTTTCGCGATGAGCGCCGCTGATGCCGACACTGGCGAAGAAACGCCCGTCGCGCTGCAACGGCGCCAGGCGTTCGCGCAACAGGTTCATGCCGCTGTTGGAGTCGTGGCCGTTGATCACGCCACGGCTGTTGTAGAAGTCCGCCAGAGGGTGGCGCGGGTTGTCGTCGCGGGTCAGCAACAGGCTGCAATGTTCGCCCCGGCTGCTGTGGGGCAGCTCATAGCGCGGTCGACCGATCACGCGGACCTGGCCGCGCAATTGGGTCATCAGTGGATAACCGCAGGTTTGGGTCACCAGCAATTCGGGGGCGAGCCACAGGCCGGGCAAGTCCAGATGATCGGCATTGAGACGGCGCAGTCCGAGGTGTTCAAGGATGCGCTCCAGCCACTGTTGGTTGGCCTGCCGGATCGGCTCGGGCGCGACATACATCAGCAGTTCGGCGTAGTGCTCACTCATGCTCGTCTCTCACGCAAAGGGGTGCCGGGGGCTGTCGATGGCCTTGAGCCCGTGGCGGCCGATCAACTGGCCGTAGCCTTGCACCAGGAAGCCGCCGCTGCGCGCGATCCATTGTTCACGCCGGGCACGGTAGACCGTGGGCAGCAAGTACCAGGGCAGTTTCGGCAAATCGTGGTGCACCAGGTGCAGGTTGTTATTGAGGAACAGCCAGGTCCACGGCCAGGACGCTTCGTTGAGCACGCTGCGTTGCTCGGGCCGGGGGTGCGGGCGGTGTTCATAGTAGGAACGGATCGAGGCCAGGGACAAGGCCGGCACGCTGACCAGCAGCAGGTAATGCCCCACCGACAGCGCGCTGCAGTGGGCGATGAATATCAACATCAGCACGGTGACGGCACCGTGGGCCAGCCACATCGGCCATACCTGGGGCAGGCGCTGGCATTCGTGGCGGATCAGGCGGCCAATTGCCAAAGGGGCAGAAAGCAGGAAGCGGCCGAGCACGGTCTTGGTCACCCCGTGCACGCCGCGTTCGAACAGCGAGCTGTGGTCCCATTGCTGCTGGGTGAGGTAGCGGCTTTCCGGGTCGATGCCCGGCAGGGTCAAGTCTTCGTCGTTGTGGTGCAGCAGGTGGCTGTCGCGGTACAACGTGTAGGGGTACCACACGGCAAAGGGTGCATAGCCGAGAAGTTTATTGAGCAGCAGCGAACGGGTGGGATGGCCGTGGAGCAGTTCGTGTTGGACCGACAACCACAGCGTCACGAGCGGGATCAACAGCAGTGTGCTCAACCACGGGCCCAGCCAGTGACTGCCAAGGATCACGGCAAACCAGCCAGCGTATACGCCGATCAACAGTAGCCAGGTCGGCCATTCGGTTCTGGCGGTAAAGCATTGGGCCAGGGTTTCGATTTCCCGGCGTTGGGCAGGATCAAGGTAGTGGGCCATCGGCAGCTCAGAGCAGGTGTTTCCTGCTCTGTGCAATGGCGCGGGAAAATCTTGCAGATCGTTTAGCTATAAGCTTGTAACTCAGTGACCGAACAGGCCTGTCTCGGTTTTCTTGGCTTTCTTGTCGGCGCGTTTTTCATCCGCGGTCTTCGCCGGTTTTTTCTTCGCGGCTTTCTTTGAATCCATACCTTTGGCCATGATGCGTACTCCACTTTAAGGGGTTGCAGTCATGGGTATACCACCTATTGCCTCGCACAAGGCGTTTATAATCCCCGGCCCTTGATCACGCTGCCTGAAGACCATGCCCCCATTGCACATCGAACCGCTGGCCGAGCCCTTGTGGCCCCTGCTGAACAAGTTTTACCGCAGCCACAATTCGTCGATGAAAGCGCTCAAGGGCGGGCGCTTGTGGGTGGCGCGCGACAGCGAGATTGTCGCCGGCCTGTGCCTCACGCCCGTGGTTGGCGGGCAGTGGTTGACCGGGGTGTTCGTTGACCCGGCCTATCGCGGCCAAGGCTTGGCGGCGCGGCTGATCACGGCGGCTGCGGCCGATGTGGACGGTATGTTGTGGTTGCTGTGCCATCCGGAACTGGAAGGGATGTACCGGCGCATGGGCTTCACCCAGGACACGCTGTTGCCGCAGTCGCTCAACGAACGGCTGGTGCGCTACAAGCGCAACAAACCGATGATCGCGATGGGCTTAGATCGTTTGGTGAGGTCGACCACCGATAATGTGTGATCAGCATGTACAGGGCCCATGCTAGCCTCGGCGGCACAATGGCCCTTTACAGGATGATCATGAAAACGACGCTCGCAGCCCTCTCCCTCACCGCCCTGCTCGCCCCGGCCTTGAGCCAGGCCGCCGACGCACCGATCAGCGCCCGGCAGTACCAAAGCGTGCTGGCCGGCAGTTGGCGCGACCCGGCCAACAGTGCCCGCGACGGCTATCGCCACCCGCAACAGACCCTGGAGTTTTTTGGCCTGGGCGCCAGGCAAACCGTGATCGAGATCACCCCGGGCGGCGGCTGGTACAGCGAAGTACTGGCGCCGTTGCTCAAGGATCAAGGGCACTACATCGCCGCCGTGCAGGCCGCGAGCAGCAGCGCCTACGCGCGCACGTCGGAAGAGAACCTGAAGAAGAAATTCGCGGCCGACCCTACGCGCTACGGCAAGGCCTCGGTGGTGGAGTTCGATCCCAAGGCGCCGGTATTCGGCAAACCCGCTTCGGCGGATGCGGTGCTGACGTTTCGCAATGTGCATAACTGGGTAGCGACAGGCACCGCGCCGGCCACCTTCAGTGCGTTCTACCGGGTACTGAAACCGGGCGGTGTGCTGGGTGTGGAAGATCACCGGGCCAAGGACGGGGCGGATCTGCAGGCAATCAAGGACAGCGGCTACCTGACCACCGCCCAGGTGGTGAAGCTGGCGACCGATGCCGGGTTCAAGCTGGCGGGACAGAGCGAGGTGAATGCCAACCCGAAGGACACCAAGGATTACCCGGCAGGCGTGTGGACGTTGCCGCCGACGTTGAAATTGGGAGAGCAGGACAAAGCGAAGTATGTGGCGATTGGCGAGTCGGATCGGATGACGTTGCGGTTCGTCAAACCGACCCAATAACCCGCCTTGAAATACAGTCACCCTGTGGGAGGAGGCTTGGCCCCCTCCCACAGGGTGATCTCAGTATGTCTGAGAGTTAGTCGTCGGCGGTGGGGTCCATGTCCGGGAACATCACCTCGATAAACCCGAACTTGCTGAAGTCGGTGATCCGCGACGGGTACAACCGGCCGATCAGGTGATCGCACTCATGCTGCACCACCCGCGCATGAAAACCGTCGGCAAACCGCACAATCGGCTCGCCCTTGGGATCAAACCCTTCATAGCGAATCTGCTGATAGCGGTTCACTGCACCACGCATACCGGGTACGGACAGGCAACCTTCGTACCCCTCTTCCAACACCGGGCTGAGGGGGGTAATCAACGGGTTGATCAGGATCGTCTGCGGCACCGGTGGCGCGTCCGGGTAACGTTCGCTGGCCTCGAAGCCGAAGATCACCAATTGCAGGTCCACGCCGATCTGCGGTGCGGCCAGGCCTACGCCGCCCACGTGCTCCATGGTCTGGAACATGTCATCGATCAATTGCCACAGCTCGGGGCTGTCGAACATTTCCGGCGGAACCGGAGGCGCGATGCGCAGCAAGCGCTCGTCGCCCATTTTCAGGATTTCACGGATCATCGATCAGACTTCGTCAGGGGTGGGCTTGGAGTGGTCCCGGCCGAGGCCGGAGACGTGCTGTTTTTCGCCGACAGGCGGCGCGGACTGATCGAATTCCTTTTCACCCGGGTCCTTGCCTTCGGCGGACATGTGTTCGATCACCGCGTTCATTTCCGCCCCCAGCAGCAACACGGCGGCGGAAATATAGAAATACAGGAGCAGCACGATGATCGCACCGATACTGCCATACATGGCGTTGTAGTCGGCGAAGGTTTTGACGTAGTAGCCAAAGCCCAGGGACGCGACGATCCACACCACCACCGCCAGCACGGAGCCTGGGGTGATGAAGCGGAATTTCTGCTCGACGTCCGGCATCACGTAGTACATGAGGGCCACGGCGAACATCAGCAAAATCACGATCAACGGCCAACGCAGGATGGTCCACAGGGTCACAACGAATTCCTGCATGCCGATCTGCCCGGCCAGCCACTCCATCACTTGCGGGCCCAGTACCATCAGCGCGGCCGCGGCCAGCAACATGCCGGCGATGCCGACGGTGTAGAAAATCGACAGCGGGAAGCGCTTCCAGATCGGCCGACCTTCCACCACGTCGTAGGCGGCGTTCATCGCGCTCATCATCAGGCGCACGCCGGCCGAGGCAGTCCACAGCGCAATCACGATACCCACCGACAGCAGGCCACCCTTGGATTGCTGCAACTGGTCGATCACCGGGTTGACCTGCTCGAGGGCCTGGGGCGGCAACACCAGCTCCGATTGCAGGCGCAGCCAGGTGAAGAAATCCGGCAGGTGCAGGAAACCGATCAGGGCAATCAGGAACAGCAGGAAGGGGAACAGCGAGAACAGCATCTGGTAGGCCAGTGCCGAAGCGTAGGTGGGCATTTCGTCATCGACGAATTCCTTGACGGTACGCAACAGCACTTTATGCAGCTTGAGACCATCGAGAACCGGAAAAATCATAGCGTCTCCTTTCGCCGCATAAAGGTTGAGTTTGTGGGCGACTCAGGGGCCGTTTTCTACATCAAGGTAGCCTATTTGGCGACCTTGAAACAATTTCGAAACTTTAATCACGCCATGTGACATAAAAACGGCCATCCGTGGATGGCCGTCAGGTTGCGCAAAAGCAGGCCTATTTGGTCGCTTTTTTTACTGCATCCTTGGTATCGCCGACGGCTTTTTCCACCTGGCCTTTCTTTTCCTGCACCACGCCTTCAGCGCGCAGTTTGTCATTACCGGTGACTTTGCCGACGCCTTGCTTGATATTGCCGACGGCCTCGTCTTTCAAACCTTTTGCCTTATCCGCTGTGCTGCCCATGGTATTTCTCCGAAAGAACAATCAAAGGGTTTTGGTCATTACCTAAAGATTGACCCGGGGCCGTTCGGCAGAGTTTCAATTATTTTCGTCGGGCATTTCATCGCCGACCGCAGGTTTGGCTTTATGTTTTGCGGCCAACCCACGAGAATGCCCGGCACATTCAGGCTACAACGCTGAATAACAGATCCCGTAGGAAGGTTATGAAACTCAATAAAGCACAGGCCATCGCCCGCAGAAACACCGAACTGGGCGGTGCCGTACTCGGCGTCAACAACTGCCACTTCACCGACCTGGACCGCAAGCGCAACATCTGGTGGTTCGACCTGCCAGTGGGCCGGATTGCCGTGGGCCAGTACGAGTGGATCCACCTGTTGATGCACAACGCCGAGACCGATCAGTTGCTGCACCTGAAGGTGCCGACGGTGTTCCTGCGTGAAAAGCTCGAAGGCCTGGTGGTGCGCAATGCGGGAAAGCGCAAGCCTGAGATCACTCTGGAGCTGAGCGCGGACAAGGACTCGTTCTTGAAAGATGTGCGCCCCGCCGGGGCTGGCGTGAGCTTCGCGCAGTTCGCCCTATAGAAACCGCTGTTCAAAATGTGGGACGGGGCAAGCCCCCTCCCACATTTGTATAGCGTTACTTTTTAAGACCGAGCTTCTTCAACTCTTCATCACGCAGCTCACGCCGCAGGATCTTGCCTACGTTGGTGGTCGGCAGGGCATCGCGGAACTCGACAGCCTTGGGCACTTTATAGGCCGTGACGTTGGCGCGCATATGCTCCATCACTTGGTCCTTGGTCAGGGTGGCACCCGGCTTGACCACGATAAAAAGCTTGATGTGCTCCCCGGACTTCTCGTCCGGCACACCAATGGCCGCGCACTGCAGCACGCCCGGCAGGCCCGCCAGTACGTCTTCCAGCTCGTTGGGGTATACGTTGAAGCCCGAGACCAGGATCATGTCTTTCTTGCGATCGACAATGCGCATGTAGCCGTCCGGCTGGATGATCGCGATGTCACCGGTCTTGAGCCAGCCTTCGCTGTCGAGCATCTCGTCGGTGGCGTCCTGGCGCTGCCAATAGCCCTTCATCACTTGCGGGCCTTTGACGCACAGCTCGCCGGTTTCACCCAGTGCGAGTTCGGTGCCGTCGTCGGCGATGACCTTGCAGACGGTGGACGGCACCGGGATGCCGATGGTGCCGATCTGGATATGCTGGATCGGATTGACCGTGGCCACCGGGCTGGTCTCGGTCATGCCGTAGCCTTCGCAGATGCCACAGCCGGTCACGGCCTTCCAACGCTCGGCCGCCGCCAGTTGCAGGGCCATGCCGCCGGACAGGGTGACTTTCAGCGCAGAGAAATCCAGCTTGCGGAACGCCTCGTTGTTGCACAGCGCCACAAACAGCGTGTTCAGGCCGACAAAGCCGCTGAACTTCCACTTCGACAGTTCCTTAACCATCGCCGGCAGGTCGCGCGGGTTGCTGATCAGGATGTTGTGGTTGCCGATCAGCATCATCGCCATGCAATGAAAGGTGAACGCGTAAATGTGGTAAAGCGGCAGCGGCGTGATCAGGATCTCGCAGCCTTCATTCAGGTTGGAGCCCATCAGCGCCTTGCATTGCAACATGTTGGCGACCAGGTTGCGGTGGGTGAGCATCGCGCCCTTGGCGACGCCGGTGGTGCCGCCGGTGTATTGCAGCACGGCCACATCGCTGCTGGCCGGGCTGGCATCGCTGACCGGTTGGCCGTGCCCCTTGGCCAGCACGTCGTTGAACTTGATCGCCTTGGGCAGGTGATAGGCCGGGACCATTTTCTTCACGTACTTGATGACGCTGTTGATCAGCAGGCGCTTGAGCGGCGGCAACAGGTCGGCGACTTCGGTGACGATCACATGCTTGACGGCGGTCTTGGGCACGACCTTTTCCGCCAGGTGCGCCATGTTGGCAAGGCACACCAGGGCCTTGGCGCCAGAGTCGTTGAATTGGTGTTCCATTTCCCGCGCGGTGTACAGCGGGTTGGTGTTGACCACGATCAGGCCGGCGCGGATGGCGCCGAACACGGCGACCGGGTATTGCAGGACGTTGGGCAGTTGCACGGCGATTCGGTCGCCGGGCTTCAAGTCGGTGTGCTGTTGCAGGTACGCGGCGAAGGCGCCGGACAGTTCGTACAATTCACCGTAGGTGATGGTCTTGCCCAGGTTGCTGAAAGCCGGTTTGTTGGCGAAGCGCTGGCAGGACTGCTTCAGTACCGCCTGAATATTCGGATACTCGTCTGGATTGATTTCTGCGGCAATCCCGGCGGGGTACTTATCCTTCCAAAAGTCTTCGTTCATGGAAGCCCACTCCTCAGCGACGTCAGCGACGCGAATTCATCATCGCATTTGATGCGATTATTATTGGTGTATGTTTTTTTAGGTGAATCTGGCGCTTTCAAGCAGGCCGAGACGTCACAAAGCGCGCCGAGAGTAGCAGCTTTGCCAAAGGCCGCCTAGAGCCAAAAGAGGGGGTCACGGTCATAAACACGACTGTCCTACAATATTTGGTCACACTTTAAACCAAGCTGAAATAGCGGCATAGATGGCTCTGGAACGGGGCTTTCAGAACAACACAGTACAAATGTGGGAGGGGGCTTGCCCCCGATGGCAGTGGTTCAGTCTACGCATCTGGTGACTGACCCACCGCCATCGGGGGCAAGCCCCCTCCCACTTTTTTTCAGCATATTTCAGGTCAAGCGATATCGCGCAACTCACGCCGCAAGATCTTGCCCACCGGCGTCATCGGTAACGAGTCGCGCAACACGATGTGCTTGGGCACCTTGTATCCCGTGAAGTTGGTCTTGCAGTATGCCTTCAACTCTTCAAGGCTCACCCCTTGGGCACGCGCCACCACGAACAGCTTCACCGCCTCCCCCGTGCGTTCATCCGGCACGCCGATCACCGCGCAGTTGGCCACTGCCGGGTGGGCCATCACGACATCCTCGATTTCGTTGGGATACACGTTGAAGCCCGAGACGATGATCAAGTCTTTCTTACGGTCAACGATGCGCACAAAGCCATCGTCATCGATCACCGCGATATCACCGGTCTTGAGCCAGCCTTCGGCGTCCAGCGCCTCGGAGGTGGCGGCCGGCTGCTGCCAGTAGCCCTTCATCACCTGCGGGCCCTTGATACACAGTTCTCCGCGCTCGCCCAATGGCAGCTCGACACCCTGATCATCGATCACTTTCATCGCCGTGCCCGGCACCGGAATGCCCACCGTCCCCAGGCGGGATTTGCTGCCGTAGGGGTTGGTGCTGGCCACCGGTGAGGTTTCTGTCAGGCCATAACCCTCGCCAATCGCGCAACCGGTAATCTGCTGCCAGCGTTCGGCCGTGGCCTTGATCAGCGCAGTGCCGCCGGAATTGGTGAGCTTGAGGTGGGAGAAGTCCAGGGTCTTGAAGTCCGGGTGGTCCATCAACGCCACAAATAGCGTGTTGAGCCCCAGCAGCCCGGTGAACCGCCACTTTTTCAGTTCCTTGATGAAGCCGCCGATGTCTCGCGGATTGGTGATCAGCACGTTGTGATTGCCCGAGACCATCATGCACATGCAATTCGCCGTGAAGGCATAGATATGGTAAAGCGGCAGCGGCGCGATCATCACCTCCTGCCCTTCCTTGATCAGCGGATGACCGTCATCGCCGGTCTGGGACATACAGGCGCGCACCTGTTGCATGTTCGCCACCAGGTTGCCATGGGTGAGCATCGCGCCCTTGGCCAGGCCGGTGGTGCCGCCGGTGTATTGCAGCACCGCGATGTCGTCCAGTGTGACGGGGTGGCGGGTCACGCCCAGGCCCGCGCCCATGTGCAGGGCGCGCTTGAATGACACCGCGCGCGGCAGGTTGTAGGCCGGCACCATCTTCTTGACCTTGTCGACCACCGTGTTGATCAGCCACCCTTTGGCAGCGGGCATGAAGTCGCCCATCTTGGCTTCGATCAGGTAGTCGATCTCGGTGTCGCTGCACACCTCCTGCACCCGCGAACCGAACAGGTTGAGGTAGACCAGCGCACGCACGCCGGCGTCCTTGAACTGGTGACGCATCTCGCGCGGGGTGTAAAGCGGGTTGGTATTGACCACGATCAGCCCGGCGCGCAAGGCGCCGAACACCGCAATCGGGTAATGCAGCACGTTGGGCATCTGCACCGCGATGCGCTCGCCCGGCTTGAGGTCGGTGTGCTGTTGCAGGTAGCCGGCGAACGCGGCGCTCTGGCGTTCCAGTTCGGCGTAGGTCAGGGTGATGCCCATGTTGCTGAATGCCGGACGGTCGGCGAAGGCCTTGCAGGAGCGCTCGAAGACTTCGATCACCGACTTGTAGGCAGAGAGGTCAATGTCGTTGGGAACGCCCGCTGCGCGTTTGTCATTCCAGAAATCAGGTTGCATTATTCTTGTCCTCTTACCTGAGTGTGTCCGGCCGCTTTCTGACTGCTATGAAAAGCGGAGCTTTGGGGACGTTAGCAGCTATGGCCAAACAGGCAAATACAGGAAAGAGCGTCATTAATTGCGTGAATCTTCCTACAAGGCTTCGCACTGATCAGACGCAGCCGTGCGGATGAGCTATACACTGCAACGACGCTGAGCAGACCTTGAGCAGACCTTGAGCAAAGGAACCGCCATGAACCACACCTCCTTCTGGCTGACCGCGAATGACCGCAGCCGCCTGTACGTCAATCAATGGATGCCCGACGGTCCGCCCAGGGCGCTGGTGATGCTGTCCCATGGCATGGCCGAGCACAGCGGGCGCTATGCGCGCCTGGCGCAAGCCCTGTGCGACGCTGGCTACGGTTTATATGCGCCGGACCAACGGGGTCACGGCCGCACCGCCGACGAAGGCACCCTGGGCCTGTACGCCGAGCACGACGGCTGGAACAAGGTGGTGGGCGACCTCGCCAGCCTCAACCAGCACATCGGCCAGCAGCAGCCGGGGTTGCCGATCATCTTGCTGGGGCACAGCATGGGCAGCTATATCGCCCAGGCCTATCTGCTGCACCACAGCGCCAGCCTGGATGGGGCGATTCTCAGCGGTTCGAATTTCCAGCCGGTGGCGCTGTACCGCGCGGCGCGATTGATCGCACGGGTCGAACGACTGCGCCAGGGATTGCGCGGGCGCAGTGCGCTGATCGATTTCCTGTCGTTTGGATCGTTCAACAAGGCGTTCAAACCCAATCGCACCGCTTTCGATTGGCTCAGCCGTGACCCGGCCGAAGTGGACAAGTACATCAACGACCCACTGTGCGGGTTCCGCTGCACCAACCAGCTGTGGATCGACCTGCTCGGCGGCTTGCAGCAAATCAGCAAAGCGTCCAATCTCGCGCAGATCGACCCGGGCCTGCCGATCCTGGTGATGGGTGGCGAATGTGATCCGGTGAGCGAAGGCAAGCGTCTCAACAGCCTGGCCGACGCCCTGCGTGAAGCGGGCTGCCAGCACCTGCAACTGAATATCTACCCGCAGGCGCGCCATGAAGTGTTCAACGAAACCAACCGTGATGAAGTCACGGCGGATGTACTGAGCTGGCTCGGCCAGGCCCTGACCTTGCGCAGACCGACGCGCTGCGAATAAATTTTCGATTAAAATCAGTCAGTTAAATTACCGATTAGCCACAGGATGCACGTTTAGATGACCCAGGTAACCAACACCCCGTACGAAGCCCTCGAAGTCGGCCAGACCGCCAGTTACAGCAAGTTGGTGGAGGAGCGTGATATCCAGCTGTTCGCCGCCATGTCCGGCGACCACAACCCGGTGCACCTGGATGCCGAGTACGCCAAGGCGACCATGTTCAAGGAGCGTATCGCCCACGGCATGTTCAGCGGTGCCCTGATCAGCGCAGCCGTTGCCTGCGAGCTGCCTGGGCCGGGCACGATCTACATCGGCCAGCAGATGAGCTTCCAGAAGCCAGTGAAAATCGGCGACACCCTGACCGTGCGCCTGGAAATCCTCGAGAAGCTGCCAAAGTTCCGCGTGCGCATCGCCACGCGTGTGTTCAACCAGCGCGATGAGTTGGTGGTGGATGGCGAGGCGGAAATCCTGGCGCCGCGCAAGCAGCAGGTGGTGACGCTGACCGAGTTGCCGCCGATCAGCATTGGCTGAAGTCTACGCAAGACAAATGTGGGAGGGGGCTTGCTCCCGATAGCGGTAGATCAGTCGATATTTCAATGACTGAGGCACTGCTATCGGGGGCAAGCCCCCTCCCACATTCTTTTACAGCGCAGGGCTTACGACTGAGCGCGAGCCTGGTTACGCAGAGCTTTCACCTGGTCGTGGTTGCGTTGCACGCCGTGGTACTGACGCTCAACCAGGTCACGAATGCCCAGCAGGTTGTGCTTGTTGATCTTCTCGATCGCTTCCTTGTAAGCCTTCAGTGCGTGGTCTTCACCGCGCTCGGCTTCGTTCAGCACCGCTTCTTCATCTTTACCGGTGAGCATCGACTTCACGTCGACCCAACCACGGTGCAAAGCGCCAGCAACGCTGCCGGAATCTTCCGGATCGCCACCCAGGGCACGCACGGCGGTTTTCAGCTCGGCGGCAGCGGTGGCGCAGTCGGCGGAACGCTTGGCGAACAGGGCTTTGAGCTCTGGGTGCTTGATGTCTTCAGCGCACTCCTTGAAACCCTTTTGGCCGTCGATGCTGGTTTCGATCAGGTCGTTCAGTACGGAGATCGATTCTTTATTGATGTCAGTCATTTTTCAATTCCTTGTACGGGTTAGAAGGTTGTCTTAGTGATTGCAGCGCCCGTGCCAGGTTTTAAAAAAACAAAATACATATATATTTCAATCACTTAAGATTAATTGAACCATCTGTATGTATGTTATTTGCATGATCTGTCATTTGGCCTTCATGCAGAATGCCTGTATTTTCCAAGGTCACGACTCAACCTTCCGAGCCTTCATGAATCCCGAAAAACTCGCACTGCTGATCACCCGCGAAATGCCCTTCGGCAAATACAAGGGACGGATCATCGCCGACCTGCCCGGCCCCTACCTCAACTGGTTCGCCCGTGAAGGTTTCCCCCACGGCGAACTCGGCGGCTTGTTGGCGTTGATGCAGGAAATCGACAGCAACGGATTGTCCGAGTTACTCGAACCGCTACGTGCCAAACACGGCAAACCCGCCCCGCGCCATTGAGAGCTCCCAATGCCACGCAACGCTGACAACGAACAACATTGGCAGGTCGTTTCCGAGCGCTACGCCTTGGAGCCCGGCCCGATCAACCTGGAAAACGGTTACTTCGGGCGTATGAGCCGAACGGTGCAATCCCATTACCTGGACCAGGTTGCGCTTATCAACCGGAGTAATTCGCTGCATGTGCGCCAGCGCTTCGAGCAAGGCGAGAACGTCGAGATTCGTCGGCAACTGGCCGAGCTGATTGATGTGGCCCCGGAGTCGGTGGCCTTTACCCGCAACGCCACCGAAGCCTTGCAATCACTGATCCGCAACTACAACCGCCTGCAACCGGGCGACCAGGTGCTGATCAGTGACCTGGAGTACGACACGGTCAAGGGTGCCATGCGTTGGCTGGCCGGCGTTCGCGGGGTGGAGGTGATCGAACTTTCCCACACAAACCCTGCCAGTTTCGACAGCCTGGTGCAGACGTATCTTGATGCGTTCGTCCAGTACCCACGTCTGAAGCTGATGGCGCTGACCCACGTCACCCACCGCACCGGCCTGGTGATGCCCGTCGAAGCGGTCGCCAGGGCGGCGCGCGAGCATGGCGTGGACGTGATCCTCGACGGTGCCCATGCCCTGGGCCAGATCGAGTTCAACCTGGCCGAGCTGGGCATTCAGTTTGCCGGCTTCAACCTGCACAAATGGATCGGCGCGCCACTGACCCTGGGCTTCCTGTACATCGCCCCGGAGCGTCTGGCCGATATCGACCCGGACATGGGTGAGTTTCACTACCCCGCCACCGATGTGCGTGCACGTACGTCCTACAGCACGCCGAACTTTCCGGCGCTGATGACCTTGCCGCTGGTGTTTGAAGAGCATCGCCAATTAGGTGGCTCGGCGGCAAAAGGCGCACGGGTGAATTACCTGCGGGACCTGTGGGTCAGCCAGGTGCGGGCATTGCCGGGGATCGAGGTGCTGACGCCGGATGATCCGAGGGTGTATTGCGGGATTACGGCGTTCAAGTTCAGCGGGCGGGATCAGCAGGCGATGGTCGATAGACTGCTCAAGGACTACAACCTGTTTGTCACTACTCGAACCGGTGCGTCGTTCGGCACCTGTATCCGGGTGACGCCGGGGCTGGTGACGTCGGCAACCGAGATCGCCGTGCTGGTCAAAGCCATCACCGAGTTGAGCGTCGGCTAAGCGCCTTTTCTACAGACAAAAAAAAGCGGTACACCGACCAAGTGCACCGCAAAAATGCCGTCAAGCACAGCAACAACGATTCAGTAAAAGCAGATCAATCCAGCAGGGCCAGCGCCTGTGCGGTAACTTCCTGGATACGGGCCCAGTCGCCGTTCTTGACCCATTCCGGGTCGAGCATCCAGCTACCGCCCACGCACATCACGTTTTTCAACGCCATGTAGTTTTTGATGTTGGCCGGGCCCACGCCGCCGGTCGGGCAGAATTTCACTTCGCCAAACGGGCCGCCCAAGGCCTTGATCGCCGCCACGCCGCCGCTGACTTCCGCCGGGAACAGCTTGAAGCGGCGATAACCCAGGCCATAGCCTTCCATGATGCCGGAGGCATTGCTGATGCCCGGCAGCAGCGGGATCGGGCTGTGTACCGAAGCTTCCAGCAAGTCGCGGGTGATGCCGGGGGTGACGATGAATTGCGAGCCGGCCACTTCGGCCGCTTCGAGCATGTGACGGTCCAGCACGGTGCCGGCACCGGTGCACAGTTCAGGGCGTTGTTCGCGCAGTACCTGAATGGCCTTGAGGCCGAACTCCGAACGCAGGGTCACTTCCAGTGCGGTCAAACCGCCGGCTGCCAGGGCATCGGCCAGCGGCAGGATGTCCTGTTCGCGGGCGATGGTGATCACCGGCAGGATCCGCGCCTTGGCGCAGAGGCTGTCGATCAAGGCAACTTTATCCGCCATGGACACGGTCGGTTGAGGGCTTTTCATAGCGGCTGATCCTTGGCTCATGGGCACCAGTAAATCTCTAATGTAGGTTGCAGAAACGCGCGAATCGGCATGGCAGCGACGTCATCGCTGGCCAGCGCGGCGCTCAAGGTGGTCAATTTCGAACTGCCGGAAATCGACAGTACGGTGTAGTTCGCCGTGGCCAGCAGCGCGCGACTCATCGTCAGGCGCTGGTGCGGCACGGTCGGCGCCAGCATCGGCCAGCAACGGCGGGTACCGTCGGCCTTCAACGCTTCGCCCAGGTTGGGACTGTCGGGGAACAGCGATGCGGTGTGGCCGTCATCGCCCATGCCCAGCACCAGCACGTCAATGGCTGGCAATTCGGCCAGCAGGCGATCGGCCTGCTCGGCTGCGTCTTCAAGATTGGCCGCGGCGCTGTACAGGCTCAAGAACCTGGCCTTGGCCGCCGGGCCTTGCAGCAGGTGCTGCTTCAACAGGCCGGCATTGCTGTCGGCATGTTCCACTGGCACCCAGCGCTCGTCGGCCAGGGTGATGGTGACCTTGGACCAGTCCAGGCCCTGCTTGGCCAGGTGTTGGAAAAACGCCACGGGGCTGCGGCCACCGGACACCACCAGGGTCGCTTCACCACGGGCACTGATGGCCGTGCGCAGTTGCTCGGCCACGTCATTGGCCAGGCCTTCCGCCAACAGCACCGGGGTGCGGTACTCGTGAGGGGTTACGCCCTGGGGCAGTTTCAAATCAGATATCGCCATACCACGACCTCCCATCCCGCGTGATCAGTGCAATCGAGCTCATCGGCCCCCAGGACCCGGCCGCGTACGGCTTGGGCGCATCACCGGATTTTTTCCACCCGGCGATCAGCTGGTCACACCACTTCCACGCGGCTTCGATTTCATCTTTGCGAACAAACAGGTTCTGATTGCCGCGCATCACTTCCAGCAACAACCGCTCGTAGGCATCCGGGATACGGGCGCTGCGGTAGGTGTCGGAAAAATTCAATTGCAACGGGCCGCTGCGCAGTTGCATGCCCTTGTCCAGGCCCTGCTCCTTGGTCATCACGCGCAAGGAAATGCCCTCGTCCGGTTGCAGGCGGATGATCAGTTTGTTGCTGATCTGCAGGCGCTGCTCGGGGGCAAAGATGTAGTGGGACGGTTCCTTGAAGTGGATGACGATCTGCGACAGCTTCTGCGGCATGCGCTTGCCGGTGCGCAGGTAGAACGGCACCCCCGCCCAACGCCAGTTGCGGATATCGGCACGCAGGGCAACGAAGGTCTCGGTGTCGCTCTGGGTGTTGGAGTTCTCTTCTTCCAGGTACCCCGGCACCGGCTTGCCGGCGCTGTAGCCGGCAATGTACTGGCCGCGCACCACCTGGGTGGTCAGGCCGTCCGGGCTGATCGGCGCCAGGGCCTTGAGCACCTTGACCTTCTCGTCACGGATGCTGTCGGCGGACAGATCGGCCGGCGGGTCCATGGCGATCAGGCATAGCAGCTGCAGCAAGTGGTTCTGGATCATGTCGCGCAGCTGGCCGGCCTTGTCGAAGTAGCCCCAACGGCCTTCGATACCGACCTGCTCGGCCACGGTGATTTCCACGTGGGAGATGTAATTCTGGTTCCACTGGGTTTCGAACAGGCTGTTGGCGAAACGCAGGGCGATCAGGTTCTGGACGGTCTCTTTGCCCAGATAGTGGTCGATACGGTAGGTGCGGTTCTCCGGGAAGAACTGGGCCACGGCGTCGTTGACCTTGCGCGAGGACTCCAGGTCCGAACCAATCGGTTTCTCCAGCACCACGCGGGTGTTGTCCGCCAGGCCGACCTTGGACAGGTTCTCGCAGATAGCGCCGTACACCGCCGCCGGTGTGGCGAAGTAGGCGATCAAGCGTTGTTCGGTGCCGGCGACTTCCGCCAGGGCCACGTAGTCATCGGCTTTCATGAAGTCGACGTGAACATAGGTCAGGCGCGCCAGGAAACGCTGGGCGATGGTTTCGTCCAGTTCCTTGCCGACGTATTTACGCAGTTCTTTTTCAATGTGCGCCAGGTGCTGTTGCTCGGAACCGGCTTCGCGGGCCAGGGCCAGGATGCGCGTGTCGTCGTGCAGGAGCGCGGCGCCATCGAGTTGATAGAGGGCAGGAAATAACTTGCGCAGCGCCAGATCACCCAAGGCGCCAAACAGGGCAAAGGTGCAGGGTTCTACGGTTATCGAAGGCATGATGTTTGTTCTTTTATCAAGTTAAGCTACAAATACCTTTTTTCAAGGCATCACTCAAGGAAAAATGTAGTAATAACCACAACATTTTCCCGAAATACGCATTCCGAGTGGTGGTGTTCAGCTACCCTCAGTAGGATAGGCCACCGCAAAAGGCCACTCGTCGATTGGTTGCCACCCTAATTTGCATCGTCGCCCGAAGGAAAGACTGAATGGACCGCGTGCGAAATCTTCTGGAACAGATCCAGAACCGCCTCGAAGAATTGAACAAGGCCGAGAAAAAAGTTGCCGAGGTCATCCTGCTCAACCCGCAGCAGGCGACCCGCTTCTCCATCGCCGCCCTTGCCCAGGCCGCCTCGGTCAGTGAACCGACGGTCAACCGTTTCTGCCGTTCGTTCGGCGTGAGCGGCTACCCTGAACTGAAATTGCAGCTGGCGCAAAGCCTGGCCAGCGGCGCGGCGTATGTCAGCCGCGCAGTGGAAGCCGATGATAACCCCGAGGCCTACACCCAGAAGATCTTTGGCAGCGCCATCGCGTCGCTCGACAGCGCCTGCCAGGCCCTGGACCCGGCCCTGATCAGCAAGGCCGTGGACCTGTTGATCCAGGCGCGGCAGATCCACTTCTTCGGCCTGGGCGCTTCGGCCCCGGTGGCGATGGATGCGCTGCACAAGTTCTTCCGCTTCAACCTGGCGGTCACCGCCCATGCCGACGTGCTGATGCAGCGCATGATCGCCTCGGTGGCACACACCGGCGAGTTGTTCGTGATCATTTCCTACACCGGGCGTACCCGTGAACTGGTGGAAGTGGCGCGCATCGCCCGTGGAAACGGCGCTTCAGTGTTGGGCGTGACCGCGGAAAACTCGCCGCTGGCCAAGGCCAGTACGGTGAGCCTGAACATTCCACTGCCAGAAGACACCGACATCTACATGCCGATGACCTCGCGGATCATCCAGTTGACGGTGCTGGACGTATTGGCCACCGGCATGACCTTGCGTCGCGGGGTGGATTTCCAGCCGCATTTGCGCAAGATCAAAGAGAGTTTGAATGACAGCCGGTATCCGGTGGGGGATGAGTTCAACTAGGCCTGCCTTTGTGTTGGCTGTACTGGCCTTATCGGGGGCAAGCCCCCTCCCACATTTTGACTGTATTCACAGAGCAAAGTGTGGGAGGGGGCTTGCCCCCGATGAGGCCATCAACCACCCCGCTAAACCCCAGCCCTGGCCTGCAAACTCAAATGCGCCCTCTCCCCCGGCGCCAGGCTCGCCCCGGCCATCGCCGACTCCACGCACACAAACCCCGACGCCTCGTTGAAGCTCACGCCCAACAGCGGTCGGCTGCCCGGATGCCACACCACCGTGTCGGCGCTGTCGCCGGTGTCGATGCACAGTTCGCGCTGCCAGGCGTGGTCCTTGAGTTGCAATTCGCCTTCGTGCTGGAACACCCGCTGGCAACCGCCTTCTACCCGCAACTCACCCTCCTGCTGGCAGACCTGGCGGTTGAGCTGGTCGTAACCTTGCGCACCGTCGAGCCCAGACAGCGCTATCTCATCAACATGACCAATACGCCAGTAAGCGTGCAATGCATGGCTCAGTTGGCACGGCAACTCATCCTGATGCTCGGTGCTCAGGCGCAGCTCCAAGGTTTCGCCCAGGTGCGCGTGCAGGTCGACCTGCCAGTCGCACAGCTGCAATTGCCAGTGCAGGCGCACACCGTCGTCGTCAGTGCTGCTGTCGAGCAATTTCCAGTCGATCAAGCGCGCCCAGCCATGGGATGGCCAGGCATTTTCACTCGGGTGACGGCCATACCACGGCCAGCACACCGGCACGCCTCCACGGATGGCGCCGACTTGCGGCCACTTGGCGGCACACCACAACCACGGTTTCTGGCCGGTAGGCTGAAAGTGCAGCAATTGCGCGCCCTGGCGACTGAACACCGCCTGGCACAGCGGATGATCGATCACCAACACATCACGCATCTGAAAACGCTCCCAGGCGAACACCGGACGCTCGCGCAGGGATTTGAAAAAGCGTTGCAGCGGTTGCTCATGCATGTGCCACGGTCCTGATTGTCTTCACAGTGCGACCCAAAAAAAGCGGGTAGCCATGGCTACCCGCAAAATGCGCACAGAGAGAAGGAGCTTATCGCAACAGCGTTAGAACGTAGACTGAATTTTCAGGCCCGCCACCAACGCGTTGTCGACTTTGTCCACGCCGCCAGGCTGGACAACGTATTGCAGGTTAGGACGCACGGTCAGCCAGTTGGTGACGTGGAAGCCGTAGTTGAGTTCAACGTTGTACTCGGTCTCACGGATCGGCGTGTAGAGAGGATTGTCATAGTCGCTCACACCATTGGCGGCGTTGAGCAGTTCAGAGTTTTTCTTCACGTCATCGTTGACGTGCAGGCGCGCGACACCAATGCCGACGTCATCTTTCGGACGCGCGTCGAATGGGCCTTTGTACACCAGCATGAGCGACTGATAGTTGTCGACCAGGTTGGTTTCCTTATCGTGGAAGGTGGCGTTGGCCGCGATGTTCAGGCCGCGGGAGGCATCGCCGTTATGGGTGGTGAGTTGCTGTTGAGCAACGAACCAGTAGCCTTTCTTGCTGCTGCGGGTACGGTAGGCGGCGCGGGTGGTCGCAGCATCATTGCCGTTGATGTCTTCACGGACGTCAGAGGCATCAGCCGCGCTCTTGTAGTAACCCACACGGTATTCGCCCGGCAGGTTGTTGACCTTCGGCGACCAGACCAATTCCACTGGGATCACGGTGCCCTTGGTACCGCTGCCGCTGAGCTTGAAGCCATTACCGTGTTCGAGCTGCGAGGGGTTCTGGTTGTACGCGCCGATCTGCGCATACAGCTCAGGCGTGATGTTGTACTTCACACGGATCGCGGCCTGACTGACCGGCCAGTTGTACCAGGTGTTGACGTAGTTACCCACTTGCGAACCGCAGAACGACAGGTTCTGGAAGTCGCACGGGAAGGTGTTGAAGTCTTCGCCTTCGCCGAAGTAACCAAGCTTCACGTCCAACTTGTTGTCGAACATCTGGTGCTGGATCCAGAACTGGGTCAGACGCACCATATGGCCACGGCCGTACACTTCTTGAGACGAGCTCAAGGTGCCGGCACGCGGATCGCCGATGCGGTCGTTGGAGATGTTCTGGCCATTACGGTTGGTCAACTGGATCTTGGCCTGGGTGTTATCCCAGCCCCACAGTTTTTGCAGGTCGAGTGCCACGCCGAGACCGAACTGGTCAGAGTAGCGACCGGTCTTGTCGTGGTTGTAACCGCCCTTGGCGTTGTAGCCCATCTCCCCAACGTAGTCAGCCTTGATGTCGATACCTTGCTCGATCAGCTTGGTACGCTCACCACCCCAATCGCCGGTCATCCACTTCGAATCAGCACTGAATGCATCGGCCGCCATCGCATTGGCGGACAAAACCAGGGCTGCTGCAGCTGACATTTGGCAGATCAGCCGAGTGTTGTTGTGTTGCTTTTTCATCCCTACATCCTCGTCTTTATTGTTATTAAACTGTTTTTATCTAACGCGGGTTACTTTTTTATTTGAAACAACAACTTAGCTGCTTCAGCGGCCTTTGAATTGGGCCACGTTGTCGGCATGCCCCTGTGCGGGCAATGAAGAAGCAGTGCCTAGGCGTTCGCCAGTGTTGGCGTCGAACAGCAATACCTTGGCCGGATCAAATTGCAGGGTCAGGGTCTCGCCGACCTGGGGCGCCACATCCGGCGCCAAACGGCAGCAGACCTTGGTGTCATTGAGCTGCACGAACACCAAGGTGTCCGGACCGGTCGGTTCGGTGACCTGGACTTCAGCACGAATGCTCGACGAGCCGTTGCCCTCACCCGCCGCCAACACGATCTGCTCCGGGCGCAGGCCCAGAATCACATCACGGTCCTCCAGACCTGCGTCGTTCATGCCTAATGGCAATTCGCAACGGGCCTGGCCGCTGTCGAGCAGCGCGACCAAACGACCTTCCTTGCGTTTTAGGCGCATAGGAACGAAGTTCATGGGAGGTGAACCGATAAAGCTTGCCACAAACAGGTTGGCCGGGTCGTTGTAAATTTCTTTCGGCGTGCCAAATTGTTGGATGATGCCGTCCTTCATCACCGCCACTTTGTCGCCCAGGGTCATCGCTTCGATCTGGTCGTGGGTCACGTAGACCGTGGTGGTCTTGAGGCGCTGGTGCATCAGCTTCATTTCGGTACGCATCTCGACGCGCAGCTTGGCGTCGAGGTTGGACAGCGGCTCGTCAAACAGGTAGATCTTCGGCCGACGCGCCAGGGCACGGCCCATGGCCACGCGCTGTTGCTGGCCGCCGGAGAGCTGGCCCGGCTTGCGGTTGAGCAGGTGTTCGATCTGCAGCAGTTTTGCAACCCGCGCCACTTCGGCGTCGATATCCGCCTGGGCCATCTTGCGGATCTTGAGGCCGAACTCGATGTTCTCGCGCACGCTCATGGTCGGGTACAGCGCGTAGGACTGGAACACCATGGCGATGTCCCGGTCCTTGGGGCTCATGCCGCTCACGTCCTGGTCGCCGATCATGATCGCGCCGCCGGTGATGGTCTCAAGGCCGGCGATGCAGTTCATCAGCGTGGATTTGCCGCACCCTGAAGGGCCGACCAGGATCAGGAACTCGCCTTCCTTGATCGACAGTTCGATGTTCTTCAAGGTGTCGGGCAGGCCGGCGCCATAGGTCTTGTTTACATTGCGAAGTTCAAGCGTAGCCATGATTACCCCTTGACCGCGCCGGCCGTGAGGCCGCGCACGAAATACTTGCCTGCGATCACATAGACCAGCAGGGTCGGCAGCCCGGCGATCATCGCCGCCGCCATATCCACGTTATATTCCTTGGCCCCGGTGCTGGTGTTGACCAGGTTGTTCAGCGCCACCGTGATGGGCTGGGAATCGCCACTGGAGAACACCACGCCGAACAGGAAGTCGTTCCAGATCTGGGTGAACTGCCAGATCAGGCAGACCATGATGATCGGGGTCGACATCGGCAGAATGATCTGACGGAAGATGGTGAAGAATCCCGCACCGTCCAGGCGTGCCGCCTTGATCAGCGCGTCCGGGATGCTCACGTAGTAGTTACGGAAAAACAGCGTGGTGAACGCCAGGCCATAGACCACGTGCACAAACACCAGGCCGGTGGTGGTGCTGGCCAGGCCCATCTTGCCGAGGGTGAACGACGCCGGCAGCAGCACGGTCTGGAACGGCAGGAAGCAACCGAACAGCAGCAAGCCGAAGAACAACTGCGAGCCTTTGAAGCGCCAGAACGACAGCACATAGCCGTTCAACGCACCGATGGCGGTGGAGATCAGTACGGCCGGAACGGTGATCTTGATCGAGTTCCAGAAGTAACCGTCCACAGTGGCCCAGGCCTTGACCCAGCCGATGCCGGAGACCACGGTCGGCCAGCTCAGCAGGTTGCCGGTGCTGATGTCTTCCGGGGTTTTGAAGCTGGTCAGCAGCATCACCACCAGCGGCACCAGGTACAGCAGCACGGCGAGGATCAGCACCGCGTAGATCGCGATGCGACTCAGGCTGACAGGTGATTTGGAGGCGAGACTAGTCATGACGTTTGGTCCTCAGCTCGGAGTAGAGGTAAGGCACGATGATCGCCAGGATCGCACCGAGCATCAGGATCGCACTGGCCGAACCCATGCCCATCTGGCCACGGCTGAAGGTGAACGAGTACATGAACATGGCAGGCAGGTCGGACGAATAGCCCGGGCCGCCGGCAGTCATTGCCGCCACCAGGTCGAAGCTCTTGATCGCAATGTGCGCCAGGATCATCACCGCACTGAAGAACACCGGACGCAGGCTGGGCAGCACCACGCTCCAGTAGATGCGTGGCAGGCTCGCGCCGTCGATCTGGGCGGCACGGATAATCGACTGATCGACGCCACGCAGGCCGGCGAGGAACATCGCCATGATAAAGCCCGAGGCTTGCCATACAGCGGCGATCACCAGGCAGTAGACCACGCGGTCCGGGTCGATCAGCCAGTCGAGACGGAAGCCTTCCCAGCCCCAGTCACGCAGGAGTTTGTCCAGGCCCATGCCCGGGTTGAGCAGCCATTTCCAGGCCGTACCGGTGACGATCATCGAGAGCGCCATCGGGTACAGGTAAATGGTGCGGATAAAGCCTTCACGACGGATTTTCTGGTCGAGGAAGATCGCCAGGGTCACCCCGATAACCAGGGTGATGCCGATGAACATCCCGCCAAACACCGCCAGGTTCTTGCTCGCCACCCACCAGCGGTCGTTGTCGAACAACCGCGCGTATTGCGCAAGGCCCGCCCATTTGTAGCTTGGCAGGAACGTGGAATTGGTGAACGAGAGTACAAACGTCCACAGGATGTAGCCGTAGAAGCCCACCAACACGATGAACATGCTGGGCGCCAGCACCAGTTTGGGTAGCCAGCGCTGCAGTGCATCGAACGGCGAGGCTTTGCTGAACACAGCAACAGAACTCATGGGAAAATCCAGTACAGGGAAAAAGGACTACAGGAACACGCCTTATGGGGGGCAAGGGAGTCCCCCCCATAAGGTCAACCGTTACTTGGCGGACTTGATCGCAGCGCCGAGTTTCTTGGCGGTGTCGGCCGGGTCGGCTTTCGGGTCGTTGATGTAGTTGGTCACAACGTCAAAGAATGCACCTTGCACCGCCAGGGTCGTGGCCATGTTGTGCGCCATGCTTGGCTGCAGGCCGCCGGTCTTGGCGTCTGCCAGGAAGTCCTTGGCAGCGGTCTGGGCGCAGGAGTCGAAGCCGTACGAGTCCATTTTGTTCAGCATGTCGTTACGCACAGGGATCGAACCCTTGTTGATGCTGAACACTTTCTGGAAGTTTTCACCCAGCACGACTCTGGCAATGTCCTGCTGACCCGCCGCAGTGCCTTTGTCTTTCTGCTTGAACACCGCCAGGGAGTCGATGTTGTAGGTGAAGGCTTTGTCGGTACCCGGGAAGGCTACGCACTCATAGTCTTTGCCGGCGACCTTCTTGGCGGCGGTCCATTCGGACTTGGCCCAGTCACCCATGATCTGCATGCCGGCCTTGCCGTTGATGACCTTGCCTGCTTCGAGGTTCCAGTCCTGGCCTTTGCCGTCGACGTCCATGTAGGTCGCGACTTTTTTCAGCTCGGTCAGGGCCTTGACCATTTCCGGGCCGGTCAGTGCAGCGTTATCCAGGTCGACCAGGGCTTTCTTGTAGCCATCGGCGCCCATCACAGAAAGCACCACCGCCTCGAACACGGTGCTGTCCTGCCAAGGCTGGCCACCATGGGCGAGCGGAATGAAGCCGGCTTTCTTCAGCTTGTCGCCAGCGGCGTAGAATTCTTCGAGGGTGGTCGGGTTCTTGGTGATACCGGCTTTCTTGAAGACTTCCGGGTTGATCCACAGCCAGTTCACGCGGTGGATATTGACCGGTACGGCAACGTAGTCACCGTCGTACTTCACGGTATCGGAGACTTTCTTGTCGAGCAGGGAGTCCCACTTTTCTTCTTTGGCGACGTCCTTGAGCACGTCGGTGTCGAGCAGGCCGGTGGACGCCCATTCCTGTATGTCGGGGCCTTTGATCTGGGCAACGCCTGGCGGGTTGCCGGCGACTGCGCGGCTTTTCAGCACGGTCATGGCCGTGGCGCCACCGCCACCTGCGACGGCACCGTCTTTCCAGGTGAAGCCGTCTTTTTCAACTTGGGCCTTCAGGACATCTACAGCCGCCTTCTCACCACCCGAGGTCCACCAATGCACAACTTCAACCGTCCCTTTCGAGTCGGCGGCAAATGCACTGAGGGGAAACAACGAGGCAATGGAAATAGCGACGGCGAGGCGATTAATCGCGTTCATCTGAGTACCTTTTCTTGTTGTTATGCATGCAAGTCTTAGGCTTGCGCTGCACGGAGTTTAAACAGGGTTTTTTGAGGCGCAGGTAACAAAGGGATGCACAAATGTCACCAGTTGGTGACATAGCGCCCAGCCCCGATGGCACTGGCCATGCTGGGTGCCAAGGGCAGTGCAGGCAGCACTACCGCTTGCCAGGCATGGTACAGGTCCGGCTTGCCGCCCCATATTTTGCTGCTGGGTTGGTTATGCGGGCTGAGTTCGTGATGCCAGCTGCCGTTGATGCGGTCGATGAAGTGGGTTTCGCAGAATTCCCAGAAGCGCCGGTACCAGGTTTCGTAATGCGATTCGCCGGTGCGTTTGAGCAGGGCCTGGGCAGCAGCGCTGGCTTCGGCGTGAGTCCAGTGCAGGCGCTCGCGCACCACCGGGCGGTGGTTCCAGTCGAGGGTGTAGACGATGCCGGGGGCACCATCCACCGCCCAGGCGTACTCACAGGCACTGGCGAACAGGCCTTTGGCGTCGGTCACCAGCCACTCGGGTGTGGCGAGCCCGGCTTGCAGACGCGCGGCCTCAAGGTGCAGCACCAGCCGCGCCCACTCGAAGCCATGGCCGGGGGTAATGCCGTAGGGGCGGAAGCCATCGGCGGGATTGTCTTCGTTGTAACCGAGCAAGGGTTGCCAGCCTGTATCGAAATGCTCGATCACCATGAACTGGTTGCCGGCGGCATGGGTATGGATCACGCGCTCGACGATCCGCAGCGCACGGTCCAACCAACGTGTATCGCCGGTCACATCGGCCAGGGCGAGGAAGGCTTCGGTGGCGTGCATGTTGCTGTTGGCGCCGCGATAGGCTTCGACGCCGCTCCAGTCCTGGGCAAAGGACTCGAGCATCACGCCCTCCTCTTCACTCCAGAAGAACTGGTCGATGATATGGATGGCGTCATTCAGCAAGTGTTGCGCGCCGGGAGCGCCCGCCACCACTGCAGAGCTGGCGGCCAGGGCCACGAAGGCGTGCAGGTACGCGGCCTTGCCACGGTTGCCGTCGACGGCGTGGGGTGCGGCGAACCAGCCGCCATGCTCACTGTCGCGCAACGGGCCGTTGAGGGAGGCAACCCCGTGTTCAATCAGTTCGGCATAGCCAGGCAACCCCATGGCGTGGGCCATGGCGAAACTGTGAGTCATGCGGGCGGTGTTCATGGTTTCAGCGCGGGCATCGGCCGGCAGCCGGCCTTTGTCGTCCAGGTTGCCAAAGCCATCGGGCAGTCGAGACGCCTTGGCAAACGCCAGCAGGCGCTGGCCTTCGGCAGCGAGCCAGGCGTGATGGGCAAGCGCGTTCAGCCAACTGCTGGCAGGCAGTGGTTGGGTGGTCATGGGTGGCCCTTATTATTGTTTGTGGGATGACCGGAGTCTAAACAAGGGCGCACTGGGAGCAAGTAACGAAGGGGATGGGAAATGTCACCGAGTGGTGACATTTCTACAAGAGACCTCATTGCCCGAGCGGGGTAACTCTCGCCGGCGCGTTAAGTTGTTGGTTGAGGTTCTGCACCTGGCTCTGCAAGGTGGTGATATTACGCGTGGTCTGGATGCGGAACACGTCGAACTCCTTGTTGGTAGGCGCATCACTGTTGGCCGACGCGTTGTCCTGGGCGCTCTTGAGCACCACGAGGTCCTGTTCGATCCGGGCGATGGCGGCGCTGGGGTTGCCCTGTTTCTTCAAGGCGGCCACGTCAGCGGCCAGTTCCTTGATCTCGGTATCGCGCTTGCCGGCGTCAACCTGCGCCGCCTTGAGGGTCGCCACGGCGTCGGTCAACGCCTGGACCTGGCCTTGCAGCTTGCTGTTGGCGTTGGACAGGTCGGTGGTGCTGGCGGTCATTTGCGCCAGGCGCTTGTCCAGCTCGGTGGCCTGGCCGGCCACGCCGATCTGCTGTTTACCCTGCTCCAGCAACTGGCTTTCAAGCTGCTTGATCTGCAGTTTCAGCGCTTCGCTGCCGTTGTTGACGCTGGCCTCGCTGGCCACCACCTTGCCGGAAATATCCTGCAGGCGCCCCGCCGCTTCTTCGCTGATGCGCGCAAAGCTCTCCTGGGTGGCAACCAACTGCTGGCCCATCAGGGAGATCTGCTGGAAGCTCCACCAGGCCAGGCCCGCAAAGGCGATCAGCAGCGCGCCGATCAAGGCCCACAACGGGCCGGTGCTGGCGCTCTTGACCTTGACCACCTTGGTGTTACGCGAACGCACTGAGGTGGCCGGGGTAGGTTCGAAGTCATCGTCATCCCCGACATCCGCCCGCAGGCTGGGAACGTTGTCGAAATCGTCTTTAGCATCGTTGCGCATGTATCAACCCTGAATCGGTGAGGTGGCGAGCGACGGGAGTATAAACCGCGTTCCCGACGCCCTGATCGACCCGGAACGCCGAATTCGGTTCCCGAAGTGTTGCCTGTTGTGTGCTTACTTCAACCCAGGGTCCTGGGCCTTCCACCAACTGCAAAACTCGTCGAGGGCGGTCCACAGGCTGACCTTGGGCTCGTAGTCCAGATAATGCCTGGCGCGGCTGATGTCGAGGGTGAAATCTTTGTTCATCACTTGCATGCCCAGGCGCGACAACGCCGGCTCGGGACGACCGGGCCATATCGCGCAAAACGCTTCGTTGAGTGCCGCCACGCTGTAGGACAAACCGTAGGACCGATACCGCGTCACCTGCGGCAACTCCATTTGGCGCATCACGTAGTTCACCACATCCCACACCGGCACTGGCGTACCGTTGCTGATGTTGTAGGCCCTGCCCAGCGCCGAGCCCGTGGCGAGCAAACTGCTTAGCAGCGCTTCGTTGAGGTTGTGCACGCTGGTGAAGTCGACCTTGTTCAGACCATCGCCGACGATGGCCAGGCGATTCTTGCGCTGCATTTTCAGCAGGCGCGGGAAGATACTCATGTCACCGGCGCCCGTGACGAAGCGCGGACGCAAGGCCACGACTTCGAGGCCGAACTCCTGGGCACCGAACACCTTCTGTTCGGCCAGGTACTTGGTGGCGGCATAGGGGTGCTTGAAGCGCTTGGGCACTTGCTCCTCAGTCAGCCCCAGGTGATCGCGCCCATCGAAATAGATCGACGGCGACGACAGGTGCACCAGCCGGCCCACGCGCTCCTTGAGGCAGGCCTCGACGACATTTTCGGTGACCAGCACATTGCCCTGATGAAAGTCCTGATACTTGCCCCACAGCCCGACGGCGCCGGCGCAATGCACCACGGCTTCGACATCGCGGCAGAGATCGCGCACCAGGTCGGCGTCATTCAAATCACCCTGGATAAACTCGGCGCCGCGCCTGACCAGGTGTTCCACACCTTCGGCACGTCGCCCGTTGACCCGCACGTCCAGGCCCTGCTCCAGGGCGAAACGCGCAAAGCGCCCGCCGATGAAGCCGCTTGCGCCGGTGACCAGAATCTTCATGTATTACCCCGTGTGCTTTCGTTTTTCATCGCTGTTGCCTTGACGCACGCCATCACTCCAACGGCACCAACCACTGCCCGCATGCCTGGGCCAGATGGTCGGTCAACAAGCCCAGCAGTTGCCCGCCACTGCGCCAATGATGCCAGTACAACGGCACATCGATGGGCTTATCTGGCAATAACTCGACCAAGAGGCCCTTTTGCAGTTGGTCGCGCACCTGCAATTCCGGCACCAGCCCCCAACCCAGGCCCGCTTCGGTCAGGCGAATAAAGCCTTCGGACGATGGGCATAAATGGTGCTCGAAGCCGCCATCCACGCCGAGGGATGCCAGGTAGCGGTGTTGCAGGAAATCATCCGGACCAAAAACCAATGCCGGGGTGCGTGCCAATTGGTCGGCGCGCACGCCGTCGGGAAAGTGCCGGGCAATAAAGGCCGGGCTGGCCAACGCGCGATAACGCATGGCCCCCAGCAGCAGGCTGCGTGCCCCGGCCACCGGGCGCTCGCTGGCGCAGATACAAGCCGCCACTTCACCGGCGCGCATGCGCTTGAGGCCTACGGTCTGGTCCTCCACCACCAGATCCAACAGCAGATGCTGTTCGGCGCAAAAACCACTGACGGCCTCGGCCCACCAGGTGGCGAGGCTGTCGGCGTTCAACGCGATACGCAGGCGCTCGGGCATGCCTTCCTCATCCAGGGACGGCACCTGGCTTTGCAGGTCGCGCTCCAGCAGGCGCACCTGTTGCACATGGTTGAGCAGGCGACGGCCGATATCGGTGGGTGTCGGCGGCGTGGCCCGCACCAGTACCGGCTGGCCGATACGAGCCTCCAGCAACTTGATGCGCTGGGAGATCGCCGACTGCGACAACCCCAGCACCTGGGCGGCGCGCTCGAAGCCCGCCTGCTCCACCACCGCCGCCAGAGCGGAAAGCAATTTATAGTCGAACATCAGTTTCTCTAATGAGCGATCAGCAATATTGGTTTTTCTTATACAGCCTGCGCCATGAGAATAGCCAGCATCGCTTCTCTCTTTATAAGGAACCTCCCATGGCTGGCGAAACCGCCCTGGCTACCCTGCTGCGCAGCATAAGTCCTCATCTGAATGACGGCGACTACGTATTCTGCACCCTGCCCGATCAGCGAATCCCTGCCGATTGCGAGGTGATCGGCAGCTTCCGCGAACAAGAAGGCCTGACCCTGATCGTCGAACGCCAACAAGCGGAACAGGCTGGGCTGGCCTTCGACTACGTCGCCGCGTGGATCACCTTGAATGTGCACTCGGCCCTGGAGGCCGTGGGCCTGACCGCCGCCTTCGCCAGTGCCTTGGGCAAGGCCGGCATCAGTTGCAACGTGATTGCCGGCTATTACCACGACCACCTGTTCGTCGGCCGTGCCGATGCCCTGCGTGCCATGCACGTGTTGCAGCAACTGGCGGCAAACGCGGAGTAGACCCTATGTGGCAAAGCTACCTGAATGGTTTGCTGGTCGCCCTCGGCCTGATCATGGCCATCGGCACCCAGAATGCCTTTGTCTTGGCGCAAAGCCTGCGCCGTGAACATCATTTACCCGTGGCAGCGCTGTGTGTGGTGTGCGATGCGCTGCTGGTGGCCGCCGGGGTGTTCGGCCTGGCGACAGTGCTGGCGCAGAGCCCGATACTGCTGGCGATCGCACGCTGGGGCGGCGCGGCTTTCCTGATCTGGTACGGGGCCTGCGCACTCCGCCGGGCCTGTTCGAAACAGAGCCTGGACCAGGGCGGCAACCTGCAGGTGCGCTCGCTGCGCGCGGTGCTGCTGAGCGCGCTGGCCGTCACCCTGCTCAACCCTCACGTGTACCTGGACACCGTGTTGCTGATCGGCTCGCTCGGCGCCCAACAAACCGAACCCGGCGCCTACGTCGCCGGCGCGGCCAGTGCGTCGCTGCTGTGGTTCGCAACCCTGGCGCTCGGCGCGGCGTGGCTGGCCCCCTGGCTGGCACGCCCGGCCACCTGGCGCCTGCTGGACCTGTTGGTGGCGGTGATGATGTTCAGCGTGGCCTATCAATTGATCAGTGCCTGAGGAATATTCCAAAACGCTCTGGAACCTCTATCCCACACAGTTGTTGCGTGGTTTTGCCACAACCCCGGTGCTATGATCCTGACCCTGCGCCGCAAAGAGTACAAACTCCCCGGCGCTTGTTTGGCCGCCCGTGATCGGCCTTGCGCTCACCGCAACTGACCTGATTAGGAGATTTATCATGGCTTTCGAATTGCCGCCGCTGCCCTACGCACACGATGCCCTGCAGCCGCACATCTCCAAGGAAACCTTGGAATACCACCACGACAAGCACCACAACACCTATGTCGTGAACCTGAACAACCTGGTGCCAGGCACCGAGTTCGAAGGCAAGACCCTGGAAGAGATCGTCAAATCCTCTTCGGGCGGTATCTTCAACAACGCTGCCCAGGTCTGGAACCACACCTTCTACTGGAACTGCCTGGCGCCAAACGCTGGCGGCCAACCCACCGGCGCGCTGGCTGAAGCCATCAACGCTGCGTTCGGTTCGTTCGACAAGTTCAAGGAAGAGTTCACCAAGACCTCCGTCGGCACCTTCGGCTCCGGTTGGGGCTGGCTGGTGAAAAAGGCTGACGGTTCCCTGGCCCTGGCCAGCACCATCGGCGCCGGCAACCCGCTGACCAGCGGCGACACCCCGCTGCTGACCTGCGACGTCTGGGAACACGCCTACTACATCGACTACCGCAACGTGCGTCCAAAGTATGTGGAAGCGTTCTGGAACCTGGTCAACTGGAAGTTCGTGGCTGAGCAGTTCGAAGGCAAGACCTTCACTGCCTAAGCAACGCTTGCAGTAAAAAAAGCCCGGCGAATCAGGCTGTGTGAAAACCTAGCAATCTGCCGCCCGGTTTAAGAAAATGCCTGTATCGCAAGATACGGGCATTTTTCTTATGCGCTATATCCAAGGTGAAGACCGTACTCAAGGCGCTCTGTTTCCAGTCTCACTGGACGAAAGTGCGGTCGACGCGAAACACCGCCTGATCGTGCATCACGAAGTAACCCAGGAAGGTACTGATAACCGTCAGCTTGAGCCGATGGCGGCCAGTTCCAGGCGTGTGAAGATGCTGGTATCACCCCCTTTGTCCCGCCCAATCGAGCTGTAAATACCCAGGGTGGTGAAGAGCAAAATCTTGATCGCACACTTTTCAGTTACGACGAGGAAAGTGATAGCTACCACTGCCCCAACGGCACGGTACTCACGCTTAAAGCGCTCAACAAAGGCGACCGGAAATGGCACTTGCGATACAGGCGTACAACCTGAAACGAGCCATAAACGTGCTGGGTGTGCAAAAGATGATGGGGTTGATGGGCTGAAAAGCCCTTTTTCATTATCCGAAACCTAAAAAGCAAATGCCCCGATAAGTCGGGGCATTTGCTTTTGACCGGCGCAGGCTGCGTTTTCAGACAGCCTGGAATGCCGGTTTTTTTGCGCAACATGCAACATATAGTCATTCAGGCTCAGGAACTCAGCCATTGTCATTTGCCACGTATTCAGTGAGACGAATTGAGGTCTCTTACCTGTCGGAGAAATAACAATGACTATTGGTGCACTGGCACAACTTCCCGTAGTGGGTGATCTGGTGAAAACAGGACTTCCTGTGGTTGGCGACATAGTCAAAGCGGTCGCGCCGCTGCTGCAACCCTTTGCCGATGCCCTGGCTAAACAGATTGCCGGCAAAGAGGAAGAGCCCCCAAGCAAAACCATTGAGCTCCCCATGGAGAAAGGCGCAGGAAAAATAGCCATCAGCTTCAAGCAATAAGCACTGACTGAGTTAAAGAAGAAACCAAGGGGTGGCGGGAGCGCCTCTCTCCGCCCCCCCTGATGACATAGGATCGAAACGTACAGATACGCCCAGTCAGAACCGGATTTGCGGTTGTTTGCTGACACCGCTTCCTGCCAAATCGATTGCACCGCCCACCATGTCCCTCGCGGCATCCGTAGCCACTTTTGCTGCCTGACCTGCAACGGAGAGAACCACGGGGGCCACGGCGGCGGCGACGGGTGCCAGTGCTGCGGCGGCTATTGCTACGCTCATAAGTAAATACTCCGATATTCAATGAAAGGCACATTCCTCTCCCGCCCTGAGTGGGCATTTCCAAGGAGAGGGTTCCATGTCTCATGACCTTTTTGCGGCTGACCCAATGTCCCTTTGACTGCCAACCCCAGATTGCCAATACTCATGGCATATTGAAGGCCACCCGCATGAGACAAGGAATGCCCCTTTGAAGCTGGAACTCAAAAACAGCTTGTCGGTGAAGTTGCTACGGGTTGTGCTGCTGTCGGCATTGATCGTGGGCGTCGTGCTGAGCGTGGCGCAGATCGTGTTCGATGCCTACAAGACACGCCAGGCCGTAGCCGGTGATGCCCAGCGCATCCTCGACATGTTTCGCGACCCCTCGACCCAGGCCGTCTACAGCCTGGACCGCGAGATGGGCATGCAAGTGATTGAGGGCCTGTTCCAGGATGACGCGGTGCGCATGGCGTCCATCGGCCACCCCAACGAAACCATGCTGGCGGAAAAAAGCCGTGCCTTGCAGCAAGCGCCCAGCCGCTGGTTGACTGACCTGATTCTCGGCCGGGAACGCACCTTCACCACGGCGCTGGTGGGCAAAGGCCCCTACAGCGAGTATTACGGCGACCTGAGCATCACCCTCGACACCGCGACTTATGGCCAGGGCTTTATCGTCAACTCGGTGATCATCTTCATTTCCGGGGTGTTGCGTGCCCTGGCCATGGGCCTGGTGCTGTACCTGGTCTATCACTGGCTGCTGACCAAGCCGCTGTCACGGATTATCGAGCACCTGACGTCGATCAACCCGGACCGGCCCAGCGAACACAAGATCCCGCAGCTCAAGGGCCACGAGCGCAACGAGTTGGGGCTGTGGATCAACACCGCCAACCAATTGCTCGAATCCATCGAACGTAACACCCATTTGCGTCATGAGGCCGAAAGCAGCCTGTTGCGCATGGCCCAGTACGACTTCCTGACCGGCCTGCCGAACCGCCAGAAACTGCAGGAGCAACTGGACAAGATCCTCATCGACGCCGGCCGTCGACAACGGCGCGTAGCGGTATTGTGCGTGGGGCTGGATGACTTCAAGAGCGTCAACGAACAGTTCACCTACCAGGCCGGTGACAAATTGTTGCTGGCCTTGGCCGACCGATTGCGTGCCCACAGCGGCCGCCTCGGCGCACTCGCCCGATTGGGCGGCGACCAGTTCGCCCTGGTACAGGCCGATATCGACCAGCCTTACGAGGCCGCCGAACTGGCACAAAGCATTCTGGACGACCTGGAGGCGGAGTTCGCTCTCGACCACGAAGGCATCCGCCTGCGCGCCACCATCGGCATCACCCTGTTCCCGGAAGACGGCGACAGCACCGAAAAGCTGCTGCAAAAAGCCGAACAGACCATGACCCTGGCCAAGACCCGTTCGCGCAACCGCTATCAGTTCTACATCGCCAGCGTCGACAGCGAAATGCGCCGCCGCCGCGAGCTGGAAAAAGACCTGCGCGAAGCCCTCAGCCGCGACCAGTTCCACCTGGTGTACCAACCGCAGATCAGCTACCGCGATCACCGCGTGGTCGGTGTGGAGGCGCTGATCCGCTGGCAGCATCCAGAGCATGGCCTGGTACCGCCGGACCTGTTTATCCCGCTCGCTGAGCAGAACGGCACCATTATTCCGATTGGCGAATGGGTGCTGGACCAGGCCTGCCGGCAATTGCGCGAATGGCACGACCTGGGCTTCACCGACCTGCGCATGGCGGTCAACTTGTCCACCGTGCAACTGCACCACACCGAACTGCCACGGGTGGTCAATAACCTGATGCAGATCTACCGCCTGCCGCCGCGCAGCCTGGAACTGGAAGTCACCGAAACCGGCCTGATGGAAGACATCAGCACCGCAGCCCAGCATCTGCTGAGCCTGCGTCGCTCCGGGGCGTTGATTGCCATCGATGACTTTGGCACCGGTTACTCATCCCTCAGCTACTTGAAAAGCCTGCCCCTGGACAAGATCAAGATCGACAAGAGCTTCGTCCAGGACCTGCTGGACGATGACGACGATGCCACCATCGTGCGCGCGATCATCCAACTGGGCAAAAGCCTGGGCATGCAGGTGATCGCCGAAGGCGTGGAAACCGCTGAGCAGGAGGCCTATATCATCTCCGAGGGCTGCCATGAGGGTCAGGGTTACCACTACAGCAAACCCTTGCAGGCCAGGGAGTTGGCGGCATTTCTGAAGCAGTCGGAGCGTAACAACGCCGTCATTCTTTGACCGGCCAAAACGATACTGAATATTTCCCGCGTATAACTCTTTACACAAAATGCAAATCTTTCGCATTATGTCGCAGTTTTTGCGCTCCCCCCCGCGCGCCCCATCAACAACCGAAGCAGGATGTTCGCCATGATTCGTATGCCCCTGGCCACCGCCAGTCTGCTGGCCATTGCCATTTCTCTCGCCGGCTGTGGCGAAGGTAAAGACAAGGCCGCAGCGCCACAGGCGCCGACCCCGGCTGCCAGCACTACCGCTCCAGCGGCTGCCACCCCTGCCGGTCAGGTCGACGAAGCGGCCGCCAAGGCCGTGGTCGCGCATTACGCAGACATGGTATTTGCGGTCTACAGCGATGCCGAGTCCACCGCGAAAACCCTGCAGACCGCGATCGACGCGTTCCTCGCCAAGCCGAACGACGAAACCCTGAAAGCCGCACGTACCGCCTGGATCGCGGCCCGCGTCCCGTACCTGCAGAGCGAAGTGTTCCGCTTCGGCAACACCATCATCGACGACTGGGAAGGCCAGGTGAACGCATGGCCGCTGGACGAAGGCCTGATCGACTACGTCGACAAGTCCTACGAGCACGCCCTGGGTAACCCGGGCGCCACCGCCAATATCATTGCCAACACCCAGATCCAGGTCGGCGAAGACAAGGTCGACGTGAAGGACATCACGCCGGAAAAACTCGCCAGCCTCAATGAGCTGGGCGGTTCCGAAGCCAACGTCGCCACCGGCTACCACGCCATCGAATTCCTGCTGTGGGGCCAGGACCTGAACGGCACCGGCCCAGGCGCCGGCAACCGTCCGGCGTCGGACTACCTGACGGGCGACGGTGCCACCGGTGGCCACAACGAGCGCCGCCGCACTTACCTGCGTGCCGTGACCCAACTGCTGGTCAGCGATCTGGAAGAAATGGTCGGCAACTGGAAACCCAACGTCGAAGACAACTACCGCGCCACCCTGGAGGCAGAACCTGCCACCGACGGCCTGCGCAAAATGTTGTTCGGCATGGGCAGCCTGTCCCTGGGCGAACTGGCCGGTGAGCGCATGAAGGTGTCCCTGGAAGCCAACTCGCCGGAAGACGAACAGGACTGCTTCAGCGACAACACCCACAACTCGCACTTCTACGACGCCAAGGGCATCCGCAACGTCTACCTGGGCGAGTACACCCGCGTCGACGGCACCAAAATGACCGGCGCCAGCCTGTCGTCCCTGGTGGCCAAGGCCGACCCGGCTGCCGACACCGCCTTGAAAGCGGACCTGGCGGCGACCGAAGCGAAGATCCAGGTCATGGTGGACCACGCCAACAAGGGTGAGCACTACGACCAGTTGATCGCGGCCGGCAATGACGCGGGCAACCAGATCGTGCGCGACGCCATCGCCGCATTGGTCAAGCAGACTGGCTCGATCGAAGCGGCAGCGGGCAAGCTGGGTATCAGCGACCTGAACCCGGATAACGCTGATCACGAGTTCTGATCCAGGTGGGAGGGGGCTTGCTCCCGATAGCGGTGTGTCAGTGAAGCAGGTGTTTACTGACACATCGCCATCGGAGGCAAGCCCCCTCCCACATTTGACTGCATTGCCTCAAACCCCGGTTTACATGCCCCGCACCCCAGGTAGAATGGCGCCTCTGCCCTACCTCGAGCGAATTTCATGGCGTTGCCGACCCTGCGTATCATCGGTTTCATCATCGGCATCTTCCTGATCACCCTCGCGATCGCCATGGTCGTGCCCATGGCCACCCTGGTGATTTTCGAACGCACCAGCGACCTGCCTTCGTTCCTGTGGGCCAGCATGATCACCTTTCTCGCCGGCCTAGCCCTGGTGATTCCCGGTCGCCCCGAGCATGTGCACCTGCGCCCGCGGGACATGTACCTGCTGACCGTCAGCAGTTGGGTGGTGGTGTGTGTCTTCGCCGCGCTGCCCTTTCTGTTGACCCAGCACATCAGCTACACCGACTCGTTCTTCGAAAGCATGTCCGGCATCACCGCCACCGGCTCCACGGTGTTGAGCGGCCTGGACACCCTGTCGCCGGGCATCCTGATGTGGCGCTCGCTGCTGCACTGGCTCGGTGGTATCGGTTTTATCGGCATGGCGGTAGCGATCCTGCCGCTGCTGCGCATCGGTGGCATGCGCCTGTTCCAGACCGAGTCCTCGGACCGCTCGGAAAAAGTCATGCCCCGCTCGCACATGGTGGCGCGGCTGATCGTGGCGGCCTACGTGGGCATCACCATCCTTGGCAGCCTGGCGTTCTGGTGGGCGGGCATGGGCCTGTTCGATGCAATCAACCACGCAATGTCGGCGATTTCCACCGGCGGTTTCTCCACCTCGGATGAGTCCCTGGCCCATTGGAAACAACCGGCGGTGCACTGGGTGGCGGTGGTGGTGATGATTCTCGGCAGCCTGCCGTTCACCCTGTATGTGGCCACGTTGCGCGGCAACCGCAAGGCACTGATCAAGGATCAGCAGGTACAAGGCTTGCTCGGTTTGCTGATCGTGACCTGGTTGGTGCTCGGTACCTGGTACTGGTGGACCACCAACCTGCATTGGCTCGATGCCCTGCGCCATGTGGCGTTGAACGTGACCTCGGTGGTCACCACCACCGGTTTCGCGTTGGGGGACTACAGCCTTTGGGGCAACTTCTCACTGATGCTGTTCTTCTACCTGGGGTTTATCGGTGGTTGTTCGGGCTCGACAGCCGGCGGGATCAAGATCTTCCGATTCCAGGTCGCCTACATCCTGCTCAAAGCCAACTTGAACCAGCTGATTCACCCGCGCGCGGTGATCAAGCAGAAGTACAACGGCCATCGTCTGGACGAAGAGATCGTGCGTTCGATCCTGACGTTTTCGTTTTTCTTCGCCATCACCATCTGCGCCATCGCCCTCGCTTTGTCGCTGCTGGGCCTGGACTGGATGACCGCCTTGACCGGCGCCGCCAGCACGGTGTCCGGTGTCGGCCCGGGCCTGGGGGAAACCATCGGCCCGGCGGGCAACTTCGCCAGCCTGCCGGATGCGGCCAAATGGATCCTGTCATTGGGCATGCTGCTCGGTCGACTGGAGATCATTACGGTCTTTGTTCTGTGTATTCCGGCTTTTTGGCGTCACTGACAACCGAGGTTTCCAACAACCGCGTCCGGTATTCACCGGGCGTGGCATCGAACCAGCGACGAAACGCACGGAAGAAGTTGCTCGGGTCGGCAAAACCCAACAGGTAAGCGATTTCCAGTAAGGTCATGCTCGGCTGTGCCAGGTATTGCTCGGCGAGTTCGCGTCGGGTGTCGTCGAGCAGGGTCTGGAAGCTGGTGCCCTCCTCTTGTAGCCGCCGCTGCAAGGTGCGCTGGGACAGGTGCAACGTCTGCGCCACCACTTCACGCTTGGGCTCGCCCTGGGGCAACAGCCGGCACAGCACTTGCCGCGCCTTGTGGGTCACGCGGCTTTCCGAGAAACGTGCCAGGTATTCACCGGCAAATCGATCATGCAACAGCGCCATGGCCTCGTTGGCCGTGGGCAGCGGCGCTTCCATGTCGGCCCGCTCGAAAATCAACGCGTCGTAGGGCGCGTTGAACTCCAGGGGTGCGTGGAAGGCTTGTTTGTACGGGCCAAGGTCCGCCGGCTGATCACCTTGCAGCACCACCTTGCGTGGCTGCAGGGTGCGGCCGGTGAGCCAGCCACACAGCGCCAGGGCACTGGCCAGCGAGGCTTCGGCGCTTTGCCGGGTCGGCGGCAGGTGATCCCCGTGCACCGTCAGAATCAGCGCATACCCTTCGGGGATCAGTCGGAAACTCAGGTCGGCACTTTCAGCGATGATGCGCTGGTAACGCACCAAGCGCATAAAACCCTCGGCGAGGGTGTTGCTGGACATCAGCGCATAGCCGGCCACATGAAACGACGCCGGGCGCACCACCTTGCCCATGTTCAGACCGATCGCCGGATTGCCCGACAGCTCCACCGCGCGCTGCCACAGGCGGGTCATGCAATCCTGTGGAAACCGCGCATCGGGGTCATTCAGGGCGGCGTAGTCCAGGCCCAACTGCCTGAACAAGGCGCGGCAATCCAGGCCGTCCATTTCCAGTGCCTTGACTATCCCCATCGCCCAGCTTGCAGAAGTTGTTCGTTCGCTCATGGCGTCTTCTTAATAAAGCAGGCTCAAACGACAGCCAGGAAGCCAAGGATACTAAAGTGGCATCTATTGTCACTGGCTGTTACTACTGATCACTCTAGACTCAAATAAGCTCCCCGCCGAACATCTGTTGGGCGGCATAACAATCAAAGGGCCAGCCACTGTGGAAAACGTCAAGCGATTCAATAGCTTTGCTGAGTTCTACCCCTATTACCTGGCCGAGCACGCCAACAGTACCTGCCGGCGCCTGCATTTCATCGGTACCACGCTGGTAATCGGCATTCTGGCGTATGCCATCGGCCGCGGTTCGTTGGGTTTGCTGGTGGCGTTGCCGATTGCCGGCTACAGCTTTGCCTGGGTCGGCCACTTCTTCTTCGAAAAGAACCGCCCGGCGACCTTTCAGCACCCGTTTTACAGCCTTTTGGGGGACTTTGTGATGTACCGCGACATGATTCTGGGCAAGGTGCCGTTCTAGGCGAACGACCGTTTAAACGATGAAAGTTCCTGCATCCGGCGACATAAAAATCTTTTTGTCATTTGCGGTGCTGTATCCTGCCAAGGCTTTTTGAGAGCGCGGAATCACCTGCGATTGAAAAAACAGACCTTGCGAGGAGCGACGACGATGCACGAGATACCTAATCTCCCCTTCCCAAGCCTGCACCCTACAGAGCAGCCAACACCGCAGCAGGCCAGCGATAAACAGCCTGAGGCCAAAAAAGAAGCCAAACCAGTCGACAGCAAAAGCCAGGACTGACGCCGTACCAGACCGTGTGGAAAGCGCAACGTTAAGCGCTTTCCACACTGCCTGAATGAATCGAGGCCCCGCCATGACCGATACCCTCCCCGACAACCCGGACACCGCTGTACTCGACGCTGCCCTGCAGATGGTCGAGGTGTGGAACCGCCTCAGCGTGGAGAAACAGGCCGTACTGCTCAAGCGTTTCGGCACCCAGGAAAACGCGCTGGCCGCCCTGGTCACCACCCAACTGCTAGCCCCTGCGCGCGCCTGAGGTCTTTTTGATCCGAGGTTTTTGTGTTTTAGCGCCCTGCGCGAAGCAAACCACCGGTATCATTAGCAACCTATCTTTACCTGCTGCGACAGTGGACCCCTCCCATGCTCGATACCCAGCGCCCCATGGCGGTCACGCTGCAAGTTGTTTCCATCGTCCTGTTCACCTTCATCGGCTACCTGAATATCGGCATCCCCCTGGCCGTGTTGCCGGGCTATGTCCACAGTGAGCTGGGCTACGGCGCGGTGATTGCCGGCCTGGTGATCAGCGTGCAATACCTGGCTACCCTGCTGAGCCGCCCGTACGCGGGCAAGATCATCGACAACCTGGGCAGCAAGCGCGCCGTGCTGATCGGCCTGGCCGGCTGCGGCCTGAGCGGCGTGTTCATGCTGCTCGCTGCGTGGTTCTCCAGCCTGCCGGCCTTGAGCCTGAGCAGCCTGTTGATCGGCCGCCTGGTGCTGGGCAGCGCGGAAAGCCTGGTGGGCTCGGGCGCCATCGGCTGGGGCATCGGCCGGGTCGGCGCGCAGAACACCGCCAAGGTCATCTCCTGGAACGGCATCGCCAGCTACGGCGCACTGGCGGTCGGTGCACCGTTGGGCGTCGTGCTGGTGAAGAGTTTCGGGCTGTGGAGCATGGGGGTCAGCATCATCCTGCTGGCCATCGTCGGCCTGCTGTTGGCCTGGAACAAGGTCGCCGCACCGATCGTGGCCGGCGTGCGCCTGCCCTTCATGAATGTGCTGGGCCGGGTATTGCCCCACGGCTGCGCGCTGGCGCTGGGCTCGATTGGATTTGGCACCATCGCGACCTTCATCACCCTGTACTACACCACCCAGCACTGGGATAACGCGGTGTGGGCCTTGAGCCTGTTCGGCGCCAGCTTTATCGGTGCACGGCTGCTGTTCGGCAACCTGATCAACCGGATCGGCGGGTTTCGCGTGGCGATTGCCTGCCTGTCGGTGGAGATCCTCGGCCTGCTGTTGCTGTGGCTCGCCCCGGATGCCAGCCTGGCCCTGGCCGGCGCGGCGTTGAGCGGGTTTGGCTTCTCCCTGGTGTTTCCCGCCTTGGGCGTCGAAGCCGTCAACTTGGTACCGGCGTCCAGCCGAGGCTCGGCGGTGGGGGCTTACTCGCTGTTTATCGACCTGTCGCTGGGCATCACCGGCCCGCTCGCCGGGGCCGTGGCGGCAGGCTTCGGCTTTGCGTCGATCTTCCTGTTCGCCGCCCTCGCCGCCGTGGGTGGCTTGCTGCTCAGTGTTTACCTGTACCGACAAGCGCCAAAAGCCCGTGAGGCACGCGGCGACTAAAAGTCGACCTTGCCACGCCCGGCCTTGATGCTGCCGTGCTTGGTCTTGGATTCGAGGCGACGCTTTTTCGAGCCCAGGGTCGGTTTGGTCGGGCGGCGCTTCTTCTCCACCTTGGTCGCACTGAGGATCAACTCCACCAGGCGCTCCAGCGCATCCGCGCGGTTCTGCTCCTGGGTCCGGTATTGCTGGGCCTTGAGCACCAGCACGCCCTCACTGGTAATCCGACTGTCGCGCAGCGCCAGCAAACGCTCCTTGTAGAACGCCGGCAGCGACGACGCCGGGATATCAAAGCGCAGGTGCACCGCACTCGACACCTTGTTGACGTTCTGCCCACCGGCGCCCTGTGCGCGAATGGCGGTCAGCTCGATCTCGGTGTCGGGCAGGTGGACGTTGTTGGAAATTACCAGCATGAGCGGCAGCTACCTCGAATGGAGAAGCTCAAGGATACGCGAATGCGCACTCCCTCCGTCCTCTAAGCAGCAAACCCGGCACACGGCCGGGTTTGCTTGATCACGGATTACGCTTACTTAACTGCGGGCACTGCCGCGTCCAAGGCTTGCTGCGCACGACGCTTGTTCTTGATCCAGTAACACACCGCCATAAACGCCACCCACACCGGTATCGCATACACCGACACCTGGATGCCCGGAATCATCAGCATGATCACCAGGATAAACACCACGAACGCCAGGCACACGAAGTTGCCGTAGGGGTACCACAATGCCTTGAACAACGGCACCTGGCCGGTGCGGTTCATGTGCTGGCGGAACTTGAAGTGCGAGAAGCTGATCATCGCCCAGTTGATCACCAGCGTAGCCACCACCAGGGACATCAGCAGTTCCAGCGCGTGCTGCGGGATCAGGTAGTTCATCAGCACCGCCACCAGGGTGATCGCCGCCGAGGCGAGGATGGAACGCACCGGCACGCCGCGTTTGTCGATCCTGGCCAATGCCTTGGGCGCATCGCCCTGCTCGGCCATGCCCAGCAACATGCGGCTGTTGCAGTAAGTGCCGCTGTTGTACACCGACAGCGCCGCTGTCAGGACCACAAAGTTGAGAATATGCGCGGCAGTGTTACTGCCGAGCATCGAGAACACCTGCACGAATGGGCTGCCGCTGTAGGCGTCACCCGAGGCGTTGAGGGTCTCCAGCAGGCTGTCCCACGGCGTCAACGACAACAGCACAACCAGGGCGCCGATGTAGAAAATCAGGATGCGGTAGATCACCTGGTTGATCGCCTTCGGGATCACGGTGCGCGGTTTGTCCGCCTCGGCAGCGGTGAAGCCGAGCATTTCCAGGCCGCCGAAGGAGAACATGATGATCGCCATGGCCATCACCAATCCGCCGACGCCGTGAGGGAAGAAGCCGCCGTGTTCCCACAGGTTGGTCACCGAGGCCTGTGGCCCGCCACTGCCGCTGACCAGCAGGTAGCTGCCCAATGCGATCATGCCGACGATGGCCACCACCTTGATGATGGCGAACCAGAACTCGGCTTCACCGAACACTTTGACGTTGGCCAGGTTGATCAGGTTGATCAGCACGAAGAACGCCGCGGCCGAGACCCAGGTCGGAATCTCCGGCCACCAGTAGTGCACGTATTTGCCGACGGCGGTCAGTTCCGACATGCCCACCAGTATGTACAAAATCCAGCAGTTCCACCCCGACAGGAAGCCGGCGAAACCGCCCCAGTACTTGTGGGCAAAGTGGCTGAAGGAACCGGCGACCGGCTCTTCGACGATCATTTCGCCAAGCTGGCGCATGATCATGAAGGCAATGAAGCCGCAGATGGCATAACCCAGAATCATCGACGGCCCGGCGGATTTGAGCACCCCGGCCGAGCCGAGGAACAGGCCGGTACCGATGGCGCCACCGAGGGCGATCAGCTGGATATGCCGGTTTTTCAGGCCGCGTTTCAGCTCGCCTGAAGAGGAATGGGGTCCACTCATGAAAAGGGTCTCACGCAAGGTTTGAGAATTTTGACTGCAGGTTGCTGCGTTGAATCAACGACTCAAGCAGCGCCGCTCAAACCCCAGCGCAGGCACCAGGAGTACAGCGTCTTTCTTACGGTCATGCGTCACCTGTTTGTTTTTATCTGTGACGAAATCGAACCCGTCCGGCTCATGGCCAGGCGGAGTGATCAGGGTGGGTGAACCCTGAGGTCTTGTCCTTTTGCGTGGTTACGCAAGGGGGTCACAGTAAAACGCGGCGGATTGTACACCGCTCGACAGCTTGGAGGCGCCCGCGAAAAGCGAGTGCGACGATCTGTCAGGTAATTCTTACAGGGCAAAAAAGGTCAATGATGCCGACATTTACTCGTAAATTAATCGTTACAGCACGGAAAATTAACGTTACAGCCATGATCTTCATAAAAATTGACGGTAGGAAGATTCTGACCCAGCAGTCGCTTCAGCCGCCTGTATTTACTCAAGAAAAAATCAAATGGGAAAAACAGAACAAAATATCCAAATGAAACCGTGTCAATAAAAATTTTGCATTTTGAAACACTCTCTCCTAGGTTCATCCCACTTGCTGACGAAGCCCGTTGGCAAGCCGTTCTCAAACACCGTCCTCTAGGAGATACACCATGCAAGCACTGGAAAACGACCTGGAAACCGAACTGCAACTCGACGACTGGTTTGAAGCACCGACCCATGACGCCGCCGTTGAGATGATGCAAGCCGATGCCGTTGTGCCATTTGGCACCGCGATGTGGCCCTTCTAAAACCGGCACGCTCCCGGCAGGTGCCGCGCTCGGCACCTGCTCCCTTACCCAAGGCACAGAAGGATGTACGTCATGGACAAGGCCCGCGCCGTCGAACACTTTCTCTACTACCTCGCGCACCATCCGGCCCTCAGTGGCTTGAGCCGCCCCACCGTGCTGCTGGGCCATACCGAGCGCTACGACGCCATCGCCCAGGCGATCACCCAGGGCAGCGCCGCGCGTTTCAACTTCCAGGTGCAGCGCCTGGACCTCGCCGCCAGCGACACCCTGGCCACTGCCATCGAAGCCTGCGACCTGTACCTGTTTCTCTACGATTCCTCCACCCTGCCCAACCCACGCTCCGAAGGCCCGGACTTCATCCGTGCCCTGCAGGGCGTGATGGCCGAGCACTGGAAAAAATCCCTGCTGTTCAAGGATTACGGCGACTATTTCTACGACACCTTCAGCGTCGAGCCGCAGCGCATCGCCGACCTCAACGCCACGCTGATTCGGCGCATGTCCCAGGCCAACGTGCTGAGCTTTACCGACAAACATGGCTCGCGGCTGGAAGCGCCAATGAGCAGTATCAAGAAGTGGACCAATATCAACGGCGTCGGCAACCACGACCTGGCGCCGGGTGAGATCGCCACCCACAGCGAAGCGATCAATGGCCAGGTGCGGTTTGTCGGCACCTTTCTCAGCACCATCCCGTTCGCACGCAAATACGGCGTGCTGGAGTCACCGCTGGAGCTGTGGATCGAGAACTCGACCATCTGCAGCGTGGCCAGTGAAGTGCCGGGGTTGGCCGATGATTTCAACAAGTACCTGAATGCCAATCCGTCGAACCGGCGTGTGGAAGAGTTGGGGATTGGTACCAATGAAGGGGTGAAGGACCTGTATGCGCGCAACGCCGGGTTCGAGGAGCGCCATTGCGGGTTGCACCTGGGACTGGGAGGTGGGCAGAAAGGCAGCCATCACCTGGACTTGATCTTTGCCAGTGGGGTGTTGGCGCTGGATGACAAGCCGGTGTTTGACGGGGCCTTTGCGTTCTGAGCAAAGCTTTAACTAACACTGAAAATCTGAATGTGGGAGGGGGCTTGCCCCCGATGGCAGTCGGTCAGTTGATGTATGTGGTGGCTGCCATACCGCTATCGGGGGCAAGCCCCCTCCCACAGTTGAATGCATTTCAAATTCAGATAAAAAAAAACGCCAACCCGAGGGTTGGCGTTTTTTATGCGGCGATCAAATCACTGCGGCTTCTTGCGACCAAAACCAGGACGCTGGCCGGAACCGGCCGGTGCGCCACGGCGCTTGCCAGACGGCTCGTCCGCGACCAGTTTCGGGCCAGGGCGCTTGTTCGCCGCCGGTCTGGCTGGACGCTTGGTGCTGGCGTTGTCGGCTGGGCGATCCGCTTCACCTCGGTTGCTGCGACCACCGGCCGGGGCCGGACGCGGTGCACGCGGCGCACGCTCGCCTTCCTGACGCGACGGCGCGGTTGGGCGGCGTTCACCTTCGATCTGCGGCTCTCGGGAGATACGACCGCCAGTCGCCGGTGCATTCAACGCAGGTCGCAGGGTGCGGGCAACACGCTCGGTGCGCGCCACCGGGCGCGACGATTTACGCTGCATCCGCTCAAGCTTGTCTTTGCTCTTGGCGTTCATCTGCGGCATCGCCACCGGCGTCAGGCCGACTTCGGCGCTGAGGATGTCGACTTCGTACTGGCTCATTTCGCGCCAGCGGCCCATCGGCAGGTCGGAGTTGAGGAACACCGGACCGAAACGCACGCGCTTCAGGCGGCTGACCACCAGGCCCTGGGATTCCCACAGGCGACGCACTTCACGGTTACGGCCTTCCATCACCACGCAGTGGTACCAGTGGTTGAAACCTTCGCCACCCGGTGCCTGCTTGATGTCGGTGAACTTGGCCGGGCCGTCTTCCAGCACCACGCCCGCCTTGAGGCGCTCGATCATCTCGTCATCGACTTCGCCGCGTACGCGCACGGCGTACTCGCGGTCCATCTCGTAGGACGGGTGCATCAGGCGGTTGGCCAGCTCACCGTCAGTGGTGAACATCAGCAAGCCGGTGGTGTTGATGTCCAGACGACCGATGTTGATCCAGCGGCCTTCTTTGGGCTTGGGCATCTTGTCGAACACGGTCGGACGGCCTTCCGGGTCGTCACGGGTGCAGATCTCGCCATCGGGTTTGTTGTACATGATCACGCGGCGCACCGATTCGGCGGCCTCTTCACGCTTGATGACCTTGCCATCGATGGTGATTGCGTCGTGCAGGTCGACGCGCTGGCCGAGGGTAGCCTCGACGCCGTTGACCTTGATGCGCTTCTGGGTGATCCAGGCTTCGACGTCGCGGCGCGAGCCCACGCCGATACGCGCCAGCACCTTTTGCAGTTTTTCGCCTGCTGGGCCGATTTCCTGGCTGTCGTTCTGGTCTTTGTCGTTCATCTTAAGCACCTCCCGGTGGGTCGATTCAGGCATGGCCTGAAGAGTGTTGAAAGCGGGGCTTTGGCCGAATAGCTCGGCAAAGGGTCGCGAATCATACGCGCATGGCGCGCGTTGCGCATCAGAGACTAGTCGATTAGTGGCCGGTCGTCGGTTTTTCCGCCGACCGGTGAGCCATGTGGGGTCCGGGTCAATCTTCGAACTGGCGGCGCTCGGCCTCAATGGCTTCAGCCAGGGCCCGGGCTTCGTCTTCTTCGTCGCTCAACGGCGGCTGTTCGAGGGCGGCGACGGCGGCCAGGAGTTTTTCGCGGGCTTCAGCGACGCCGAGGATGTCTTCTTCAGGGTCGGGTTCCGGCTCGGGGTCAACGGTTTCCTGGCGTTCTGCCTCAGTCGCACCGTCACGCAACAAGTCATCAAAGTCGGTCTTGATGCCCTGCTCCATGTCGTCCAGTTCCAGCAGCAAGGTATGGAAACTGGTTTCGTCCTTCGGCTCTTCCGGCTCTGCTGTCGCATCGGCGAGCTCTTGCAGGCTGGCCGGCACCGGGGCATCGTCGAAGTCGAGCACCGGCTCCGCTTCCATCTCGCGCAATTCGGCCAGCGGCGGCAAGTCGTCGAGGTTTTTCAGGTTGAAATGGTCGAGGAACACCTTGGTGGTGGCAAACATCGCCGGTTTGCCGGGCACGTCACGATAACCGACGATGCGGATCCACTCGCGCTCCAGCAGCGTCTTGACGATGTGGCTGTTGACCGCCACGCCCCGCACGTCCTCGATCTCGCCCCGGGTGATGGGCTGGCGATAGGCGATCAGCGCCATGGTCTCCAGCATCGCCCGCGAGTAGCGCTGGGGGCGCTCTTCCCACAGGCGGCCCACCCAAGGGGAAAATTTCTCACGAATCTGCAGGCGATAACCCGACGCCACCTCGCGCAGTTCGAACGCACGACCGTCGCAGGACTTGCGCAGAATCTCCAGCGCCTTCTTGAACACTGGCGGTTCGGGGCGTTCGGCTTCTTCAAAGAGTTCGAACAAGCGTTCCAGGGATTGCGGTTTGCCCGACGCCAGTAGGAAAGCTTCCAGCAGCGGTGCCAGTTCGCGGGGTTCAGTCAGATTCATCGATTCAGCTCGTTATTCGGCTCGCGCCCGCACGTGGATAGCCGCAAAAGGCTCATTCTGGACCAGCTCGACCAGGGACTCCTTGACCAGTTCGAGGATCGCCATAAATGTCACTACCACTCCCAGGCGCCCTTCTTCGGCGGTGAACAGCTCGACAAACGGCACAAAACCGCCGCCCTTGAGGCGCTCCAGTACGTCGCTCATGCGCTCGCGGGTGGACAGCGCCTCGCGGCTGACCTGGTGACTTTCAAACATATCGCCGCGGCGCAGTACCTCGGCCATGGACATCAGCAATTCTTCCAGGCTCACGTCCGGCAACAGTTTGCGCGCACGGGCCTCGGGGGCATCCAGCTTGGGCACCACCACGTCGCGGCCCACCCGGCTCAGGCCATCGATGCCTTCGGCGGCGGCCTTGAAGCGTTCGTACTCCTGCAGGCGGCGGATCAGTTCGGCGCGCGGGTCATCTTCTTCGGCTTCCACCGTCTCCGAGCGCGGCAGCAGCATGCGCGACTTGATCTCGGCGAGCATGGCAGCCATCACCAGGTACTCGGCGGCCAGCTCCAGACGCACCGACTGCATCAACTCCACATAGCCCATGTACTGACGGGTGATCTCCGCCACCGGGATGTCGAGGATGTTGATGTTCTGCTTGCGGATCAGGTACAGCAGCAAGTCCAGCGGGCCTTCGAACGCCTCAAGGAAGACTTCCAGCGCGTCCGGCGGAATGTACAGGTCCAGAGGCATTTCCATGACCGCCTGGCCATACACCATGGCAAACGGCAGTTCCTGCTGGGCCCCCGCCTGGCTGTCGACGGTTTCCACGGCCGACATTCAGGCCTCGACCATGAACGGAGCCGGATCGCCGCAACCCACGCGGATCACTTCGGGTTCGCCGTCGGCCAAGTTGATCACGGTGGAGGCCTTGTTGCCGCCGTAGCCGCCGTCGATGATCAGGTCGACGTGCTTTTCCAACAGCCGGCGCATTTCGTAAGGATCGTACAGCGGCTCGTCTTCACCCGGCATGATCAACGACACGCTCATCAACGGCTCACCCAGCTCTTCGAGGAGCGCCAGGGCAATGGGGTGCTCTGGCACCCGCAGGCCGATGGTGCGCTTCTTGGGGTGCAGCAGCAGGCGCGGCACTTCGCGGGTAGCGTTGAGAATAAAGGTGTAGGGCCCCGGCGTGTGCGCCTTGAGCAGGCGGAAGGTGCCGGTGTCGACCTTGGCAAACAGCCCCAACTGGGACAGGTCGCTGCAGATCAGCGCGAAGTTGTGCTTGTCGTCCAGCTGACGCAGGCGTCTTACCCGCTCGACCGCACCCTTGTCGCCGATCTGGCAACCGATGGCGTAGGACGAGTCGGTGGGGTAGATCACCACGCCGCCGGCGCGGATGATCTCGACGGCCTGTTTGATCAGGCGCGCCTGGGGGTTTTCCGGATGAATCTGGAAGAATTGACTCACGTGTTCTACCTGTTCAGACGGTGGCAATAATGGGGTCATGCTTGAATCGCCCCCACAAGAGCGGCAAATCTTCCGGGACGGGGCGATACTCGCCGATCTCGGACCAGCCGCCTGGGCCATGAAAATCACTGCCGGCGCTGACCAGCAGACCAAATTCGCGGGCAAGAATCGCCAGGCTGCCGACCTGTTCGGCGGGTTGATGCCCGTTGACCACCTCGATTGCGTGGCCGCCCGCTCCAATATAGTCGGCAATCAGCTTGCGGCGCTTGCTGCGGGTGAAATCGTAGTGCCAGGGATGGGCCAGGCTGACCCAGGCCCCGGAGGTGCGCAGGGTCTCGACGGTGTCTTCCAGGGTCGGCCAGTGTTGCTTCACATCCCCCAACTTGCCGGCGCCCAGCCATTTGCGGAACGCTTCGGCGCGGTCCTTTACAAAACCTTCACGTACCATCCAGTCGGCAAAGTGCGGCCGGGCCGGTGCGTTACCGCTGTCACCCAGTTCCTGCTGGATGGCGCGGGCGCCGTCCAGGGCACCGGACATACCTTTAAGGCCGAGTTTGCGGCTTATTTCTTCGGACCGCAGCCAGCGGCCATCGTGCAGTTGGGCGATGGCTTCAACCAAAGGCGGGGCGTTTTGATCAAAACCGTAGCCGAGCACATGAATGGTGGCGCCGCCCCAGGTGCAGGACAATTCCACACCGTTGACCAACTGCATGCCCAAGGCATGCGCGGCTTCCCGGGCTTCGTCGAGGCCTTCGAGGGTGTCGTGGTCGGTCAACGCCAGGACTCGCACGCCTTTTTCAAACGCACGCGCAACCAGTACCGCGGGCGCCAGGGCGCCGTCGGAGGCCGTGCTGTGGCAGTGCAAATCAACATTCACGGGGATCTGTAACCTCAAGTCAGCTGGCGCTTTCGCTACCAAGGATGTTTGTTATTATGCCGCCACATCCAGCTTCTGGCTCTTACTGTGAAACAATTCATCGACTTCATCCCGCTGTTGCTGTTTTTCATCGTTACCAAGCTCGACCCCAGGGTCATCGAAATCGCCGGTCATGCGTTCTCGTTCGGGGGCATCTACAGCGCCACCGCCGTGCTGATCATCAGCTCTATCGTCGTCTACGGCGCCATTTTCATCTCCCAGCGCAAGCTGGAAAAAAGCCAATGGCTCACCCTGGTCGCATGCCTGGTATTCGGCGGCCTGACCCTGGCGTTCCACAGCGAAACCTTCCTCAAATGGAAAGCACCGGTGGTGAACTGGCTGTTCGCCCTGGTCTTTATCGGCAGCCACTTCATCGGTGACCGTCTGCTGATCAAGCGGATCATGGGCCATGCGCTGACCCTGCCGGATCCGGTGTGGACACGCTTGAACGTTGCGTGGATCGTGTTCTTCCTGTTCTGCGGCGCCGCCAACCTGTTCGTGGCCTTTACCTTCCAGGACTACTGGGTCGACTTCAAGGTCTTCGGCAGCCTGGCCATGACCGTGCTGTTCCTGGTCGGCCAGGGTATCTATCTGTCGCGCCACCTGCATGACGTCGCCCCTACCACTCCGAAAACCGAGGATTGACATGCTCTACGCCATCATTGCCACCGACGTTGCCGACTCGCTGGAAAAACGCCTGAGCGTGCGCCCGGCCCATGTCGAGCGCCTCAAGCAGCTGCAGGCCGAAGGCCGTATCGTGCTGGCGGGTCCACACCCTGCGGTAGACAGCAACGACCCAGGCGACGCCGGGTTCACCGGTAGCCTGATCGTCGCCGAGTTTGCCTCCCTGGCCTTGGCCCAGGCCTGGGCCAAGGCTGATCCTTATGTAGCTGCCGGCGTTTACGCCGACGTCGTGATCAAGCCGTTCAAGCAAGTCCTGCCTTGATCACGGCCACGCCGAACCTAATCGGTTCGGCGCGCTCCTAATTGCTCATTATTCTCGGTAACCTGCCGACAACGTTCTGAATATTCGTGTGGAATCAGGAGTTCCGATGCGCTTACGTCAGTTGTGTCTGTTGGCAGTGGTAATGATCGGGGCTACGGCCCACGCTGAAGAAACCTCGAACACCGGCAGTTCCACGCCTCTGTCCTTGAGTGCCGGCGCCCAGATCACCGAGTTGCAGCAGCGGTTGAAAGAAAGCGAACGCCAGCGTGAAGAATTGAGCAAGCAACTGCAAAACGTAGAGGCTACCCGCGAAAGCGCCCAACTGAGTCGCCTTCGCCAAGAGAACCAACGCCTGGCCCAGCAACTCAAAGAAACACAGGGCGGCGCCTTGACCCGATGGCTGACCGAGCAGCAACAATGGTTCGTCACCGGTGGGGCCGTCGCGCTGATCGCCTTGCTGTGCGGGATCTTCGCCAGCGGTGGGCACCGTCGCCGTCGACAATGGCTAAATTGAGTGAGTCATGAGCGAGCTGTTACTGATAGATGATGACCAGGAGCTCTGCGAGCTGCTGACCAGTTGGTTGAGCCAGGAAGGCTTCCAGGTGCGTGCCTGCCATGATGGCTTGAGCGCCCGCAAAGCCTTGGCCGACAGTGCCCCGGCCGCGGTGGTACTCGACGTGATGCTGCCCGACGGCAGCGGCCTGGAACTGCTCAAGCAATTGCGCAACGACCACCCGGAGCTGCCGGTGCTGATGCTCTCGGCACGCGGCGAACCGCTGGACCGCATCCTCGGCCTGGAACTGGGCGCCGACGATTACCTGGCCAAGCCCTGCGACCCACGCGAGCTTACCGCCCGGCTGCGCGCCGTGCTGCGCCGCAGCCACCCGGCCGCCGTGTCCACCCAGCTCGAATTGGGCGACCTGTGTTTCAGCCCGGTGCGCGGCGTGGTCAGCATCGATGAACAGGAATTTTCCCTCACCGTCTCCGAAAGCCGCCTGCTTGAAGCCTTGCTGCGCCAGCCCGGCGAGCCGCTGGACAAACAGGAACTGGCGCAGATCGCCCTGGGTCGCAAGTTGACCCTTTACGATCGCAGCCTGGACATGCACGTGAGCAACCTGCGCAAAAAAATCGGCCCGCACCCGGACGGACGGCCACGCATCGTGGCGTTGCGCAGTCGGGGTTACTACTACAGCCTGTAAAAACACGCGGGTTCCGTTCTGATGCAACAGGCCCAGCTGGCAGGCTGGGCTTGTTGTTCAAGGGGTTTTCATCGCGTCGGTCGTCGCCTTGATGATCGCTTTCGCCGCTTCGACACTGATGGGCAGCGGTGCCTGCAAATCATCTGGATCTGACTTGGGCCGGTGGTGGAAATACCGTAGCAGCGCGATCAACAGCAGGGTCGGGACGGTTGAGAGGGCCACGATGATGGGAATATCACCCGTACTGTGCGGGCGCACGGCGCTGAAAAAATACCAGGCGCCGGCTGAGACCCGGATGTTTCCCAAAAAGACGAAGCCCAACAGCGCAATGTAAAACAACAAGATCAAGACGACGGTGACGGTCGTCAGTCGCTTCTCCCACCTGAAGCGCCAGGACTCTCTTCTCAGATAGTCGCTGATCAGGCCAGGATTATCAGCCTCGCCTCCCGCCAGGTCGTCGCTGGTATCAATCATAAAAGCCCAATCGCCTTCAGCCTGAATTCCATTGCTGCCGTCGACACACCAAAAGCACTGGCCAGCTTTACGATGTCTGTGACGCGCTGCTCAAGCACCATATGTTTCACCAGCGCGGCCGGCATCAACAGAGCAGCGGCAAATCGATTGGCTGCGATCTCTTTCGGGTCCCTGGACTTGGCACTGAACTGCTCGGAAGTATCTCGAGGTGCGTCCAGGTCTCCGTGCACATGGTGACCAATCTCGTGCGCAATGGTGAAACGCTGCCTTACCGGCGCATCCATGAAGTTGTAAGTAATCAGCGGAGCGCCGTCCCGGAAGGAGTAATGGCCGCTTTCATTCGGTCGCCAGGTATCCGGTTCAAAAGGTGCAAGCGCCTTCACCTCGATAGCCATTGCCTCGGCAATGGCTATCGGGTTCACCGGCAACCGACCATTCCAGTGGGCACGCAGGACGTCGTCTGCAGTTCGGTACTCCATGCGGCCTCCTTAATAGATGGCGGGAACGGTAGTTTGACGGGGTCAGAAATGAGATCGAAGTCTGAACAAGTCGATAGACCCCGTCAAATTGTAGTTGACAGGTTAAAAATGTTTAGCACTCAGGGTCTCATCGAAAAAAGCTGTTCATTTATACAGCCATCACGACCACACGCCAACTCCCTCAAGACATGCTGTAGCAATTGAGTGAGCCCCTCTTTTCCTATAGCTATCGGCAGTTTTGTCAACTCAGTCCAAAACCCTCTTTACCCAAGCTTTACCCACACCTGACCGCCGCTGACCTTGATCGCCTTAATCTACTCACATCCGGACTCACCGGAATAGAGACAGGAGAATTACCATGCGCAAGACCCTTATCGCTTTGATGTTCGCCGCTGCCCTGCCGACCGTTGCCATGGCGGCAGTGCCCGAAGGCCCAGGCCCGATGGGCGGCCCTGAAGGCCATATGATGGGTGGCCCGGGTCACGGCGGCGAACACGGTCCGCGTGGCAAAGGCGGGCCCTTCAGCCAACTGGACCTGAGCAAGGAACAGCGCGAGCAGATCCGCAAATTGATGGGCGACCAGTGGCACGCTCGCAAGGACCTGACCAGGAAGTACCTGGACAAGCTCCCGGCTGCTGACCAGAAGGCCATGCAGGACGAAATCGCCGCCGGCAAGCAGAAAACCCAGGCGGATATCCGCGCCGTACTCAAGCCTGACCAGCAGAAGAAATTCGACGAGATCGTCAAGCAGCAGGAACAGCGCCGCGCCGAATGGAAGGAATTCCAGGCCTGGAAAGCGCAACAGCCGCAAAAAGCGCAATAATGCCCCCGCGTTAACGCTCCCAGCCCAGTGGCCCCCGCCACTGGGCTTTTCCTGCTTGAGGGTTTCCTGTGCGTTCATTGTTCTGGCGCATCCTGGCCAGTTTCTGGCTGGCCATCGCCTTGGTTGCCGGGTTGTCGATCCTGCTTGGGCATATGCTCAATCAAGATGCCTGGATTCTCAGCCGTCACCCAGGCCTCAACAACCTGGCCGAAGAGTGGACCCAACTCTACGAAACCCAGGGTGAGGACGCTGCCCAGGATTTGCTGCAACAGCGCAAACGCCAGTACCACATCGACGTGCAGGTGCTGAACGAAAGCGGCGAGCCGGTGGTGCGCGGCACCTTTCCCCGCCGAGCCGCCGCCTTCGAAGCCCGCCAGAACGATAGCAAGGACAGCCACCTGCCCTGGCGCCGCCTGACCGCTGAATACACCAGTGAGAAGACCGGCGACACTTACCTGTTGATCTACCGCATCCCGCACCCGGAACTGGACGAATGGCATCGCAGCAGCCTGACATGGCCGTTGAGCGCATTGGTCATCGCCTTGGTGGTGCTGACCCTGTTCAGCCTGTTCGTGACGCTGTCCATCACGCGCCCCTTGAGCCGACTGCGCGGCGCCGTGCATGACCTGGGGCAAGCCACCTACCAGCAAAACAGCCTGGCGCAGCTGGCCAACCGACGCGATGAATTCGGCGTGCTGGCCACCGACTTCAACCGCATGGGCGCGCGCCTGCAAAGTCTGATCGGCAGTCAGCGCCAGTTGCTGCGCGACGTGTCCCATGAACTGCGTTCGCCGCTGGCCCGCCTGCGCATCGCCCTGGCCCTGGCCGAACGCGCCAGCCCCGAAGAACGGGAAAAACTCTGGCCTCGCCTGACCCGCGAATGTGATCGCCTGGAGGCACTGATCAGCGAGATCCTGGTACTGGCCCGCGTCGATGCCGATAACGCCAGCGCCGAAGAGATCGACCTCAACCCGTTGCTCAAGACCCTGCAAAAGGACGCTCAACTCAGCGCGCCCGACCAGGTGGTGCAGCTCACCACCGATCCCGAACTGCACCTCAAGGGGTGGCCGACCATGATCGAACGGGCAGTGGACAACCTGCTGCGCAACGCCCAGCGCTTCAACCCGCCGGGTCAGCCGATCGAGCTGCACGCCCACCTTCACGGCGAGCATATTGTGATCAGCGTGCGCGACCACGGCCCCGGCGTTGACGCCGAACACCTGAGCCAATTGGGCGAACCGTTCTACCGCGCCCCCGGCCAGACCGCACAAGGTCACGGCCTGGGCCTGGCGATAGCCCGTCGCGCCGCCGAGCGCCATGGCGGCAGCCTGTTCCTGGCCAATCACGCCCAAGGCGGTTTTATCGCCAGTATCGACCTGCCGCTGGAACCCGGGATTGTCACACCGGCCTGATGATCTTCTATAGTGGCCCTTCTCTCATGGAGGGCCTTTGATGACAAACCTGCTGACTCCCATCCAAGCCGCACTCGATCTACCGCGCGCGCCGCTGACCAGCACCGAAGCCGGCGCCCTGCCCTCGGCCTTTGCCGTCAGCGACCTGGCCGTTGCCAGTATCGGTGCGGCCGGCCAGGCCGTGGCCCATCTGATCCAGCAAAAGACCGGGCGCCTTCCCGGCGTCAGCGTAGACCGGCGACTCGCGTCCTTCTGGTTCTCGTCTTCGATTCGTCCGGTAGGCTGGGAGACGCCGCCGCTGTGGGACCCGGTGGCCGGTGACTACGCCAGCGCCGATGGCTGGATTCGCCTGCACACCAACGCACCCCACCACCGCGCCGCCGCCGAACGGGTACTGGGCAAGGTGGCTGATCGCATCGCGATGGCCAACAAAGTTGCCACTTGGAATACCGCCGAACTGGAACAGGCGATTGTCGATGAAGGCGGTTGCGCCGCGCAGATGCGTACCTGGCAAGCCTGGCAAACCCATCCTCAGGGCCTGGCCGTCAATGCCGAGGCCCTGGTGCAGCGCCAGACCTTTGCAACCTCCGTCAAAAAGCCCTGGCTCGGCTCGGTGGCGCGGCCGCTGGCGGGCCTCAAGGTGCTGGACCTGACCCGCGTGCTGGCCGGCCCGGTGGCCAGCCGCTTCCTCGCAGGGTTGGGTGCGGATGTATTGCGTATCGACTCGCCGACCTGGAACGAACCCGGCGTGGTGCCGGAAATGACCCTGGGCAAACGCTGCGCCCGCCTGGACTTGAAAAGCGCCCAAGACCGCGAGGTTTTCGAACGCCTGCTCAAGGACGCCGACATTGTGTTCCACGGTTACCGTGCCGACGCCCTGGAACAACTGGGCTACAGCGCCAGTGAACTGCAAACCCTCGCCCCCGGCCTGATCGACGTGAGCCTCAACGCCTACGGCTGGAGCGGCCCGTGGCGCAATCGCCGGGGTTTCGACAGCCTGGTGCAGATGAGCAGCGGGATTGCCGCCGCGGGCATGGCCTGGAAACAAGCGGACAAACCGGTGCCGCTGCCATTGCAGGCGCTGGATCACGCCACCGGGTATTTGATGGCGGCCAGTGCGATTCAGGCACTCAGTGAGCGATTGAAATCCGGCCGTGGTGGGGCGGCGCTGTTGTCGCTGGCGCGTACGGCGAAGTTGCTGGTGGACGCCGGACAAGTGCCGGAGCAGCCGGCGTTGCGGGCCGAGCAACCGAGCGATCAAGGCCTGGTAGTGGAACAGACGGCCTGGGGCCAGGCGCATCGATTGTTGCCGCCGGTGACTATCAGCGGCACGCCGTTGCAATGGGATCTGCCGGCTGGGGAACTGGGTTCACACCAAGCGCAGTGGTGACTCGACTATCGCCATCGGGGGCAAGCCCCCTCCCACATTTTGACCACATTCCAAAGGATGTACTCGGTCAAGTGTGGGAGCTGGCTTGCCTGCGATGAGGCCAGTACAGGCACCATCAATCTGAGCGCTGCAACGACGTCCAGAGATGCTGCGCTGCATACGCCCGCAACGGCCGCCACGCCTCGGCCCGCGCCAGCAGCTGCCGCGCCGACACCGGCCCACCTTCCAGCGCCGCCAGCGCATTGATCAATCCGATATCCCCCGACGCAAATGCATCCGCCTCACGCATCTGGCGCATGGCGATGTACTGCGCGGTCCAGTCGCCAATCCCCGGCAACGCCACCAAGCGCGCCACACCTTCCTTGAGGCTGGCCTTGGGTTGGAACACCTCAGGGTCATCCAGGAGCGCCTGCGCGACACCGGACAAGGTCCGCCCACGCGCCTTCGGCATGCCCAAGGTGGCCAGGTCCGCCGCCGCCAGCACCTCGGGCGCGGGGAACACATGGGTGATACCGGCGTACGGCGTCTCAAGCAGTTGGCCATACTGCGCCACCAACTTGCCCGCCAGGCGAATCGCCGCCACCACCGTAATCTGCTGGCCCAGCACTGCACGAATCGCCAACTCCAGGCCGTCCCAGGTGCCCGGCACACGCAGGCCGGGACGGGCCGCAACCAGCTGAGCCATCAAGGGATCAGTCGCCAGTTGAGCGCTGATCCGTTGAGGTTGGGCGTCCAGATCAAACATGTTGCGCAAGCGCCGATCGATCTCGGGCAGCGCCGCCGCCTCCGGAAAATCCACCGCGACGTCCAGCCAGTCACCCGCGCCCGGCGCGACGCTGAGCCAGCCATGCCGGCCACCCACGCTGATGCTGCGCCGGTAAACGCCGGCCTCGACGGTCTCCATACCCGTAATCGCCCGCGCCGCCAGAAAACCTACCATCGCCGCCCAATCATAAGGCGGCTGATACGTCAGCCTCACAACGACAATACCCCACTGTACAGCCCATACGCCGCCAGCCCTGCGCCGGTGATCACACAGCTGAAAATGCCTTTTTCCATGTGGGTAAACAAGGGCTGGCGCTGCTCACGCTTGGCGAGGGCAAACAGGATCACCCCCGGCGCATACAACAGCGCCGACAGCAGCAGGTACTTCAAGCCCCCGGCGTAGAGCAGCCACACGGCGTAGCCGAGTGCAATCAGGCCCACCATCAAGTCCTTCAAGCGCTGGCCGTGGGCATCTTCGTAGGTTTCGCCGCGCCCGCTCAATAACACGGCATACGCCGCCGACCACAGGTAGGGCACCAGGATCATCGACGAGGCCAGGTAAATCAGGGTGGTGTAGGTGCTGTGGGAAAACAGCGTGATCACCAGGAACACCTGGATCATCACATTGGTCAGCCACAGCGCGTTGACCGGCACCTGGTTGGCGTTTTCCTTTTTCAGGAACGCCGGCATGGTCTTGTCATGGGCCGTGGCGTAGAGGATTTCCGCACAGAGCAGCGCCCAGGACAACAAGGCGCCGAGCAGTGACACCGCCAGGCCGATGCTGATCGCCATCGCCCCCCAGGGGCCGACGATATGCTCCAGCACACCGGCCAGGGACGGGTTTTGCAATTGCGCGAGTTCCGGCTGGCTCATGATGCCCAGGGACAACACATTCACCAGCACCAGCAGGGCCAGCACGCCCAGAAAACCGATCACCGTGGCGCGGCCCACGTCCGAGCGTTTCTCGGCCCGCGCCGAGTACACACTGGCGCCCTCGATGCCGATAAACACAAACACGGTGACCAGCATCATGTTGCGCACCTGGTCCACCACGTTGCCCATATTCGGGTTGCCCAGGCCCCAGATATCGCGAGTGAAGATATCCGCCTTGAACGCTACGGCGGCGATCACGATAAACATCAGCAACGGCACGATCTTCGCCACCGTGGTGATCTGGTTGATGAACGCTGCCTCCTTGATCCCGCGCAGCACCAGGAAATGCACGGCCCACAGCAACAATGATGCGCAGCCGATGGCCACCGGCGTGTTGCCCTGGCCGAACACCGGGAAAAAGTAGCCGAGGGTACTGAATAGCAACACGAAGTAACCGACGTTGCCCATCCACGCGCTGATCCAGTAGCCCCAGGCCGACGAGAACCCCATGTAGTCACCAAACCCGGCCTTGGCGTAGGCATACACGCCCGAATCCAGTTCGGGCTTGCGATTGGCCAGGGTCTGGAACACGAAGGCCAGGGTCAGCATGCCGACCGCGGTGATCGCCCAGCCGATCAACACGGCACCCACCTCGGCGCGTGCGGCCATGTTTTGCGGCAAGGAAAAAATCCCGCCGCCGATCATCGACCCCACCACCAAGGCAATCAGGGCACCAAGACGCAGTTTCTGGGCCGGTTGAGACATGAACACTCCTGAATGAACAGCAACTTGAGCTGACAACCGTGCACTCGGCTAATTAACTCAGCGAGTGTAGTGGTTATTAGTGAAGGCGATAAAACAGACGAGCTCATAACACAATGGCATGTCAGGTCGTCCCGTTCAGGCGTATTTAGAATTTAAATACGCCCGGGTCTGAGACTTCGTAAAACATCGTTCAAAAAGTTTGCACATTCAGGAATACGGACTAGCTTCAAACGTCCATAGACTTGGCCAAATGATTAATCAAAAAGGGATAGATGGCTCTGCGCCAAGCTTTCCCGAGGATTTGCATCGCCCGCGAACTTCTACCCTAAGTCATTAATTCACAATGGAATGTGCCAATGAAGTGATCTGAGTCAGCTGTTTGATTAGCGCACGGATTTATTCTGTGGTCTCTCTTCTCCTGCATTGGAGTTATGCGATGTCTGAATCTCCCGGAAAACTACGACTCGGCGCACTGGTTGCACTTGTCGTGGGCTCGATGATTGGCGGCGGGATCTTTTCACTGCCGCAAAACATGGCCGCCAGTGCCGATGTCGGCGCGGTATTGATTGGTTGGGTAATTACCGCCATCGGCATGTTGACCCTCGCTTTTGTGTTCCAGACCCTCGCCAACCGCAAGCCCGACCTCGACGGTGGCGTGTACGCCTACGCCAAGGCGGGTTTCGGCGATTACATGGGTTTCTCGTCCGCCTGGGGTTACTGGATCAGTGCGTGGCTGGGCAACGTGGGTTACTTCGTGTTGCTGTTCAGCACCCTGGGTTACTTCTTCCCCATTTTCGGCGAAGGCAACACGCCGGCTGCGGTGATCGGTGCCTCGGTGCTGCTGTGGGCCGTGCATTTCCTGGTGCTGCGCGGGATCAAGGAAGCGGCGTTCATCAACCTGGTGACCACCGTCGCCAAGGTCGTGCCGCTGGTGCTGTTCGTGCTGATCGCGCTGTTCGCATTCAAGCTGGACATCTTCACCGCCGACATCTGGGGCGTGAAAAACCCCGACCTGGGCAGTGTGATGAATCAGGTGCGCAACATGATGCTGGTCACTGTGTGGGTGTTCATCGGCATCGAAGGCGCGAGCATCTTCTCGTCCCGTGCGGAAAAACGCTCCGACGTGGGCAAGGCCACCGTGATCGGCTTTATCACCGTGCTGCTGTTCCTGATGCTGGTGAACGTGCTGTCCCTGGGGATCATGACCCAACCGGAACTGGCCAAGCTGCAGAACCCGTCGATGGCCGCCGTGCTGGAGCATGTGGTGGGCCACTGGGGCGCGGTGCTGATCAGCGTCGGTTTGATCATCTCGCTGCTGGGGGCACTGCTGTCGTGGGTGCTGCTGTGTGCGGAGATCATGTTCGCCGCCGCCAAGGACCACACCATGCCAGAGTTCCTGCGCAAGGAGAACGCCAACCACGTACCGGCCAACGCCCTGTGGCTGACCAACGCCATGGTGCAGATATTCCTGGTGATCACGCTGTTTTCCGCCAGCACCTACCTGTCGCTGATCTACCTCGCCACCTCGATGATCCTGGTGCCCTACCTGTGGTCGGCGGCCTACGCGTTGCTGCTGGCGGTACGCGGCGAGACTTACGAAAACGCCATTGCCGAGCGCAAGAAAGACCTGTTCATCGGCGCTATCGCGCTGGTCTATGCGGTCTGGCTGCTTTACGCCGGCGGCGTCAAATACCTGCTGCTTTCCGCCCTGCTGTATGCCCCCGGCGTGATCCTGTTCGCCAAGGCCAAGCATGAACTGGGCAAACCGATTTTCACCAACGTCGAGAAGCTGATTTTCGCCGCGGTAGTCATTGGCGCCCTGGTGGCTGCCTATGGCCTCTACGACGGCTTCCTGACTCTGTAATTCTGACTGGAGGATCTGTAATGACCACGGAAAAAGTGAAGTACGGCGTACATTCCGAAGCCGGCAAACTGCGCAAAGTCATGGTGTGCTCCCCAGGTTTGGCCCACCAGCGGCTGACCCCCAACAACTGCGATGAACTGCTGTTCGATGACGTGCTGTGGGTGGCCCAGGCCAAGCGCGACCACTTCGACTTCGTCACCAAGATGCGCGAGCGGGATATTGATGTGCTGGAAATGCACAACCTGCTCACCGACATCGTCGCCATCCCCGAAGCATTGGACTGGATCCTGGAGCGCAAGATCACCGCCAACACGGTTGGCCTCGGCCTGGTCGATGAAGTCGGCTCCTGGCTGCGCAGCCTGGAGCCGCGCAAAATCAGTGAGTACCTGATTGGCGGCGTGTCGGCCGACGACCTGCCGAGCAGCTTCGGCGGCAAGACCATCGAGATGTTCCGCGACTTCCTCGGGCATTCGAGCTTCATCCTGCCGCCGCTGCCCAACACTCAGTTCACCCGCGACACCACCTGCTGGATCTACGGCGGCGTGACGCTGAACCCGATGTACTGGCCGGCGCGACGCCAGGAAACCCTGCTGGCCTCGGCCATCTATAAATTCCACCCCGAGTTCACCAACGCGGACTTCCAGATCTGGTACGGCGACCCCGACCAGGAGCACGGCGCCTCCACCCTGGAAGGCGGCGACGTGATGCCGATCGGCAACGGCGTGGTACTGATTGGCATGGGCGAGCGCTCATCCCACCAGGCCATCGGCCAACTGGCGCTCAACCTGTTCAAGAACAAGGCCGTGGAGCGCGTGATCGTCGCCGGCCTGCCGAAATCCCGCGCGGCGATGCACCTGGACACCGTGTTCAGCTTCTGCGACCGCGACCTGGTGACCGTCTTCCCCGAAGTGGTCAACCAGATCGTGCCGTTCACCCTGCGCCCGGATGAGAGCAAGCCGCACGGCATCGACATCCAACGCGAGAAAACCAACTTCCTCGAAACCGTGGCCGCAGCCCTCAACCTCAAGGCACTGCGCGTGGTCGAGACCGGCGGCAACAGCTTCGCCGCCGAGCGCGAACAGTGGGATGACGGTAACAACGTGGTGGCCGTGGAGCCTGGCGTGGTGATCGGTTACGACCGCAATACCTACACCAACACCCTGCTGCGCAAGGCCGGCGTGGAAGTCATCACCATCAGCGCCGGTGAACTCGGCCGCGGGCGTGGCGGCGGCCACTGCATGACCTGCCCGATCATCCGCGACCCTATCGACTATTAAGGAGATTCCATCATGGCTTTCAATATGCGCAACCGCAGCCTGCTGTCGCTGATGCACCACACCACCCGCGAACTGCACTACCTGCTGGACCTTTCACGCGACCTCAAGCGCGCCAAATACACCGGCACCGAGCGTCCGCACCTGCAGGGCAAGAACATCGCGCTGATCTTCGAAAAAACCTCGACCCGCACCCGCTGCGCGTTCGAAGTCGCGGCCCATGACCAGGGCGCCCACGTCACCTACATCGACCCAGTGTCGTCGCAGATCGGCCACAAGGAAAGCATGAAAGACACCGCCCGCGTACTCGGCCGCATGTTTGATGCGATCGAGTACCGTGGCTTCGAGCAGGAAATCGTCGAAGAGCTGGCCAAGTTCGCCGGCGTGCCGGTGTTCAACGGCCTCACTGCCGAATTCCACCCGACCCAAATGATCGCCGACACCCTGACCATGCGCGAACACAGCGACAAGCCGCTGCATGACATCAGCTACGCCTACCTCGGTGACGCGCGCTACAACATGGGCAATTCGCTGTTGATGATCGGCGCCAAGCTGGGCATGGACGTGCGCATCGGCGCACCGAAAGCGCTGTGGCCGCACGCGGACTTCATCAAGCAATGCCAGGCGTTTGCCGAAGAAAGCGGCGCACGCATCACCATCACCGAAGACCCGAAGGAAGCAGTGAAAGGCGTGGACTTCATCCACACCGATATCTGGGTCTCCATGGGCGAGCCGGTGGAAGCGTGGGACGAGCGCATCGAGCAACTGCTGCCGTACCAGGTCAACGCCAAGATGATGAAAGCCTCGGGCAACCCACGGGTGAAATTCATGCACTGCCTGCCGGCGTTTCACAACAGCGAAACCAAGGTGGGCAAGGACATCGCCACGCGGTACCCGAACCTGGCCAATGGCGTGGAGGTGACTGAAGAGGTGTTCGAGTCGCCGGCCAACATCGCGTTCGAGCAGGCGGAAAACCGCATGCATACCATCAAGGCGATTCTGGTGTCGGCACTCGCAGATATCTAAACCTCTAGTTGGCAATGAGGACAAACGTGGGAGCCGGGCTTGCCCGCGATGCAGGCACCTCGGTCTTTCAAGAAGGCTGCAGTGATGCTATCGCAGGCAAGCCAGCTCCCACATTGACCGCGCTCCGTCATCAGAACTTTCAGAAGGACATTCTGTATGCGCATCGTCGTAGCCCTGGGCGGCAACGCCCTCCTGCGCCGTGGTGAACCCATGACCGCGGACAACCAGCGCTCCAATATCCGCATCGCCACCGAACAGATCGCCAAGATCCATGCCGGCAACGAGCTGGTGATCGCCCACGGCAATGGCCCGCAGGTCGGCCTGCTGTCGTTGCAGGCGGCGGCCTACACCCAGGTGTCACCGTACCCGCTGGACGTGCTCGGCGCCGAGACCGAAGGCATGATCGGCTACATCATCGAACAGGAACTGGGCAACCTGCTGGACTTCGAGGTGCCCTTCGCCACCCTGCTCACCCAAGTGGAAGTGGACGCCAAGGACCCTGCCTTCAAGAACCCGACCAAGCCCATCGGCCCGGTGTACTCCAAGGCCGAAGCGGAGAAACTCGCCGCCGAAAAAGGCTGGGCCATTGCGCCGGATGGTGACAAGTACCGTCGCGTTGTTGCCAGCCCACGGCCCAAACGCATTTTTGAAATCCGCCCGATCAAGTGGCTGCTGGAAAAAAGCGCTATCGTGATCTGCGCCGGCGGCGGCGGCATCCCGACGATGTATGGCGAAGACGGCAAGCTGCGCGGGATTGAGGCCGTGATCGACAAGGACCTGTGTTCCTCGCTGCTGGCCTCGCAACTGGACGCCGATTTGCTGGTGATCGCCACCGACGTCAACGCGGCCTTCATCGACTACGGCAAGCCGACCCAGAAAGCCATCGGCCAGGCCCATCCCGACGAAATGGAAAAGCTCGGCTTCGCCGCCGGTTCCATGGGCCCCAAGGTGCAAGCGGCCTGCGAGTTCGCCCGCAAGACTGGCAAAACCGCCGTCATCGGTTCACTCTCGGACATTGAAGCCATCGTCCAGGGCAGCGCCGGCACCCGCATCAGCACGGCAACACCTGGCATCACCTATCTGTGAAGTAGAGGAGAGACGCCTATGGCCACCTTTGAACCCGGTCACTTGCATGTTGAACGTCACGCACTGAATGCCCAGGACTACAGCTACAACCTGTGCATCGACTACGAAGTCAGCCAGGACCCAAAGGAGGGCAAGGGCATGCTGTTCAAGCTGCATGGCTCGGTGCAGGGCAAGGACCTCAAGGAAGAGTTCTTCCTGCCCAAGGACCAGGCGTTCGACTTTGCGCGGCATGCGATGAACATCGCGCAGAAGTATGGGATGCCGAAGGTCGCGGTATTGAACGGCTCGATGCACAAGCAGTACGACCTGATGTTCGAGGATGTGCGGCATCAATTGGATGTGAAGGCCGGGGACCCGATCAAACCCGAACACCTGGAATAACTGCGCTCCAACTGTGGGAGGGGGCAAGTCGAATCGTCGCACCGCCCCTCCCACATTTTGATCTCCAACATCTGCAAGGCATACTTGCCGCCTCCAGCTCCCCAGAATCGTTAGCGCCCCATGCGTATCCACGTCAGCTTCATCGACCGCGTCGGCATTACCCAGGAAGTCCTGGCCCTGCTCGGTGGGCGCAATCTCAACTTGGATGCGGTGGAGATGGTGCCGCCCAACGTCTACATCGACGCGCCGACCCTCAGCGCCGATGTGCTCGAAGAACTGCGCGACGCGCTGTTCAGCGTGCACGGCGTGCAGGCGGTGACCGTGGTGGACATCCTCCCCGGCCAACGCCGTCACCTGCAACTCGACGCCCTGCTGGCCGCCATGACCGACCCGGTGCTGGCGCTGGACAGCGCGGGCAAGATCCTGCTCGCGAACCCGGCGCTGATCGCCCTGTATGGCCGCGAACCGGCCGGCGAAAGCATCAGCGCACTGTTCAACGACCCTGCGCTGCTGGACACCTTGCTGGAACAGGGCTTTCGCTTGCCGCTGCGCGAGATCAGCGTCAACGGTCAGACCCTGCTGCTGGACGCCACGCCGATCACTGACGCGGGCGCCCTGCTCACCCTCTACCAACCCAACCGCATCGGTGAACAACTGTCGGCGCTGCACCATGATCATGCGGAGGGCTTTGACGCGCTGCTTGGCGAGTCGCCGGTGATCCGCACCCTAAAGGCGCGCGCGCAGCGCGTGGCGGCGTTGGATGCGCCGCTGTTGATCCAGGGTGAGACCGGCACCGGTAAAGAATTGGTGGCGCGTGCCTGTCACGCCATCAGTGCACGTCACAGTGCGCCGTTCCTGGCCTTGAACTGCGCGGCGCTGCCGGAAAACCTCGCCGAGAGTGAACTGTTCGGCTATGCGCCCGGCGCCTTTACCGGCGCGCAGCGCGGTGGCAAGCCGGGGCTGATGGAACTGGCCAACCAGGGCACGGTGTTCCTCGATGAGATCGGCGAGATGTCGCCGTACTTGCAGGCCAAGCTGCTGCGTTTTCTCAATGACGGCAGCTTCCGGCGTGTCGGTGGCGACCGTGAAGTGAAGGTCAATGTGCGCATCCTCAGCGCCACCCACCGCGACCTGGAGAAGATGGTCAGCGAAGGCACCTTCCGCGAAGACCTGTTCTACCGCCTCAACGTGCTCAACGTCGAAGTACCGCCCCTGCGCGCACGCGGCCAGGACATCCTGTTGCTGGCCCGCTATTTCATGCAGCAGGCCTGTGCGCAGATCCAGCGCCCGGTCTGCCGCCTGGCGCCCGGCACTTACCCGGCGCTGCTGGGCAACCGCTGGCCGGGCAACGTACGCCAGTTGCAGAACGTGATCTTCCGCGCCGCAGCGATCTGCGAAAGTAGCCTGGTGGACATCGGCGACCTCGACATCGCTGGCACCTCGGTGGCGCGCCAGAGCGACGGCGAAATCGACAGCCTGGAACAGGCGGTGGAAGACTTCGAGCGCAACCTGCTGGAAACCCTCTACACCAGCTACCCCTCGACTCGCCAACTGGCCAGCCGCTTGCAGACTTCCCATACGGCGATTGCCCATCGTCTGCGCAAGTACGGCATTCCCACCGGCAAGCCCTGACTGGCTGGGTCGATAGAGGTCAAATGTGGGAGGAGGCCTGCCCCCTCCCACATTGGCACCATTCCAAACGTTGACCGCATTACAGATTTTGGTCTGAGAACGACATCCGCTGTACTGAAAGCGCTACAGCGTAACGATATCGCTACAACCCTGTTTTTTACGCGCCATGCAAGGCTTTGATCCACATAGGCTTTTTTTCACAGGCCCAACTGTAGCGAAATCGATACAGCCAACATGCATATCCTCATAACCGATTTTATCAAGCTATTGATTTACAACGGTTTAATCACGTTGGCCGCGATATTGCTAAGCAACTCCTCATTATTCCAATCCCGTCCACCAGACGAATCTGGCCCTGAGGAGTTTCCATGAGCGAGTTGCGTTTCACTGAAGATCACGAATGGCTGCGCGCCGAAGCCGACGGCAGCGTCACCGTGGGTATCACCGCTTTTGCGCAGAACGCGCTGGGTGATGTGGTTTTCGTGCAACTGCCGGAGTTGCAGGCCTACGACAAGGGCGCCGAAGCGTCCACCGTGGAATCGGTCAAGGCCGCCAGCGGCGTGTACATGCCGCTGGACGGGGAAGTCCTCGAAGTGAACGACAAGCTTGACGGCAGCCCGGAACTGGTCAACGAAGACCCGATGGGCGAAGGTTGGTTCTTCCGCTTTAAACCGGCCGATGCCGGGGCAGTCGCTAAACTGTTGGATCAGGACGCGTACGATCGCCTGATCAAAGCCAACGCTGAAGCTTGAGGAGCGCGCCATGACCGTTAATCTCACCACCGCCAACGAATTCATCGCCCGCCATATCGGCCCGCGCCACGAAGACGAGCAACAGATGCTCGCCAGCCTGGGCTTTGACTCCCTGGAAGCCCTGAGCGCCAGCGTGATCCCGGAAAGCATCAAGGGCACCAGCGTGCTCGGCCTGGAAGACGGCCTCAGCGAAGCCGAGGCCCTGGCCAAGATCAAGGCCATCGCCGGCAAGAACCAACTGTTCAAGACCTACATCGGCCAGGGCTACTACAACTGCCACACGCCGTCGCCGATCCTGCGCAACCTCCTGGAAAACCCGGCCTGGTACACCGCCTACACCCCGTACCAGCCCGAAATCTCCCAAGGCCGCCTGGAAGCGCTGCTGAACTTCCAGACCCTGATCAGCGACCTCACCGGCCTGCCGATCGCCAATGCCTCCCTGCTCGACGAAGCCACCGCCGCCGCCGAAGCCATGACCTTCTGCAAGCGCCTGAGCAAGAACAAGAGCAGCAACGCCTTCTTCGCCTCGATCCACAGCCACCCGCAGACCCTCGACGTGCTGCGCACCCGTGCCGAACCGCTGGGCATCGACGTGGTCGTCGGCGATGAGCGTGAACTGACCGACGTCAGCCCATTCTTCGGCGCCCTGCTGCAATACCCGGCCAGCAACGGCGACGTGTTCGACTACCGCGAACTGACCGAGCGCTTCCACGCCGCCAATGCCCTGGTGGCCGTGGCCGCCGACCTGCTGGCCCTGACCCTGCTGACCCCACCGGGTGAGTTCGGCGCCGACGTGGCCATCGGCAGCGCGCAACGCTTCGGCGTGCCGCTGGGCTTTGGTGGCCCGCACGCGGCGTACTTCTCCACCAAGGATGCGTTCAAGCGCGACATGCCGGGCCGTCTGGTCGGCGTGTCCGTCGACCGTTTCGGCAAGCCGGCCCTGCGCTTGGCCATGCAGACCCGTGAGCAACATATCCGTCGCGAGAAAGCCACGTCGAACATCTGCACCGCCCAGGTGCTGCTGGCCAACATCGCCAGCATGTACGCCGTGTACCACGGCCCCAAGGGCCTGACCCAGATTGCCCGGCGCGTGCACCAGCTGACGGCGATCCTGGCCAAGGGCTTGACCGCCCTGGGCCTGACCGTCGAACAAGCCAACTTCTTCGATACCATTACCCTGAACACTGGCGCCAAGACCGCCGCCCTGCACGACACGGCCCGCGCACAAAGCATCAACCTGCGCGTGGTGGACGCCGAGCGCCTGGGTATTTCGGTTGACGAAACCACCACCCAGGCCGATATCGAAGCCCTGTGGTCGATCTTCGCCGACGGCAAGTCCCTGCCGGCCTTCAACGCCAGCGTAGACAGCACCCTGCCTGCCGCCCTGCTGCGCCAGTCGCCTGTGCTCAGCCACCCGGTGTTCAACCGCTATCACTCGGAAACCGAGCTGATGCGCTACCTGCGCAAACTGGCCGACAAGGACCTGGCGCTGGACCGCACCATGATCCCGCTGGGCTCGTGCACCATGAAACTCAACGCCGCCAGCGAAATGATCCCGGTGACCTGGGCCGAATTCGGTGCCCTGCACCCATTCGCCCCGGCCGAACAAAGCGCCGGCTACCTGCAATTGACGTCCGAGCTGGAAGCCATGCTGTGCGCGGCCACCGGCTACGACGCGATCTCGCTGCAACCGAACGCCGGTTCCCAGGGTGAGTACGCCGGCCTCCTGGCCATTCGCGCCTACCACCAGAGCCGTGGCGAGGAACGTCGCGACATCTGCCTGATCCCGTCATCGGCCCACGGCACCAACCCGGCGACCGCCAACATGGCCGGCATGCGCGTGGTCGTCACCGCGTGCGACGCACGTGGCAACGTCGACATCGAAGACCTGCGCGCCAAGGCCATCGAGCACCGCGAGCACCTTGCGGCCTTGATGATCACCTACCCGTCCACCCACGGCGTGTTCGAAGAAGGCATCCGCGAAATCTGCGGCATCATTCACGACAACGGCGGCCAGGTGTACATCGATGGTGCCAACATGAACGCCATGGTCGGCCTGTGCGCCCCGGGCAAGTTCGGCGGCGACGTGTCCCACCTGAACCTGCACAAGACCTTCTGCATCCCCCACGGCGGTGGCGGCCCGGGCGTCGGCCCGATTGGCGTCAAGTCGCACCTCACGCCGTTCCTGCCCGGCCACGCGGCCATGGAACGCAAGGAAGGCGCGGTGTGCGCCGCGCCGTTCGGCAGCGCGAGCATCCTGCCGATCACCTGGATGTACATCAGCATGATGGGCGGCGCAGGCCTCAAGCGCGCTTCGCAATTGGCGATCCTGAATGCCAACTACATTTCCCGTCGCCTGGAAGAGCACTACCCGGTGCTGTACACCGGCAGCAACGGCCTGGTGGCGCACGAATGCATCCTGGATCTGCGCCCGCTGAAGGACAGCAGCGGCATCAGTGTGGATGACGTGGCCAAGCGCCTGATCGACTTCGGCTTCCATGCGCCGACCATGTCGTTCCCAGTGGCCGGCACCTTGATGATCGAGCCGACCGAAAGCGAATCCAAGGAGGAACTGGACCGTTTCTGCAACGCCATGATCGCCATCCGCGAAGAAATCCGCGCAGTGGAGAACGGCACGCTGGACAAGGACGACAACCCGCTGAAAAACGCACCCCACACCGCAGCTGAACTGGTAAGTGAGTGGACCCACCCCTACACCCGCGAACAGGCGGTGTATCCAGTGCCATCGTTGATCGAAGGCAAGTACTGGCCGCCGGTGGGGCGTGTCGACAACGTGTTTGGTGACCGTAATCTGGTGTGTGCGTGCCCGTCGATCGAGAGCTACGCATAACCAAAGGATGCATTGGGTACAAATGTGGGAGGGGGCTTGCCCCCGATTGCGGTGCATCAGCCACAGATAAGCTGACTGACACACTGTCATCGGGGGCAAGCCCCCTCCCACACTAGATCGAGTCAACTTTCAGAAAATAATAAGAAACCGGAGAACAACCATGTCCCTTAGCGTGTTCGACCTGTTCAAGATTGGCATTGGCCCCTCCAGCTCCCACACCGTCGGCCCGATGCGTGCGGCCGCTCGATTCGTCGAGGGTCTCAAGCGTGACCACCTGCTGGGCGCCACCACCTGCGTCAAGGTGGAACTCTATGGGTCGCTGGGCGCCACCGGCAAAGGCCACGGCAGCGACAAAGCCGTGTTGCTGGGCCTGGAAGGCGAACACCCGGACACCGTGAATACCGAAACCGTGGCGACACGCCTGGCGCAGATGCGCAAGGACGGCCACCTGAATCTGCTCGGTGAACACCGCATTGCGTTCAACGAGAAAGAACACCTGGCGATGATTCGCAAACCCCTCGCCTACCATCCCAACGGCATGATTTTCCGTGCCTTCGACGCCGCCAACATCCAGATTCGCAGCCGCGAGTACTACTCGGTGGGCGGCGGTTTTGTGGTGGATGAGGACGCCGCCGGTGCCGACCGGATTGTCGAAGACGCCACACCCCTGACCTTCCCGTTCAAGCACGCCAAGGACTTGCTGAGCCATTGCACCACCTATGGGCTGTCCATCAGCCAGGTGATGCTGACCAATGAAAGCGCCTGGCGCCCGGAAGCGGAAACCCGCGCCGGCCTGCTGAAGATCTGGCAGGTGATGCAGGAATGCGTGGACGCCGGTTGCCGCAACGAAGGGATTCTGCCCGGTGGATTGAAGGTCAAGCGTCGCGCGGCGGCCCTGCATCGCCAGTTGTGCAAGAACCCGGAGTCGGCGTTGCGCGATCCGTTGTCGGTGCTCGATTGGGTCAACCTCTACGCCCTGGCGGTCAATGAAGAAAACGCCAACGGCGGGCGCGTGGTCACGGCGCCCACCAATGGTGCGGCCGGGATTGTGCCGGCGGTGCTGCATTACTACATGCGCTTCATTCCCGGCGCGAATGAGGATGGCGTAGTGCGCTTCCTGCTCACGGCGGCCGCCATCGGCATTCTGTACAAGGAAAACGCCTCGATCTCCGGCGCCGAAGTCGGCTGCCAGGGCGAGGTCGGCGTGGCCTGTTCCATGGCCGCCGGTGCGTTGTGCGAAGTGTTGGGCGGCAGCGTGTCCCAGGTGGAAAACGCCGCCGAAATCGGCATGGAACACAACCTCGGCCTGACCTGCGACCCGATTGGCGGACTGGTGCAGGTGCCCTGCATCGAGCGTAACGCCATGGGCTCGGTCAAGGCGATCAACGCAGTGCGCATGGCCTTGCGCGGCGATGGGCAGCACTTTGTGTCCCTCGATAAAGTGATCCGCACCATGCGCCAGACCGGCGCCGACATGAAAAGCAAATACAAGGAAACCGCCCGCGGCGGTTTGGCGGTCAACATTATCGAGTGCTGACGCCTAACAGCGCGCCAGCACGTTTTTCAGGAGCTGAATATGTCCACCGAAACCCTGTTGAAAACCCCTCTGCACGCCCTGCACCTCGAACTGGGCGCACGCATGGTGCCCTTCGCCGGCTACGACATGCCGGTGCAATACCCACTGGGCGTGATGAAGGAACACCTGCACACCCGTGATCAAGCCGGTTTGTTCGACGTGTCCCACATGGGCCAGATCCGCCTCACCGGCGCCAACGCTGCCAAGGCCCTAGAAACCCTGGTGCCGGTCGACATCATCGACCTGCCGGTGGGCATGCAGCGCTACGCGATGTTCACCAATGAGCAAGGCGGCATTCTCGATGACCTGATGGTGGCGAACCTGGGTAACGACGAACTGTTCCTGGTGGTCAATGCCGCCTGCAAGGATCAGGACCTCGCGCACCTGCGCCAACACATCGGCGACCAGTGCACCATCGAGCCGCTCTTCGAAGAGCGTGCGTTGCTGGCGCTGCAGGGCCCGGCCGCGGTCAAGGTGCTGGCGCGCCTGGCACCGGAAGTCACCAAGATGACCTTCATGCAATTCGCCGCCCTGCGCCTGCTGGGCGTGGACTGCTATGTCAGCCGTTCGGGCTATACCGGTGAAGACGGCTTCGAAATCTCCGTACCTGCGGCCAATGCCGAAAGCCTGGCGCGCAGCCTGCTGGCCGAGACCGAAGTACAGGCCATCGGCCTGGGTGCCCGCGATTCGTTGCGCCTGGAAGCCGGCTTGTGCCTCTACGGCCACGACATGAACACCGACACCACCCCCATCGAGGCCAGCCTGTTGTGGGCTATCTCGAAGGCCCGCCGTGCCGACGGTGCACGTGCCGGTGGCTTCCCTGGCGCCGACCAGATCTTCACCCAGCAGCAAACCGGCGTGAGCCGCAAACGTGTAGGCCTGCTGCCACAGGAGCGCACACCCGTGCGTGAAGGCGCGGAAATTGTCGACGCAGACGGCACCGTGATCGGCAGTGTGTGCAGCGGTGGTTTCGGCCCGACCCTCGGCGGCCCGCTCGCCATGGGTTACCTGGACAGCGCTTTTATTGCAACGGATACCGAAGTCTCTGCGCTGGTGCGTGGGAAAAAGGTGCCACTTCGTGTAAGTAAAATGCCATTTGTGCCACAACGTTACTATCGTGGCTGATTGACTGTTTCTATAAGTAACGAGGTTGCGTTAACGTGCACTAATCTGTAACGCAACCGCCATAAAACAGTGCACTTCCGATAGTCTTTTATAGAGGGTTCAACCTATAACAAGTGACCAACTCTATCGAATAAGTCAGTTCCACACTGTTCAACCAAGTGTCATGAGCCCCAGCAAAACCTGGGCTTTTGGCAGGGCTTGTTTTTTCTCTATTAGTTGGCGTAGAGTTTGCCCACTGTGTTTGCATGGGTCGCTTGGAACCTGGACCTGGGCAGTAGCTGAAGAAGTCCGCTACAACCCGTTCGACGTCTCTTACTTTCCTGCAACCCAGCCCAGTACTCTTTCATGCGAAAGGGGCTGTCATTAATTTTTAGCGTCAAGGAAATAAGAAAATGGCTGAACGTCAGAGCGGTACCGTCAAGTGGTTTAACGACGAGAAAGGGTTTGGTTTTATCACTCCAGAAAGCGGTCCGGATCTGTTCGTGCATTTCCGCGCTATTCAGGGCAACGGCTTCAAGAGCCTGAAAGAAGGCCAGAAAGTGACATTCGTTGCTGTGCAAGGCCAGAAGGGCATGCAGGCTGACGAAGTACAAGCAGAAAACCACTGAGTTCTTCTGCGACAAAAAGCCCCTGATGGTGACATCAGGGGCTTTTTTATGTGCATTTGCTCGTAAAATGGCTTTTTTTCATAAGAGAGCCCTGCCATGTCGAAACCCCTGCTGAGCCCGCAAGGCGAATTCCCCGCCGTTGGCCTGGGCCGTCGCCTGGCAGCGATGTTCTATGATTTCCTGCTATGCACCGCACTGCTGATCGTCACCGCGTTTATCTACAAGCTGATCTGGATCGCGTTTGTCGGTGAAGCCAGGATGCGCACCCTCACCGAATCCGGCGCGCTGGACGGCGACCCGTTGCTGTCGACGATCCTGTTGTTTGTGCTGTTCGGCTTCTTCGCCAAGTTCTGGACTCATTCCGGCCAGACCCTGGGCATGCAGGTGTGGGGCGTACGCGTGCAGAACGCTGACGGCTCGCGGATCAGCCTGTGGCAGGCGTTGCTGCGCTTCGTGGTGTCGATTGCGTCGTGGTTGTGCGTAGGGCTGGGGTTTATCTGGTCGCTGTTTGATAAGCGCAAACGCAGCTGGCATGACATCTATTCCGACAGCCAGCTGGTTCGTATCCCCAAACAGAAAAAGTAGCGACTCAGGCGTTACCCGCCAGCTTCAAGCGCGCGGCCTGGGTAAAGTCCAACATGCGCTTGAGCGGACGCACAGCCTGCGGGATCACCGAAGGCTCAACGAATATCTCGTTACTGCCTTCACGCAGGCACTGCAACGTGCGCTCCAGCGTGTTCATTGCCATCCATGGACAATGCGCGCAACTGCGGCACGCCGCACCATTGCCGGCGGTAGGCGCCTCGACGAAGACCTTGTCCGGGCACAGTTGCTGCATCTTGTAGAAGATGCCGCGGTCGGTCGCGACGATAAAGGTTTTATTCGGCAGGCGTTGGGCCGCGGCAATCAGCTGGCTGGTCGAGCCTACGGCATCCGCCAGCTCGATCACCGATGTCGGCGATTCCGGATGCACCAGGATGGCCGCATCCGGGTACAGCGCCTTCATGTCTTCCAACTGCTTGGATTTGAATTCTTCGTGGACGATGCAGGCGCCGTCCCATAGCAGCATATCTGCACCGGTCTGGCGCTGGATGTAAGTGCCCAGGTGTTTGTCCGGCCCCCAGATGATCGTCTCGCCGTTGTCCATCAGGCTTTCGACGATTTCCAGCGCGCAGCTTGACGTCACCACCCAATCCGCCCGGGCTTTGACCGCCGCCGAGGTGTTGGCATACACCACCACGGTGCGTTCGGGATGCTGATCGCAGAACGCCGAGAACTCATCGACGGGGCAGCCCAGGTCCAGGGAGCAGGTGGCCTCCAGGGTGGGCATGAGGATACGTTTTTCAGGGGTGAGGATCTTGGCGGTCTCGCCCATGAAACGCACACCGGCGACCAACACGGTCTTGGCCGGGTGAGCGGCGCCGAAGCGCGCCATTTCCAGGGAGTCGGAGACACAGCCACCGGTTTCTTCGGCCAGGGCCTGGATCACCGGGTCACAGTAGAAGTGGGCAACCAGCACCGCATCCTGAGCCTTGAGCTCGGCGGCGATGGCAGTGCGCAGGCTCGCCTCTTCATCGGCGCTGAGGGCCTTGGGCTGCTTGGCGTCGAGGTGGGCTTGAACCAGAAGGCGTTCGGAAATTTGCGTCATGTTCGCAAGACCTGCAGGCGCAGTTGCGCGAAAGTCGAGTGTACCACCGGCTCTGGAGCCCTTCGGGCGCCGCCGGACGAAGTGATTGTGTTCATCAAGCACGGGTTAAGGTGAAGCTCGGCAAGGCTACAGAATATCGAATGGTTTCAAAAGCCTAATCTGGTGTTCGCCTGCGCCTGCGTCGGGCAAAAAAACGGGAAGCCCGCATGGGGCTTCCCGTATTTACCGCCGGTTTTTTTATCAAAAACGGTAAGTCACCGAGCCACCAAACCCGTTGGCACTGTTTTCATATTTGGCATCGTAAGTCAGGCCAACCTGGGAAAGGTTCTGCCGCACCTTGATCGGTTCTTCCTTGAGGTAGGAATACGCCACATCGAAGGTCAGGTTATCGACGGGCGTCCAGCCAGCACCCAAGCTGAAAACAGTGCGGTCCCCCGTAGGAATTCGAACGGAGCGGTCGGTGTTGTTGGTAGGCGTCTGGTCCACCGAGAAACCGGTCCGCAGTACGAGTTCTTTGTTGACCCGATAGGCCGCGCCAATGGCATGGGACCAGGTGTCATGCCAATGCTGTTGTTCGGTGATCGAGCCCAGGCCACCGAATTGAGCGGTGAGGTCGGAGACCCCGTCGTTGTTGATGGTGATCTTCTTCAACTGGCTCCAACGGGTGTAGGTGCTGCCGAGGTACAAGGTCCAGTCATCATTGAGTTGATGGGTTACCGAGAAATCCACCGAAGAGGGCGTAGTCACATCCAGGCTGGCGTCATACTTTTGTGGCCCACCGTCGAAGGCATCGGAGATCAAACCGGACGCGTGGGTCTTGCCGCTGAGGTGGTAGACCACCTGCGAGTGATAGGTCACACCGATGCGCGTACTTTCAAGGGGCTGCACCAGGAGACCGGCATTGAACCCGGTGGCATTGTCGTCGCCTTTGACCTTCACGCTTTCGCCGGCTCCGCCACCCAGCGGCACATTGGAATCCAGCTCGCCACTGATGCGATTGAAGGTCGGGCCAAAGCCCACCGACACTTTGTCGTTGAAGGCATAGCTGACCGTCGGCTGCACGGTGATGACCTGGACCTTGCTCTTGTTGCCAAAGCCATTGCCCTGGAAGCTGTGCTCATAGTCGGTCACCAGGCCGAACGGCGCGTAGATACCCAGGCCGAACGCCCAGTGCTCATCAATAGGCGTGACCAGGTAGCCCATCGGCACGGCAATGCCGGGCACCATGTCGCCCTTATTGGTGCCTGGGTTGTTGGCACCGAACTGCGAGGAACTGGCGTCCTTGATGTTGGATTTGGCATCGAGGTAAGTCGCGCCGAGGCTGACTTCATTCTGTTTCAGACGCGACATGCCGGCGGGGTTGCCGAACACCGTGCTGGCGTCTTCGGCGGAGGAGGAACGACCGGCGTAGCCCGTGCCCATTGAACTGATGCTTTGTTCATTGAGCGCGAAACCACCGGCGAACAACGGGGTTGAGGCAAGGGAAACGGCGAGCGCCAAGGCGCCTTTAAGAGTTTTGTTATTCATTATTAGGACTCGAATTGTGGGGCAGCGATGGGGAAGCTACCAACGTTCGAGCGGCCGGTTTATGAAGAGTTTTTCATGCGCAGGATTGTCGGACAATTCTATGCATTTCAAAGACTTTGCCTGTTTTTTCGTTTCCAGTAATGACCTTGAAACCCGATTGTGACCTACGGGTTTCGGCGATAGCGTCAGCCTCGCGCAGACGCAAAAAAGCCCCAGGCTTTTCGTTGGCCTGGGGCTGTCGGGTTTTCAGGCAGGCAAAAAAAAACCCGGAAATCCTCACTTGCGTGGGCCTTCCGGATTTTCTAAACCGCCAAAAATGGTGGGTCGTGTGGGATTCGAACCTACGACCAATTGGTTAAAAGCCAACTGCTCTACCAACTGAGCTAACGACCCGCTGTGTGGTGGCGCGTATAATACTGATTTCTAAGGATTATTCAACACCTTATTTGAAATAAATCAGAAATAACGCGTTGGGTCAGTAATTCCGGCGGCTTGGAAGCCTTCTGCACGCAGTCTGCAGCTGTCGCATTTCCCACAAGCACGGCCGTCATCGTCTGCCTGATAGCAGGAAACAGTCAGCGAATAATCGACGCCAAGTCCTACGCCTGCCTTCACGATGTCAGCCTTGCTCAGGTTTTGCAGCGGCGCCAGGATACGGAAGCCCTGCCCTTCTACACCGGCCTTTGTCGCCAGGTTGGCCATGCGTTCGAACGACTCGACGAACTCCGGACGGCAGTCAGGGTAACCTGAATAATCCACCGCGTTGACGCCGATGAAAATGTCGCGAGCGTGAAGTACCTCTGCCCAGCCAAGCGCCAGGGATAGGAACACCGTGTTACGTGCCGGCACGTAGGTCACCGGGATGCCTTCACCGGGGGTTTCTGGCACATCGATGCTGCTGTCGGTCAGTGCTGAGCCGCCGATGCCGTTGAGGTTCAGGCCAATCACCTTGTGTTCGACCACGCCCATGTCGCGGGCGACGCGGGCCGCAGCGTTCAACTCGGCACGGTGACGCTGGCCGTAGTCGAAGCTCATGGTGTAGCAGCTGTAGCCTTGCGCCTGCGCCATGGCAACCACCGTGGCGGAGTCGAGGCCGCCGGACAGCAGGATTACCGCGCGTTTTTGATCCATGGTGTGTTCAGTCATATCAGCGTCCTGGCTCGTCGTTCCAAAGGTATTTATGCAACTGCAATTGCAGGCGCACCGGCAGATTGTCCGCAACCACCCAATCGGCGAGGTCACGTGCACTCAGGTCATGGTGGCTTGGTGAGAACAGCACTTCGCCTGCACGGCGGTCCAGCCCGTATTGAATCAGCTTGGAGTTCGCCCAGTCGTAGTCGTCACGCGAACAGATAACGAACTTGACCTGGTCGTTGGCCGTCAACAGCTCGATGTTCTCGTAGCGGTTGCGATGCGATTCCTTGGAATCGGGGGTCTTGAGGTCGACTACCCGGCTTACGCGGGGGTCAACTGCAGAGATATCCAAGGCGCCACTGGTTTCCAGGGAGACCTCGTAACCGGCGTCACACAGCTGCTTGAGCAATGGGATGGCATTGGGCTGGGCCAGCGGCTCACCGCCGGTCACACAGACATAGCGCGGCTTGTAGCCGGCAACCTGCTCCAGGATGTCATCGAGGGTGCGCACCGTGCCACCACTGAAGGCGTAGGCGCTGTCGCAGTACTGGCAACGCAAGGGGCAACCGGTCAGGCGCACAAATACTGTGGGCAGGCCGGCCGTCCGCGTTTCACCCTGCAACGAGTAAAAAACTTCGGTAATACGTAATGTGTCTTGCATAGTCGCCACGGGCGTAACAGCTAAACAGGCTGTCCGCCTCCGTCAGGCACTTTGAGGGACCCCGCCAACGCGTAGACCCCAAAAAGCGTGTTTCATAAAAGGGCGTGGATTCTAACGAAAAAACCCGCGCCAGGCGCGGGTTTCTTCTAAACGGGCAAACATCGCTTACAAGCGCTGCAAGTCCCGTTGGGCCAACTGGGCAGCGGAAGTCCCCGGATACTGGGCCACCACCTGTTGCAGAATGCCTTTGACCTTGTCGGTATGACCCAGGCGGCGTTCTACGTCAGCGAGTTTGTACAGCGAGTCCGGCACCTTGGCGTGCTTGGGGTACAGCTGGCTGACCTTGGCAAATGCCTGGCCCGCGCCCTGTAGGTCACCCTTTGCCAGGTTGACTTCACCTAACCAGTATTGGGCGTTGCCCGCATATTGGCTATTCGGGTATTTACGCAGGAAAGCGGTAAAGGCCTGGCTGGCCTTGTCGAAATCCTTGGCTTTGATCAGGTCGAAGGCTGCATCGTAATACAGCTTTTCCTTCGCCGGATCACCCGGTTCGCTGCTCGCGGCAGGGGCTTGGCTGGCAGCCGCCCCTGCTGCTGCACCGGCAGCAGCGCTAGGCGCGCCACCGGCAGAAGAATTATCAGGAGTTGCGGCAGGTTGAACGCCGGCTCCAATACGTTGATCAAGATCCTTGTAACGCTCCAGGCCTTCTTGCTTGAGCTGGTTCACCTGGTTTTGCAGTACCTCAATAGCGCCTTGCTGCTGCGCGATTTGATCCTGCATGCGTTGCAGCTGGTTGAACAGTTCGCCCTGTGCCGAGGGAGCGGACGTAGCCGCTCCCCCCGCATAGGCGCCGTTCGTGCCATAACCCGCTGGCGGATAACTGCTCCCGCTATTGTTATAGCCAGAGTTGCTATCTTCCACAGGAACCGCAGCCCACACCGCAAGCGGTGCAAGGCTGAGAGCCAATACAGTCAGAGCACGACGGCACGTTCGCATGACGAATTACTTACGCAGTTCGACGCGACGGTTTTGAGCCCAGGACTGCTCGTCGTGGCCAGTAGCAACTGGACGCTCTTTACCGTAGGAAACCAGTTCCAGTTGGCCTGGAGCAACACCTTGCAGTACCAGGTAACGCTGAACGGCTTTCGCACGACGCTCGCCCAGTGCCATGTTGTACTCACGAGTACCACGTTCGTCAGTGTTACCTTCCAGAACAACGCGAGCGCCGTTAGCTTTCAGGTCCTTCGCGTGAACGTCCAGAGCGCGCATGGCTTCTGGTTTCAGGTCCGAACTGTCGTATTCGAAGTAGAAAGTGGTGATAGCGCGCAGAGCAGCTTCTTCGCTCAGGGAGCCGTCAACCGCACCAGTGTTAGCGCCGTAACCAGCGTTTGGATCAACAGCTGCGCCTTCACCGGCATTGTCGCCGCCTTTAGACGAGCAACCAACGGCTACGGACAGAGCCAGAGCCAGAGCAGCAAACTTACCAAACTTCAGCATTTCCATCGTGAAACTCCTAATGAACCCCAGTGTGTTAAGCAAATCTTTTTGTAGCGCCGCGTCAGTTCAGGTAAGGGGACCAGGATGGTTCTCTGACTTCGCCTTGTGCGGTAGGAAGCGGGAGCCTTACGCGTCCATTAATGGACACGAGCATCAAGACTCCCCGGCCCTGCTGGCGGGTGGCGTAGATTACCATGGTGCCGTTGGGCGCAACAGTGGCTGACTCATCAAGGTTGGTATCTGTAAGGATTTTTACGGTTCCGCGCTGCAAATCCTGGGCCGCAACCCGGAAATTAGTGAAACCATCCTGACGGTGAATCATCACCAACGTCTTTTCATCAGCCGAAAGCTTAGGGTTGGCGTTGTAGTTACCGATAAAAGTAACGCGCTCTGCACCACCACCATTCACATTCGCCTTATAGACCTGTGGCTTGCCGCCACGGTCAGAGGTGAAGTAGATGGTCGAACCATCCTTGCCCCAGAACGGTTCGGTATTGATACCTGGGCCGCTGGTTGCGCGAGTGATCTGGCGTGAAGCCATGTTCATCACGTAGATGTCCGGGTTGCCGTCCTTGGACAGCACGAACGCCAGGCGCGAACCATCCGGTGACCAAGCCGGCGCACCGTTGAGGCCTTCGAAGTTGGTGATCTGCTCACGACGGCCAGTATCAATGTGCTGGACGAAGATACGCGGACGCTTCTGCTCGAAAGACACGTAGGCAATACGCTTGCCGTCCGGCGCGAAACGCGGGGACAGGATTGGCTCACGGGATTGCAGCAAGGTCACAGCGCGAGCACCGTCGTAGTCCGAACGCTGCAAGGTGTAACGAGTGTTGTCTACCGAGAAACGCTCAGCCGTTACATACAGCAGACGCGTCGAGAAAGCCCCCTTGATACCGGTGAGTTTTTCGAACGACTGGTCCGAGATGTAGTGGGCCATGTCGCGGATCTGCTCGGCCGTACCCGAGACGCTGCCGGTCAAGACCTGCTGCTCGGTCGCCACGTTGAACAAGGCGTAGGTGATTTGCAGACGACCACCGGCCGGCGTGATATTGCCGACCATCAGGTACTGCGCGCCCACTGCTTTCCAGTCACGGAAAATGACTTCGCTGGCCTGGGTAGGCTGGCTGATCATGTTGCCTTTCGGAATCGGTGCGTAATAGCCGGAGTTGCGCAGGTCATCACTGACAATCTGGGCCATGTCGTCCGGCAGCACGCTGCCGCCCTGCCAGCCGAACGGTACTACCGCGATCGGAGTGGCCCGATCACTACCGCTGGTAACCAGGATGTTCTTTTCATCCGCCGCCGCTATCCCTGCCATACAGCAAATAACGACAAGCATTCCTCGAAGAAGGTTTCTCACAAGGCTAGATCCTCAGGTGTGAATGTCATCTTGAATGAACGATAGGGAGCGAAGTCGCTTGGTTTCATTCCCTGCATCTCGGTCAACCGGCCAATGTTCTTGACTGCGGCAACCGCCGAACTGTCGAACGAACCGTCACCACTGGACTTGGCCACGCTGACCGAAGTCACCGTACCGTCCGGCAACATGCCGATCTGCAGCACTACTGTCATGCCTTTGCGCGCCGAAGGTGGACGTGTCCAGCCTTCCGCTGCCCGTGCCCGAATCAGATCGTCGAAACTGCCCGCGACTTCATCACCACGTTCATCGGCCAAGGCTTGCTGACGCTGCGGCGTGTCGGAGAGCAAATCTGCCAAGGCCTGGGCCTTCTTCTCTTCGGCGGATTTGCGCGCTGCTTCCTGGGCCTTTTTCTTCTGGGCGTCGGCGGCAGCTTTCTTCTTCGCGTCGTCGGCGACTTTTTTCTTCGCCTCGTCTGCTTCAGCTTTTTTCTTGGCGTCTTCGGCGGCTTTTTTCTTCGCGTCTTCGACTATTTTCTTCTTGGCGTCTTCAGCGGCCTTTTTCTTGGCCTCTTCTTCGGCAGCCTTCTTGGCTTCTTCTTCAGATTTCTTCTTGGCTATATCAGCCAATTGTTTCTCTTCGGCCTTTTTCGCTTCGGCAGCTTTCTCGGCTTTCTTGGCTTCATCAGCCTTTTTCGCCTCGTCAGCCTTCTTGGCTTCGTCAGCCTTTTTCGATTCCTCGGCCTTTTGAGCCGCCTCTTCTTTCTTTTGTTCCGCAGCCGCCTTCACCGCTTCCTGCTCGACCTTCTTCTGTTCCATCTGTTCGACTTCAGTCTGGCGCGCAGCCGACTTCTGGGCCTCACCCGCAATCTTCTGATTGGTCTGGGTGGTGGCCTGGCTTTTCGATTTCAGCTGATACAGGGTCGCCTGCACGATCGGCTTGGCTGGCGGCAGGTCCGGGGTCATGGCGAAGCTGACGAACAGCATGCCAAACACCAGGACATGCAGCGCAATCGCCCAGACGCTAGGCCAGAAGTAGCTTTCCGAGGCGGACGGCTCTCGCTGTTGCTGCATCAGGGCGCCTCGGTAATCAAGCCAACGTTACCCACGCCGGCCTTCTGCAGCCCGCCCATGGCGCCCATGACGGAGCCGTAGTCGACCGATTTGTCGCCACGGATGAACACCTGGGTGTGCTTGCCGCCTTCGTTGCCGGAGCGAATGATCTTGGTCACTGCATCGGTCATCGCAGGCAAGGTGAGCGCCTTGTCTTGCTGCTTCTGCGTGTCGACTTCGCTGCCAAGGTTCCAGTAATAGGTCTTGTCAGCCTTGATCGAAATGGTCAGGACTTGAGTGTTGTTGTCTTGCGGCAAGGCTTCACTGGAAACCTTGGGCAAATCAACCTTCACGCCCTGGTTGAGCATCGGCGCGGTCACCATGAAGATAACCAGCAGCACCAGCATCACGTCGATGTAAGGCACTACGTTCATCTCGGCGACCGGCTTGCGCTTTTTGCGAGCTCGAGCGATTAAAGCCATTGGGAATTACCTGCTTATTCTTCGCTGGTGTGCACTTTACGGTGCAGGATCGCCTGGAACTCGTCGGCGAAGGTGTAGTAACGACCGATCAACGTTTCGCTGGTGGCAGCGAAGCGGTTGTAGGCGATTACTGCGGGGATAGCGGCAAACAGGCCGATCGCGGTGGCGATCAGGGCCTCGGCGATACCCGGTGCCACGGTGGCCAGTGTCGCTTGCTGGGCCTGGGCCAGGCCACGGAAGGAGTTCATGATCCCCCACACGGTACCGAACAGACCGATGTACGGGCTCACGGAGCCGACGGTGGCGAGGAACGGCAGGCTTTGCTCAAGCTTTTCTTCTTCGCGGGAAATGGCCACGCGCATGGCACGGGCCACACCTTCCATCACCGCTTCCGGGTCAACGCCTGGCTGCTGGCGCAGACGGGAGAATTCCTTGAAGCCGGCGCGGAAGATCTGCTCGACGCCCGAGTCCGGGTCCGGGTTGCTGCCAGCCTGGCGGTACAGCTTGGACAGGTCGATACCCGACCAGAAGCGCTCTTCAAAGCTCTCCAGGGCACGTCGACCGGCACGCAGCAGGTTGCTGCGCTGAAAAATCATGACCCAAGAGGTAACCGATGCGGCTACCAGGGTCAGCATGACCAGTTGAACCACAACACTGGCATTGCTGACCAGGCTCCACATGGAGGAATGGTCGACGACGGTAGGTTCCACGCTAAATCTCCTGCTTTGATTGTTTACCCGCGCCGCTTACGTCGGCAAAGGCCGCACGTAGAGCTTCGGGAATGGCCCGGGGTTTCAAGCTATTGGTGCGCACACAGGCCACCAGGAACTGCCCCTCACAGAGCAGCGTTGCATCCGTTGCCCGCCTGACCTGCTGCTTGAAACGCAGGCTGACACGGTTCAATTCGATTACTTCAGCGCTGACCAACAATTCGTCGTCCAGCCGCGCCGGCGCGTGATACCGCGCCTCGCTGGAGTGCACGACGAATAACAGGTCCTCCCCTGCCAGCTCGGATTGGGCAAAGCCCAGCTCCCGTAGCCGCTCGGTTCGAGCCCGCTCCATGAACTTGAGGTAGTTGACGTAATACACGATGCCGCCGGCATCGGTGTCCTCGTAATAAACGCGACAGCGATGTGCGAACGACTGATCCCCGTTTTGCGCGCGCATACTCTAGTGCTTACTCCTCAGGTTGCCAATCCGGCTGGGCAACTGTTTTTTCATTGTCTGAAACATTTCTAACGACTGAATGACGACACCAGCCACTAGGACAGCACAAACCTCGGATAAATCGACTGGCTATAGGTTTTTAATCGTCCACTGCATCGAGGAATTCGTCTACTACGGGCATCTCGCCCAATCGTGACGGAATGTTTAACCCAAAGTGCAGATAGGCGTGACGCGTCACCACCCTGCCTCTTGGCGTGCGCATGATGTAGCCCTGCTGGATCAGGTACGGTTCCAACACATCCTCAATGGTGTGGCGCTCTTCACTGATGGCCGCCGCCAGGCTGTCGACGCCCACCGGGCCACCGTCGAACTTCTCGATCATGGTCAGGAGCAGACGTCGATCCTGGTGATCGAAGCCGTGCTCATCCACGTCCAGCAGGTTCAAGGCCAGGTCGGCCACGGCCTTGGTGATGTGCCCCTTGGCCCGCACCTCGGCAAAGTCTCGCACGCGTCGCAGCAGGCGGTTGGCGATCCGCGGCGTGCCGCGGGCCCGACGGGCGATTTCAAACGCGCCTTCCGGGTCCAGCGGCAAGCCGAGAATGCTCGCCGAACGGCTGACAATGGTCGCCAGATCAGCCGTGCTATAGAACTCTAGACGTTGAACAATGCCGAAACGGTCTCGCAGTGGGTTGGTCAGCATCCCTGCGCGGGTTGTAGCGCCGACCAGCGTGAACGGCGGCAGGTCGAGCTTGATCGAGCGGGCGGCAGGGCCTTCGCCGATCATGATGTCGAGCTGGAAGTCTTCCATGGCCGGGTACAACACTTCTTCGACGATCGGGGATAACCGATGGATCTCGTCGATAAACAGCACATCGTGCGGTTCAAGGTTGGTCAGCAACGCCGCCAGGTCACCCGGACGTTCCAGCACCGGGCCGGAGGTGGACTTGATCGATACGCCCATTTCCTGGGCAATGATGTTGGCCAGGGTGGTCTTGCCCAGGCCCGGTGGGCCGAAGATCAGCGTGTGGTCCAGGGACTCACTGCGCCCACGCGCAGCCTGGATGAACAATTCCATCTGCTCGCGCACGGTGGGCTGGCCAATGTATTCGGCCAGGCTCAGGGGGCGGATGGCGCGGTCCTGGACCTCTTCACGGTCGCGCGGGCCGGTGGCTGCAATCAGACGATCAGCTTCAATCACTTAAATCATTCCCTTCAGGGCGCGGCGGATCATGTCTTCACTGCTCAGGTTCTTGTCCTTGATGGCCGATACGGCCTTGCTGGCTTCCTGGGGTTTGTAACCCAGGGAAATCAGCGCGCTGACCGCATCGCTTTCGGCGCTCGCCACCTGGCCGGCCGGCATGTCCGGCTGGTTCGGTACAAGGGCGAACATGCTCGGTACGACCTCCCAGGCCTTGAAGCGGTCCTTGAGTTCCACCAGCAGGCGCTCGGCGGTCTTCTTGCCGACGCCTGGCACCTTGGTCAGCGCCGAGGTGTCCTGGGCCGAAACGGCACGCACCAGCTCATCCACTTCCAGGCTCGACATCAACGCCAGGGCCAGTTTCGGCCCTACGCCATTCAGGCGGATGAGCTCACGGAAGAAGTCACGGTCACGCTTGCCAATGAAACCATAGAGCAATTGCGCATCTTCACGTACCACCAAGTGAGTATGCAGCGTAATCGGCTCACCGACCGACGGGAGGCGATACAAGGTGGTCATGGGTACTTCCAGCTCATACCCCAACCCATTTACATCCAGAATCAGGTGTGGCGGCTGTTTCTCAGCCAGAGTGCCGCGCAAGCGTCCAATCACGGTTCAGATCCTTAAAGCTAGGGTCAGAGCAGGGCCCGACCGGAAATAACGATTGCGCTGATGCTATCAGAGACGCAGGCGCCCGCCACGACTGCGTGCCGTGCCCAGGCCGTGAGGCAGTAAGCTTGAGCGAGTGTGCGCATGGCAAATGGCAATAGCCAGGGCGTCCGAGGCGTCGATCTGCGGTTTTGAAGTGAGCTTGAGCATATGCATGACCATCATCTGCACCTGCTCTTTGTTCGCCGCGCCGGTGCCGACCACGGCCTGTTTGACCTGGGTGGCGGTGTACTCGGCGATTTCCATGCCCTCCTCGGCGCCGGCAACGATGGCGGCGCCACGGGCCTGGCCAAGCTTCAACGCGGAGTCGGCATTCTTTGCCATGAACACCTTTTCGATACCCATGGTCACCGGCCCGTAGGTCTGGATCACCTCACGCACGCCGCGATAAACGATCTGCAGGCGCTCGGCCAACTCGCCCGCGCCGGTGCGGATGCAGCCCGAAGCCACGTACACGCAGCCACGCGGGGTCTGTTGCACCACGCCAAAACCGGTGATGCGCGAACCGGGGTCGATACCTAGGATTAAAGTCATAACGCCTGCGGGTTGGGTAAGCACATTTTTTGACACAGAGAAGACCCTATGTGGGAGGGGGCTTGCCCCCGATAGCAGTGGATCAGTCGATTTATACGTAACTGACACACTGTCATCGGGGGCAAGCCCCCTCCCACTTTTTGATCTACATCGTCCTTCAGCCTAGCTGTTCGGCTACAGACTCAGGGATGTCGGCGTTGGAATACACGTTCTGCACATCATCCAGGTCTTCGAGCATATCCAGCATCTTCAGCACTTTCTGCGCACCGTCCAGGTCCAGCTCGGCGCTGGTGGTCGGCAGCATCACGATTTCCGCGTCGGTACCTTTGAAACCGGCCGCTTCCAGGGCATTGCGCACCGCATAGAAGCTGGCGAACGAAGTGAACACGTCGATGGAACCGTCTTCGTTGGTCACCACGTCGTCGGCATCCGCCTCCATCGCCGCTTCCATCAGCGCATCTTCATCGGTGCCCGGCGCGAAGGTAATCTGCCCCTTGCGCTCGAACAGGTAGGCCACCGAACCGTCAGTGCCGAGGTTGCCACCACATTTGCTGAATGCATGACGCACAGCGGCGGCAGTACGGTTGCGGTTGTCGGTCATGCACTCGACCATCACGGCCACGCCACCCGGGCCATAGCCTTCGTAGCTCAGCTCGACCATGTCGTCGGTATCGGCAGCGCCGGCACCGCGGGCCACGGCGCGGTCGATGATGTCGCGACTCATGTTCGCGCCAAGGGCCTTGTCCAGCGCCAAGCGCAGACGCGGGTTGGAGCCTGGATCACCCCCACCCTGGCGGGCCGCGACGGTCAGCTCGCGGATCCATTTAGTGAAAATCTTGCCTTTCTTGGCATCCTGACGCTCTTTGCGGTGCTTGATGTTCGCCCACTTGGAATGGCCAGCCATAACACAACTCCAAAAATTCTCTAGAAACCTTATCAATTCCGCCCCAGGCGGAATGCAACCCTTGTAACGCAAAGGCGCATCCGAAGATGCGCCTTTTTTGACTGCGTAAACCTCAATGCGCTTTCACGCAGCAGCCTTACTCAGCCTTCGGCGTCTCGCGCAGACGGATGTGCAGCTCGCGCAATGCCTTGGCATCCACCACACCTGGCGCCTGGGTCATGACGTCCGCAGCGCTCTGGGTTTTCGGGAAGGCGATCACTTCACGGATCGACTGGGCGCCGGTCATCAGCATCACCAGGCGGTCCAGGCCGAACGCCAGGCCACCATGGGGCGGCGCACCGTATTTCAGGGCGTCGAGCAGGAAGCCGAACTTCTCTTCCTGTTCCGCTTCGTTGATGCCCAACAGGCGGAACACCGCTTGCTGCATTTCCTTGCGGTGGATACGGATCGAACCGCCACCCAGCTCGGTACCGTTCAATACCATGTCATACGCGCGGGACAGCGCGCCAGCCGGGTTGGCTTCCAGTTCGGCCGGCGAGCATTTCGGCGCGGTGAACGGGTGGTGCAAGGCGCTGAAGCTACCGTCGTCGTTTTCTTCGAACATCGGGAAGTCAACGACCCACATCGGGGCCCATTCGCAGGTCAGCAGGTTCAAGTCGTGACCCAGCTTGATGCGCAGCGCGCCCAAGGCTTCGCTGACGATCTTGGCCTTGTCGGCGCCGAAGAACACGATATCGCCGTCGACTGCGCCGACGCGATCGAGGATCGCGTTCAGGTTGTCCAGCGGAATGTTCTTCACGATCGGCGATTGCAGGCCGTCAACGCCATTGGCGCGCTCGTTGACCTTGATATACGCCAGGCCCTTGGCACCGTAGATGCCAACGAACTTGGTGTAGTCGTCGATCTGCTTGCGCGGCATGCTCGCGCCGCCAGGCACGCGCAGGGCGGCGATGCGGCATTTAGGGTCGTTGGCCGGGCCGCTGAACACCTTGAAGTCGACTTCTTTGAGTTGGTCGGCCACGTCCACCAGTTCCAGCGGGTTACGCAGGTCTGGCTTGTCGGAACCGTAGCGGCGCATGGCTTCTTCGAAGGTCATGTGCGGGAAGTCGCCGAATTCCAGGCCCAGCACTTCCTTGAACAGGTTGCGGATCATCTGTTCGGTCAGGCCCATGATCTCTTTTTCATCGAGGAAGCTGGTCTCGATGTCGATCTGGGTGAATTCAGGCTGGCGGTCAGCGCGCAGGTCTTCGTCGCGGAAGCACTTGGCGATCTGGTAGTAGCGGTCGAAGCCGGCGACCATCAGCAGTTGCTTGAACAGCTGCGGCGATTGCGGCAGGGCGAAGAACGAACCGGCGTGGGTACGGCTAGGTACCAGGTAGTCGCGCGCGCCTTCCGGGGTGGCCCGGGTCAGGATCGGGGTTTCGACATCGAGGAAGCCGTTTTCGTCGAGGAAACGACGGATGCTGGTGGTCATGCGCGAACGCAGGCGCAGCTTCTCGGCCATTTCCGGACGACGCAGGTCCAGGAAGCGATAGCGCAGGCGGGTTTCTTCGCCCACGTCAGAGTATTCGTTGAGTGGGAACGGCGGGGTTTCCGACTCGTTCAGTACTTCCAGCTCATAGCCCAGCACTTCGATGCCGCCGGACGCCATGTTCTTGTTCACGGCACCCGCCGGACGCAGGCGAACCTTGCCGGTGATCTTCACGACGTATTCGCTGCGCACGCGGTCGGCGGCGGCGAAGCTTTCGGCGCGATCCGGGTCGAACACCACCTGGGCCAGACCATCACGATCACGGATATCGAGGAAGATCACCCCGCCGTGGTCGCGGCGACGGTGAACCCATCCGCAAAGGGTGATTTCCTGACCTTCCAGGGTCTCGTTCAGTTGGCCGCAATAGTGGCTGCGCATCATGGTAGTGGTTTCACTTCTCGTAATTCGAAATTCGGTGGAGGCCTGCCTCGTCACCGTACATTAAAGCAGGGGACGGATAATGCAGGAGCCTGCGCGTAGAGTTCAACTCAGTCTGCTTTGTCGCCGCCGGCCAGGTTCTTCTTCGAGCCGGTCTTGAAGTCGGTCTCGTACCAGCCGTTGCCGCTCAAGCGGAAGCCCGGCATGGACAACATCTTCTTGAGCTCAGGCGCCTGGCAGGCTGGGCAATCGACCAACGGCGCTGCGCTGATCTTCTGAATGGCTTCCAGCTGATGACCGCAGGAAGCACATTGGTAGTCGTACATGGGCATGGCGATGTCTCGGCGATCAGAACGTTACTGCGCCACGCCTGCCCTACGGGTCCGCAGCATGCGTAGCAAAGCGCGGGATTATATCTGGTAAATCGAGGCAGCGCAGCCGGCTTCTGCCCAGGGCCCTGCCCGCCATGATGGAGGGCCGGCCCCGAAGCCCGGTGGCTATCCCGGTGAGCACGCAGGGTCAAAACGCCCTTTGAGGACATGAACCACGCACACCACCCTGACCAACCCACTGAAGTTCTTCACACCGCCATAACGCAAGTGTACTTCCCGATCGACATAAGACAGCAACGCACTGACTGAACAGGCATTGATCCTGGCGATTTCCGTGAGGATATTCCAATAGATCTGCTCCAGCCGCAGGCACGTGGAAAAACCATTGAGCCTCACCGACCGGGACAGCGGCTTGGCCAGCCCCATATCGAACCCTTTTGCAAAAGGGTCGATCTTTATCTTATGGAAACCACCGGTTTCCATCACTCCATTACCGACTCCGCGTGACATACACCTGACACTCCATTGCCAAACAACCGCCCATGGGTCGTCCCATTGGGCAATGCCCTATAAAAACAGCAGGGAGCGGCAGGCAGCCAGAAGACGCGGAGTTGATCGACGTAGGACAACGCCAGGAAATGCGCGGAAACAAGCGAGCGGCGCCAGGGCGGCGCCACTCAAGGTCAGCGTTTACTGATTTTCAAGCAGGGACCGCAGCATCCACGCGGTTTTCTCATGCACCTGCATACGCTGGGTCAGCAGGTCGGCCGTCGGCTCATCGCTGACCTTGTCGAGCAGCGGGAAGATACCGCGCGCGGTGCGGGTGACCGCTTCCTGGCCAGCCACCAACTGCTTGATCATCTCTTCGGCACTGGGCACGCCCTCTTCTTCCTTGATGGAAGAAAGACGGGCATAGATGGAGTAGGCACCCGGCGCAGCAAACCCCAGGGCACGGATACGCTCGGCAATGGAGTCCACGGCCAGGGCCAGTTCGTTGTACTGCTCTTCGAACATCAAGTGCAGCGTGCGGAACATGGGGCCCGTGACGTTCCAATGGAAGTTGTGGGTTTTCAGATACAGAACATAGGTATCGGAAAGCAGTCGCGAAAGCCCGTCGACGATGGATTTACGATCTTCTTCACTGATACCGATATCGATTGCCATGTTTATCCCCTTCAATTGACAAGCATTCATTGATCAGGTGCAGGACCACTCTAGCAAGAGTGCCGGTGATGCGCAGCCCGGCGCGGCAATTCGCCCCGGTGCGCCCTGCCGACCGGAGCAACCCAAGCCTTTGAGGCAAGTAGGAAATTTCTCTGCTGGCCGTTTGAAAAACCTGCACGTGTCTAGGACAAGCGTTTGCTGCAGAAATGCCATCGCCCTTGCAATACCCCGAAATGCTTGATTTGAGTAGGCACAGCCTTTGCTGTTAAATAGACAGCGTGTCGCCGCCGTTACTTTCTGCGGCAGCGGCATAGGCTGATACCCGCGCACGTGCCCAACGCCTCCCATTGTTCAGAAGCGAACCGTGCCAGTCAGCTCTTCCTTGTGATCCGTCTTAACGTGAGTTAATCAAAATGTTGAAAATCGTCCACCTGCTAACGGGCGTTGCAGCTTTGCTGCTGTCCTTTATCCCGAGCCTGCAGCCTGAAAGCCTGCCGTATCTGGAACAACACGACGCTCTGTACCTGGCCATGTTCGGCCTTCTTAACCTGACGCTGGCACCGGTGATCCCTTACTGGAACAAAGGCACGCGTCATCAACTGCAAAACCTGGTCAGCGCGCTGCTGGTACTGACCGTTGTCGTACAAACCCTCACCCTCCTGGCACCCATGCCTGAAGTCGGCGGCCACCCGGCCATCCTGCTCAGCCTGGTGATCGCTGTGGTCGCCATCGTTCTTCACCTGGCCATCAGCTTCTACCGTTCGTCCCCTGCGGCCTCGTCGCAAACCTACGACATGACCAATCGGGATACCGGTACCGTCAAGTGGTTCAACACATCCAAAGGCTTCGGCTTTATTTCCCGTGATTCGGGCGACGATATCTTCGTCCACTTCCGGGCCATTCGCGGCGAAGGCCATCGCGTCCTGGTGGAAGGCCAGCGCGTGGAGTTCTCCGTGATGAATCGCGACAAAGGCCTGCAGGCCGAAGACGTGATCGCTGCACTGCCGCGCCGCTGATACCTGCGTTCGCAGCAAAAAACCGCGATCCAGCCTGGCTGGGTCGCGGTTTTTTTATGCGTGGCTATCAATAGTGAGGAGGCGGCGCTTCTTCTTCGGAGGTTTCGAACTGGCCGCCCATTTCTTCCTGGCGCTTGAGCAGCGCGGTCATCTGCAATTGCAGGCGCTCTACAGCACGCTGCTGCGTGACGAGGATGTCATTGAGGGTCTCGATGGTGTCGTCCTGGAAGGCCAGGCGGCTTTCCAGGTCGGTGACGCGGTCTTGCAGGTCCATGATTCAGCCCTGGTTGAAAATGAAGTCGGCAGGCAACAGCTCGCGCAGACGGACGCGGATGGCAGCGACTTGCTCATCGGTGTAAGGCTGCGCCGGATGCTTGCCCCATACTGGCGCCGGCCAGGCAGCATCGTCGCGCTTGCGCACGATCACATGCACGTGCAATTGGCTGACCACATTGCCCAGGGCGCCGATGTTCATCTTGTCGGCGGCCAAGCCTTCATTCAACAACTGGGCCAGGGCAGTCGTTTCTTGCCACAAACGCTGCTGGTCGGCGACATCCAGTTGAAACACTTCGCTGATAGCGTTGATGCGTGGCACCAGGATGAACCACGGGTAGTTTGAGTCATTGGACAGCAGCAGGCGGCACAGCGGGAAGTCCCCGATGACCAGTGTGTCTTGTTGCAGGCGTTGATCTAGGGCGAACACCGTGGGCACTCCGTTCGGCAAGTCAGGTTCAGGCGCCCAGCATACCTTCGAATGCGCACGGCTTCACGGCGAATGCAGGAAAGCGCCGGCGCCAGTGATGAAAAAACATGCACTCTTTCGAGGCGGTCGAATATTTGAGCTACGCTAAACCGGGCCTCACCGGGACGCACCAAAATGACCCACTTGTGCCTCAAAGGGATCCGCCAAGTACCCACTCATGAGGGTGAACCGGTAACGTTTTTCCCGCGCACAGGTTTTATGTACCACCGAAGAGGGGTAACACAGCCGCGTCAAGCCCAAACCAAACGGCGTAAAAAGCCCGTGCTTATGCGGTTTTTACAGGGCCGGAACGGTTTTCACGAAAAAATGACATTCGGTTACCGCTTTGTGCACGCTTGTTGCATTGACACCTGCATCGTCGGCAACGACACCCGATTGGAAGCAGGTGTTTCGCGATAAAGAACAGCAGCGTTTCAATGCGTATCAAGGAAGCGTTCAAACTTTGAAAAGGGTTTGGAAACAGTATTGAAGTTGTCAGTCCGGTTACAACAGGACTGTGGATTTGCGACATGGAGCTAGCAATTTACGACAGCCTCGTAAAGAAGCTGAAAGGATAGATGGGTAAGTATCGTCAATAGAGTCTGCGTGATATAACTTTGCGCCGACACATAAAAGAAAGAGCCGCCCAGATAAAAATACAGGTGGGACGGCAGTACTCTTCCTAAAACCAAAGGAGCAAATCACGATGCGCGTGATGAAGTGGAGCATGATCGCCCTGGCTGTTTCAGCAGGCACCTCGCAGTTCGCAATGGCGTCCGCCCAGGACGATTCCAAGGGCTTTGTTGAAGACAGCACTTTCAGCATCAATACTCGCGCTCTGTACTTCAGCCGCGACTTCCGCAACAACCCGTCGGGCCCAGGCTCCCAGAGCCGTGCTGAAGAAACCGGCCTGGGCTTCAATGCCCTGTACGAATCGGGCTTCACCCAAGGCACCATCGGTGTCGGTGTTGATGTGATTGGCCTGTTGGGCGTCAAGCTCGACAGCGGCAAGGGCCGTGCGGGTACCGGTCTATTCCCAACCGGTTCCGATGGTCGCTCGCAAGACGACTACTCCAAAGGCGGCGGTGCCGTTAAGTTCCGTATCTCCAATACGGTCCTGAAAGTCGGTGACCAGTACACAACAGCTCCTGTGTTCGCCTCTGACGACAGCCGTTTGCTGCCAGAGCTGCCACAAGGTATCTCGATCACCAGTAACGAGATCAAGGGCCTGAAACTGGAAGGCGGTCACTTCACTTCCAGCATTGCGCAGAACCAGACCTACCACGACAGCCTTGGTTTGACCAAAACCGACTTTGTCGGTGGTGTCTACTCGTTCACACCTGAGTTCACCGGCAGCCTGTACTACGCGAAGACCGAAGATTACTTCCGCAAGTACTACAGCAACCTGAACTGGACCCACGCACTGAGCGACGACCAGTCTTTCGCCCTGGACTTCAACATCTACGACACCAAGAGCGAGGGCGAAGGCCTGCAACGTGCTTCCAAAGACAGCGCTCTGCCGTTCGCACAACGCACCAAGCTCGACAACCGTGCGTTCAGCTTGCAGGGCGCTTACACCATCGGTGCTCACACCTTTACCCTGGCAGCCCAGAAAGTCACCGGCGACGGCGACTACGGCTACGGCGTAGACGGCGGCGGCACGGTATTCCTGGCCAACTCCATCGCCCGTTCCGACTTCAACGCCGAAGGCGAGAAGTCCTATCAGGCTCGCTACGACATCAACATGGCGACCTTTGGCATTCCTGGCCTGAGCTTCATGACTCGTTACGTCACCGGTAGCGGCGCCAATACCGCAACCACATCGAACGGTAAAGAGTGGGAACGCGATATCGAAGCCAAGTACGTGATCCAAAGCGGCCCGGCAAAAAACCTGAGTCTGCGTTTGCGTCAAGCTACTTATCGTTCGGGTGATGGCGTTTACTACGGTTCGCCTTCGATCGACGAACTGCGCCTGATCGCGAACTACCCGCTGAACATCTTGTAATTGATCGTTTGATTACAACGATGACTTAAGGCCTCGGCCTTAAACAAAAAGCCGCTCCCTTGTTTAACAAGGGAGCGGCTTTTTTATGGCTGTAATGTTTCAGCACAGGAATAACTAGCAAGCTAACTAACGAGATTAACACTTGCACCTTGAACCTGACCTATCGGCCAAGTTCAAGACGATAACCTCAAATTACTTGGCAGCTGTTTCCTGCATCACACGAATAACCCGCTGCGGAAATGGAATATCAATCCCCGCCGCTTTCAAACGGTCACGCGCCAGTTCATTCAACATGAACATCACATCCCAATAATCCGCTGTCTTGGTCCAGCAACGCAGGGAAACGGTGATCGAACTGTCGCCCAAAGTCGAAACCACCGCCACGGCGGCCGGATCGGCCAGTACGCGCGGATCCTTCGCCAGCTCCAGCAGCACTTCACGGGCTTTCTGCAGGTCGGCTTCATAGTCCACACCCACATCAAACACCACCTTGCGGGTCGGCTGGCGGTTGGTGTTGGTGATCAGGCCGTTGGATAGGCTGCCGTTAGGGATGATCACGGTCTTGTTGTCGCCGGTGCGCAGCACGGTGTGGAAGATCTGGATGCTGTCGACGGTACCCGAGGTGCCCTGGGCTTCGATCCAGTCACCAATGCGGAACGGGCGGAACAGCAGAATCAGCACGCCGCCGGCAAAGTTCGCCAGGCTGCCTTGCAAGGCCAGGCCGATGGCCAGGGTGGCGGCACCAATCGCGGCTACGAACGAGGTGGTTGCCACGCCGATCATCGAGGCCACGTTGACCACCAGCATGACTTTGAGCGCAATGTTCGCCAGGCTGGTAATGAAGTGTTGCAGGGCCAGGTCGGCATTGCGCATTGCCAGCAAACGTCCCACGCGGTGGGTCAACACATTGATCAGCCACCAACCGATGGCCAGGGTGACCACCGCCAGCAAAAACCGGCTGCCGTATTCCATGATCATCGGCAGCCACGACTCTGAGGTCTTGATCAGGTGATCCACTTCAGCATTGAAATCCATCTACATTCTCCTGGTTACCGGATGTTCGGCGTATCGAGTGGCCATAAATGCAATTGAGCCCAGGAGGGCTCAATAGTAGGCGCAGGTTGTGGGGCGTGGGACGTCAAAAACGCCCACAGGTTCCCCAATGTGCCATCAGTCGCGGAAGTTATTGAACTGCAGCGGCATGTCGAAGGTCTTGGCGCGCAGGGCCGCGATGGCTTCTTGCAGGTCGTCACGCTTCTTGCCGGTAACGCGTACCTGTTCACCCTGGATCGCGGCCTGGACTTTCAGCTTGGCGTCCTTGATGTGGGCGACGATCTTCTTCGCCAGCTCCTTGTCGATGCCTTCCTTGAGCACGGCTTCCTGCTTCATCAATTTGCCGGAGGCGTAGGCGTCCTTGACTTCAAGGCACTGCACATCGATCTTGCGCTTGACCAGCGACAGCTTGAGGATCTCGATCATCGCTTCCAGCTGGAAATCGGCTTCAGCAGTCAGGTTGACGGTCAGCTCTTTTTCCTTGAATTCGAAGCTGCCCTTGCCTTTCAAGTCATAGCGGCGATCCAGCTCCTTGACGGCGTTCTCGACGGCGTTGGTGACTTCGTGTTTGTCCAGTTCGGATACCACGTCGAACGAAGGCATGTCATATCTCCAATATAAGGGGCGGGCTCAGTAGAGATGGAGCGCGCCCAAGCTAAAATGCCGGGGCATTATAGCGGTTCTTTCGTCCCGTTCGCTGCGGGCGACCCTACGGAGCAAAAACTGATGTCGACCACCTGGCATATTCTCGGCGCCGGCAGCCTGGGCACCCTTTGGGCCACTCGCCTGGCGCGCGCTGGCGTGCCCGTACGGTTGATCCTGCGCGATGAAGCGCGCTTGGCCAGTTATCAGGTAGCCAAGGGGCTGACCCTGGTGGAACAAGGTGTAGAACACACCTACCCGGTGATCGGCGAAACAGCTGACAGTCCGGGGCCGATTCATCGTCTGCTGGTAGCATGCAAAGCCTACGACGCTCAAGCCGCCGTCGCACAGTTGCAACACCGCCTTGCACTGGACGCCGAACTGATCCTGTTACAGAACGGCCTGGGCAGCCAGGATGCCGTCGCCGCGCAACTGCCCCAGGCCCGCTGCATCTTCGCCTCCAGCACCGAAGGCGCGTTTCGCGACGGCGACTGGCGCGTGGTGTTCGCCGGGCATGGCTACACCTGGCTGGGCGATGCGGGCCACCCTACCCCGCCGCTGTGGCTCGACGACTTGCACGCCGCCGGCATCCCCCACGATTGGAGCACCGACATCCTCACGCGGCTCTGGCGCAAGTTGGCGCTCAATTGCGCCATCAACCCGCTGACCGTGCTGTATCAGTGCCGCAATGGCGAGCTACAGGCCCACCAGTGCGAAGTCGCCACCCTGTGCGCCGAACTCGGCGAACTGCTGGAATGCTGCGGCCAGCCCGACGCCGCGCTGGACCTGCAACACGAGGTGGAACGGGTGATCCAGGCCACCGCCGCGAACTACTCCTCCATGTACCAGGACGTGGCCGCCGGCCGCCGCACCGAAATCAGCTACCTATTGGGCTATGCTTGCCAGGCGGCTGCCCGTCACCAACTGAACCTGCCGCACCTTCAACAGTTGCAAGTGCGCCTGGTCGAGCAGTTGCTTGCACGCGGATTGCCCCGCGACTGAACCACGCGCTACCCTGCCCGCCTGTCTATCACCTGGGAAAACCCTGATGCCGCTGCGCCAGCGTCTTGAAAACCTACCGGTCGGGCAGAAACTGCTGGCCGCCCTGCTGGTGCTATTGACCACCGTACTGCTGGTGGCCAACCTGACCTTTATCAGCGCCGCCTACTGGATTTCCCAGGAAAGCATGGCGCCCCAGGCCTTGCAGGCCATCGGCCGCCTGGTGTCCAACCCGGCGCTCGCCGCCGAGGCCCTCGAATCGCCGGCCAAGGCCGACGCATTGCTCAATGAACTGACCAGCTATTCGCCGCTGCGCGCCGCCGCCCTGTATGACGGCGACGGCAACCGTTTAGCGCAGATGCAACACGGTGACCGCCTGCACCTTCCCGATAACTACCGGCATATCGAGGCCTGGCGTGTCACCGAGTTTCGCAGCAACCAAGTCATCACCCTGCCTCGCGCCGGCCAACCGTCCGGGCATTTGCTGCTGGTGGCCAGCAGCGAGCTGCCAGTGGCGTTCTACACCGGCACGCTGACAGCCAGCCTGGGCATCCTGATTTTCAGCGTACTGTTGTGGCTGGTCATCGCCCGCCAGATCAAACGCCTGATCACCCGGCCGATCCACGAGCTGGAAGAACTGTCGCGCCAGGTCACCCGCGAAGAGAACTACGCCCTGCGTGCCGGTCGCGGTAACCGCGATGAAATCGGCAGCCTGGCCGAAGCCTTCAACACCATGCTGTCGCGCATCGAAGCCCGAGAGCAGCAGCTCAAGCGTGCACGGGACGACTCCCAGGCGGCGTACGACCAGGCCCAAGGCTTGGCCGAGGAGACGCGCCACACCAACCGCAAGCTGGAGCTGGAAGTCCAGGTCCGCAGCAAGATCGAGAAAAAGCTCACCGGTTTCCAGAATTACCTGAACAGCATCATCGACTCGATGCCCTCGGCCTTGATCGCCCTGGATGAACAGCTCTACGTCACCCAATGGAACCAGGAAGCCAGCGCCCTCTCCGGCACGCGCCTGGATGAAGCCCTGAATCAGCCGATCTACCTGGCCTTCCAGCCGCTCAAGCCTTACTTGCCGCAGATCAGGGCGGCGGTCGAACAACACACGGTGGAGCGCATCGAACGCGTCACCTGGTTCAAGGACGACGAAGCCAAGCACTATGCCCTCACGTTTTACCCGCTGATGGGCGGTGCCGGACGTGGCGTGGTGATCCGCATCGATGACATCACCCAGCGCCTGTCCCTGGAAGAAATGATGGTGCAGTCGGAGAAAATGCTTTCCGTCGGCGGCCTGGCCGCCGGCATGGCCCACGAGATCAACAACCCGCTGGGCGCGATCCTGCATAACGTGCAGAACATCCGCCGCCGCTTGTCCCCCGACTTGCCGAAGAACCTGGAACACGCGGAACAGGTGGGTATCGAGCTGGAGACCGTCAACCGCTACCTGCAAAGCCGCGAAGTGCCGCAGTTGCTCGACGGCATCCAGCAGGCCGGGGCGCGGGCGGCGAAGATCGTCACCCATATGCTCAGTTTCAGTCGCCGCAGCAACCGACAGATGGCGCCTTGCGACTTGCCGGCATTGATCGACCAGGCGGTGGAGATCGCCGGTAACGATTTCGACCTGGCCATCGGCTTTGACTTCAAGGGCCAGGCGATCATCCGCCAGTTCGATCCCCAATTGGGTCCGGTGCCCGGCACCGCCAACGAACTCGAACAGGTCCTGCTCAACCTGCTGAAAAACGCAGCCCAGGCCATCCACCTGCGTGAAGACGACAGCGAACCGGGGCGCATCATCCTGCGCACCCGCCTCAACCCGCCGTGGGCGGAGATCCAGGTGGAAGACAACGGCATCGGCATGAGCGAAAACGTGCGCAAACGCACTTTCGAGCCGTTCTTCACCACCAAGGAAATCGGCCAGGGCACCGGGCTTGGGCTGTCGGTGTCGTATTTCATCATCACCAACAACCACAAAGGCCAGATGGAAGTGCACTCCACCCTCGGTCAGGGCACCTGCTTTACCTTGCGCTTACCCCTGGCCGGCAGCCAGCTGCCGCCTTACGAACTCACCCAACTGGAGCAATGAACATGGGCTTTCGCCTGTCGAAAATCTACACCCGCACCGGCGACAAGGGCGAAACCGGCCTGGGCGACGGCCGCCGCGTGCCCAAGGATCACCCACGGGTGGAGGCCATTGGCGAGGTTGATACGTTGAACAGCCAGTTGGGCTTGTTACTGGCCAGCCTGGAAGAACAGAGTGGCAAACATCCGGAACTGAAGGATGTGATCGAGGTGCTTACGCCTTGCCAGCATCGCTTGTTCGACTTGGGGGGCGAGTTGGCGATGCCGGTGTACAAGGCGTTGAATGCGGCGGAAGTGGACCGGCTGGAGGCGGCGATTGACCGCTGGAATGAAGAAGTGGGACCGCTGGAGAACTTCATCCTGCCCGGAGGCTCGGCGTTGGTCGCCCAGGCCCATATGTGCCGCAGCCTGGCGCGCAGTGCGGAGCGGCGGTGTCAGCAGTTGAATGCGATCGAGCCGTTGGAAGGGGTGGGGTTGGCGTATATCAATCGGTTGTCGGATTTGCTGTTTGTGGCGGCGCGGGTGATTGCAAGGCGCCAGGGCGTGGCCGAGGTTTTATGGCAGGCTGCCGCTAAACCCCACTGATTATCCAGCGCCTGATCTGACGCCTTCGCAAGCAAGCCCGCTCCCACATTTGACCGCATTCCAACGGTAGAACTCGGTCGAATGTGGGAGGGGGCTTGCCTCCCCGATAAGGCCGGTCAGAACAGCCTCAAATCTCAGGCCAGAACGCGCGAATCCCTGCGACACCTTGGGCCCCAGCCTCCCAAGCCTTCTCCCGCTCGGCGGGTCCAACCCCACCCAACAGAAACACCGGTTTGCTGAACCCACGGATCAGCTCTGCGGCCTGCTCCCAACCCAACGGCTGCGCATCAGGATGGGTCTGGGTCGGTTGCACCGGCGACAGCGTGACAAAATCCACGTCCATCATTTCTGCCAGAGCCAATTCCTCGGCGTTATGGCAGGAAGCAGCCAGCCAGCGATCCTTTGGCAACGGGCGCCCCTTGCTGGCGTATTTGCGCAATTGCGCCGAGGTCATGTGCCAACCGGCCGCAGGAAAATCCCCCAGCCATTCAAACGGCCCCTTGAGCATCAACTGGGCCTTGCCCGCACACAGGCCCACCGCATCCACCGCAAGGTCGCGGTATTTGGGGTCGTAGCCGTTGGGCGCGCGCAGTTGCACCAGCTTGATGCCGCCAGCAATGGCTTTCTGAATACCCCGCAGTAACGTCGGGGTTTCCAGTTCGCCCGGTGTGATCAGGTACTCGGCAGGTAAACGCGCAGCCGCAACGATCGGTGCATTGGCCGCCGGGAACTCGTAGTTGAGCAGATCCCGGGGCGCCACCCACTCCAGCGGTTGCCCTTCGGCGCCATGGGGCTCACCGGTAAAAGCCGAGACTTCCCAGACATCCAGTAACACCTGCTTGTCCGGGTAGTCATGCTGCACCTTGATCAGCGGTCGCGCCGTGGTGACCTGGATGCCCAGCTCTTCCTGCAATTCGCGGGACAGTGCGCCGGCTACCGATTCATTGGCTTCCACCTTGCCGCCGGGAAACTCCCAGAGGCCGCCCTGATGCTGGGTATCGGCGCGGCGCGCCAGCAGGATTTTGCCGTCGACACCGCGGATCACCGCTGCTGCTACATGCACTCGTTTCACCGCGCTTATCCTCTTAGGTACGGTATTCCGCGTTGATCTTCACGTACTCGTGGGACAGGTCAGTGGTCCAGATGGTTTCGCTGCATTCGCCGCGACCCAACTCGATGCGGATGGTGATTTCTTCCTGCTGCATGACCGCCGAACCCTGGGCTTCGGTGTAGGTTTCAGCACGGGCGCCACGGCTGGCAATGCACACATCGCCCAGGAACACATCGATCTTGCTCACGTCCAGGTCCGGCACACCGGCGCGGCCGACGGCCGCCAGGATACGGCCCCAGTTCGGGTCAGAGGCGAACAGCGCGGTCTTGATCAGTGGCGAGTGAGCCACGGTGTAACCCACGTCCAGGCATTCCTGGTGGTTAGCGCCGCCGTTGACTTCAACCGTCACGAACTTGGTCGCGCCCTCGCCGTCCCGCACGATGGCCTGCGCCACGTCCATGCACACTTCAAACACCGCCTGCTTCAACGCGGCGAACAGCGGGCCGCTGGCCTCGGTGATCTCCGGCAGGTTGGCCTGGCCGGTGGCGATCAGCATGCAGCAGTCGTTGGTCGAAGTGTCGCCATCGATGGTGATGCGGTTGAACGACTTGTTGGCGCCGTCCAGGATCAGGCTGTGCAGCACGTCGCGGGAGACTTTGGCGTCGGTGGCGATGTAGCCGAGCATGGTGGCCATGTTTGGACGGATCATGCCCGCACCTTTGCTGATGCCGGTCACGGTGACAGTCACGCCGTCGTGCACGAACTGGCGGCTGGCGCCTTTTGGCAGGGTGTCGGTGGTCATGATGCCGGTGGCGGCGGCCGCCCAGTTATCCACAGACAGGTCGTCCAATGCGGCTTGCAGCGCGCCTTCGATTTTCTCGACGGGCAATGGCTCACCGATCACGCCGGTGGAATACGGCAGCACTTGGCTGGCGTCCACGCCGGTCAGTTGGGCCAGCTTGGCGCAGGTACGCGCCGCCGCTACCAGACCTGGCTCGCCGGTGCCAGCGTTGGCATTACCGGTGTTGGTCAGCAGGTAGCGGATGGTACCGGCCACGCGTTGCTTGGCCAGGATCACCGGCGCGGCGCAGAAGGCGTTGAGGGTGAACACACCAGCAACGGTCGAGCCTTCGGCGCAACGCATCACGACCACATCCTTGCGCCCCGGGCGCTTGATGCCGGCCGAAGCGATACCGAGTTCAAAACCGGCAACCGGGTGCAACGTGGGCAAAGGACCAAGACCAACAGCCATGAATGCGCTCCTTAAAAATGGGTGATGTCTGTGCCGTCGTGAGCGACGGTGAAATTAATGGCAAAACGCCGCGACGGCAGGAGCCGGTCGCGGCGCAGGGTGTTGCAGCGTCAGGCGGAAATCTTATTCGATCTGGCCGTGGCAGTGTTTGAACTTCTTGCCCGAGCCGCACCAGCACAGCTCGTTGCGACCCAGCTTCTGTTCGTTGCGCACCGGGCTTTTAGCCAGGGCCACATCGATCTCTTCGCCCAATACCTCAGGAGCTTCCAGGCCCGGTGCTTCGTCGTGCTGGAACTGCATACGCGCAGCCAGTGCCTCGGCTTCCTGACGCAGGCGGGCCTCTTCCTCGATCGGGTCTTCGCGACGCACCTGAACGTGGGAGAGCACACGGATGGAATCGCGCTTGATCGAATCCAGCAGTTCGGAGAACAGCGTGTACGACTCGCGCTTGTACTCCTGCTTCGGGTTCTTCTGGGCGTAACCGCGCAGGTGAATGCCGTGACGCAGGTGGTCCATGGTCGACAGGTGGTCTTTCCACAGGTCGTCCAGCACGCGCAGAACGATTTGCTTCTCGAAGGTGCGCAGTGCTTCGGCACTCGCCTGCTCTTCTTTCTCGTTGTACGCGGCCAGCAATTCGGCCATCAGTTTTTCGCGCAGGGTTTCTTCGTAAAGATGGTCGTCTTCGTCCAACCACTGCTGGACCGGCAAGTCGACACCGAAGTCGCTCTTCAACGCCGCTTCCAGGCCGGCAACATCCCACTGCTCAGGCAGGGATTGTGGCGGGATGTGTGCGCTGACGGTGGCGTTGAGCACGTCCTGGCGGAAATCGGCGATGGTCTCGCCAATGTTGTCGGCGGCCAGCAACGTGTTACGCATGTGATAGATCACTTTACGCTGTTCGTTGTTGACGTCATCGAACTCGAGCAGTTGCTTACGAATATCGAAGTTGCGGCCTTCAACCTTGCGCTGCGCCTTCTCGATGGCGTTGGTCACCATGCGGTGCTCGATCGCTTCACCGGACTGCATGCCCAGGGCCTTCATGAAGTTTTTCACGCGGTCCGAGGCGAAGATGCGCATCAGGCTGTCTTCCAGGGACAGGTAGAAGCGGCTGGAACCGGCGTCACCCTGGCGACCGGCACGGCCACGCAGCTGGTTGTCGATACGGCGCGATTCGTGACGCTCGGAAGCGATCACCTGCAGGCCGCCGGATTCCAGCACGGCCTGGTGGCGCTTCTGCCAGTCGGCCTTGATCTGGGCGATCTGCTCGGGGCTCGGGTTGTCCAGGGCCGCGACTTCCACTTCCCAGTTGCCGCCCAACAGGATGTCGGTACCACGACCCGCCATGTTGGTGGCGATGGTCAGTGCGCCCGGACGACCGGCCTGGGCGATGATCTCGGCTTCTTTTTCGTGGAACTTGGCGTTGAGGACCTTGTGCTCGATGCCTTCCTTGTTGAGCAGGTTGGACACATGCTCGGAAGTCTCGATGGTGGCGGTACCCACCAGGATCGGACGGCCCTTGGCCATGCCGTCCTTGATGTCGTTGATGATCGCCGCGTACTTCTCTTCGGCGGTCAGGAACACCAGGTCGTTGTAGTCCTTACGCGCCAGTGGCTTGTTCGGCGGGATAACCACCACCGACAGACCGTAGATCTGGTGGAATTCGAACGCTTCGGTGTCGGCCGTACCGGTCATGCCGGACAGTTTGTTGTAAAGACGGAAGTAGTTCTGGAAGGTGGTGGACGCCAACGTCTGGCTTTCAGCCTGGATGTTGAGGTGTTCCTTCGCTTCGATGGCCTGGTGCAGGCCTTCGGACAGACGGCGACCCGGCATGGTACGGCCGGTGTGCTCGTCGACCAGCACGACCTGGCCGTCCTGCACGATGTACTCGACATTGCGATGGAACAGCTTGTGGGCACGCAGGCCGGCATACACGTGGGTCAACAGGCCCAGGTTGTGCGCCGAGTACAGGCTTTCCCCCTCGGCCAGCTCGCCGATCTGGGTCAGCATTTCTTCGACGAACTGGTGACCGGCTTCGTTGAGTTCGACCTGGCGGGTCTTCTCGTCGATGGTGAAGTGGCCTTCTTTGGTCACCACGCCTTCGACTTCCTCGATGTGCTGCTCCAGGCGCGGGATCAACTTGTTGATCTCGGTGTACAGGCGCGAGCTGTCTTCGGCCTGGCCGGAGATGATCAGCGGGGTACGGGCTTCGTCGATGAGGATGGAGTCGACTTCGTCGATCACGGCAAAGTTGAGTTCGCGCTGGAATTTTTCTTCCATGCTGAACGCCATGTTGTCGCGCAGGTAGTCGAAACCGAATTCGTTGTTGGTGCCGTAGGTGATGTCGGCGGCATAGGCGGCGCGCTTCTCCTCCGGCGGCTGGAACGGCGTTACCACGCCGACGGTCAGGCCGAGGAATTCATAGAGCGGGCGCATCCAGTTGGCATCGCGGCGAGCCAGGTAGTCGTTCACCGTCACCACGTGCACGCCCTTGCCGGACAATGCGTTGAGGTAAACGCCCAGGGTCGCCACCAGGGTCTTGCCTTCACCGGTGCGCATTTCGGCAATCATGCCTTCATGCAAGGTCATGCCGCCGATCAACTGGACGTCGAAGTGGCGCATGCCCATGACACGCTTACCGGCTTCACGGGCGACCGCAAAGGCTTCGGGAAGCAGCTTGTCGAGGGTTTCACCTTTGGCTATGCGGGCCTTGAACTCTTGGGTCTTGGCGCGCAATTGCTCGTCCGAAAGGGCAACCATCTGCTCTTCGAAGGCATTGACCAGCTGCACCGTCTTGAGCATGCGTTTGACTTCGCGCTCATTCTTGCTTCCAAAAAGTTTCTTTAACAAAGGCGCAAACATATCGGCAGGTTCTTCCACACATAGGGATGGAGGGCGCACCGTGAGTGGCCCGAGCAGCCCTCACGGCCGCATGCGAACGCGCATTCTACCCGGAATCGTGGGTGAGGAAAGTGGCGTTGTTCCCCGATGCTGGCATGGGGCGGTGAGAGGGCTTGTTTAAAATAAGGGCTTTTACCGGAACTTCAACCCATGGAGCGCAGAAGTTACCGATTGATTTCACGAACAAAACCCATGGATGCAGCGCCTGGGGCGTACGGGGGCTTTCTGCTACGATGGCAGCTCTGTTACTTAAGGTGTCCAATAATGGCATTTCGCCCCTCACCAGCCCGCGCGCCTGCGGTGTTGCTTCGTGATGCCAAGCCGCTGAAAGCCATCTTCGGCCATGCGCAACGCCTGGGCCGCCTGCAACGCCTGCTTGAAAGCCAGCTGCAACCGGCCGCGCGCGAACACTGCCGCGTAGCGTCCTGGCGCGAAGGCAACCTGCTGCTAATTGTCACAGATGGCCATTGGGCGACACGTCTGCGTTATCAGCAAAAACGCCTGCAACGTCAATTGATGGCCTTTGATGAATTCGCCGGCCTGACGCGCATCCAGTTCAAGGTACAACCGCCCACCACCCTGCCTGCCGTGGTGGAGCATACTCACGACCTGTCGACGAATGCCGCCGAAACCATTCAGGCAACAGCCGACGGGATCAGCAACCCCGCCTTGCGCGCTGCACTTGAGCGGCTGGCAGCCCACGCCAGGCCCAAACCCTGAGTCTCTATTTGCGCTTGCTGCCGCCTAGCAACGATCCCAACAAACCACGCACCAGTTGCCGTCCCATCTGATTGGCGGCCTGCTGCATCGCCGATTTCAACGCCTTGCCTGCCGTGGTGCCCAGAAATGCACCGGCCCTGTCGGTGAAGCTCGGCTCGTCGTTGGTCGGCCTGGTTTCTTCGGTCGGGCCAAGCGCCTTGCGTGACATCAGCACTTCGTAAGCGGACTCCCGGTCGATCGGCTTGTCATAACGCCCCTGCAGCGGCGAGCTGGCTACCAACGCGGCGCGTTCGGCTTCGCTGAGCGGCCCTATCCGTGATTGCGGCGGTGCCACCAAAACGCGCTGGACGACTTCCGGCGTGCCTTTTTCCTGCAAGGTGCCCACCAAGGCCTCACCTGTGCCCAGTTCCGTCAATACCGACAAGGCATCAAATGCAGGGTTTGGCCGAAACCCATCCGCTACGGCGCGCAGGGATTTCTGTTCCTTGGTGGTGAACGCCCGCAAGCCATGCTGGATGCGCAGGCCGAGTTGGGCCAACACGCTGTCCGGCAGGTCGCCTGGCGATTGAGTGACGAAATACACACCGACGCCTTTGGAGCGAATCAGCCGCACCACCTGTTCCAGGCGCTCCTGCAAGGCCTTGGGCGTATCGGCGAACAACAAATGAGCTTCATCAAAAAACAGTGCAAGCAGCGGCTTGTCTGCATCGCCACGCTCGGGCAGTTGCTCGAATAGCTCCGCCAACAGCCACAGCAGGAACGTCGCATACACCTTCGGCGCCTCGTGCACCAGGCGGCTGGCGTCCAGCAGATGGATGCGCCCGCGCCCATCGCTGGTGGGTTGCAGGATGTCTTCCAACTGCAGGGCCGGTTCGCCAAACAAGGCTTCAGCGCCCTGTTGCTCCAGCACCGCCAGGCGCCGCAAGAGGGCCTGGCTGGATCCGGTGGTCATCAGCGCCGCGTCTTCACCCAGTAATTCCGGGTGATAGCGCAAGTGGTTAAGCAGTGCCTTGAGGTCCTTGAGGTCCAGCAACAGCAAGCCTTCACGATCCGCCACCTTGAACGCTGCGTAAAGCGCCGACTGTTGGCTGTCAGTGAGCTCCAGGAGACTACCGAGCAACAACGGGCCCATCTCGCTGATGGTGGTGCGCAATGGATGACCGGACTGCCCGTGGATATCCCACAGCGTGACCGGATAAGCCTTGGCCGTGTAGTTCAGGAAAGGCATGCTGGCGATGCGCTCGGCGACCTTGCCTTGCGGGTTCGCTGCGGCGCCCAGGCCGCAAAGGTCCCCTTTGATGTCCGCGGCAAACACCGCCACGCCGGCGTCACTGAAGGCTTCCGCCAGGCGTTGCAATGTAACGGTCTTGCCCGTGCCGGTGGCACCGGCGATCAACCCGTGGCGATTGGCCAACCGCATGGCCTGGGCGATGGGCTGGCCGGAAAGATCGGCACCGATAAGCAGTTGCGAGGAGTCAGGCATTTCGTCACCCATGGTTAATCTTTAGTGTCGCCAGGTCGATATAGGCAGATGTGAGACCCACAAAGTCTAAAAATAGGTCAGATAGTTCCTACATGGACCACCAGAGCTACTACAAGAAGTATCACACCTTTTTTGACGCTGTCATTTTGCGCATCCCACAAGGACGCGCCTTGGATATTAAGACCTTAGCGGACCCTACAAGCCATGAATAAAAATCTGCGCTTCAGCCACAAAATCCTGCTTGCAGCCTCCCTTATCGTCATCGCGGCTTTCGCGCTGTTTACCCTCTACAACGACTACCTGCAACGCAACGCCATTCGCGACGACCTCAACAACTACCTGCATGAAATGGGCGACGTCACCGCTAGCAACATTCAAACCTGGCTTAGCGGGCGTATTGCGCTGGTGGAAAACGCCGCACAAAACATCGCCATCAACCCCGAGCCGTCTGCGGTTGCCGGCCTGTTGGAACAGAAAACCCTGACGTCCTCATTTATGGCGACCTACGTCGGCGACAGTCAGGGCGCCTTTACCATCCGCCCCGACACCAAGATGCCGGATGGTTTCGACCCGCGTGTGCGGCCCTGGTACAAGGGCGCCCAAAGCAGCAACGGCTCAACCCTGACCGAACCCTATATCGATGCGGCCACCGGCAAATTGATCATCTCCGTGGCTACCCCCAGCACTCGAGGCGCTCAGAGCATCGGCGTAGTGGGTGGCGACCTGAGCCTGCAAACCCTGGTGGATAACATTGGCGCGCTGGACTTCGGCGGCATGGGCTATGCGTTTCTGGTCAGCGCCGATGGCAAGGTACTGGTACACCCGGACAAAAACCTGGTGATGAAAACCCTGGCTGACGTTTATCCAAAAAACACACCGAAGATCAGCCCTGACTTCAGCGAAGTCGAGGTCAACGGCAAGGACAACATCGTGACTTTTACACCGATCAAGGGCCTGCCCTCGGTGAACTGGTACCTCGGTATTTCAGTAGATAAAGACAAATCCTTCGCCATGCTCAGCGAATTCCGCACTTCGGCGGTAATAGCCACGGTTATTGCCGTGGTGATCATCATTGCCCTGCTCGGCATGCTTATCCGCGTATTGATGCAACCGCTGCATGTGATGACCCGCGCCATGCAGGATATTGCCGATGGCGAAGGCGACCTGACCCGTCGCCTGACCATCCAGAATCATGATGAGTTCGGCACACTGGGTAACGCGTTCAACCGCTTCGTGGAGCGTATTCATACGTCGATCCGCGAGGTGTCCTCAGCCACCGAACAGGTGAATGAGGTAGCACTGCGGGTGGTCAGCGCGTCCAACTCGTCGATGGTCAACTCCGACGAGCAGGCCAACCGTACCAACAGTGTCGCCGCCGCCATCAATGAATTGGGCGCAGCCGCCCAGGAAATTGCGCGCAATGCCGCGCAAGCGTCCCATCAGGCCAGCGATGCGCGGCATCTGGCTGAGGACGGCCAGCAAGTGGTCGAGCGCAATATCAAGGCGATGAATCAGCTGTCAGCGATGATCAGCGCTTCCAGCAGCAATATCGAAGCGCTTAACAGCAAGACGGTGAATATTGGCCAGATTCTCGAAGTCATTACCAGTATTTCCCAGCAAACCAACCTGCTGGCGTTAAACGCTGCCATTGAAGCGGCACGTGCCGGGGAAGCGGGCCGTGGGTTTGCGGTGGTTGCCGATGAAGTGCGCAACCTGGCGCATCGCACGCAGGAATCCGCGCAGCAAGTGCAGAAGATGATCGAGGAACTGCAAGTCGGCGCCCGGGATTCGGTCAGTACCATGAGTGATAGTCAGCGCCATAGCCTCGACAGCGTGGACATCGCCAACCTGGCCGGCGAACGCCTGAACAGCGTGACCCAGCGCATCGGCGAGATCGACGGCATGAACCAGTCGGTCGCCACCGCGACTGAGGAACAGACTTCAGTGGTGGAGTCGATCAACATGGACATTACCGAGATCAACACCCTCAATCAGGAAGGGGTGGAAAACTTGCAATCCACGCTGCGAGCATGTGCCGACCTTGAGCAACAAGCGACACGGTTGAAGCAATTGGTCGGTAGTTTCCGGATTTGATCAGCAGTCCTCAGGCTCGGACCTGGCCTGCTCCTGCTCCCACAACTCGGCGGCACCGGGAAATTCGGTGCCGTCCTCGCTGTCCAGGTCATCCGGGTCATATCGACTCAAACACCCCTCCCCCAACGTAGCGGGGGCTTTTGACGTGGCTTTGTCCAACGGATCACTCATCGCTCAATCCTCAAAGGCGCGCAAAGAAAAAAGGCCTGGAACGATTTAACGCCCAGGCCCTTCATTCTTCAATCACAACAGGTCGGTCAGAACACCACTGTCTTGTTGCCGTGCACCAGCACGCGGTCTTCCAGGTGGTAGCGCAGGCCTCGGGCCAGGACCATCTTCTCGACGTCACGGCCGAAACGCACCATGTCTTCAATGCTGTCGCTGTGGCTGACACGCACCACGTCCTGCTCGATGATCGGGCCGGCGTCCAGCTCCTCGGTGACGTAGTGGCAAGTCGCGCCGATCAACTTCACCCCCCGCAGGGAAGCCTGGTGGTACGGCTTGGCCCCTACGAACGACGGCAGGAAGCTGTGGTGAATGTTGATCACCTTGCCGGCGTATTCGCGGCACAGTTCCGGCGGCAGGATTTGCATGTAGCGCGCCAGCACCACAACGTCAGCCTCGTGCTGCTTGACCAGGCGAGAAACCTCGGCGAACGCCGGCTCCTTGTCCTGCGGGTTGACCGGCACGTGGTAATACGGAATGCCATGCCACTCGACCATGCTGCGCAGGTCGTCGTGGTTGGAAATCACGCAAGCGATCTCGCAGTCCAGTTCATCACTGTGCCAGCGGTGCAGCAAATCGGCCAGGCAGTGGGATTCGCGGCTGGCCATCAACACCACGCGTTTTTTCTGCTCGGTGTCGGTGATGTGCCAGGTCATCGAAAACTCTTCGGCGATCGGCGCAAACGCTTCGCGGAAGGCATCAAGACCAAAAGGCAGCGAATCGGCACGAATCTCGTGACGCATGAAGAACCAACCGCTGAGATTGTCCGAGTGATGACTCGCCTCGGTGATCCAGCCGTTGTGGGAGGCCAGAAAGTTACTGACTTTGGCAACGATGCCGACCCGGTCCGGGCAAGCAATCACCAGCCGAAAAGTGCGCATTAGGGGGAAACTCCAGAACTTCGCAAAGGCCGCCATTCTAGCGATTGCGCAGGAAAACTGCAGTACTCGTTAACGTTTATTCTGATCACCGCCCACAGCCTTGCCCCTTAATAGCCTATGGTTTTACCACTGCATATATGAGGCTGTTGCGCCACGTCACGGCTGCTCCCGCTTTTCAAGCAGATTTATCTTAGGGTCTACGCCCTGGTAATTAACTCGAATGCATAGCATTGCTACAAACATTCAAAGTAATTCACATAAATGCGACCTTAAATGTTTACTTGGGCAAACCGCCTGACTATTATTGGGCCACTATCCCTGTCAATCAGCGCTCTACATAAGGTAGTCCACATGTCTCTGATCAACGAATACCGTGCCACCGAAGAAGCTATCAAAGAGCTGCAAGCCCGTTTGAAGAACCTGTCCCAAGACGACAAACTGCAAACCGAGCTGGAATTCGAAGGTAAATTGCGCGCCCTGATGGGTGAATACTCCAAATCCCTGCGTGACATCATTGCGCTGCTGGATCCAGAGTCGAAAGTTAAGGCTCCACGCGGCGCCGTAAAAACTACCGGTACCAAGCGTGCCCGCAAAGTCAAACAGTACAAAAACCCGCACAACGGCGAAGTGATTGAAACCAAAGGTGGCAACCACAAAACGCTGAAAGAGTGGAAAGCCAAGTGGGGCGGTGACGTAGTTGAAGGTTGGGCTACCCTGCTGGGCTAAGCCTCACCAGGCTTGCGCCTGAGCCGTTACACATAAAAAACGCCAGCTTGCTGGCGTTTTTTATTGTCTGCATAGTCTGCAAAACCGACTACAGATTCATTCTGGTTGCTAGAGAGTCCGCATACTCCTGCCATTGCTCCAGCACCTGGGACTGCAACGGTGAAGCACTTATAGCGAATTCACGCCGAGCCTGTTCAAACGCCTCAAGGGTATTCGGTGCGCCCCATTCCGGGCTCGACAAACGTTGCTGACAGAAAAGTTTCCAGCGCAGTTGCTCCTCGCTGTTCAACGTATCGGGGAAGTTGCGTGCTCGGTAGCGGAACAATAATTCAGGCAAACGCTCGTCATCAAAAGGCCACTGCTGGCGCGCTAATTGCGCAGGTTCAGCCGTTCGGACTTGTTCACATAAACGCCGGTCACGGTCTCCGATAAAACCGTCGTAAAGCTGTTGCTCAGGGTCCGAACTCGGCGTGAAGTCTTCGTGCGCGTAAATGGCCGCCAACTTATCGCGCCAAAGTTCCTGTGCGTCAGTTAGCCGCAGCGCCCGCTCCTGATAAATACTCATGTCCAAGTGCAGACGCTCACGATCTTCTGCGCGCAGCACATTCAAGGGCGCCACCACGGGGCAGCGATTGATATGCACCAATTTGAGGGGGACCGGCAGTTCACCGTCGGCCAGATCGTCACGGCGAGTGTAGAGACGCTGGCGCAAGGTATCGGCATCAAGGTCCAGCAGCCCTTGCGGGTCGAGTCCGAGGTCACAGACAATCAATGCATTGCGATTACGCGGGTGCCATGCAAGCGGCAGCACCACCCCCAGGTAATGACGTTCGGCAGAGAAACGCCCGGAAATATGCACCATCGGTTGCAGCAGACGCACCTGGTCCATCACCCGTTGCTTGCTGCGCAGTTGAAACAGCCATTCATACAACTTGGGCTGTTTCTCACGTACCAGCCGAGCCAATGCAATCGTGGCACGCACATCGGATAACGCATCGTGTGCCTGGCCATGGTCGATACCATTGGCTTCGGTCAGCCGCTCCAGCTTGAGCGTGACACGCCCATCCTCCTGCGGCCACTCGATGCCCTCCGGGCGCAGGGCGTAGGCGGTGCGAACCACGTCGATCAAATCCCAGCGACTGTTACCCCCCTGCCATTCTCGTGCGTAGGGGTCGAAAAAATTTCGATAGAGGCTGTAGCGCGTCATCTCGTCATCAAACCGCAGCGTGTTGTAACCGGCGCCGCATGTACCCGGGACGGCCAGTTCAGTGTGCACCCGAGTCATGAAGTCGGCCTCGGCCAAGCCTTTTTCCGCGAGTATTGCGGGCGTGATTCCAGTGATCGCACAGGCGATGGGGTGCGGCAGGATATCGTCGCTGGGCTGGCAATAGAGATTGACCGGCGCGCCGATCTCGTTGAGTTCAAGGTCGGTACGAATTCCGGCTACCTGAAGAGGGCGATCGCTGCGCGGGTTGATGCCGGTGGTTTCATAGTCGTACCAGAAAATGGAGTTCACGGGCTGTTCCTGTACTGAAGATCGACAAAGTCTAGGCGCTGGAAGGCGTCCGCGACCAGCACCAAATATACTGTACAAACATCCAGCAAAATCTTGAGTGGTTGCTTCCATCCCCGACACTGCTAGCATCCGTGTCTTCCAGCCACTCTGCACTGCCAAGGATCGCGATGCCGTCAGCCCCATTGGACACCCGCTACCAGATCGAGACCCCGGAGGGCATCGACCTGCCCCTGCGCCCGGCCGGCCTGGTGCCGCGCGTGCTCGCCTTTGCCTTCGACCTGGGCGTACGCGCGGTGGTCATGGGCGTTCTGCTGGTGCCATTGGCCTTGCTTGGCAACGTCGGTATCGGCCTGGGAGCGCTGCTGCTGTTCCTGATCAGTTGGTGGTACATGGTGCTGTTCGAGGTGCTCAACCAGGGTTGCTCACCCGGCAAGCAGGTCATGGGGTTGCGTGTCGTACAAGATGACGGCACTCCGATTGGCTGGTCCGCATCACTGATCCGCAACCTGCTGCGGTTTGTCGACATGCTGCCGTTCGGCTACTGCCTCGGCGCGATCAGTTGCCTGCAGCACCCCCATTTCAAGCGCCTGGGCGACCTGGCCGCCGGCACTCTGGTGATCTACCGTGAACAGCCGCTGGTACGCCCCCAGATTCCTCAAGCGACGGCCCTGCGCCTGCCCTTCGCCCTGGATTTGAGCGAACAACGGGCGATCCTTGGTTTCGCGGAACGCCAGGGGGAACTGTCCACCGAGCGCGTTCACGAATTGGCCTCGATTCTTGCAGCCCCCTTGCAGGTATCCCCCGCCCGCGCTGCGGAACAACTCAATGGCGTGGCCCGTGGCCTGCTGGGGCCAGCATGAAACAGAGCCTTTTCGAAAGCCGTCACCAGCGCCAATGGCAAGCCTTCGCCGAACAGCTCAAACAGTTGGAGCAAGGCCAGGCCAAGGCCGGTGACGTGGCCGATTTCCCTCATCAATATCGACGCCTGTGCCAGCATTTGGCCCTGGCCCAGGAACGCGGCTACAGCAGCTATCTGGTAGACCCATTGCAACAACTGGCCCTGCGCGGCCACCAACAACTCTACCGTCATCGCAGCCAACTGGCGGCGAATGCGCTGAGCTTTGTACTCGCCGATTTTCCTCGGCTGGTACGGGAGCAGTGGCGTTTTGTGCTGATCGCCAGCCTGCTGTTCTTTGGCAGCCTGGTGGGTATTGCCCTGCTGGTCTACCTGTTTCCCGACCTGATCTACAGCATCGTCAGCCCGCAACAGGTGGCCGAGATGCAGGGCATGTACGACCCTGATGCCAGCCGCCTGGGCCGCGCCGCCGAGCGTGCATCGAGCGAAGATTGGATGATGTTCGGCTACTACGTGATGCACAACATCGGTATCGCGTTCCAGACGTTTGCCGCCGGTTTAGTGTTCGGTCTGGGCAGCGTGTTCTTTCTGATTTTCAACGGCCTCATCATCGGTGCGGTCTCCGGTCACCTGACCGAGATCGGCTATGGCCAGACCTTCTGGTCATTCGTCATCGGCCATGGCGCATTCGAACTGACCGCGATCGCCCTCGCCGGGGCCGCAGGCTTGCAGTTGGGGTGGGCACTGATCGCTCCGGGACAATTGACCCGTGGTGAATCATTGCGGCTGGCTGCACGCAAGAGCGTGCAAATGCTCTGCGGTGTCATGATTTTCCTGCTGATCGCAGCGTTCATCGAGGCTTATTGGTCATCCACCACCGTGATAACCCCGTGGGTCAAATACCTGGTGGGCGCTGTTCTGTGGCTGCTGGTGGGCACTTACCTGGGCTTTGCGGGAAGGAATCGCCATGCGCCTGACTGATGCCAGCGTGGTCATCCGGCCGCGTACTGCCTGGGAAGCCATGGATCTTGGCGCCTTGATGGCACGGGAGCATCGCGTGCTATTGATGGGCAGTTGGGCATTGGTCACCGTACCTGTGTACGCCTTGCTTACAGCCCTGCTGTGGCAGTATCCGTCCACCGCCATATTTCTGTTCTGGTGGCTCAAGCCGGCCTTCGACCGCTTGCCGCTGTACATTTTGTCCAAGGCCCTGTTTGGTGAAACGCCCACTATCAAGCACGCTGTGCGCCAGTGGCCGCTCCTCCTCAAGGGTCAACTGCTGGCCAGCCTGACCTGGCGACGGCTGAGCCTGAGCCGCAGCTTTGTAATGCCGGTGAGCCAACTCGAAGGCCTGGACGGCCCGGCACGCCAGAAACGCCTGGGCGTGTTGCAGCAACGCAATGCCGGAGCCGCGCGCTGGCTCACCATCATCGGAATGCACCTGGAAATAGGCCTGTGGTTCGGCTGCATGGCACTGTTCTATCTGTTCATCCCACAAAACCTCGAGATGGATTGGGACTGGCAGCGCCTGTTATTGGCGACAAGTTCGGAAGGGTTATGGCTGGAGCACCTGGGCAACGCATTCTATGTCTTGCTGCTGATATTTTGGGAACCCATCTATGTCGCCTGCGGCTTCAGCCTCTACCTTAATCGTCGCACCGTATTGGAAGCCTGGGACCTGGAGCTGGTCTTCCGACGCCTTCGTCAGCGCCTGAGCAATGTGGCCCCGCTGTTGTTATTGATGATCGGACTGATGCTGCTGCCTCTCAGCCATCCTGTCATGGCCGAAGCTTCCAGTCCCTCCAAACCGCTGAGTACCCCGAGCGCGAGCCAATCCATCAAATCGCTGCTGGACAAACCGCCCTTCAAGAACCCGGAAACCGTAACCCGTTATCGGTTTGGCGAAGAAAAGCCAGCCGGTAAAAACAAAACACACAGTGACGGCAGACTTCCCGATTGGCTGAAGGCGCTGCTGGACAACCTCAACAGCAATACCTTCAAGCACATCGCCCAAGGCTTGGAAGTTCTACTGTGGGGCGTTTTCATCGGCAGCCTGATCATGCTCGCGTGGCGTTACCGAGACTGGTTGCACACCTTCGTCAGCCGGCGCGGGCCGCGTAAGACAGAGGTTGCCAAACCCCTGCCCACGCAATTGTTCGGTCTTGAACTGGGTACCGAAACCTTGCCCGACGACGTTGCCGGCGCCGCCGAACAGCTATGGGCCACCCAACCCAGGGTAGCCCTCGCCCTGCTGTATCGAGGCCTGCTCAGCCGGTTATTGCATGATTTCAACCTGCCATTGAAAGGCGCTGATACCGAAGGCCAGGTCCTGGCACGTGTACACCAGTTGCAGCAACCACAGCTGCTGGCCTTCAGTGATGAACTGACCCGTCATTGGCAAAACCTCGCTTATGGTCACCGCCTGCCTCCGCTCCCTGCCCAGCAGAAACTATGCAGTGATTGGCGCGCCCTGTTCAGCCCAGGGAGCAATCCATGAATCGGCCATTACTATGGGTGGGGTTATTACTGGCGTGCCTGCTTGGCGCGGGCGGTTACTACGCATGGAGCAAGGCGACTCCCTATGACGAAGTGGTAGATCGTGGTCCTTCGCCAGAGGCGCTGGCCAATCCTTACCTGGCAGCCGAACACTTTCTGCGCCAACAAGGCCTGACCGTAGAGCATGCCTATAACCTGAAACAGCTGGATACCTTGCCCTCCAAGGGCAACAGCCTACTGCTGCTCGGCGAGCGCAGTAATATGTCGCCACGCCAGGTAGAACAGTTGCTGGAGTGGACCAGGTCAGGCGGCCATCTGTTGCTGGTCGCCGAGGCGCTGTGGGATGAAGAGACTGGCAAAAGCGGTGACCTGCTGCTCGATCGCCTGCAGATTCACCAGACACTGAGTGACGAACCTGAAGAACCTGCCACTTCCCTCAAAAAGCCCTCAAGCAAGAAAGCCCGGGACCTGACCAAACTCTATGTCGACAATGAAACCGCACCGGCTTATTTCAGTTTCGACACAGATTTCAACCTGACCGACCCCAAGCACCTGGCTCAATTCTCCGCCAACAGCGCAAGGGCCAGCCACCTGATGCAGCTCGACCTTGGGGAAGGCAGTGTCACAGTGATCACGGACAGCGACCTGTGGAAAACCCCGAACATCGGCAAGCACGACAACGCCTGGCTGCTGTGGTACCTGAACCAGGGCACCGCCGTGACTTTGCTGTTCAACAGCGACTTCGACGACCTGTTCACCTTGCTGATGCGGTATTTCCCCCAAGCCCTGGTGGCACTCACTGCCCTCGTCGCCTTGGGACTTTGGCGGGCCGGCGTGCGTCAAGGCCCGATTCGGGCCCCTGCATCCCCCGCGCGTCGCCAATTGCAGGAACACCTGAAAGCCAGTGCCGATTTCCTGCTGCGGCGCATCGGCCAGGGCACCCTGCTGCAGGCCTTGCAACGCGATATCTTGCGTGCGGCCCGACGCCGCCACCCCGGTTTTGAACGCCTCGACAACGCAGAACAGCGCCGCGTGCTTGAACACCTGACGCGCCAACCCTCTCACGTCATCAACCAGGCCCTTGGCCCACTCCCGGCAAAACGGCTTTCCAGCGCCGATTTCAGCCGACAGGTGGCGTGCCTGCAAACCCTCAGGAATGCCTTATGAGTGATTTCCCAAGCACCACTGCCTTGACCAGTGAAGCCCTGCAACGCGCCAGTGGGCAAGCCCAAGCCCTGCGCACTGAGTTGCGCAAGGCAGTGATTGGCCAGGATTCGGTGATCGAAGACGTCCTGACCGCACTGATCGCCGGTGGCCACGTGCTGCTCGAAGGCGTGCCAGGGCTGGGCAAAACCTTGCTGGTGCGCGCCTTGGCACGCTGCTTCGAGGGCGATTTCGCGCGTATCCAGTTCACCCCGGACCTGATGCCCAGCGACGTCACAGGCCACGCCGTGTATGACCTGCATACCGAACAGTTCAAGCTGCGCAAGGGGCCAGTGTTCACCCACTTGTTGCTGGCCGATGAAATCAACCGTGCTCCAGCCAAGACCCAGGCAGCCTTGCTCGAGGCCATGCAGGAACGGCAGGTGACCCTCGAAGGCGAGGCGCTGCCCATCGGCCAACCGTTCATGGTGTTGGCGACACAGAATCCCATCGAACAGGAAGGCACATACCCCCTGCCGGAGGCGGAACTGGATCGCTTCATGCTCAAGGTGCGCATGGATTACCCCGACGCGCAGCAGGAACTGGAGATGGTGCGCGAAGTCACCCGCTCGTCGCGGGCCGACATGCTGGCTGTACACCCATTGCGCACCGTATTGCAGGCCGAAGATGTGCTGCAACTGCAGCAGGTTGCCAGTGACCTTGCCCTGGATGAACAGGTGCTCGACTATGCCGTGCGCCTGGCACGCGCTACACGCAGCTGGCCAGGGCTGGCGATCGGTGCCGGACCGCGCGCCTCAATCGACCTGGTCCGCGGCGCCCGTGCCCGCGCCTTGTTGCGCGGTGGTGAATTTGTAACACCGGACGATATCAAGGGATGCGCCCTGGCAGTACTGCGTCATCGCGTACGTATCGCGCCAGAGCTGGATATCGATGGGCTGGAGGTCGACCAAGTGCTCAGGCAGTTGTTGGATCAGATTCCGGCACCCCGGCAGTGACTCGCCCATGAAGCCGACCCGTCTGCTGTTGAACTGGCTCGGCGCATTGCTGGGTCTGGGCATTTTGCTGGGCACTGCGGCAGCATTGCAGCTCACAGTACCGGACACCTTGCACTCAGTCGTCTGGGGGTTACTCCTGGCGTTGTTGCTGCTGGCCATGCTGGACGCCGTACGATTGCATCGCCGCCCATCTCCGCATGTACAACGGCAGATGCCCGGCAGCCTGGCGCTGGGACGCTGGGGCGAAATCCGCCTGGCTCTGGAGCACGACTTCCCACAGCCGCTGACGGTGCAGGTATTCGATCATGCCCCCGACGGGCTGAGCGTGGAGAACATGCCTCAACCCATAACCTTGTATCCCGGTGAACGCAGCGAACTGGGCTACCGCCTTCGCCCCCTGCGGCGAGGGCATTTCAGTTTCAGCCGTTGCGAAATACATCTACCCAGCCCTATGGGGCTGTGGGCGGCACGACGCCATATCGAAGTGAGCGACTCCACCCGCGTCTACCCGGATTTCGCTCGGCTCTACGGCGCCCAACTGCTGGGTGTGGACAACTGGCTGAGCCAATTGGGCGTTCGTCAACGTCAAAGGCGCGGTCTGGGGCTGGAATTTCATCAACTACGTGAGTTTCGCGAAGGCGACAGCCTGCGACAGATCGACTGGAAAGCCACCGCCCGACAACGCACCCCCATCGCCCGTGAATACCAGGATGAGCGCGACCAACAGATAGTATTCATGCTTGATTGCGGCCGGCGCATGCGAAGCCAGGATGACGAACTGTCTCATTTTGACCACGCCCTCAATGCGTGCCTGCTGCTCAGCTATGTTGCCTTGCGCCAGGGCGATGCCGTGGGGCTGTGCACCTTTGCCGGTGACCAATCGCGCTACCTGGCGCCGGTCAAGGGCAGTAGCCAGTTGAACCTGTTGCTCAATGCGGTGTACGACCTGGACACCACCCGACGGACCGCCGATTACCAGGCGGCGGCAAGCCAACTGCTGGCCCGGCAGAAGCGTCGAGCCTTGGTCATTGTGGTGAGCAACCTGCGGGACGAGGACGATGAAGCCCTGTTGACGGCCGTCAAACGCATCAGTCGTCAACATAAGGTGCTGGTGGCCAGCTTGCGCGAGGAGGTACTCGACCAACTGCGTCAAGCCCCCGTGCAAACCTTGCCCGAAGCCCTGGCCTACAGCGGCACCATCGACTACCTCAACACACGGGACGAGCTGCATGACCGCCTGACCGCACATGGCTTATCCGTCCTGGACACCTTGCCATCCGAGCTGGGCCCCGCACTGGTGACACGCTACCTGGGCTGGAAGAAAGCCGGCGCTTTCTGAGAAAAGCGTTCTGAAAAACCACACTCGACCACGGCAGAGGTAAATCCCTCTGAACCGGGTCGACAGTGCGTTGTAGCTAGGCCGAAGCCTGCAAGGGGTCAAAACTGAAGTAATGCAACAAGACGTTGATCAATTGCCCATACTCCTCCGGGGCCTGCAGCACACTGAACCCGGAATCGTAATGCTGCGGGTTGATATCTTCGTGGCTCCACAGGCAGGTAGCCGTGAGATCAATGGGATAAAAGGTGCCGTCAGCCTCCGGAATCTTCAAGCGCAGCTCGAAATCCACGTCGACCATCATGGGCAATTGGCTGATCAACATCAGCCCGTCTTCCGAAACATTGCCCAAAAAACCGATGGGCTTGTCGGTGAGACGGTTAAACACTTGCAGGAAGTAAGGTAGCTGATGCCGCTCGATCCGTCGGTCGGTAAACATGGTGAGATCGCCATCCAGTGGCCATAACGCGGCCGTGCCAGTGATTCGGAACGAGTAATAAAACCCGCTCTCCATGGATCTCGGTAAGACAACGGGCAATAGTCCGTCGCCAGAACAGCTACCGAGTCCGGGCCCGCATTCGTTTGCATAGAAACTTGTACAAACGAACATTCAAAGGATAGCCCAAGACTGGCAACAGGCCAGTTATGAAATGGCGATTATCATCACAATGAAGCGGGACGCGGCTGGGCGACACTTGCACCGCGGTAATGCCCCAACTGCTGCAAGGTATCGAGCCTCGCACGAGCACGATAGGCGTACTCACTCGACGGGTACTGATTGATGATGAATTGATAGGTCTGCACCGCATCGACGAACAGTTTCTGCCGTTCAAGGCATTGCCCGCGCAACATCGATACCTCCGGTTGCACATAGCGGCGCGTGCGGCTTTCACGGTCGACCTGGGACAACTCCAGGGTGACACGCTCGCAATCGCCGACCTTGTAGGCGCGGTAGGCATTGTTCAAATGGTGGTCCATCGACCAACGGGTGCAGCCGATAACACTGACGGCCAGGGCAGCAATGAGCAAAATTCGCATGAGGGTTCTCCTGTCTTGTGCAGTGTATCGACCCCTCGTTAAAAATCTTCAAGGATGTTCGTATTCAGCCGCAGCGAAAACAAGGCAATCGTCGATAAGTAGTGCAAACGAACAATGACTACAACGAAAGAGCATAGTAGCCTTCCTCAGCGCTTGAACTCAGGAGTCTGTGCATGTCCGTCCGTCGTACCAAAATCGTCGCCACCCTTGGCCCGGCCAGCAACTCGCCGGAAGTCCTCGAACAGCTGATTCTGGCTGGTTTGGACGTTGCCCGTCTGAACTTCTCCCACGGCACCCCGGACGAGCACAAGGCTCGCGCCAAGCTGGTGCGTGACCTGGCTGCCAAGCACGGCCGCTTCGTGGCACTGCTGGGTGACCTGCAAGGCCCGAAAATCCGTATCGCCAAGTTCGCCAACAAGCGGATCGAGCTGAAAATCGGCGACACCTTCACCTTCTCCACCAGCCACCCGCTGACCGAAGGCAACCAGCAAGTCGTGGGTATTGACTACCCGGACCTGGTCAAGGACTGCGGCGTCGGTGACGAACTGCTGCTGGACGATGGCCGCGTGGTCATGCGCGTCGACACCGCCACCGGCACCGAGTTGATCTGCACCGTGACCATCGGCGGCCCGCTGTCCGACCACAAAGGCATCAACCGTCGTGGCGGTGGCTTGACGGCACCGGCCCTGACTGAAAAAGACAAGGCTGACATCAAGCTCGCCGCCGAAATGGAAGTGGACTACCTCGCCGTGTCCTTCCCGCGCGATGCCGCCGACATGGAATACGCTCGCAAACTGCGCGACGAAGCCGGCGGCACCGCCTGGCTGGTGGCGAAGATCGAACGCGCCGAAGCCGTGGCCGACGACGAAACCCTCGACGGCCTGATCAAGGCTTCCGACGCGGTGATGGTTGCCCGTGGCGACCTGGGCGTGGAAATCGGTGACGCCGAGCTGATCGGTATCCAGAAAAAGATCATCCTGCACGCACGCCGCCACAACAAAGCGGTGATCGTGGCGACCCAGATGATGGAATCGATGATCCAGAATCCGATGCCGACCCGTGCCGAAGTGTCCGACGTGGCCAACGCCGTGCTCGACTACACCGACGCCGTGATGCTCTCGGCTGAAAGCGCCGCCGGCCCGTATCCGCTGGAAGCCGTTCAGGCAATGGCACGTATCTGCCTCGGCGCCGAAAAGCACCCGACCAGCAAGACCTCCAGCCACCGTATTGGCAAAGAGTTCGAAAGCTGTGACCAGAGCATCGCCCTGGCCGCCATGTACACCGCCAACCACTTCCCGGGCGTTAAAGCGATCATCGCCTTGACCGAAAGTGGCTACACGCCGTTGATCATGTCGCGCATCCGCTCCTCGGTGCCGATCTACGCGTTCACACCGCACCGTGAAGCCCAGGCCCGCGCGGCGCTGTTCCGTGGCGTGTACACCGTTCCGTTTGATCCGGCTTCACTGGCACCGAACGAAGTCAGCCAGAAGGCAATCGACGAGTTGGTCAAGCGCGGCGTCGTGGAGCAAGGCGACTGGGTCATCCTGACCAAAGGCGACAGCTACCACACCACCGGTGGCACCAATGGCATGAAGATCCTGCACGTGGGCGACCCTCAGGTCTGAGTGACACGCTGACAAACAAAAGCCCCGCCATGAAAATGGCGGGGCTTTTTGCATTTCAGGGAAGCGGTTGTTTGATGCCAAAGCACCTCATCTTGACCGCGCCGCCGACCAAAGGTGGGAGGGGGCTTGCCCCCGATGAAGCCCGATCAACCACCACACATTCATCGCCGGGTGATAAACGCTGACAGCGCCGCAATCGCCTCCGGCGACTTCAACCGCTGGGTGAACAAGGCACCCTCCTCCTCGATCACCTGGCGCAACTGCTCGCGATCCACACTTTTCATGAGCTGCTTGGTCACCTGCACCGCACCCGACGCCAGGGTCTCAAACCGTTCGGCCACTTCCCGCGCCTTGGCCAGCGCCGCCTCGCCGTTGCCCAGCGCTTCAGTGGCAAGCCCCCACGCAACTGCCTGTTCGCCGGTAAATCCCTCACCCAACAGCAACAATTCGGCGGCCTTTGCGTGCCCCAGCAACCTTGGCAAGATCAGGCTCGAGCCAAACTCCGGGCACAACCCCAGGTTGACGAACGGCATGCGCAAACGCGCATCGCGGCTGATGTACACCAGGTCGCAATGCAGTAGCAGGGTTGTACCAATACCCACCGCAGACCCCGCCACCGCAGCAATTACGGGTTTTCGACAGTTGAGCAGGCTTTTCATGAAGTGAAACGGTGGGCTGTCGAGGTCGCTGGGCGGCTGTTCGAGAAAATCACCGATGTCGTTGCCGGCCGTGAAGCACTCGCTGCTGCCCTGGATCAGCACGCAGCGGATATCGGCATCCGCGTCGGCGTGCTCCAGTGCATTGGCCAATTGCGTGTACATGGCGCGGGTCAGAGCGTTCTTCTTGTCGGGACGATTGAACTGCAGGATCAACGCCCCGCGTTCGCGCAACTGTTGGATGGCATCGGTCATGGCAAATCTCGCGGCTGGAACATTCAGCGCTCAACCGCGGGGCAAGAACACATCGGCCAGCAGCTGATTACGCGGCAATCCCGCCAGGAACAGGCGCCTGGAAAACGCCTCGACGCTGGCCGGGTGCCCGCAGAGTAAGGCCAGCGTTTGCCGCGAAACAAGCCGCAGTTGCGCCAATGCCTGGGCCACCTGCGCCGCCGTCCACAGTTCCACCGACAGGTTGGGATGCTGTGCAGCCAGCGCAGCCAAGGGCTCGGCCAGATAATGGCCTTCGGCATCATGGGCCAGGTGAATGACGCGGATGGCGCCCTGGTGATCCTGGCGCAGCGCCTCACGCAACACACCCCACAGGGGCCCCAACCCAGTCCCGGATGCCAGCAGCCACAATGGCCGTGTTTGCCAGTCCGGATCATATTGCAGCGCACCGCCGCGCAAATCCCCCAGGCGCAGTCGATCACCCACCTGCAACTGCCGGGCAAGATCGCTGAATTCGCCGGGCAGGCGACAATCGAGATGAAACTCCAGGAATGGATCTTCCTGGGGCAAGCTCGCCAGGGAATAAGGTCGCGCCACTTGCCCGGCCCACAACACCAGGTGCTGCCCAGCCCGGTAACGCAAACCTCGCTCTGGTTGCAGGCGCAGGCGCAGCACGTTCGGGTTCAGCCAATCGACACCCACCACCTGGGCCGGCAAGCCGTCACGCGTCGGGTCAAACGTTTCAACCCGCAGGTCGCCGCTGACCTGACACTGGCAGGCCAACCGCCAGCCGTCCTGGCGCTGCGCCGGGCTCAAGGCCTCGGGCTGCTTGTCTTCGACCTCGCCCTGGCACCGCACCAGGCAGGCATGGCAACTGCCGGCGCGGCAACTGTAGGGCACGGCCACACCTGCCAGGTTCAAGGCATCCAGCAGGTTGCTGCCGGGGGCTACCGACCAATGGTGTTCGCCGACGTACAGTTCAGGCATATAAGGACTCAATCACAAGGGGCGCGCACAGGGAATCATGCCTGCGACAGTTTGACCATAGTCGGGTGTATCGGCCACCGCGCCGGGTTATACTGCCGCGCCTTTTTAGCGTCGCGCCTGCACCACTTTGGCGTGCCTTGGAAAGGTGGCCTCAGCCGACCGATGCAACACTGGGCCCACCTTTATTGAATGTTCCCTTATAGAGGAGCGCGACTCATGACCGTGATCAAGCAAGACGACCTGATTCAGAGCGTTGCCGACGCCCTGCAATTCATTTCCTACTACCACCCCGTTGATTTCATCCAGGCCATGCACGAAGCCTACCTGCGCGAAGAATCGCCAGCAGCACGTGATTCCATCGCCCAGATCCTGATCAATTCGCGCATGTGCGCCACCGGCCATCGTCCGATCTGCCAGGACACCGGTATCGTCACCGTGTTCGTGCGCGTGGGCATGGACGTGCGTTGGGATGGCGCCACCATGGGCCTGGACGACATGATCAACGAAGGCGTGCGTCGCGCCTACAACCTGCCGGAAAACGTCCTGCGTGCATCCATCCTCGCCGACCCGGCAGGCGCGCGCAAAAACACCAAGGACAACACCCCGGCGGTCATCCACTACTCCATCGTCCCGGGTAACACTGTAGAAGTGGACGTGGCGGCCAAGGGCGGCGGCTCCGAGAACAAGTCGAAAATGGCCATGCTCAACCCGTCCGACTCGATCGTCGACTGGGTGCTCAAGACCGTTCCGACCATGGGCGCCGGCTGGTGCCCACCGGGCATGCTGGGTATCGGCATCGGCGGCACCGCCGAGAAAGCTGCGGTGATGGCCAAGGAAGTGTTGATGGAATCCATCGACATCCACGAGTTGAAAAAGCGCGGCCCGCAGAACCGTATCGAAGAAATGCGTCTGGAGCTGTTCGAGAAGGTCAACCAACTGGGCATCGGCGCCCAGGGCCTGGGTGGCCTGACCACCGTGCTCGACGTGAAGATCATGGACTACCCGACCCACGCCGCGTCCCTGCCGGTGTGCATGATCCCCAACTGCGCCGCCACCCGCCACGCACACTTCGTGCTCGACGGTTCGGGCCCGGCGTCGCTGGAAGCGCCACCGTTGGATGCCTACCCGGAAATCGTCTGGGAAGCCGGCCCGTCGGCCCGTCGCGTCAACCTCGACACCCTGACCCCGGAAGAAGTGCAGAGCTGGAAACCAGGCGAAACCGTGTTGCTCAACGGCAAGATGCTCACCGGTCGCGACGCCGCGCACAAACGCATGGTCGAGATGTTGAACAAGGGCGAAAGCCTGCCGGTGGACCTGAAAGGTCGCTTCATCTACTACGTCGGGCCGGTTGATCCGGTGCGCGAAGAAGTGGTTGGCCCGGCAGGCCCGACCACCGCTACGCGGATGGACAAGTTCACTCGCCAGATCCTCGAACAAACCGGCCTGCTGGGCATGATCGGCAAATCCGAACGCGGCCCGACTGCGATCGAAGCGATCAAGGACCACAAGGCCGTGTACCTGATGGCCGTCGGCGGCGCTGCTTACCTGGTGGCGCAAGCCATCAAGAAGTCGCGTGTTGTCGCGTTTGCCGAACTGGGCATGGAAGCGATCTACGAGTTCGACGTGAAAGACATGCCGGTCACCGTTGCTGTCGACAGCAAGGGCGAGTCCGTGCACATCACCGGTCCTGCCATCTGGCAGAAAAAGATCAGTGAAAGCCTGGCGGTAGAAGTGCAGTAAGCGCTTCCACTCCAAACATAAAGGCGACTGCGGCCCATGGCCCGGTCGCCTTTTTTATGGCCTGTGGAAAACGCGGCGGTTGTGACCTCTGGGCTTTCTGTGGCCACTGGGCTTGTTGTGGCGAGCGGGCTTGCCCCAACATAAACGTCGTGCATGCTATGGTGCACTCCCCTTACCGTGCCTGCCCATCACCGTATGATCGTGATCCCGCGCCCCCTGCGCCTGACCTTCTACTCCCTGCTGATCATCGCTGGCGCACTGCTGGCCGCAGCCCTGGCCACCCGCCACGCTGAACGCCAGGCCCTGGTGGACGATGCCGCCCGTGCCAATCAGCAACTTGCACTCTATGCCAGCTCGTTGCACACCCTGATCGAACGCTACCGTGCGCTGCCCGCCGTGCTGGCGCTGGACTCGGAAATGATCAGCGCGTTGAAAGGCCCGCTGGACGCCGCCACCCAGGACGTGCTCAACCGCAAGCTCGAACGCATCAATGGGGCCGCGCAGTCCTCCACCCTGGAATTGATGGATCGCACCGGCCTTGCGGTCGCCGCCAGCAACTGGAACCTGCCGAGCAGTTACGTGGGCCATAACTACGCGTTCCGACCGTACTTCAGCCAGACTCTGAGCCAGGGCACCGGGCGTTTTTATGCCGTGGGGGTGACGACCGGCATCCCAGGGTATTTCCTCTCCAGCGCCGTGCTGGATGAACACGAGCAGTTCCTCGGCGCCATGGTGGTCAAGCTGGAGTTCCCCGAGCTCGAACGCGAATGGGCCCAGGGCAATGACCTGCTGCTGGTCAGCGATGCGCGCGGCATCGTGTTTATCGCCAACCAGCCCGGCTGGCGTTATCGCAACCTGCGACCGTTATCGGCCAACGACCTTGCCGAGCTGAAAGCCACCCGCCAATACGACAAAAAACAACTGCAGGCGCTGGAAACCCAGACCCTGCAGCGCTTTGACGAAAACAGCCATCTGATGCGCGTCAACGGCCCGGATGGCAATGCCAACTACATCTGGGAATCGCTGCCCCTGAAAGCCGAAGGCTGGACCCTGCACCTGCTGCGCAAGCCCCAATTCGCCTTTGAGGACCAACGCAACGCCGGGCTCGCTGCCGCCGGTTCCTGGCTGGCGCTGGTGTTCCTGGTGCTGTTCCTGACCCAACGCTGGCGCCTGGCCCGCTTGCGCCAGCGCAGCCGCGAGGAGCTTGAGCAACTGGTGGAAGAACGCACCCAGGCGTTGCGCACCGCCCAGGATGGCCTGGTGCAATCGGCCAAACTGGCGGCGCTGGGGCAGATGTCCGCCGCCCTCGCCCACGAAATCAACCAGCCACTGACCGCCCAGCGCATGCAGTTGGCCACCTTGCGCCTGCTGCTCGATCACGGCCGCATTGACGACGCCTACGAGGCCCTGACACCGCTGGACGATATGCTCACACGCATGGCCGCCCTCACCGGCCACCTCAAGACCTTCGCGCGCAAAAGCCCGAGTGGCCTGCGCGAACGCCTGGACTTGGCCACGGTGGTCGACCAGTCCCTGCACCTGCTCGACGCACGCCTGCGCGATGAGGCCATCGGCGTGGTGCTGGACCTGGCCCGCCCCGCCTGGGTACGCGGTGACGCGATCCGCCTGGAACAGGTGCTGATCAATCTGTTACGCAACGCCCTCGACGCCATGGCCGACAAACCGCGCAAACGCCTGGAAATCCGCCTGCACGCCGACCAGCAACTCTGGCAACTCACGGTCAGCGACAGCGGCGGCGGGATTGCCGAAGAACACCTGAGCAGCGTGTTCGACCCGTTCTTCACCACCAAGCCGGTGGGAGACGGCCTCGGCTTGGGGTTGGCGGTGTCCTACGCTATCGTGCACGAATTGGGCGGTCGCCTGATCGCCGGTAACCGGGGCGACGGCGCAGTCTTTACCCTGACCTTGCCCATCGCGCTGGAGACGCCCGACCTATGTTGAACGCGGTGATTGTGGTCGATGACGAAGCCAGCATCCGCACGGCCGTCGAGCAATGGTTGAGCCTGTCAGGCTTTGAAGTGCAGTTGTTCAGCCGCGCCGAAGAATGCCTGGCGCAACTGCCCAGGGATTTCCCCGGCGTGATCCTCAGCGACGTGCGCATGCCGGGTCTCAGCGGCCTGGAGCTGCTGGCTGAAGTGCGGCGCCGTGATGCCGATTTACCGGTGATCCTGCTCACCGGCCATGGCGATGTACCGATGGCGGTCGAAGCCATGCGCGACGGCGCCTATGACTTCCTCGAAAAACCCTTCAGCCCCGACGCCCTGCTCAACAGCCTGCGCCGTGCCCTGGACAAACGTGGCTTGATCCTGGAAAACCGTCGCCTGCATCAGCAGGCCGACCACCGGGCGCAATTGGAATCGACGCTGCTGGGCGTGTCCCGGGGTTTGCAGACCTTGCGCCGCCAGGTGCTGGACCTGGCGAGCCTGCCGGTCAACGTGCTGATCCGTGGCGAGACCGGCAGTGGCAAGGAAATGGTCGCGCGCTGCCTGCATGATTTTGGTCCACGTGCGAAGAAGCCATTCGTGGCGCTCAATTGCGCGGCAATCCCGGAACAGTTATTCGAGGCCGAGCTGTTTGGTCACGAAAGCGGCGCGTTCACCGGCGCCCAGGGCAAGCGCATCGGCAAGCTGGAATACGCCCACGGCGGCACGCTGTTCCTCGATGAAATCGAAAGCATGCCGCTGGCCCAACAGGTGAAATTGCTGCGTGTGCTGCAGGAGCAGAAGTTGGAGCGGCTGGGCTCCAACCAGAGCATCCACGTGGACCTGCGCATCATCGCCGCCACCAAGCCGGACCTGCTGGAAGAGGCCCGCGCCGGGCGCTTTCGCGAAGACCTGGCGTATCGATTGAACGTCGCGCAATTGCGCCTGCCGCCCCTGCGCGAGCGCCGCGAAGATATCCCGTTGCTGTTCGATCACTTTGCACAAAGTGCTGCCGAACGCCTGGGCCGCAGCGTCGAGCCATTGAGCGGCGCGCAGTTGGGGCGCTTGCTCAGCCATGACTGGCCGGGCAACGTGCGCGAGTTGGCCAACGTCGCCGAACGCCAGGTGCTGGGCCTGGGCGACCCGGAGCCGGAAGGCATCGAGGCCGGACAGTCCCTGGCCGCGCAGCAAGAGGCCTTCGAAGCCCACTGCCTGAAAGCCGCGCTGACCCGACACAAAGGCGATATCAAGGCGGTACTGGCCGAGCTGCAACTGCCACGGCGTACCTTCAATGAAAAGATGCAGCGCCATGGGTTGGTGCGGGAGATGTTTCTCTAGGCCAACCTTTGTGTTGACTGCCAGGCCTTATCGGGGGCAAGCCCCCTCCCACATTTTGATCTGTGAACACATTCAAGTGTGGGAGGGGGCTTGCCCCCAATGAGGACAACAGCCATAAGCGGATTTCCGCCCACTGCCTGCAAATCATCAGCGGTTTTTCGCTCAAATAAATCCTCAAACCCCTCTGTTCCGGGCCTTCATCCACCTGGCACAGCTCCTGCTATAGCTCGACCCAGGCTGCGCACGCGCCGCTCCATAAAAACAACTAGATGAAGGATCCTTCAATGGATAACTCCAACGCCCTGCCTCTGGGGTCGGCGGCCGCGCCGGCAAAAGAGCGCACTACCTCCAGCCGCATCAAATCGATTTTCAGTGGTTCCGTCGGCAACATGGTCGAATGGTACGACTGGTACGTCTACGCCGCTTTCTCGTTGTACTTCGCCAAGACTTTCTTCCCCAAAGGCGACACCACCGCCCAACTGCTCAACACCGCCGCGATCTTCGCCGTGGGCTTCCTGATGCGCCCGATCGGTGGCTGGCTGATGGGCCTGTACGCCGACAAGGTCGGCCGTAAAAAAGCCCTGATGGCCTCGGTCTACCTGATGTGCTTCGGCTCGCTGCTGATTGCCCTGAGCCCGGGCTATGAAATCATCGGTATCGGCGCGCCGATCCTGCTGGTATTTGCCCGCTTGCTGCAGGGACTGTCGGTCGGCGGCGAATACGGCACCTCCGCCACTTACCTCAGCGAGATGGCGACCAAGCAACGTCGTGGTTTCTACTCCAGCTTCCAATACGTGACGCTGATCTCCGGCCAGCTCATCGCCCTGGCGGTGCTGATCGTGCTGCAACAACTGCTGACCACCGAGCAACTGTATGCCTGGGGCTGGCGTATCCCGTTCGCCATCGGCGCACTCTGCGCAGTGGTTGCGCTGTACCTGCGGCGCGGCATGGAAGAAACCGAGTCGTTCACCAAAAAGGAAAAGGCCAAGGAAAGCGCAATGCGCACCTTGATGCGCCACCCCAAGGAACTGCTGACCGTGGTCGGCCTGACCATGGGCGGTACGCTGGCGTTCTACACCTACACCACCTACATGCAGAAGTACCTGGTGAACACCGTCGGCATGAGCATTTCCGACTCCACCACCATCTCGGCGGCGACGCTGTTCCTGTTCATGTGCCTGCAACCCATCGTCGGCGGGCTGTCGGATAAAATCGGCCGGCGGCCGATCCTGATCGCCTTCGGCATACTCGGTACGCTGTTCACCGTGCCGATCCTCACCACCCTGCATACCATCCAGACCTGGTGGGGCGCGTTCTTCCTGATCATGGCGGCGCTGATCATCGTCAGCGGCTACACCTCGATCAACGCCGTGGTGAAAGCCGAACTGTTCCCCACCGAAATCCGCGCCCTGGGCGTGGGCCTGCCGTATGCGCTGACGGTGTCGATCTTCGGCGGCACCGCTGAATACATCGCGCTGTGGTTCAAGAGCATCGGCATGGAAACCGGTTACTACTGGTACGTGACCGCGTGTATCGCGGTGTCCCTGGTGGTCTACGTGACCATGAAGGACACCCGCAAGCACTCGCGCATTACCACCGACTAAACGTCAGTTGCAGTCAACCCTGCGGGAGGGGGCAAACCCTCCCACAGGTTGAATCAGGACAACTCAGCTATCGTCTTACGTCCGTACCGCCGCTGCGCGTAAGACGCCCCCGCAATCATCACCACCAACACCGCCGCCAACACTGCCGACGAACCGATGGTGCCGAAGTCCAACCCGCCCTTTTCATGGGGCTTGGTAAGGAAGTCACCCAAGGTCGCGCCGAACGGCCGGGTCAGTACAAACGCCACCCAGAACAACAGCACCGAAGAAATCCTGGTGAAGTATTTGAGTGCCACCACCGCCGCAATCGCCGAGCCGATCAACAAGGCGCCGCCAGCAAAGCCCAGCCCGGAGTCATCTGCCAGGAAATCGCCCAACGCGGTGCCCAAGGTGTTGGAGAACAGGATGGCCATCCAGTAGAACAACTCACCCCGAAAGGTCTGCACCTTGTTCACGTTCAGCGAATCGCCGCTGAGGTGCCACAACGCGAAGATGATCATCAGGATCGCGATCAGGATCATGGAGCCCGTGGCATAACCCAGCCCCAAGGTGCGGTCCATGAAATCCGACATCGTGGTGCCTGCGGTGCTAGTGGACAGAATCACGATCCAGTACAGCACCGGGTTATAGGTTTTCGAGCGCAGTTGCGTCACCAAGGTGATCAGGAACACGCTGATCAGCATCATCGAACTGATGGCATAACCGACATCCAGGGTCATCGACAGCAAATCCCCGGCGGTTTCGCCCAAGGTGGTCGCGCAGATTTTCATGACCCAGAACGCCAGGGTGATCTGAGGAAGTTTATTCATAAGGGGGAAGGCTCCAAAGCTCAGTCTCTCAATAGGCCGACTTATTGGGTTGTCGACAGTGGGCGCAGACTGACGGTGGAGCTGTGAAAAATAGGTGGGCGATGAATGAAAATTCCATAGTATGGCCACTTCATCGACGACCACTGCAGGAACCCCGGCCATGCCTGACGATATCCACTTCTACGAACCCGCCAACGGCCACGGCCTGCCCCATGACCCGTTCAATGCCATCGTCGGTCCACGGCCGATCGGCTGGATCTCGTCCCATGACAACGAAGGTCACCTGAACCTGGCGCCCTACAGTTTTTTCAATGCGTTCAACTACATTCCGCCGATCATTGGATTTTCCAGCGTCGGGCGCAAAGACAGCCTGAACAACATCGAACAGACCGGCGAGTTTGTATGGAACCTGGCCACCCGTCCGTTGGCTGAGCAGATGAACCAGAGCTGTGCTGCCGTCTCACCTGAGGTGAACGAGTTTGAATTGGCCGGCCTGACGCCGGTGGCCTCGAAGATCGTTGGTGTGCCGCGGGTGGGCGAAAGCCCGGTCTCGTTCGAATGCAAGGTGACGCAGATCATTCAGCTGCAACGTGCCGACAAGGCATTGGTGCCGAGCTGGCTGGTGCTCGGCGAGGTGGTCGCGGTGCACATTGCCAAGTGGCTGCTCAAGGATGGCATCTACGATACCGCCGCCGCCGAGCCGATCCTGCGCGGTGGCGGACCGGCGGATTACTTTCAGTTGGGGCCAGAAGCCCTGTTCAGGATGTATCGCCCAGGCGCCAGCAAACCCTGACTGAAAGACAATAAAACGTGGGAGGGGGCTTGCCCCCGATGGCAATGGCACATTCAACATCGTTGTTGACTGACACGCCGCTATAGGGGGCAAGCCCCTCCCACATTGGACTGTCGGTGTTGCTCAGTTGGCGGCGCTCGCCCAGGTCAGTTGACCCTCTTCGTCCACACCCGTCAGCCGTTCAAGCTGCACAGTGGCTGCATCGTCAGCATCGGAGGCTGTCTTGAACGTCTGTCCGTCAAGGATCTTGTGAAACTGCGGGGCGCCCATGCCATCCAGTGCCTTGACGGCAACGGCGGCGCTGTAGCCCCCTTCACCCGGTACTACGGCGGATACGGCTTCGTGGTGGGCAAATTGTTTACGTGCCATGTTGCAGGTCCTGGCCAATGGAAAGTCGGCCATTCTAGACCTTCAGCCGGCGAGTTGCAGGTACTCGCCGTAGGCGTGTGCGGCGGATGCATCGGTGAAGGTCTGGAAGTCCATGCTGCGCACGACCATGTCGTTCAACAGCTCGGTGAAGATCATCAGCGCCGGGGAGTTGAAGTAGGCGCTCATCGCCTGCTCGCTGCTCCAGAAACCGGAGATCAACCACACATCAGGATCAACCTGGGAATGCTGCAACGAGAACTGCAGGCAACCCTGAGCCTGGCGGCCCGGTTCGATCAAACTGCTCAAGCGTGCACCGAGTTCGGTGCTGCACCCAGTGCGGGCGCGGATAAAGGCCATATGGCTCGCGGGAATGGGGGTGGACATGTTCGACTCTCCCGTTGAGAAGTGATGCTCGGCAAGCACTGTGAGGGCGTGTTGCCACAGGATCAAAGATAACGGCGCGAGTCGGCGCGCGGTTAGTCAATTCCTGTCGGCTTATTGCACAATCCTGCGAGAAGCGTAGGGAGGACGTCTGGCACAGAGGTTTTATTCCATGACCCGAGGCCTTGTTTCAGGGAGATGACAGGTGCCGCGATTGCCTGATTCACGATGTATCGCAGGATCAGGCAAGGATTGTGCAGAATCGACGTAACACTGTTTGAAAAGCCGCCGCTAAGCTGACCCCATCGAAGTAGCCAGTAGAGGACGTTCCATGTCGTCGCCCGAACATACAGCCATTCCCCTCGACGCCGAGATGGAAAAACAGCGCGCCGAACTGGCCAGCATCGTGCACCGGCATACCTGGGAGGACGGCTCCTACGGTACGGCCATCACCACCCTGTTTCTGAACCGCCACAACACCCCGCGCGACTTCATGCCGGTGCTGGTGGAACCGGCCCTGTGCATCCTCGCCAGTGGCAGCAAGGAAGTACGCCTGGCCGACGAAATCTTTGCCTACGACCCGCTCAACTACCTGGTGTTCTCGGTAGCGATGCCGGTGGCCGGGCGGATCATCGATGCAACACCGGAGGACCCGAACCTGTCGGTGCGCATCAATATCGATCCGGCACAGCTCACCGCGCTGATTGCCGAGGCTGGCCCGATGGGCGTGCCATCGCGCCCGACTTCTCGCGGCATGTACGTCGACCGCATCGATGGCCAACTGTTGGACGCCGTACTGCGACTGGCCCGCCTGTTGGATACGCCGAAAGACATCGCCATGCTCGCGCCGTTGATCAACCGCGAAATTCTTTACCGGTTATTGCGTGGGCCGCAGGGCTATCGGCTGTATGAAATCGCCGTGGCCAACAGTCAGAGCCATCGGGTCAGCCAGGCGATCAAGTGGTTGAACGGCAACTACGAACAACCGCTGCGCATCGATGACCTGGCCAAGGAAGTGAACCTGAGCGTTTCGACCTTGCACCACCGTTTCAAGGCGATCACCGCCATGAGCCCGTTGCAATACCAGAAGCAGTTGCGCTTGCAGGAGGCACGGCGCTTGATGATTGCCGAAGGGTTGGAAGCGTCGGCGGCGGGGTATCGGGTGGGGTATGAAAGCCCATCGCAATTCAGCCGGGAATACAGCCGATTGTTTGGCGCACCGCCGTTGCGTGACCTGGCCCGGTTGCGCCAGAGCATCTGAGCCAATGACGATCAACATGTGGGAGGGGCTTGCCCCCTCCCACACTGTTACCGCTTGTGTTCAGTCTAATCCGCGCGGCAGTTGCAGGGTCACGCGCAAGCCACCCTCACGCAAATTCTGCAAACTCACTTCACCGCCATGGCTGTGCGCAATGTTGCGCGCAATCCCCAGGCCCAAGCCATAACCCTGTTGCTGCCCGGCGAGGCGGAAGTGTGGCTCGAAGACTTGCTCCAGGCGCTGCTCCGGCACGCCGGGCCCCTCGTCGTCCACATGCAGGACGAACTCCGCGCCATCGTCCTCGATGTGCAGATGGGCGTTCTGCCCATACTTCAAGGCATTGTCGATCAGGTTGCCGATGCAGCGCTTGAGCGCCAGCGGCTTGCCCGGATACGCCGCCAGGGCAGCACCGTCCAGCGTGACCCGGCCGTTGCCGTTGGGTGCCACGTAAGGCTCCACCAGGCATTCGAGCACATGATTGAGGTCCACCGGCTCAATGTTCTCGTGGATATCCGTGTCCTTCACGCATTGCAGCGCGCCCTTCACCAGCAACTCCAGTTCATCCAGGTCACGGCCGAACTTGGTTTGCAGGTTCTCGTCCTCCAGCAGTTCCACGCGCAGGCGCAGGCGGGTGATCGGTGTGCGCAAGTCGTGGGAAATCGCACTGAACAATTGACTGCGCTCGGTCAGGTAGCGGCTGATGCGCTCACGCATGGCGTTGAAAGCACGGCCCACTTCCACCACTTCGCTGCCGCCACCTTCGGCCACTGGCTCCACGTCGGCGCCCAGGGACATGTCCCGCGCCGCCCGCGCCAAGCGCTTGAGCGGCCGGCTTTGCCAGTGCACCAGCAGGCCGATGAACAGCAGCAGAAAACCGCTGGTCAGCACGATAAACCACACCTGCTGGGACGGCAGGCCTTGTTCTTCAAGGCTGGTGTAGGGCTCGGGCAACAGCGAGGCGATGTACAGCCATTCGCCCTGGGCCAGTTGGATCTGGGTGACCAGCACCGGCGGGTTCACCGGTTCCAGGGTCAGCGCGTAGTGGGCCCAGGAACGCGGCAGCTCATCGAGTTTCAGGCCGGCATTGAAGATGCGCAGGTCTTCGGCGCTGACGAACTCCACCGACATATGCACATCGGCGCCCAGGGTCTGCTTGAGCACCTCATCCACCGCTTCAAGCACCGCCTGTTTGCGCGGGGTCTGCGGCAGGATGGCCATGTCCAGCGGGCGATCATTGAGCGTCACCACAAAACGCGTGCCACCCATGCTGCGCAGTTGATCGAGCACCAGCGGCCGATACGCCACCGGTAACGAACGAAAATAACTCACGCTGGCGGTCATCGAATGCGCCAGGCTGCGGGCACTGGTGACCAGGCCTTCGAGCTGGGTGGCGCGCAATTGCGAGACCCAGATCACGCTGGACAGCGCCTGGGCGAACAACACTGCCAGCAGCGTCAGCAGCAGCATGCGCCCCAGCAGCGAACGCGGTACCGGGAAGCGTCGGCGGCGTTCGGTCAACGGCTCAGTGGACATTGCCGGCAACCACGCTGGCTGCCAGTTGATAACCACTGCCCCGCACGGTGCGGATCAGACGAGGGGGCTTTTCGGTGTCGCGCAGGCGTTGGCGCAGGCGGCTGACAGCCATGTCGACGATGCGATCCAGCGGCATCAGGTCACGACCCCGGGTGGCGTTGCCGATGGTGTCGCGGTCGAGGATCTGCTGCGGGTGGTCGAGAAACAATTTGAGCAGGGCAAAATCGGCGCCGGAGAGGATCACTTCTTCGCCGTCCACATGGAACAGACGGTGGCTGATCATGTCCAGCCGCCACTCATCGAACACCAGCACATCGCCGCCGCTGCTGCGCTCCTGGCCGAACTGGCAACGGCGCAACAAGGCCTTGATCCGCGCTTGCAACTCGCGAGGGCTGAAGGGTTTGCCGATGTAGTCGTCGGCGCCCAGCTCCAGGCCGATCACACGGTCGGCCTCGTCGGAACTGGCGGTGAGCATGATGATCGGCACCTGCGCCTGGCGCGGGTGCTGGCGGATCCAGCGGCAAAGGCTGAAACCGTCTTCGTCCGGCAACATCACATCGAGGATGACCAGGTCGCACGGTGCCTCGTTCATCGCCTGGCGGAACCCCGCGCCATCCGGCACCCCACGCACCTGGAAACCGGCGCGACTGAGGTAGGTCTGCAGCAATTCGCGGATTTCCTGGTCGTCATCGACCAGGAGGATCGATTTACTGATTACGCTCACGGGGTCCTCCTTGTTGTTATGGGGTGTTATTGATGGCCTCATCGGGGGCAAATGCGTTCCAAATGTGGGAGGGGGCTTGCCCCCGATAGGGCCATCAGTCCCTATGCAAAAGCCTGTTCCAACGCGACGCCAGCCCCGGTCAACCCGGAATACGGCGCCGTCACCAACCACACCGGAATACCCTTGAAGTAGTCGCTCATGCAGCCTTTGTCAGCAAAGCTCCTGGCAAAACCGCTGTGGATAAAGAAGTCGGCAAACCTCGGTATCACCCCGCCCACGATGTACACACCACCGCGTCCGCCGGTGGTCAGCACATTGTTACCGGCTACGCGGCCCAGCCAGATGCTGAACTGGTCCAACACTTCCATCGCCACCGGGTCACCGGCCAGGCCGGCGGCCGTGATGGCTTCGGGGGTTTCCAGTACCGGCGCATGGCCGTCGACCGCACAGATCGCCCGGTACAGACGTGGCAGCCCGCCACCGCTCAAAGCCGTTTCAGCGCTGACATGCCCGATCTCGGTGTAGATGTGCTGCCACAGCTGGGTTTCCCGTGGGCTGCTCAGCGGCAGGTCGACGTGCCCGCCCTCCCCCGGCAGCGCCGCAAAACGGCCACCGCCCAGGTCCAGCAAGGTACCGACACCCAGCCCGGTGCCCGGACCGATCACCACCGCAGGCCGCAACGGCTCCGGCGTGCCCTCGCAGACCACGCGGAATTCGTCGGGCTTGAGGCGGGTCATGCCCAGGGCCATGGCCGAGAAATCATTGACCAACAGCAGATCATCCACCTGCAATGTCTTGCAAAACGCAGTCTTGCTCAGGCGCCAGTGGTTGTTGGTGAATTTAAATTCATCTCCGCTCACCGGACCAGCGACGGAAAGACACACCGCGCCGATGTCCCCGATTTCCAGGCCTTCCTCCTTGAGGTAAACCTTGATAGCGGCCTCAGGACTGGAATGATCCGCCGTGGCATGCACGCGGATCGAATGCAGTTCCTGATCCCGCCACAACGCAAAACGGGCATTGGTGCCCCCGATGTCACCGACCAGCGCTAACTTCACTTAAGCGTCTCCAAGGCAGAGGTAAAGGCGCTGGCGCCCTGCTCTGCGGAGCTTGCGGCCAAGCGCATAAATGCAAACAGCTCGCGACCGGCCCCCACGTTGTTACCCAACAGGCCCGTGGCAGGCGCACGCGCTGCAAATTCTTCGGCGTCCACCTTAAGCTCCAGGGTGCCCTTCACGCCATCCACACGAATGATATCGCCATCCTGCACCCGCGCCAGTGGCCCGCCGCTCTGGGCTTCGGGGTTGACGTGAATCGCGGCGGGGATCTTACCCGACGCGCCCGACATACGCCCGTCTGTTACCAGCGCGACCTTGAAGCCACGATCCTGCAATACACCGAGGAACGGCGTCATCTTGTGCAATTCCGGCATGCCATTGGAACGCGGGCCCTGGAAGCGCATCACGGCGACGAAGTCTTTTTCCAACTGGCCAGCCTTGAACGCATCGGCCAGGTCCTGCTGGTCCTGGAACACCACGGCGGGTGCTTCGACAATCTGGTGCTCGAGGGCCACGGCCGAGACTTTCATCACGCCACGCCCCAGGTTGCCTTCCATCACGCGCAAACCGCCCTCGGGCGAGAACGCGCGGGCCACCGGGCGCAGGATGCTTTCGTCGAGACTCTCGATGGGACCGTCGCGCCAGATCAGCTCGCCGTCCACCAGGAACGGCTCCTGGGTGTAGCGGATCAGGCCCTTGCCGGCCACGGTGTTGACGTCTTCGTGGAGCAGGCCGGCTTCGAGCAGCTCACGGATCAGGAACGACATGCCGCCCGCCGCCTGGAAGTGGTTGATATCGGCCTTGCCGTTGGGATACACGTGGGACAGGGTCGGCACCACCTCGGAAAGGTCGGCCATGTCGTCCCAGGTGAGGATGATGCCCGCCGACATGGCGATGGCCGGCATGTGCAGGGTGTGGTTGGTGGAGCCGCCGGTGGCGTTGAGCGCGATGATGGAGTTGACGATGGATTTCTCGTCGACGATCTCGCCGATCGGCGTGAAGTTGCCGTTGGCCTTGGTGAGGCGCGTGACCTGGTGCGCGGCTTCGCGGGTCAGCGCATCACGCAGCGGCGTGTACGGGTTGACGAACGAGGCGCCCGGCAGGTGCAGGCCCATGACTTCCATCAGCAACTGATTGGTGTTGGCGGTGCCGTAGAAGGTGCAGGTGCCGGGGCTGTGGTAGGACTTCATCTCCGATTCCAGCAGCTCTTCGCGGGTGGCCTTGCCTTCGGCATAGCGCTGGCGCACATCGGCCTTCTGCTTGTTGGAAATGCCCGACGGCATCGGCCCGCCCGGTACGAAGATCATCGGCAGGTGGCCGTAGCGCAGCGCGCCCATCATCAGGCCGGGGACGATCTTGTCGCAGATGCCCAGCATCAAGGCCGCGTCGAACATGTTGTGGGACAGCGCTACCGCCGTGGACATGGCGATGACTTCACGGCTGAGCAGGCTCAGCTCCATACCGGGCTCGCCCTGGGTCACGCCGTCGCACATCGCGGGAGTGCCGCCGGCGAACTGGCCGACCGAGCCGACTTCGCGCAGGGCTTTCTTGATCTGTTCAGGGAAATGTTCGTACGGCTGGTGCGCCGAGAGCATGTCGTTATATGACGAAACAATTGCCACGTTGGCGGCATTCATCATGCGCAGGCTATTTTTATCTTCAGTGCCGCAACCGGCCACGCCGTGGGCAAAGTTGGCGCATTGCAGCTTGCCGCGCATCGGACCGTCGCTGGCTGCGCCGCGAATGAGCGCAAGGTAAGCCTCGCGGGTGGCGCGGCTGCGGGCGATAAGCCGTTCGGTGACCTCAAGGACGCGGGGATGCATGTGTAGAACTCCAGGCTAACGGATGTGGCGACCTGAGTGTCTATGCTGATCAAACGCCCGCAGCGCATGGGATGGCAGGGAGTCGTTTGGATCATCGGACCAGTTGATTCAGGTCACTCGTTGTAGATTGAACAAAATATTGCCACTAAAAAGGCTTGTTTTCTATTTTTATGCGAATAATCTTGTAATTCTTACAACAAATCGACGACAGGCACTTTCCAATGACTCTTCGTATCGCAATCAATGGTTTTGGCCGTATCGGCCGTAATGTCCTGCGCGCACTGTATACCCAAGGCTACCGCCAGGATTTGCAGATCGTCGCCATCAATGATCTGGGCGACAGTTCGATCAATGCCCACCTGCTCAAATACGACACCGTGCATGGCACTTTCGAAGCAGAGGTCGCCCACGATCAGGAAAGCCTGACCGTCAATGGCGACCGGATTGCCGTCAGTGCCATTCGCAACCCGGCCGACCTGCCCTGGGCTGCGCACAAGATCGACGTGGTGTTCGAATGTACCGGCCTGTTCACCGACCGTGACAAGGCTGCCGCCCATATTACCGCCGGCGCACGCAAGGTGATCATCTCGGCACCGGCCAAGGGCGCGGACGCCACCGTGGTCTACGGCGTCAACCATGACATTCTGCGTCAATCCCACCAGATCATCTCCAACGCCTCGTGCACCACCAACTGCCTGGCGCCAGTGGCTCAAGTGCTGCACCGCGAGCTGGGTATCGAGAGCGGCCTGATGACCACCATCCATGCCTATACCAACGACCAGAACCTGACTGACGTCTACCACACCGACCCGTACCGCGCGCGTTCGGCCACCCAGAACATGATCCCGAGCAAGACCGGCGCCGCCGAAGCGGTAGGCCTGGTGCTGCCGGAGCTGGCGGGCAAGCTGACCGGCATGGCGGTGCGGGTGCCGGTGATCAACGTGTCGCTGGTGGACCTCACCGTACAACTGAAGAAAGAAGCCACGGCGCAAGAAGTCAACGCGCTGCTCAAAGAAGCCAGCCAGCACTCGAAGATCCTCGGCTACAACACCCTGCCGCTGGTTTCCAGTGACTTCAACCACAACCCGCTGTCGTCGATCTTCGATGCCAATCACACCAAGGTCAGCGGTAAATTGCTGAAAGTGCTGGCCTGGTACGACAACGAGTGGGGCTTCTCCAACCGCATGCTGGATAACTGCCTGGCGCTGTGCAACGCCGAGTAATGTGAGCTGTGCGGGACCTTCTGAAGAGGCTTGTGTGGGAGGGGGCTTGCCCCCGATAGCGGTGGCACATTCAACATCTTTGTTGACTGACACACTGCCATCGGGGTGTAGCCCCCTCCCACACTGGTTTGTGTCCCGCATAAGGAAAATAGCTACTTGCCATTTCAGTTGATGATAAGCATTATCATTAACTGCAAATCGGTCTGGTAGCACTGTGAGCCAATCTCGCTTCAACCACGTCTTTCTCGCCCAACGGGTGATTCTGCTTCGCACCTTGCAGCGGATGGTCAATAACCACAGCACCGCCGAGGACCTGTTGCAGGAAACCTACCTGCGCGTCACCCGGGCCCTCAGCGAGCGACCGATCGATCACCTTGAACCCTTCGTCTATCAGACCGCGCGCAACCTGGCGCTGGATCATCTGCGTGCGCGCAGGATCCAGGCACGCACGCTGCAGGAAGATGTCCCGCTGGACGTCCTGCAAAGTGTCGCCGCCCCCATCAGCACGCCCGAAGATGCCACCCAGGCCGAGCAAATGCTCGAGGCCCTGAGCGTCAGCCTGGGCCAGTTGAGCGCCCGCCAGCAGCAGATCTTCATCCTCAGCCGCCTGCACGGTTACAGTTACCAGGAGATCGCCGATCAGTTGGAAGTGTCCTTGAGCACCGTACAAAAGGAACTGAAGTTGATCATGGCCATCTGTGTAGGTGTGGCCGAACGGCTGGATCGGCCTTAAGCTTCCCCCGACAGAAACGTCGACCCAAGCTGTAGGAAAGTTAAATAGAACGTGGCGAAGACCCGAGGAACACCGTGACGGACCCGAACAAACTGCACCCCCATGAGCTGGCTCATGAGGTGTTGCAAGACACGGCCATGGACCAAGCCCTCGACTGGCTGATCGCCTTGCAGTGCCCGCAGCCCGGGCAGCAGGCCGAATTCGAAGCCTGGCTGGCCAGCGATCCCGCCCACGTCCACGCCTTCGCCAAGGCCCAGGCGGCCTGGGGTGGCGCGCCAGTGCACAGCGCCGCCGTCGCCCTGGCAGCACCGCGCAAGCCCAGCGCCTGGCGGCGGATCAAACCCCATTGGAAACCTTTGGCCACCGCCGCCGTGTTGCTGATCGGGCTGTTCAGCTTCAGCAACCTGCCGGTGCGCCTGCAGGCCGATCACCTCACCGTGGTGGGCGAACGCCAGCGCCTGCAACTGGACGACGGTTCAAAGGTGCTGCTCAACACCAATTCGGCGTTTTCCAGCAGCATCAAGGACCATCAGCGCATCGCTCGCCTGTACCAGGGCGAGGCGTTTTTCGAAATCAAACCCAACCATGGCCTGCCCCTGGAAATCGACGCCGGCCCCGTGCGCGCCAGCGTGCGCGATACCGCCTTCGCCGTGCGCTACCTCAATGGCGAAGCACAGGTGCAGGTGCAACGTGGCGATGTCGACCTGAGCAATACCTTCAATGATGCCCGCGTGCGTCTGAGCGCCGGGGAAAGCATCCGCGTCGGCCCCAAGGGTTTCGGCTCGCCCGCCAGACTGGACGCCAACAAGGACCTGGCGTGGGTGCAAGGCCGGCTGATCTTCGAAAACTGCCCCATGAGCGAAGTGCTCGCCGAGCTGCGCCGCTATTACCCTGGCTGGATCGTCAACACCAACGACCAACTCGCCAGCGTCGCCGTCACCGGCAATTACCGCCTCGACCAGCCCCTGGATGTGGTGCGCTCGCTGGCCCACATCACCTCGGCCAAGTTGTCGGAATACCCGGCGCTGGTGATCCTCAACTAAATGAGAATTATTTTTACTCGATAGCTGGCACTGGTACGTCTCGTCTTAGCCAATGCAACTGATTCCTATTTGGTTCGGTTCGCAACTATAAGATTCGTACCCCGGAGCGCTCTCGATGTCCTCTTGTTTCAACCGCCGGTCCTCTTCGCCCGTGCTGTCCTTGCTGACGGCGGCCATCCTGCTGGCCGGTGCGCCAGTGATGACCGCCACCGCCGCCGAGCCTGCTCCGCGCAGCCATGGCAACTACAACTTCAGCATCGAGCAGCAATCGCTGGTCTCTGCACTCAACGCATTTACCGCCGTGACCGGCTGGCAGGTCGGCCTGCCGGCGGAACTGGCCCAGGGTGTGTCATCCCCTGGCGTACGCGGTCCGTTGTCGCCGGAAAAAGCCCTGGACCGGCTGTTGGTGGGGACCAACCTGAGCTATCGCAAGCTGGGCAGCAACAACATCATCCTGGAAAAACGCGCAGCGGGCGGCACCCTAAACCTGCAACAGGTAACCATCAGCGCCACCCGTAACGAGCAGGATGTGACCAGCGTACCGAGCACCGTCAGCGTGCAGGACCGCGAAGAACTGGACCGCCAGAACGTCAACAACATCCGCGAACTGGTGCGCTACGAGCCCGGCGTCTCGGTCGGCGGCGCGGGCACCCGCTCCGGTAACGCCGGCTTCAACATCCGCGGTATCGACGGCGACCGCATCCTCACCCAGGTGGACGGCGTGGAAGTGCCGGACAACTTTTTCAACGGCCCCTACGCCAAGACCCGTCGCAACTACGTCGACCCGGAGATCGTCAAGCGTGTGGAGATCCTGCGCGGTCCGGCCTCCGCCCTGTACGGCAGCAGCGCCATCGGTGGCGCCGTGAGCTACTTCACCCTCGACCCGGACGACATCATCAAGCCAGGCCAGGATTTCGGCGCCCGCCTCAAGACCGGCTACAGCTCCGCCGACGAAAGCTGGCTGACCTCCGGCACCGTCGCCGGCCGCGTGCAGGACTTCGATGGTTTGCTGCACCTGAGCCAGCGCAATGGCCACGAGACCGAATCCTACGACGGCAACAACGCCACCGGCCTGGCCCGCACCGGCGCCAACCCGGAGGACGCGCGCACCACCAACATCCTGGCCAAGCTCGGCTGGAACTATGGCGATGACAACCGCTTGGGCCTGACCTACGAGAAGTACAAAGACGATCGCGACGTCAACCTGAAGAACGCGGTAGGCGGCCCGTTCATCGGCGGCCGAGGCTTCAACCTCTACCGTGATCGTCGTGGCAACGACACCATTACCCGTGAACGTTTCGGCCTGGAAAACAGCTTCGCCCTCGAGTCGCCGATTGCCGACCGCATCAAGACCAGCCTCAATTACCAGATCGCCAAGACCGACCAGACCACCGCCGAGATCTATCAGTCAGGCCGTCGTGTCCTGCGCACCCGCGACACGCTCTACCAGGAAAAACAGTGGATTTTCGACGCCCAGCTCGACAAGGCGTTCAGCCTCGGTGAAACCGACCACCAGGTGACCTACGGCACCACCCTCAAGCAGCAGAAAGTCACCGGTTCGCGCGAGGGCAACGCGACCTGCGTGGCCGTCGGCAGTGGGTGCACCGCCATCGGTGCACCCAGCCCGATTGCCAGCGACAGTGTGAAGAAGTCCAGCGACTTCCCCGACCCGACCATCAACACGTATTCGCTGTTCGCACAGGACCAGATCACCTGGGACAAGTGGACCTTCCTGCCCGCCGTGCGCTACGACTACACCCAGCTCAAACCCAAGCTGACCCAGGAATTTCTCAACACCGTCAACCCGACAGGGGCGGACCCGGTGAGCGACAAGGAAAAAACCTGGCACCGTGTGACGCCCAAGTTTGGCCTGACGTACGCCCTGACGGATCAATACACCTGGTTCGGCCAGTACGCCGAAGGTTTCCGTACGCCGTCCGCCAAAGCCTTGTACGGCCGCTTTGAAAACCTGAACCTGGGCTACACCGTCGAGCCGAACCCCGACCTCAAGCCAGAAACCAGCAAAGGCGTCGAAACCGGGATTCGCGGCAAGTTCGACAAAGGCTCCTTCGAGATCGCCGTTTTTTACAACAAATACCGCGACTTTATCGACGAAGACAACGCCGTTGCCGGGGGCAGTCTTGAACAGTTCCAGGCCATCAACATCAAGCGCGCCACCATCAAGGGCGCCGAAGCCAAGGGCCGCCTGAACCTGGATGCCTTCGGTGCGCCGCAAGGTCTCTACACCCAGGGCTCGGTGTCCTATGCCTATGGCCGCAACGACGATAATGGCGAGCCGCTGAACAGCGTCAACCCGCTCAAGGGGGTCTTCGGCCTGGGCTACGACCAGGACAACTACGGTGGCCTGTTGAGCTGGACCCTGGTGAAAAAGCAGGATCGCGTCGACAGCACCACCTTCCACGCGCCGGACGGCGACACCAGCGGCCCCTTCAAGACCCCTGGCTTCGGTGTGGTCGACCTGACCGCCTTCTACAAAGTCACCCACGACGTGACCATCAACGGCGGCCTCTACAACCTCACCGACAAGAAGTACTGGAACTGGGATGACGTGCGCAGCTACGACAGTGTCGGCGAAGCCGCCGTGACCGGCCCAGCCAACCTCGACCGCCTGACCCAGCCGGGCCGCAACTTTGCGATCAACGTGATCTGGGACATCTAGCACCGCCCTACTCACCCCGTTGAAATTTCTTCGACGGGGTGAGGATTTTTTACTGTGCCGCGTCTTCTTGTTCGTCTAGTTGATAACAGCTCTCTTTCGGGCACCCAGGCGCATCCCTTCTCAAGGACTTTTCATGACCGCTTCCCCTACCGCAGAACGCGCAAGCCTGCGCTCCCAACGCCTGAACCAGATCACCAACGAGCCGCACACCAAGCTCGACGCACTGGTCAAGGCTCACGCCCCGTTTGAAACCCGGGCCAACTTCGCCCGTTTCGTGGTGGCGCAGTACCTGTTCCAATCGGAACTGGTGGCCCTGTACAACGATGCCGAACTGATCAAGATCGTGCCGGACCTGGCCGAGCGTTGCCGTGCCGAAGCCGCCAAACTGGACCTGGGCGACCTGGACACCGAGGTGCCTGCACCGGTCGCCGGCGCCGTGAAAAACCCGAGCAAGGCCGAAGCCCTGGGCTGGCTGTTTGTGTCCGAAGGCTCCAAACTGGGCGCTGCGTTCCTGATCAAGCGTGCCGTGGGCCTGGGCCTGAGCGAAACCTTCGGTGCCCGTCACCTGGGTGAGCCGGCCGGTGGTCGCGCCGAAGGCTGGAAAAGCTTCACCCGTACCCTCGATGCCCTGGAGTTCAGTGCCGAAGAGGAAGCCGCAGTGGAAAAAGGTGCGATCGACGCGTTTGTACGCTTCACCGTCTTGCTCGAACAGGCGTACGCTAGCGCCCCTGAATTGGCCTGACATCCAGATTGAAATGCCATCAACTGTGGGAGGGGGCTTGCCCCCGATAGCAGAGTGCCAGTCAACGCTTTTCTAGCTGACACATCCCCATCGGGGGCAAGCCCCCTCCCACAGTTGGCGCTCACTTCGCGACGTTACAAATAAACCATGACCCGCAAAACCCAATCCACCTCGAAACTCGCCCGGATCCTCTTCGGCCTGCTGGCCTATGTCAGCCTGGGCATTGGGTTGATCGCGATTGTCGTGCCGGGTTTGCCCACCACCGAATTCATCCTGCTGGCCGCCTGGGCCGCCACTAAAAGCTCGCCACGCCTCAGCGCCTGGCTGGAGAACCACCGGCTGTTCGGGCCGATCCTGTTCAACTGGCGCAACGGCAAGATCATCGCTCGCCGAGCCAAAGTCAGCGCCACTGTAAGCATGCTGCTGTGCGCCATGCTGATGCTGGTGATGCTCGACCACGGCTGGCCGATCTACCTGGCCATTGCCGGAATGAGCCTGGGCAACCTGTGGATCTGGTCACGCCCGGAAAGGCTTGCAGCGCCTGTCTGACGCCGCATGTAGGTGTTTTCCTACCGCTCATCGCCTCTTTCTCATGAATTGATTTGTGACGCCGATGTTTCAGACATAGCGCTGAATGGACTTGGCTCTGCTGCATGCATCCCCACCAGTCCATTCGCGAGTGAGCCTATGTTCAACACCCTCTCCATCCGCCTGAAAATCGTGCTGCTGTCCGGCCTTTGCCTGTTGGGGGTGATAGCGCTGGTCGTCGGCATCAATATCTACAACACCAACCAGAATGATCTGTTGGTCAGCGATTCCAGCTCGCGCATGCTCACCGCCAGCGTGGAACAACTGCTGCAAGCCAGGGCCGCCGAGCAAGCGGTGCAGTTGCAGAAAACCTTTGGCGACAGCCTGATGGCGCTGACCGCGCTGGCCGACCAGATCAAGGATTTGCGCACCATGGCCAGCAAGCGTGGCCTGGAAGCCGGCGCGCTGCGCGAAGAAATCAACCAGAGCCTGAAAACCACCTTCGATCGCAACAGCAAAGTGCTGGGGTTCTGGCTGTCATTCGAACCCAACGGCCTCGACGGCAAGGACAGCGAGTTCGTCGATGACAAGGCACGCGTCTCCAACGAAACAGGGCGCTTCTCCAGCTATTGGAGCCGTGCCGGCGGTGAAGGCTTGAACACCATCATGGTCGAAGAAGACCTGAACAAGACCACCCTCACCCTCAACGGTACGCCCTACAACATCTGGTACACCTGCCCACGGGACACCCGCAATACCTGCCTGCTGGACCCCTATGAAGATACGGTGGCCGGCAAAAAGGTACTGATGACCACCATCGCCTCGCCACTGATCGTGGGGGGTAAACTCATCGGCGTCGTCGGTGTCGACATCGCCCTCACCGCCCTGCAAGCAACCGCCGACGCTGCACAGAAGGACCTGTTCAACGGCGCAGCGCACCTGGAGATTCTCTCCAGTACCGGCCTGATTGCCGCCTACAGCGGCGAGCCGGCCAAGGTCGGCAAGAACCTGATCGACACCCTCGGCGCCGAGGGCAAGGAAATCGTACAGTTGCTGGCCAGTGACAACCGCATGATCCGCGAACAGGACGACACCATCCGCGCCGTGTACCCGGTCAAGCCGATTGCCGACGCCAAATCCTGGGGCGTGGTGATCAAGCTGCCAAAAGCCGTGATGCTCGCCGACAACGTCAAGTTGCAGCGGGTGCTTGACGACGCCCAATCCGCCGGCACCCTGAAGGCACTGCTGGTGGCCGCCGCCGCCGGCCTGCTCGGTTTGCTATTGATCTGGCTGACCGCTACCGGCGTGACCCGGCCGATCAACAGCGTGGCCGCCATGCTCAAGGACATCGCCAGCGGCGACGGCGACCTCACCCAACGCCTGGCCTACGCCAAGAAGGATGAACTGGGCGAACTGGTGAACTGGTTCAACCGCTTCCTCGACAAGCTGCAACCGACCATCGCCCAGATCAAGCAAAGCATCACCGAAGCACGCGGCACCGCAGACCAGTCTTCGGCCATCGCACGCCAGACCAGCGAAGGCATGCAGGTGCAGTTCCGCGAAATCGACCAGGTGGCCACCGCGTCCAACGAAATGAGCGCCACCGCCCACGACGTCGCCAACAGCGCGTCCAATGCCGCCAGCGCGGCACGCGGTGCCGACCAGTCGGCGCGTGAAGGCATGTCGATCATCGAGCAGAGCACCCGCGACATCACCACCCTGGCCGAAGAAGTCAGCAAGGCCGTGGGCGAAGTCGAAGCCCTGGCGGTCAACAGCGAACAGATTGGTTCAGTGCTGGAAGTGATCCGCAGCATTGCCGAGCAGACCAACCTGCTGGCCCTCAATGCCGCCATCGAAGCGGCACGCGCCGGGGAAAGCGGTCGAGGGTTTGCGGTGGTAGCCGACGAAGTGCGTAACCTGGCCAAGCGTACCCAGGATTCGGTGGAGGAAATCCGCCTGGTGATCGAGCGCATCCAGAGCGGCACCCGTGGCGTGGTGGCGACCATGCATTCCAGCCAGAGCCAGGCCCAGAGCAATGCCGGGCAGATCCATCAGGCGGTGCAGGCCTTGGGCAAGATCAGCGATGCGGTGACCGTGATCAGCGACATGAACCTACAGATCGCCAGCGCCGCCGAACAGCAGAGCGCCGTGGCCGAAGAGGTCAACCGCAACGTCTCGGCGATCCGTACCGTGACCGAAACCCTCACCGGCCAGGCCACCGAGTCGGCGGCCATCAGCAGCCAACTCAATGCACTGGCCAGCCAGCAGATGAAGTTGATGGATCAGTTCAGGGTGTAAACCCAATCTCAAAAACAACACAGTTCCAATGTGGGAGGGGGCTTGCCCCCGATAGCAGAGTGCCAGTCAACGCTTCTGTAGCTGCCCCCCCCACATCGGGGGCTTGCCCCCTCCCACAGTTTGATCACTTTGGATTTAGAGACCGGTCCAGGCACTGACAAACTGCGTCAGGTCTTCTTTAGCCGCGGTACGCGGCGGGTTCTGCGGTGTGCCCAGGTACAGGAAGCCAATCAACTCCTCATCCGCCGTCAGCCCCAGGCCTTTGGCCACGTGGGCCGAGTAGGACAATTCCCCGGTGCGCCATACCGCACCAATCCCCTGGGCATACGCCGCCAACAGGATGCCATGAGCCGCACAGGCAGCAGCCAGCAGTTGCTCGGACTTGGGCACCTTGAAGTGCTCCTGCAAACGGGCAATCACCACCACCACCAACGGCGCGCGCAACGGGCCGTTCTGGGCCTTGTCGATCACCGCCTGTGGCGCATCGGCGTCTTGCAGCCGGGCCGCTTCGGCCAACAAGGTGCCCATCTGTTCGCGAGCAGCGCCTTCAACCGTGAGGAAGCGCCAAGGGCGCAGTTGGCCGTGGTCGGGCGCACGCATGGCGGCGGCAAACAGCACATCGCGCTGCTCCTGGGTCGGCGCCGGTTCCAGCAGGCGCGGCACGGAAACACGGTTGAGCAAAGCGTCGAGAGCCTGCATGGGCCACCTCCAGAAAAAAATGTGCGGTCATTCTAGCGGGAATGAATCGGGATGCCACCAAACGATAATTGCTCTTATTCATTGCGCCCTGCCCTGTTAGACTTTGCGACCTTATTTTCCGCCGTGGTTCAGGAAATTCGATGTCCCCTTCGCTTTTTCGCCTGTCCGCAGCCTTGCTGGCCTTGAGCCTGGCTGGCTGCGATGACGCGCCCAGATTTACCAAGGCCGAGCCGGGTGAATCACGGGCGGGCGGTGCTGCGACGGTGAACAAGCGCGACCAGAACGCGTTTTCCCTGCCCTCGGCCAACCTGTCGCCCACCCGCCGCCTGGATTTCAGCGTCGGCAACAGCTTCTTTCGCAGCCCCTGGGTGATCGCACCGTCCACCACCACGGCGCGTGATGGCCTCGGCCCGCTGTTCAACACCAACGCCTGCCAGAACTGCCATATAAAAGACGGTCGTGGTCACCCACCGCTGCCCGATGCACCCAACGCGGTGTCGATGCTGGTACGCCTGTCGATTCCGGATGCGCCCGCCTATGCCAAGGCCATCGAGCACATTGGCGTGGTGCCCGAGCCGGTCTACGGTGGGCAATTGCAGGACATGGCCGTGCCGGGCGTGCCGCCGGAAGGCAAGGTGCGGGTCGATTACACGCCGGTCAACGTGACGTTCAAGGACGGCACGGTGGTCGAGTTGCGTAAACCCGACCTGCAGATCACTCAGCTTGGCTACGGCCCGATGCACCCCGACACGCGCTTTTCCGCACGCATCGCGCCGCCGATGATCGGCCTGGGCTTGCTCGAAGCCATCAGCGACGCCGACATCCTACGCAACACCGACCCGAAGACCGCCGACAAGCAAGCCATTGTCGGCCGCGCCAACTGGGTCTGGGACGACGCCCAGCAAAAAACCGTGCTCGGGCGTTTTGGCTGGAAAGCCGGGCAACCCAACCTCAATCAACAAAATGTTCACGCGTTCTCTGGTGATATGGGCCTCACCACATCCCTGAGACCCTTTGATGACTGCACCGATGCCCAAGTCGCCTGCAAACAGGCCCCCAACGGCAATGGCCCCGATGGCGAGCCGGAAGTCAGCGACAACATCCTGCGCCTGGTGCTGTTCTACACGCGCAACCTGGCGGTGCCGGCGCGCCGTGGCGTCAACACGCCGCAGGTGCTGGCCGGTAAAAACCTGTTCTATCAAGCCGGCTGCCAGGGTTGCCACACGCCTGCATTCACCACGGCCGCCAATGCCGCCGAACCTGAACTGGCCAACCAGGTGATCCGCCCCTACAGCGACCTGCTGTTGCACGACATGGGACCGGGCCTCGCCGACAACCGCACAGAATTCAAGGCCGGTGGCCGCGACTGGCGCACGCCGCCGTTGTGGGGCATTGGCCTGACGCAAACCGTGAGTGGCCATACCCAGTTCTTGCATGACGGCCGCGCCCGCAGCCTGCTCGAAGCCGTGCTGTGGCATGGCGGTGAAGCCCAAGCGGCGCAGCAGCATGTGTTGTCCTTCAATGCCGAGCAGCGCGCAGCGTTGCTGGCGTTCCTGAATTCTTTATAAGCTTCGCCCCACTTATAGAAGGGAGCTCGACATGTTCCGTCCCAAGTTGTTGTTCACCAGCCTGGCCGCCCTCGCCCTAGGCGCCTGCTCGCCGCAAGACCCGCAAGCAGTGACCTCTGCGGCCATCGCCAAGCAAGTGATCCTGCCGACCTACAGCCGCTGGGTCGAAGCCGACCGCCAACTGGCCGTCAGCGCGCTGGCCTACTGCCAGGGCAAGGAGAGCCTGGACACCGCGCGTGCCGATTTCCTGCATGCACAAAAGGCTTGGGCCGAGCTGCAACCGCTGCTGATCGGGCCGCTGGCCGAGGGCAACCGTTCGTGGCAGGTGCAGTTCTGGCCGGACAAGAAGAACCTGGTCGGCCGCCAGGTCGAGCAACTGGTCGCCAGCCAGCCGCAGATCGACGGCGCCGCCCTGGCCAAGTCCAGCGTGGTGGTGCAAGGCCTGTCCGCCTACGAATACATCCTCTACGACGCCAAGACCGACATCGCCGACGACGCACAAAAGGCCCGTTACTGCCCGCTGCTGGTCGCCATCGGTGACCGTCAGAAGGCCCTGGCCGAAGAGATCCTGGCCAGCTGGAACAGCACCGACGGCATGCTGGCGCAGATGACCAAGTTTCCGAACCAGCGCTACGCCGATTCCCACGAAGCCATTGCCGATCTGCTGCGCGTGCAGGTCACCGCACTGGACACCCTGAAGAAAAAACTCGGCACGCCGATGGGCCGCCAGACCAAGGGTATCCCGCAGCCGTTCCAGGCCGATGCATGGCGCAGCCAGTCGTCCCTGCAAAGCCTCGAAGCCAGCCTCGCGGCAGCCCAGACCGTATGGGTCGGCGTCGACAACAAAGGCCTGCGTGGCCTGCTGCCGTCCGAGCAGAAGCCGTTGGCCGACAAGATCGACGCCGCCTATGCCGCGTCGCTGAAACTGTTCGCCAGCAACCAGCGCACCCTCAACGAACTGTTGAACGATGACGCTGGGCGCCAGCAGCTCAACGATATCTATGACAGCCTCAACGTCGTCCACCGCCTGCACGAGGGCGAGCTGGCCAAGGCGCTGGGCATCCAACTGGGCTTTAACGCCAACGACGGTGACTGATGATGCTCAGGCGACAGGCTTTGGCCATCGGCAGCGTGCTGCTCAGTGCTCTCACACTGGGTGGCTGGACGCTGTTCAAAAGCAAAGACAAGGGCCCGCTGCTGCTCTCGGCGCGGGATGATGCGGACGGCAAGCACTACGCCGTGGGTTACCGCCTGGACGGCAGGCAGGTATTTGCCACCCAGGTCGGCCAGCGCTGCCACGACATCATCAACCACCCGACGCTGCCGATTGCGCTGTTTGTCGCCCGTCGCCCGGGCACCGAGAGTTACCTGATCGACCTGCGCGATGGCGCGCTGCTGCAAACCATCACCTCCCGGGTCAACCGCCACTTCTATGGCCACGCGGTCATTCACAAGAGCGGCGACTGGCTGTACGCCACCGAGAACGACACAACCGACCCCGGCCGTGGCCTGCTCGGTGTGTACCGGTTCGAAGGCGAGCGGCTGGTGCATACCGGCGAGATCTCCACCCACGGCATCGGCCCGCACCAGGTGTCGTGGATGCCCGACGGCGAGACCCTGGTGGTGGCCAACGGCGGCATTCGTACCGAAGCCGAAAGCCGCGTGGAGATGAACCTCGACGCCATGGAACCGAGCCTGGTGCTGATGCAGCGCGACGGTACCTTGATCAGCAAGGAAACCCTCGGCCAGCAGATGAACAGCGTGCGGCACATGGGGATCGCCAGCGATGGCACCATCCTCACCGGGCAGCAGTTCATGGGGGCATCACAGGAGCGTTCCGAGTTGCTGGCGATCAAGCGTCCGGGGCAGCCATACGTGGCGTTTCCGGTGGCGGACGAGCAGTTGCAGGCGATGGGGCACTACACCGCCAGCGTCGCAGTGCACAGCGAATTGCGCCTGGTGGCGTTGACTGCCCCACGGGGCAACCGCTTCTTTATCTGGAACATGGACAGCGGCGAGCTGCGCCTGGACGGACCGCTGCCCGACTGCGCCGGCGTGGGCGCGGTCGAGGATGGGTTTGTCGTGACCTCGGGCCAGGGCCGTTGCCGGTTCTACGATTGTCGCCAGAAACAGTTGGTGGCAACGCCGCTGGAGTTGCCGGCAGGGCTTTGGGATAACCATCTGCATCTGATCTGAGTGCAGGTCGCTTCTCACCCGACACGAGCCGAATGCCACGTTAAGCAACGGCTCGCTGTTACGCCTGCTTGATATCAGAAGGGGGAAGTAACTCAGAAATCTCTGAGAGTAAGTTGAGTTCGGCAATACCTTAAGAAGTAGAAGATACTCGCCGTAGGCACTTTCGCACTCTATGGAACGAATTCGGAACATTTACCACTTAGCTACGTGACTTTAATCACTACACAAGCCAGGAGAATAAATGTTCAACCTTATAACGCTCAACGGTATGCAGTCAGCGCACACACCGCCCGCCAATCGATCGCCGTGCCCATCTGAATCGCCAGCCACTAACTATCCCTGTGGACCGGATACCCGCAACTCCAATACAGACCAAAAGACTCAGGTTATACGCGCCAACCCTCCATCCCATCCCACTGGACGCCCATGGGGCGATAACCGCGGCGCACGTGAAATGGTCGACAGCAATCCCAGACTTAAAGAGTATTATTTCGGACCGCACCCAGAAAGTGACTTCGACCGGGCTTATAAAAAGGTTGGTAACTTTTCGATTGATAACCCCGACCCCAATGATCGGGCAGACAGGATGTACGATTTCTCGCAAGTGGTCGGGTACATCACATCAGGCACGGACAGCAGAGCATCACCTACACCTGGGCGACCGATATATGATGGCTATAATGGCCCCGGAAAGCCTCCCACAAAAAACTCAAATTATGAACTGTTCTTGAACTTCCTCGAGAACGGTTATTCGGCCCTGAAAGACCCAGCCAAAGATACAGAGAAAAACAAAAAAACCGATATAACCGAACATAATAGAGAAGCTAAAACTTCCGACACACCTCCAGACACAGAGAAAACTGTAACACCTAAAACAACGACGCCCCCCATCAGTGGCACTGAGGCCAAACGCCCAGAATTAAACACCGACGTCGCACCCACTGGCCCTACGGGAAGGCCAGAGTGGGATAAGCGGTTAGCAGGTCAGATTCTCAAAGAGAATCGTGAGATTGTAAATAGCCGACCTAAAATCATTCCCGATGAATGGTTAATAGAGGTTGTCGGTAACTATACTCCTAGTAATCCGGACCCAGTAAGCCAAGCTAATGCTGCTTACTACTTGGTACGTCTACTCCACTACATTGACTCTTTAACAACCGAACTTAGCCATCGTAACCATATGCCCACGGACCCTGCCGACCCAGAAAAAAACTTTTCCCCCTACCAATACAAAAACAACGGAAAAATTGACGGTGAACGCTACTCACCCCTTCCTCCTCCATTTAATTACGCAACAATCGACGCAGGCAGTGAGGCTGCCATCTTGTATAGGGTCGCCCACGAAAGGTCCTACTCAGCCCTGCCAACTGATAAAACCGAGTACTCCAAGCAGACAAAAATAGCGTACCCTGAAGTTGGAGCTTTGCCGCCCAAAAAACATAACTACGAAGTTCCCACATAATGCCAAGTTAACGTTGACACTCATAAACCGACAGCACCTTCAACGAGGCAACACGGCAAATAAAGCAATGCCCCCACAGCATTCTTTACGACTTTACAACCAGAGTACCTGACCTACAAAACGGCTCAATAAGTTATACACGCACTGAGGCCGAACATTAAAAACACTAAAGAAAGTTACGCCCTTCTACTTTAACAAGCCCAAAAAAGGCCTCGTAACGCGAGGCCTTTTCATTTTGCCTTTAAACTCATCAACTCTGTGGCCTCATCCCTTGAGACATGCCAAACATGAACAGCAACAACTCATGATCGGGCTTGGCCGCCGTGCTCGCCTTGGCAACGCGCGGCAACAGGCATTGCGCGCCACCCTGCGTTGCACTGAGCACCTGGGTGCGAGGCTGTTCCCACGCCGCCAGCGCCAGGGCTGCAACGCCCAGCGCCCCGACCAGGAACAGACCTCGTGCTATTTCTAGCTTCATCTGGTTAAACCCTTGATAGCGCTGCCAAACGCCGTCTCGTAAAAGTAGCTGAGTTTCTTCCAGTCGGTATCGTTCCACGACGAATGGCGGCGCAATTGCAGCATGTCATGGGAGGCGGCCCGATAAGCGGTCAGGCGCTGGCGGCATTTCTCGAAGTCCAGCAGCGCCACTTCGACGTTGGCCGAGTCACCCTCGCCCGTCACCCGCACAAAGATATGCTTGATGTAGAGGCAGCCATGCTGCCATCGGCCCTTGTGCATGCGCGCCAGGGTGCCGGCCAGTTCCTGGAGCACACGCTCATGCACCAGTTCGCCGTATTGCTCGCGGCCACCGGCGGCGTACCAGTTCTCGATTTCGTCGAAACCGTCGAGGGCGGCAGTGACCAGCAGCGCTTTCCATTGGTGCTCGGGGTCGCGGCGCGCTTCGCAAAACACCATTTCCGGCACACGCACGTCCAACAAACGCAAGCCCTTGAGGGCATCGCGCTCACGCAGCACCGTCGGGCGGCCAAACGGATGCAGCCAACTGCGGTAGATGTGCCCGGTCTGGCGCTTGCTGTAGAGCAAGCGTCCGTTGGGGCTGATCACACGCTGCACACCGCTTTCACCACCACGGCGACGATTGGGCTCTTCGACCCACTCGCCTTGCTGGTGCCAGAAATAATCGAATCGTTCCTCGGGAGCTACGTGACTGCCTGCTACGCACTCAACTGCCATCCTGTTACCTCTTGCGTAATACGTACACTCGCCACATGGCGTAGAGCGGTATGAAGTCCAGGGACTCCTGGACACGGAAGCCGGCTTCCTCAAACTCTGCTTCAACAGTAGCAGCCGGTAACACAAATCTGTTTTGGTAACCTTCCTGCTCACCTTTCTTGCGACGCTGCTGTTCGAGCCGCTTGCGTTTCCAGGCCTTGAAATTGCCATCGACCCACAACGAAACAATCACGCTGTCACGGGTAACGCGTTGAAACTCGCGCAATATCGCCACGCGATGCGCCGGATCACCAATGTGGTGCAACAGGCGCATACAGAAAATGCTGTCGACCGCGTTATCTGGCAAAGCAATATCAAAGGCCGATGTCTGCAAGGGTCGTACCCGTTTCACCACATCGGCGGGCTGGGCTGCCATTGCCACCTTCAACATCGACGCCGAGTTGTCGGCGCCAATGATCACGCGGTTGGGCTTTTCCGCCAGCAAGGGCCAGAAACGCCCGGCGCCGCAGGGCAAGTCCAGCACCAGGCCAGGCTCACCCGCCATCGCCAGCGCGCCACGGGCCAATTGCTCGTCGCGTTTGTGGGACAACCGGCGCGCCAGATTGTCCTGATGCTTGAGCAAATATTCTTGAGCGTGTTCGTCGTCGTACTTTTCGGAAAATTCGAGCTTGATCGGGGTAGGCATCAACGGGTCTCCAGTAGCTGATGCCTACAACGTTAAGCAGCGCACTGTGATTAACAGGTCAACCCGTTGTGAAAAACTTGTCCTGTCCAGCCCTATACATTTCAAGACTTTACAGACTCACGCAATAGCATGGGGCCATCTTCGCCGAATTACCGGGATCTCTGGCAGGATAGCGGCAGGGGATGGCGTCAGGCGTTGACCTGACTCAATTGCACATGAAAGCGGCAGCCGTTGGGCTCCATGGTACTGAGGCTGACGCTCCAGCCCTGGTTCTCGCAGATGCGCTGCACCAGCGACAACCCCAAACCCAGGCCCTCACCGCGCTTCTCGCTGCCGCGTACGAACGGCTCGAACATCGCCTCGCGCTTGTCCTCGGGGATACCGACACCGCTGTCCTCCACGATAAATCCGCTCGGTTCCAGGGTCAGCCGGATAAACCCCTGCTCGGTGTAGTGCAGGGCATTGCGCAGCAGGTTGCCCATCACCGCATGCAGGAAGGTGGTGTTATAGCGCGTATCCAGGGGGGTGCCGGGCTGATAGATCAGTTCCAGGCCTTTGTGCTCGATGGGCTCGCGCCAGATGCCGAGCAGATCTTCGGCCACCTGCGTCAGGCTGACCTGGGGCGACATTGCCGCTTCGTCATGCTGGGCACGGGCCAGCATCAGGAAAGTCTGCACCAGTTCGCGCATTTCTTCGCAGGCCCGGGCAATGCGCAGCACCTGGTTGCGCCCGCGCTGATCGATGGCGGGGTTTTCCAGCAGCAGTTCGCAGGAGCTGGCCAACACCATCAAGGGTGTGCGCAGCTCATGGCTCACGTCACTGGTAAACAGCTGTTCACGGGACAGGGCCTGGCGCAGCCGTCCCAATGTGGCGTCGAACGCCACCGCCAGTTCGCCCACTTCATCCGCCGCGTAATCCGGCGCCAAGGGCGGGGCCAGGCCGAGCAATTGGTCACGGTGGCGCACCTGACGGGCCAGGCGCACCACCGGCGCCATCACTTTGCGCGCCAGCACCCAGCCGAGGAACACCGCCAGCGCCAGGCTGAGCACAAAGCCCACCAGCACCACGGCGAACAACACGCGCTCGCGCTCTTCGAAATCGCTTTGGTCCTGCAACAGTACGTAGCGCCGCCCGTCGACCACTTCGACCATGGCGTGGTACGACAGCGCCTCGCGGAATACTTCATGGAAACCGGGCTCAAGGTGGCGTAGGTCCTTGGGCAACTCGAAGTCGCCGGGGCCACCACTGAAATAAAACAGCTGGTCCGGCTCGGGCCGGTGCCGCCAGTCCTCGACGGTGTCCATCAGCAGCAGGCGTTGCAAGTCGCCGCCCAGGCCCGCCGAGATCAACTTCTCTTCCACCAGGTGCACCGTCGCCACGATACCCATGGCGAAGGCCCCCGCCACCAACGCACTCATCAAGGCAAAGGCGATGATGATCCGTTGCGCAAGGCTTTGCTTAAACTCCATCACGACCCTCGGCCAGGCGATAACCCACACCGTGCACCGTCTGCAGCAACGGCTTGGCAAAAGGTTTATCGATCACCTGGCGCAATTGGTGAACGTGGCTGCGCAGGCTGTCACTGTCCGGGCAGTCATCGCCCCACAGGGCTTCTTCGAGAATTTCGCGGCGCAGCACGTGCGGGCTCTTCTGCATCAGCACCGCCAGCAGTTTCAGGCCGACCGGGTTGAGCTTGAGCAGGCGCCCTTCGCGGGTAACTTCCAGGGTATCGAGATCGTAGCTCAGGTCACCGACCTGCAGGGCGCGGCGACCGCCGCCCTGGGCACGGCGCAGCACGGCTTCGATACGTGCGGCCAGTTCCGATAGCGCAAACGGTTTGAGCAGGTAATCGTCGGCGCCGGACTTGAAGCCCTGCAGCCGGTCGTCCAACTGATCGCGGGCAGTGAGCATGATCACCGGCGTATCGCGGCGGGCGTCTTCACGCAGGCGTTTGCACAGGGTGTAGCCATCAATGCCGGGCAGCATGATATCGAGCACGATCAGGTCGTAATGCTCGGTGGCGGCCAGGTGCAAGCCCGACAAACCGTCCTGCGCACAGTCCACGGTGTAGCCCTTCAGCCCCAGGTAGTCGGCCAGGTTGGCCAGAATATCGCGGTTGTCTTCAACCAGTAGAATTCGCATGGGCAGTTTCTCCGTACGCGGTAACGGCCGTGTTGGCTCGCGCAGCTTAAGGCCAAGTGTGGCTCAGGGATAGACCCGCAAGCGCCGTCGATAAAGGTTTTCAACCGATTAATTAGTCGAACGAGTTTTTCACTATAGCTTCACAAACTGACTACAGTGTCAGAGCGAAGATCGCGCCCATCGATATAAGGAAGTTGGACATGGGGTTTCTCAAAACAGCGCCTATGCGCTATTTGCTGCTGGTCACCGGTGCCTGGCTGTTGGTTTTCCTGCTCACGCGCAGCGTGCTGCTCATCACTCACCTGGACGAAGTCGGTGGCAACCTGCTGCCGGTGTTTGGCGTGGGCCTGCTGTACGACCTGGGCTTTCTGGCCTATGCCGCCCTGCCACTGGGGTTGTATCTGCTGCTGTGCCCACCTGCCCTCTGGCGCCGTCGCGGTCACCGCTGGTTCCTGCAGGCGGTACTGACCGTCAGCCTGTTCGCCATGCTGTTCACCTCGGTCGCCGAATGGTTGTTCTGGGATGAATTCGGCGTGCGCTTCAACTTTATCGCCGTCGATTACCTGGTGTACTCCGATGAGGTGTTGAACAACCTGCTGGAGTCCTACCCGATCGGCAAGCTGCTCAGCCTGCTGGCGATGCTCGCCGTGGTGTTGAGCCTGGTTCTGCGCAAACCGTTCATCGCCGCGATGAATGCACCGCTGCCGGCAATGCGGGGTCGCCTGGTCAATGCCCTGGGCCTGTTGGTGGTTGCTGGCCTCAGCCTGCAACTGATCAGCCAGGACAGCCCACGCGCCCAAGGTGGCAACGCCTACAAGAACGAACTGGCGAGCAATGGCCCGTATCAGTTTTTCGCCGCGTTCCGTAACAACGAACTGGACTACACCCAGTTCTATAAAAGCCTGCCCGCGGACGTTGTCGCCAAACAGTTGCGCGCCGAACTGAGTGAGCCCAATGCTCGCTTCATCGACAAGGACCCCTTGGATATCCGCCGCGCCATCGATAACCCCGGCACGCTGCGCACACCCAATATCGTGCTGGTGACCATCGAAAGCTTCAGCGCCAAATACATGGGCAGCAACGGCGACGAGCGCAACCTGACGCCCAACCTGGATGCGCTGCGCAAACAAAGCCTGTATTTCAATAATTTCTATGCCACCGGCACCCGCACTGACCGAGGCCTGGAGGCCATCACCCTGGCGATCCCACCCACGCCGGGCCGCTCCATTGTCAAGCGCATCGGCCGCGAAAGCGGCTTTGCCAGCCTGGGCCAGCAACTCACCGCCATCGGCTACGACAGCGTGTTCGTCTACGGCGGACGTGGCTACTTCGACAATATGAATGCGTTCTTCAGCGGCAACGGCTATCGGGTCGTCGACCAGAGCAGCGTGCCAGAATCGGAGATCTCATTTAAAAACGCCTGGGGCATGGCCGACGAAGACCTCTACAAACAAACCCTGAAACTGGCCGATGCCGACTACGCCAAGCAGCAGCCGTTCCTGCTGCAACTGATGACCACCTCCAACCATCGCCCCTACACGTACCCGGATGGGCGCATCGATATCAAATCCGGTAACGGCCGCGACGGTGCGGTGAAGTACACCGACCACGCCATCGGTGAGTTCCTGGAGGCGGCACGCCAGAAGCCGTGGTTCGATAACACGATCTTCGTGTTTGTCGCCGACCACACTGCCGGCAGCGCGGGCAAGGAAGACTTGCCCATCAGCAACTACCAGATACCGCTGTTCATCTACGCCCCCAAGCTGGTCGACGCCCGGGAAACCGCGCAACTGGCCAGCCAGATCGACCTGGCGCCCACCTTGCTCGGCCTGCTCAACCTGAGCTACGAATCGACCTTCTTCGGTCGCAACCTGCTGCAAGACAACCCACTGCCACCCCGTGTGGTGGTCGGCAACTACCAGCACCTGGGGCTGTTTGACGGTAAAGACCTGGCGATCCTCAGCCCGCGCCAGGGCCTGCGTCGCCACGATCAGGCCCTGGGTGAAAGCCAGGAGCTGCGGGTGGGCAGTGATGACCCGCTGATCCTGCGCGCCATCACCTACTACCAGGCCGCCAGCTATGGCTTCAAACAACAGTTGCTGGGCTGGAAAGCGCCGAAGGTCGCAGAACCCGCCATCAGCGCCCGCTGATCGCCACGCGTGGCCCTTGCCTCCTGCGGGGCAAGGGCGTAACACTTGCGCCCATTCTCCGGCGACGACGCCTTTTCATGTCCGACACCCTGCTGCTGATCGAAGATGACCGCCCACTGGCCGCCCTGACGGCGGAGTTCCTGCGCGCCGAAGGTTTCAGCGTGGCGGTGGAGCACCGTGGCGACCGTGCCGCCCAGCGTATTCTCGACGAAAAACCGGCGTTGTTGATTCTGGATGTGATGCTACCCGGCATCGACGGTTTTACCCTGTGCCGACAGATCCGCGAGCAGTACCCCGGCCTGATCCTGATGATGACGGCGCTGGACGAAAACGCCGAGCAACTGACGGGGTTCAACGTCGGTGCGGACGATTACGTGGTCAAACCGGTCGACCCGCTGTTGTTGCTGGCCCGTATCCGCTCGCTGCTGCGTCGCCATCCCCAGGCGCCCCGTACGTATTACCAATGGGGCACGTTTCGATTGGACCTCGACTGCCATTTCGCCTGGCTCGATGAGGTGCCCTTGCAGTTCTCGGTGGCCGAGTTCGAATTGCTTGCGATCTTCGCCCGCCACTGCGGGGTGTTGCTGACCCGGGAAAAACTCCTGCAAAGCCTGCGCGGCCTGGAGTACGACGGGCTCAATCGCTCGGTGGATATGCGCGTATCGCGCCTGCGCAAAAAGCTGATGGGCCTGGGCTGCCCGGTGACGATCCAGACCATCACCGCCCAGGGCTACCTGTTTGTCGAGACACCGCAAGAGGCCCGGCATGTTCTCTAGAGTGCGACCCTGGATGGCGATTCTCGCGGGCACCGGCTGGGGCGCGTTGACCCTGTATTTGCTGTGGCTGTGCGCCAATGCCTCGGTGTTTGTCGGCGAATACAGCTTTTTGCGCTTGATGGCCGGACCGGGCTATCTGGTGGCGGAGCAGCTCAAGGCCTTGCCGGCTGACCAGCGTGAAGCGCGTATGGAGGTACTGCGCGCGCGCTTCCAGTACCCGATCCGGCTCGTCACCCTGGATGAGGTCGAACTGCCGCCCGAAGCGCTGATCATGCTTCAGCACCAGCAACCGGCGCAGAGCAGCGATGAAGACATCACCTATTTCCCGCTCGACGACAAAACGCTGATCCAATTCGGCCCGATGTGGGGCACCGCCGAGGTCAAGGACCTGCTGCAATTCCCGGTGTATGGGATCACCGCGTGCGTGGCCGGCCTGCCGCTGGTGCTGTGGATGTGGTTCGGTCTGCGCGCACGCCGCCAGCGTAGTGCCGACTTGCAAGCGCTCGATAGCTGCCTGGCTACCCTGGCCCGTACCCCCAATGCGATGCTGCCAGCCATGGGCAAGGAATGGGCGCCCGTGCTGCAGACCTTGCAGCAACATGCCCAAGACATCAACGCCATGAGCGAACGTCACCGAGAGGTTTCCCAGGCCGTCTCCCATGAGTTGCGCACGCCGCTGGCACGCATGCGTTTTGCCTTGACCCTGCTGGGCAAAAGCGATGACCCGTCCACGCGCATACGCTTGCAGGAACGCCTGCAAACCGATGTGGAAGAGCTTGAAGCCCTGGTGCGCGCCAGCCTGGCCTTTGCCCGGATGGCGGGCGCCCCCGCCGACCTGCAGCATGAGCCCATCCCTATCCGTGACTGGCTGCATCAGGAGTTTGCCTTGCTCGACGGGCACCAGCGGCGCCTGAGCCTGGACACCGAGCCGGCGGACCTGCAATTGATCGGCGACCGCGCCTTGTTGCATTTGATCGTGCGCAACTTGTTGAGTAATGCAATCACCTACGCCCGTGACCAAGTGAGCGTCAGCGCTGCCCACCAGGATGACCAGCACCTGGTGCTGCATGTGGACGACGACGGCCCCGGCATACTCGCCGAAAACCGCGAAAAGATATTCGAGCCGTTTGTACGACTGGCCATGGGCGGCGATGACCCCGGCGGCTTCGGCCTAGGGCTGGCACTGGCCAGGCGCGCCAGCCAATGGCATCGCGGTGAGTTGTCCGTGGCGCGCAGCCCGTTGGGCGGGGCACGCCTGACCCTGATCCTGCCGCTGCGCCCGCAATAGCCTGCGTGTTACAGCCTGTGACAGTGAACCGTTGGCATTCTCCGTAATCTCGCCACCTGATCCAGGGTTGCCCCTGCGCCCTGGGTCCCCGTCCTCTGGACCCGGTTGGAGAGCCCGTTCATGCGTCCCCAAAAACAGCATTTATCCACGTTGATGCTATCGCTGTGTATCGTCGCCAGCGCGCTGCTGGCCAGTCAGGCGGCTGCCGTGAGCCGCGCAGCGCCTGACTTCACTGGTTCGATCAAGTCACCCGGCTACGACGCCCACACCCTTAAACTGCTGGGCGAGGTGACCATGTCCAGCCGCTGGCGGCGGCCCATACCCAGGCCACGCACTAAAGCCGCGACTCTGTCTGCCCAAGGCCCGCTCGGCCACACGTCTGCACCGTGGTCCGCTGCACGTGTGCCCTCGGCGCTTGCCAGGGGGATGACATTCAAGAAGCTGTTGCGACGCGGCGGCATGGGTTGAGCGGTCAACCGGACATAAAAAAACCCCGCCTGCATCACTGCAGGCGGGGTTTTTTATGAGCCGGGTAAGGCTGGCTTACATCATGCCGCCCATGCCACCCATGCCGCCCATGTCTGGCATGCCGCCGCCACCGCCTACTTCGGCTTTCTTCGGAGCGTCAGCGATAGCCGCTTCGGTGGTCAGAATCAGGCCGCCGATGGAGGATGCTGCTTGCAGTGCGGAACGAGTCACCTTGGTAGGGTCCAGGATGCCCATTTCAATCATGTCGCCGTAGACGCCAGTCGCAGCGTTGTAACCGTAGTTACCTTTGCCGTTCTTGACTTCGTTGACCACAACGCTTGGCTCGTCGCCGGAGTTGGCAGCGATCTGACGCAGCGGCGCTTCAACAGCGCGACGCAGCACAGCGATACCCACGTTCTGGTCAGCGTTGTCGCCGGTCAGGTTGGTCAGGGCTTCCAGAGCACGGATCAGCGCAACGCCACCGCCAGGTACCACGCCTTCTTCAACGGCTGCGCGGGTTGCGTGCAGGGCGTCTTCAACGCGGGCCTTCTTCTCTTTCATTTCAACTTCGGAACCGGCGCCAACCTTGATCACTGCAACGCCGCCGGACAGCTTGGCCAGACGCTCTTGCAGTTTTTCACGGTCGTAGTCCGAGGAAGTTTCGGCAACCTGGGCACGGATCTGAGTGATGCGCGACTGGATGTCCTGATCTACACCAGCACCGTCAACGATGATGGTGTTTTCCTTGGAGATGGTCACGCGCTTGGCGCTACCCAGGTTTTCCAGGGTGGCGCTTTCCAGGCTCAGGCCGATCTCTTCGGAGATAACGGTAGCGCCGGTCAGTACGGCGATGTCCTGCAGCATGGCCTTGCGACGGTCGCCAAAGCCTGGCGCCTTGACGGCTGCGACTTTAACGATGCCACGCATGTTGTTCACAACCAGCGTCGCCAGGGCTTCGCCTTCAACGTCTTCGGAAACGATCAGCAGTGGGCGGCCGGCTTTGGCCACGGCTTCCAGCACTGGCAGCAGTTCGCGGATGTTGGAGATCTTCTTGTCGACCAGCAGGATCAGCGGGCTGTCCAGCTCGGCAACCATGGTTTCCGGCTTGTTGACGAAGTACGGGGACAGGTAGCCACGGTCGAACTGCATGCCTTCGACAACCGACAGTTCGTTTTCCAGGCCCGAACCTTCTTCCACGGTGATCACGCCTTCCTTGCCGACTTTTTCCATGGCTTGGGCAATGATGTCACCGATGGAGCTGTCGGAGTTGGCGGAGATGGTGCCTACCTGAGCGATAGCCTTGGTGTCGGCACATGGCTTGGACAGGTTTTTCAGCTCGGCAACGATGGCGATGGTCGCCTTGTCGATGCCGCGCTTGAGGTCCATCGGATTCATGCCGGCAGCGACGGCCTTGTAGCCTTCGTTGACGATGGCCTGGGCCAGGACGGTCGCGGTGGTGGTACCGTCGCCTGCGTCATCGTTGGCACGGGAGGCAACGTCTTTGACCAGCTGCGCGCCCATGTTTTCGAAACGGTCTTCCAGTTCGATTTCTTTGGCGACGGAAACGCCGTCCTTGGTGATGGTCGGAGCGCCGAAGCTCTTCTCGATGATCACGTTACGGCCTTTCGGGCCCAGGGTCGCTTTTACTGCGTCAGCCAGGACGTTGACACCGGTGAGCATTTTCTTGCGGGCGGAATCGCCGAATTTAACTTCTTTAGCAGCCATGATCGATATTCCTTAAATACTTTGGAGTAACGGGAAAATGAGCGGGGAAATCAGTCTTCCAGAACAGCGAGAATCTCGTTCTCAGCCATAACCAGCAGGTCTTCGCCGTCGACTTTCACTGTGTTGCTGCCGGAGTAAGGGCCGAAAACAACCTTGTCACCCACTTTCACGGCCAGCGCGCGTACATCACCGTTCTCCAGGGTCTTGCCTGGGCCCGCAGCGACGATCACACCGTGGTTGGCTTTTTCAGCAGCCGAACCTGGCAGAACGATACCGCCAGCGGTTTTCTTTTCTTCTTCGCTGCGACGGATTACGACGCGGTCGTGCAGAGGACGAAGCTTCATTGTCGATCTCTCCTAATTGTGTTTTTCATCGGCCGGTATCAATTCCGGCGGGTTAAATTCCGGCGGTGCCGGTCGCGGTTCGCGGGGCGAAACGCGGAAGTCTGTCCAGTGTCACCACCAGAAACCTTGCGGTGACCGTTACATAAGGGCGCATATGCTTATTACAAGGGGCCGGGGATGAAAATTTTTGTGTCTGCCTGCGGTTAAACGCAGCACGGCACCCGAAGGTGCCGTGCCAATGAAGCGGTTATTTGCTGTCGCGGTGTTCGAACTCGCCTTCGATCACATCCCCTTCACGCCCCAGCGGCTGGCGCGGAGCGGGGCCGCCACGGGGTTGCAGGTCGTCGGCGAAAGCTCGCTGGCGAATCGCCGCCTCTTCGGCACGCTGGCGCATCTTGCCGGCCAGCAGCTTGCGGGTGAACGGCAGCAGCATCACCAGGCCGACCACATCGCTGATGAAGCCCGGCAGGATCAACAGGCCACCCGCCAGGGCCATCATCAGGCCTTCAAGCATGGTCTGGGCGGGCAGCTCGCCACGGTTCAGGCTTTCACGGGCACGCAGCGCCGTGGCCAGGCCGGCGACGCGCAGCACCAGGACGCCGAGCATCGAGCCGAGAATGATCAGCAACAGGGCCGGGAAAAACCCGATCGCGCTGCTGACTTGAACGAATACGAACAGCTCCAACACCGGGAACAGCAGAAAGAGCAATAAAAAAGGGCGCATCAAATGGTTCCTCAACGCAAGAATGCCTTGCCAGTCCACCTTAGATGACGTCGCCGTTTCGTGAATTCAAGCGTCGGCGCTGGCTTTTTTCGGCCAGGCCTCGGCGTGGGCCAATGAAACCAGGGCTTCGCGTACTTGTGTCGGCGTGTTGCAAGGCTCCGCAAACGGCAACCAATATAAGGATTGGCCGATACGCAAGTGCATGCCTTCGCTGTCGATGCCGGCCAATTGGGCGGGCTCGGAGGTGGGCAAACCGCTGAGATCGACGTAATGGGCAATGGCCTTGGCGTGATCGCTGTTCATGTGCTCGATCATGCTGCGCTCGGCCTTGCCGGCGAACGGGTTGGCCAGGGTCAACTGGTCGACCCAGTGAATCGCGCCAAAGCCACCGATGTACCGGTGGCGTACGGGTTTGAGTACCCAGAAGTCGAAGTCGTGGGCCTTGTGGTAGTTGGCCGAATCCGGGAAGTAACGGTAATAACGCTCGGCCGCCGCCTCGATGGCGTCGCCCTCCTCCAGTTTTTCCGCTTCGGCCAGGTAGGTCAGGCGCCCGACGGCCTGCACATCATCGGCCTCGCGTTCCCCCACCAGCAGCGAACACTTGGGGTCTTTCTGCAGGTTGTGGGTGTGCTGGGCGATACGGCTGATCAGGATCAACGGGCGACCCTGCTCGTCGAGGCAATACGGTACGACCGAGCCGAACGGGAAGCCGGGCATGGCTTTGGACAAAGTGGAGAGAGCCCCACGGTATTCCTTGAGCAACAGCTCTCGGGCGTTCTTGGCAACCTGTGCGCTCAACGTATGACTCCTCGGGTATTCAGCCGCCCATGGCATATGGGAATGGATCTCAACGCAAGGTAATCATTATCGGCAAAGGTTGCCAAGCAGGTTTTGTTCGGCCGTGTTACCAGGCCACGCCGAAGCCCGCGGTGTAGCGGGTCTTGCTCAGGCTGCTGTCGGAGTCGCCGCTGATCACGTCGCGCTCGGCCTTGAGGTTGAGGGAGGCCCACTCGGTGACTTTGTAGCGCAGGCCCATTTCCGCATCCAGCGAGTACTCAGCAGGACCGTCGATAGGCTTGCCCACTTCACCATTGGTAAAGAATTCAACGGTCTTGCCCACCAGGTAGCGGTTGTAGTTCCACTTCATGGCCAGGGAATAGAAGTTGTCCTTGCCGCCGTCGGCGTATTCATAGTCGGTGCGGTTGACCAGCGAGCCCAGGGAGAACGCACCCAGCTCATCGTCCCAGAACTGGTAGCCAGGGCCGGTACCGACGGTGCGCTGGCGCGAGAGGTCTTCAACCTTGTCACGCTTGTAGGTCAAGCGCCCCTGCCAGAACCAGTGTTCGGTCAGGAAGCGGTCGAGATCGTATTCCAGGGCCCAGTTGTCGGTGGTGGTGACATCGTCCTGGAATTCGCGGTTGTACTCGCCCTGTCCGGTATGGCGCCATTGACCATGGCGTGCGGTGGTCTTGAAATCGATGTCGTAGTCGTTGGTGTCTTTGTCGGCGCGTTTGTAGTCCAGCGCCATGTCCACATTGCCCTTCCACACCAGGTCTTCGATCACAGGCTTGGGCTTGATGATCTGCTGGATGCTTGCCAAGTCCACCGTCTTGGGCGCTTCACCGTTGGCTAACACCACCTTGCCATCCTCCGCTGCTTTCAGGGATTTGGCTTTCTCGCCGGTGTAGGCGTCCTGCTTGACCAGCAACTCCTGGTCGCTCTCCAGGGTTTTCACCTGCTTCCAGTCCACGGGGATGGCACCGGCGTAGTCAGTCTGGATCAGCAATTTGCCGCCATCAAAGACTTTGATCTTGCCAGTCAGACGGTCACCGTTCTTCAACCAGACGGTGTCGGCCAGCAAGGGCGTGGAGGCGCTGAAAACAGCAAGGCACAGCAGGGTTCTGGACAACATAAGCGGGTATGGGGCTCAAGGTTGGCGAAAAGGAGGCATTATCGTGTTAGATAGCTAGGACTGACTCAAGTATCGAGGTCGAGTTCAATGCTCATCGCGATGTTTACCGACGTTTCTTACAAATATGCCGACGATTTAAACGGATAGCCGCTCAATGAATCAACCTGCCGAGTCGCCGCAAAGCCCCGCCGAGATGCGTCGTACCGCGCTGTACCTGACCCTGGCGCAAGTGCCCGAAGGCTGCGTGGTGAGTTACGGCGAGCTGGCTCACCTGGCGGGCCTTGGCCGTGCCGCACGCTGGGTGGGCCGTACGTTGAGCCAACTGCCAGAAGACACCCGGCTGCCCTGGCACCGCGTACTGGGTGCCGGTGGTCGGATAAGCCTGCCGGTGGGCAGTGCCTCGGGTGACGAACAACGGGCGCGTTTGCGCGATGAAGGCGTCACGGTCCGCAACAATCGCGTGGATATTCAGCGCCATGGCTGGCGCCCGGTAGAGCACAGCGGTTAGAGTGCGCGCTTTGTTTCCGCAAATCTGAGGCAGACTCCAGCCCATGCCCCGTAAAACCTGGCGCGCCGCGCTCGCTGCCTATGCCAGCCCTTCGACGTTAGTCCTGTTGTTGCTCGGCTTTGCCGCCGGCCTGCCTTACATGTTGGTGTTCTCGACGCTTTCAGTGTGGTTGCGCGAGGCCGGTGTGGCACGCGAGACCATCGGCTATGCGAGCCTGATCGGTTTGGCGTATGCCTTTAAATGGGTCTGGTCGCCACTGCTCGACCAATGGCGCCTGCCGCTGCTCGGTAAACTCGGACGCCGCCGTTCATGGCTGGTGCTGGCCCAGTCGCTGGTGATCCTCGGATTGATCGGCATGGGCTTCTGCGACCCGCAGAAACACTTGTCCTGGCTGATCGCTATCGCCGTCATCGTGGCTTTCGCCTCCGCCACCCAGGACATCGCGGTCGACGCCTACCGTCTGGAAATCGCCGACGACAGCCGCCAGGCTGCGCTGGCCGCCAGCTACATGTCCGGTTATCGCATCGCCGCGCTGCTGGCCACCGCAGGCGCACTGTTCTTTGCCGAAGGGTTCGGTTCCACCGGTTTCAACTACAAGCACTCGGCCTGGACCGGCACCTACGTACTGTTCGGCGTGCTGATGATTCCGGCGCTGCTGACCACGCTGTTCATGCGCGAACCTGATGTGCCACTGCGCACCCAGTTGCAGGCCGGGCGCTACAGCTTCGTACACCAACTGGCATCGGTGTTCGTGCTGATCGTGCTGCTGGTATCGGTACCAGCAATGTTTACCCAGTTGTTCAACACGGACTTCGGCAGCGTGATATTCCACGGCGTGAGCCTGTGGGATCTGCTGATGGAAGACCGCGCCTTCCTGCGCGCCATCCTCTATATAACCCTCACGTCGCTGTGCCTGTCGGCCATGGGTCGCCGGGGTCTGGCGCCGGTGCTGACACCGGTCAATGACTTCATCCTGCGTTACCGCTGGCAGGCGTTGCTGTTGTTGGGACTGATCGCCACCTATCGCATGTCCGACACCGTGATGGGCGTGATGGCCAACGTGTTCTACATCGACCAGGGCTTCACCAAGGACCAGATCGCCGGGGTCAGCAAGATCTTCGGCCTGATCATGACCCTGCTGGGTGCAGGCATGGGCGGCCTGCTGATTGTGCGCTTCGGTATCCTGCCGATCCTGTTCATCGGCGGTGTGGCGTCGGCCGGCACCAACCTGCTGTTCGTGATGCTCGCCGACATGGGCCCGGACCTGCAGATGCTGATCTTCACCATTTCCCTGGATAACTTCAGCTCAGGGCTGGCGACCTCGGCGTTTGTGGCGTACCTGTCGAGCCTGACCAACCTCAAGTTCTCCGCCACCCAATATGCCCTGCTCAGCTCGATCATGCTGTTGCTGCCACGCCTGATCGGCGGGTATTCGGGGGTAATGGTGGAGAAGTTCGGGTATCACAATTTCTTCATGATCACCTGCCTGCTGGGCGTGCCGACGCTGTTCCTGATCGCGTTGCACTGGTTCCAGGAAAATCGGCGGGCGCGGTTGAGTCCGCCGGCCGAAGACTGACAATGTGGGAGGGGCTTGCCCCGATAGCAGGTTGTCAGGCGCTTATGTGTTACTGATCCACCGCTATCGGGGGCAAGCCCCCTCCCACATACCCCTCTGCATTCTGATGCCTGTACTCCAGCAGCCGGCGCCCGTACAATCCCAAGTCATTTCAAGTCCAAGCAACCGACAACGGCCTACCATGCGTACCAGTCAATATTTGCTCGCCACACAGAAAGAAACGCCTTCAGACGCGGTCGTGATCAGCCATCAGCTGATGCTGCGCGCCGGCATGATCCGCAAACTGGCCTCCGGCCTGTACACCTGGCTGCCCATGGGCTTGAAGGTGATGCGCAAGGTCGAAGCCATCGTTCGTGAAGAAATGAACGCCGCCGGCTCTCTGGAAGTGTTGATGCCGAGCACCCAACCGGCTGAACTGTGGCAGGAATCCGGGCGCTGGGAAGAGTACGGCCCGGAGTTGCTGCGCTTCAAGGATCGCCATGGCCGCGATTTCTGTGCCGGCCCGACCCACGAAGAAGTGATCACCGACCTGATGCGCAACGAGCTGAGCAGCTACAAGCAGCTGCCGCTGAACCTGTATCAGATCCAGACCAAGTTCCGTGACGAAATCCGCCCACGCTTCGGCTTGATGCGCGGTCGCGAATTCATCATGAAGGACGCCTATTCGTTCCACGCTGACCAGGCGTCCTTGCAGGTCACCTACGACCGCATGCACCAGGCCTACTGCAACGTGTTCACGCGCCTGGGCCTGAAGTTCCGCCCGGTTGAAGCCGACAATGGCTCCATCGGCGGCGCCGGCTCCCACGAATTCCACGTGCTGGCCGAGTCCGGCGAAGACGACATCGTGTTCAGCAACGGTTCCGACTATGCGGCGAACATCGAGAAAGCCGAAGCCGTGCCACGGGAAACGTCCCGCCCGGCGCCGACCGAAGAACTGCGCCTGGTGGACACGCCGGATACCAAGACCATCGCGGCCCTGGTGGAGAAATTCAATCTGCCGATTGAAAAGACCATCAAGACCCTGATCGTGCGCGCCGAGGAAGAAGGCAAGCTGATCGCCCTGGTGATCCGTGGCGACCACGAGCTCAACGAAATCAAGGCCGCCAACCAACCTGGCGTGGCCAGCCCGCTGGTCATGGCCACCGACGCCGAACTGCGCGACGCCATTGGCGCCGGTGCCGGTTCGCTCGGCCCGCTGAACCTGCCGCTGCCGATCATCATCGACCGTTCGGTCGAGCTGATGAGCGACTTCGGGATCGGCGCAAACATCGACGACAAGCACTACTTCGGCGTGAACTGGGAACGTGACCTGCCGGTGCCGACCGTGGCCGACCTGCGTAACGTCGTGGCCGGCGACCCTAGCCCGGACGGCAAGGGCACCCTGGAAATCAAGCGCGGCATCGAAGTCGGGCACATCTTCCAGCTGGGCAACAAGTACAGCAAGGCAATGAAGTGCGAAGTGCTGGGCGAGAACGGCAAGCCGATCACCCTGGAGATGGGCTGCTACGGCATTGGCGTATCCCGCGTGGTTGCTGCTGCCATCGAGCAGAACAACGATGACAAAGGCATCATCTGGAGTGACGCCCTGGCGCCGTTCCAGGTCGCCCTGGTGCCGCTGCGTTATGAAACCGAGCAAGTGCGCGAAGCCACCGACAAGCTGTATGCCGAATTGACGGCTGCTGGTTTTGAAGTGCTGCTGGATGACCGGGACAAGAAAACCAGCCCGGGCATCAAGTTCGCCGACATGGAACTGATTGGCATCCCGCACCGGATCGTGGTCAGTGACCGCGGCCTGGCCGATGGCAATCTGGAATACAAGAGCCGGACCGAAGCCGAAGCCCAACCGTTGCCGGTGGCTGACGTGCTGTCTTTCCTCCAGGCGCGTATTCGTCGCTGAAAACCAGATCAAGAGAAGTCATGTTCAAGCGAAACACCAGAGCCCTGGGGGGCGCCGCCTTGTGCGGCGCCCTGCTGGTCAGCGGCTGCGCCAACCAGATGTCGCAACGCAGTGAGCACGAAGAGCGGGTCGAGCGTAAGTTGCTCGACCACAGCCTGCAGATCGATGTCGGCGAGCCCAAAGTGCTGGAGCTGCCGCAACGCCGGATTCGCATTCACGAGCAGAAGACCTTCGAGGTCACCGAGTACGAAGTCACCCGTCGTTACGACCGCTATACCCCTTACCAGCCCTGGCGCAAGCTCTACGAGATGCCCTTGGGTGCAGTCGCCCTGGTGGCGGGCGCGGGCGCCAACGTGGCGAATATCTTCGCCCTCGGCCACCTGCCGACCAGCATGACCCATGACTGGCTGATCTATGGCGTGGACGGCCTCAACCCGTTCATGAACGTGCAATCCCACGGCCGTGCGCAACAGAACCTGGCGGGTATCGATGAAGTCCAGCGCGACAAGCGCGTGGAGTATTCGAGCCTGCCCTGGAGCGAACGCCCGGTGCAGGTCACCGCCGGCAAGCAGACCCATGAGCTGACCACCGACCGCAACGGCGTCCTGCGCCTGAACCTGTTGGACAGCCCATTTGCCGAGCAGGACCTGAACCGCGTCACGACCTTGAAGATCAGTGTGGAAGACGGCCAGGACGATGTGCATTCGGACTCGACCTTGGCGATCAGCAACACCCTGCGCGGCAAGTTGCTGGAAGCCCACGGCCTGATCTACGACGACCTGGAAGACGACGAAGTCAGCCAGTGGGTGCACCGGGTCAAGCGCTTGTCGGAGCTGGGCCTGGAAGAAGAAGCCAGCGAACTGGAACAGAGCCTGATCGAACTGACCCGCAATGATCCCGAGTTGCAGCAAGAGTTTCTGCAGGCGCTGACCAAGGATGCGGGGCGGCTCGTCGCAGATCCTGGAGCACGCTGAGCCCCTCAAATTGTTGGCGGTCAAATGTGGGAGGGGGCTTGCCCCCGATTGCAGCGGGTCAGCTATAGATAGGCTGGCTGATCCACTGCTATCGGGGGCAAGCCCCTCCCCACAATTTGCTCCCCATTTTTACCAGGAGAATTCGAGCTGCTCGTTGCCGTTACTCAGATCCAGCAAGCGCACCCCAATCCCCAGCAACCGCACCGGTTTCCCTCCCCGGTTGAACGCCTGCGTCAGCAACTGTTGATAACTCTCCAGATCCCGCCCTGCCCCCGCCTGCTCCAATGTGGTCTGGGTAAAGTCATGAAACTTCACCTTCACGAACGGCTTGCCGGCCCGGTAACTGCTGTCGATACGCGCCATGCGCCCGGCCAGGGTTTCCATCAGCTCGGGGAGTTTGGCCAGGCAGCTTGAGAGATCCGGCAGGTCGACATCGTAGGTATTTTCCACACTGATCGATTGCCGACGACTGTCGTTCTGCACCACACGGTCATCGATCCCACGCGCCAGGCTCCACAGCCGCTCGCCAAAACTGCCGAATTCGCGCACCAGCGCCAGTTTGTTCCACTCGCGCAGTTGCAGGCAGTCTTCAATGCCCAGGCGTGCCAGTTTATCGGCCGTGACCTTGCCCACACCGTGCAACTTGCTGACCCGCAACTGCGAGACAAAGTCTTCGACCTGGTCCGGGGTAATCACAAACAGGCCGTTGGGCTTCTTCCAGTCGCTGGCGATCTTGGCCAGGAACTTGTTCGGCGCCACGCCTGCGGACACGGTGATGTGCAGTTGGTTGGAGACACGGCGACGAATGTCCTGGGCGATGCGCGTGGCACTTCCGCCAAAGTGCGGGCTGTCGGACACGTCCAGGTAAGCCTCATCCAGCGACAGCGGTTCGATCAGGTCGGTGTAGTCGCGAAAGATCGTCTGGATTTCCTTGGAGGCTTCCTTATAGGCATCCATGCGCGGCTTGACGATGGTCAGGTCCGGGCAAAGCTTCAAGGCATGTCGCGACGACATGGCCGAGCGCACGCCATAGGCGCGTGCCTCGTAGTTGCAGGTGGCGATCACCCCGCGCCGGTCCGCCGAGCCGCCCACCGCCAGCGGTTTTTGCGCCAGGCTCGGGTCATCGCGCATCTCGATGGCGGCGTAGAAGCAATCACAGTCGACGTGGATGATTTTGCGCTGCGTCATATAAACGGGGTGTTTACCTACGGGTGGCCAGTATCGCACTCACACCTGTATATAGCACCAGTGGTTTGAATCTTCCGCTTGAGCGGTAGGAAAATTCCAGGATGAATTCATTTTCTCAATCGGATTTGCCCTTACAATAGAGCTGAAAGCCTCGGCCAGACTGGGCCCGAGGGGTATCAAGGGGCTTTTATAGAGAGCTAAGCGATTGAACCACAAGCGCTTTTCTTTAATTCACAGGTTGACACACCGGCGTTCCTCTGTAGAATGCCGACACACAGACGCGGGATGGAGCAGTCTGGTAGCTCGTCGGGCTCATAACCCGAAGGTCGTCGGTTCAAATCCGGCTCCCGCAACCAAACATCAAGAAAGGCTACTCGAAAGAGTGGCCTTTTTTGTGCGTGCCTGTTTTGTTATGTACGAAAATTGTAAGACAAAAAAATCTTTGCCATCGCGCACTTACGGTGCATGGCCAGCATTCAGAGGCCAATTCACACTTATTTGACCCATCGGCCCGATAACGGTTGACACCTCGGCGTTGGACTGTAGAATGCCGCCCACAGACGCGGGATGGAGCAGTCTGGTAGCTCGTCGGGCTCATAACCCGAAGGTCGTCGGTTCAAATCCGGCTCCCGCAACCAAACATCAAGAAAGGCTACTCGAAAGAGTGGCCTTTTTTGTATCCGGTGAAAAAGTTCTTCTGAAACAATGGCATGGCATCTTTCATGAAACCGCGCGCGGTTTGTAGAGTCCATCTCATTGCAAGCTATGCTCAATGCTCAAGCGCTGCCCTCTACGACCAATGGCCGCAGTCGCCGCCCCCGGCGATACGCGTTAATATTTGTAATTATTTTGTCCATAGGGATTGGTAACTTGGCTGGATACCTCCATCCTGTCGCGCACAATCCACGAGGTGATTGATGCGCGCCAACTCGTCTGAAACACAAGACACTGTCACAGCAGAACAACCGATCACACCCACCCGCTTGCGTTGGCTGGATCTGGTGAGCAAGTATCGGCAGCCTATCGGGCTGGCCGTCACCTTATTGCTGTTTGCCATCGCCCTGATCGCCTGCCGCCACCTGCTGCTGGAGCTGGACCTCTACGCGCTCCACGACTCGATCCTGGAAGTGCCCAAGCCAGCCCTGCTCGGTGCGTTTGCCGCAGCCGTCGCCGGTTTTGTCATTCTATTAGGCTATGAGTTCTCCGGCGCCCGCTATGCCGGCGTGAACCTGCCCGCCAAGACCCTGGCCCTCGGTGGTTTCACCGCCTTCGCGATTGGCAATGCCATTGGTCTGTCGATGCTTTCCGGCGGATCGGTGCGCTACCGTTTATATGCACGCCATGGCATCGGTGCATCCGAAGTCGCCCATATGACCGTGTTCGCCAGCCTGGCGCTGGGCACTGCCCTGCCGCCACTGGCAGCATTGGCAACACTGAGCAACCTGCCCGCCGCATCAACCTACCTGCATTTGCCACAAGCGGTGCTGGGCGGTATTGCTGGCGCGGTGCTGCTGTTGTCGGCGGTGTTGTGCATCGGCATTTATCGCCGTCGCCTGCCGGAGCAACCCTACCCGGACAACCTGTTGGTAAAAGCCGGCCGCCGCACCTTGCGCCTGCCGGGCCGTCGCCTGACCTTCCTGCAACTGATCATTACCGCACTGGACGTTGCCGCTGCCGCTACCGTCCTTTATATGCTGCTGCCGGAGGCGCCGCCCTTCGGCCCCTTCCTGCTCGTGTACCTGCTGGCGCTGGCCGCCGGTGTACTCAGCCATGTACCGGGTGGTGTGGGTGTATTCGAAGCGATCCTGCTGGCGGCGTTCGCCGACAAACTGGGCGCCGCGCCACTGGCCGCCGCCCTGCTGCTGTACCGCATGATCTACGTGGTGCTGCCTCTGCTGATCGCCTGCGTGTTCCTGCTGGTCAACGAAGCGCAGCGCCTGTTCCAGACCCAGCAAAGCCTGCGGGTCGCCTCGGGGCTGGCGGCGCCAGTGCTGGCCGTCCTGGTTTTTTTGTCCGGCGTGGTCCTGCTGTTCTCTGGCGCCACGCCCGAAATCGACTCACGCCTGGAAAACATCGGCTTCCTGATTCCCCACCGCCTGATTGACGCCTCGCACTTTGGCGCCAGCCTGATCGGCGTGTTGTGCCTGTTGTTGGCCCAGGGCCTGCGTCGACGCCTGTCGGCCGCCTGGATGCTGACCATGGTGCTGCTGCTGGTGGGCGCCCTGCTCTCGCTGCTCAAAGGCTTCGACTGGGAAGAAGCCAGCCTGATGACCATGACCGCGATCCTGCTGGCGATCTTCCGACGCTCGTTCTATCGCGCCAGCCGCCTCACCGAGCTGCCCTTCTCGCCGCTGTACCTGGTGGCCAGTGTCTGCGTACTCGGGGCGTCGATCTGGCTGCTGCTGTTTGCGTACCAGGATGTCCCGTACAGCCATCAGCTGTGGTGGCAGTTCACCCTGGACGCCAACGCCCCTCGTGGCTTGCGCTCGCTGCTGGGCGCCGCCGTGTTGCTGGTGATCGTGTCCCTGACCTGGCTGCTGCGTACTGCGCGCCCGGTGATCCATCTGCCGACACCCGATGAACTGGAGCGTGCCAGCAAGATCCTGATGGCCTCTTCCCAGCCTGACGGCGGCCTGGCGCTCACTGGCGACAAGGCGCTGCTGTTCCACCCCAATGATGAAGCTTTCCTCATGTACGCCCGTCGCGGCCGCAGCCTGGTAGCCTTGTACGACCCGATTGGCCCCACCCAGCCACGGGCCGAGATGATCTGGCAGTTCCGAGACCTATGCGACATCCACCACGCCCGCCCGGTGTTCTACCAGGTGCGTGCGGAGAACCTGCCGTACTACATGGACATCGGCCTCACCGCGATCAAACTGGGCGAAGAAGCCCGTGTCGACCTCAAACGCTTTGACCTGGAAGCCAAGGGCAAAGAGATGAAGGACCTGCGTTACACCTGGAACCGTGGCTCGCGGGACGGCCTGTCCCTGGAGATCTGCGAACCGGGCACGGCGCCGATGGACGAACTCAAGGTGATCTCCGATGCCTGGCTGACCGGCAAGAACGTACGGGAAAAAGGCTTTTCCCTGGGACGCTTCAGCGACGACTACCTCAAGCACTTTCGCATTGCGATCATTCGCTTCGAAGGGCGCCCGGTAGCCTTCGCCAACCTGCTCGAGACCTACAACCATGACCTGGCCAGTCTCGACCTGATGCGCGCCCACCCAGACGCGCCCAAGCTGACCATGGAATTCATGATGGTCGGCCTGATTCAACATTATAAGAGTCACGGCTATGCCCGCTTCAGCCTCGGCATGGTGCCGTTGTCGGGCCTGCAACCACGACGTGGCGCCCCGTTGACCCAACGCCTGGGCTCGATGGTGTTCCGCCGTGGCGAGCAACTGTATAACTTCCAAGGTTTGCGCCGCTTCAAAGACAAGTTCCAGCCTGACTGGGAACCCCGTTACATGGCCGTGCCCGCAGGACTTGATCCGCTGGTGGCACTGGCCGATACCGCCGCCCTGATCGCGGGCGGCTTGACTGGATTGGTGAAACGCTGATGATTCGACGCTCCTGGCGGTATGTATTGGCCTTTGTAGTGCTGCTCGCCCTGGTCCTGGGTGGCGGCTATTGGTACTGGAACCGCCCTGCCCCTCAGCCGGTGCTGGAGCAACTGCCCCAGGCCGACGGTTCGGTCATGACCCGGGTGACCCCCAACGGCACGCCGAAAGCCCGCGTGGCCGTGGCCGTAATGGCCGATGAAACCCTGACCGACAGCCAGTTGATTGCCCTGAGCCAAGGCGGCAAGGCGCAGATTGTCCAGGTGGTCCTGCCCAAGGATGACTGCAAGCTGCAGGAACAAGCGCTGCAAGGCGCCCTCGCCCAGCTCAAGGGCCCGGCGACACTGGTCAGCGGCATCGGCCCTGGCGCTGCCCTCGCCTGGCGCTGGCTGGCCACCCAGAACGACGACAAGGCCAACGCCATCTCCGTCGGCTTCGCCCTGGTGCAGGAAGGCTGCAAGGACCCACTGCCGAAGACAGCCGCCCACGGCAACTGGCTGGTGGCCTGGAACGACAACCCTGACGATGAAAGCGCCAGTTTCGTACGCGACACACCGCGCGCCACCACCAGCATCAGCGACTACGACATCCACTACCCGCAAGTACTGAACAACGAGCTGCGCAAGCAACTGGTGGGCTCGGACAATGGCGGCCTGGCAATACCGGTGGTTGAAGTACCGGCCGGCCAGGCCAAGGACACTGTCACCCTGTTCCTCTCCGGCGACGGCGGCTGGCGCGACCTCGACCGTGACGTGGCCGGTGAAATGGCCAAGATCGGTTATCCGGTGGTGGGCATCGACACCCTACGCTACTACTGGCAGCACAAGACCCCGGAACAAAGCGCCAAGGACCTCACCGAGCTGATGCAGCACTACCGTCAGAAGTGGGGCACCAAGCGCTTCGTACTGACCGGCTATTCGTTCGGTGCCGATGTACTGCCGGCCATCTACAACCGCCTGCCGGAGAACGAGCAGCAGCGTGTGGACGCAATCATCCTGCTGGCATTCGCACGCACTGGCAGCTTCGAGATTGAAGTGGAAGGCTGGCTGGGCAACGCAGGCAAAGAAGCGGCGACAGGCCCGGACATGGCCAAACTGCCGGCTGACAAAGTGGTGTGCATCTACGGCGCCGAAGAAGTCGACGAGAGTGGCTGCACGGACAAGACGGCTGTAGGTGAAGCCATCAAGTTGCCAGGCGGGCATCACTTCGATGAGAACTACCCGGCGCTGGCCAAGCGGTTGGTGGATATCATCGTCAAACACCAAACCAAAACCGAATAAGCCCGAGCGTTACACAAATCAAAATGTGGGAGCGAGCTTGCCCCCTCCCACATTGGTTTTGTGGTGTTGGTGAGATCTAACGCGGCTCGATGTGCGCGATCATCAACTGCACGGTTTCATTCCCGCGAAACTCGTTCACATCCAGCTTGTAGGCCAATTCCACCCAACGCACCGTCGGGTTCGGCCAGACCTCACGGTCCACGCCAAATGCAATGCCATCCAGCTTCACCGACCCGCACTCGCTCTTGAGCACGACCTTCAGGTGCCGCTCCCCCACTACGCGCTGCTCCACCAACTGAAACACGCCATGGAACAACGGCTCAGGGAAGTGCTGCCCCCACGGCCCGGCGTGCCGTAGCGCACGGGCCAGCTCCAGGTGAAACTCTTCCACTGCCAGGGTGCCATCAGACAGCAGGCGCCCGGTCAGGTCTTCTTCGCGCAGTTGCCGACGCACTTCGGCATCGAAGGCTTCGGCGAACAGCGGGAAGTTTTCCTCGGGCAATGTCAGCCCTGCCGCCATGGCGTGACCGCCGTACTTGCTGATCAGGTTCGGATGCTGGCTGGCGACCACCGCCAGGGCATCACGGATATGAAAACCCTGCACAGAGCGCCCAGAGCCCTTGAGCAAACCGTCGCCAGCGTCGGCGAAGGCAATGGTTGGGCGGAAATAGCGCTCTTTCATGCGCGACGCCAGAATCCCGATCACACCTTGGTGCCATTCCGGGTCGAACAGGCATAAACCGTAGGGCATCGACTCCACCGGCAAGTCCTTGAGCTGGGCCAGGGCTTCGCGCTGCATGCCTTGCTCGATGGATTTGCGGTCCTGGTTCATGCCGTCCAGTTGCGCGGCCATTTCACGGGCCGCGGCCACGTCGGTGGTGAGCAGGCACTCGATGCCCAGGCTCATGTCGTCCAAGCGTCCGGCTGCGTTCAAACGCGGCCCGAGGATGAACCCCAGGTCGGTGGAGGTGATACGCGCGGCATCGCGCTTGGCCACTTCCAGGATCGCCTTGATCCCCGGCCGTGCACGACCGGCGCGGATACGTTCCAGCCCCTGATGCACCAGGATGCGGTTGTTGGCGTCCAGGGGCACCACGTCGGCGACGCTGCCCAGGGCGACCAGGTCGAGCAGTTCGCCGATATTCGGTTGTGGCTTGTTCTCGTACCAACCCAAGCTGCGCAGGCGCGCACGCAAGGCCATCAACACGTAGAAGATCACCCCCACGCCGGCCAGCGCCTTGCTGGGGAACTCACAGCCGGGCTGGTTCGGGTTGACGATAGCGTCCGCCGCCGGCAACTCGTCGCCGGGCAAGTGGTGGTCGGTCACCAGCACCTGCAAACCCGCCGCCTTCGCCGCCGCCACGCCTTCGACGCTGGAGATGCCGTTGTCCACGGTAATCAGCAACTGCGGCTCGCGCTGCAGGGCCACCGCGACGATTTCCGGGGTCAGGCCATAGCCGTATTCGAAACGGTTGGGCACCAGGTAATCGACATGGGCCGCACCGAGCAGGCGCAGGCCCAAGGTGCCCACGGTGCTGGCGGTGGCGCCGTCGGCGTCGAAGTCACCGACAATGAGGATGCGCTGGCGTTGCTCCAACGCCGTCACCAACAGGTCCACCGCCGCGTCGATGCCCTTGAGCTGCTGATAGGGAATCAACCGCGCCAGGCTTTTATCCAGCTCGGCCTCGGATTGCACGCCGCGCGCAGCATAGAGGCGGGTCAACAGCGGTGGCAATTCACCGAGAAACGGCAGGACGGCAGGCAACGGGCGAGGATCGATACGCATGGGGTGACGAAAACTTCTCTTCTGATACGGAAATAAAACAGGTGACCGGCGGCGACTCAATCAACCGCGTTCGCCGACCAACCACTGCAACTGCACTTCGTGCTGGCCGCGGTCGTCGGTGACGAAGATCGTGCCTTCGCTGATCATTACATCCCACTTGATCACGCGGGGCATGTCTTTGGCCAGAGTCTCCAGGACTTCCTGCGGCACAGCGGCGATGTGTACGTTTTTCAGGTTGTTTGCCACCGGCACCACCTTGCCTTCCCACACACGCAGGCTGCCATAGGCCAGCAGGCTGGTGCGTTCGGTACGGCGCGAGCACCAGGTGAGGCGGTCGGCATCGGGCTGGCCGACTTCGATCCAGTGCAACACCCGATCATCCAGGCTTTTTTCCCACAGGGCTGGTTCGTCGACATCTGACAGGCCACGCCCGAACGACAACTGCTCGTTGTACCAGAGTGCGTAGGCCAGCAGACGCACGGTCATGCGCTCTTCGGTTTCCGACGGGTGGCGGGCGATGGTCTGTTTGACGCTCTCATACACCGAGCGGTCGAGGTCGGTGAGGTTGAGTTCGAATTTGTAGGTCGTGGACGGCTGGGCCATGAACGGGCTTCTAGAGACAGGGAAAGGCGGCCAGTCTAACCGATGACGAGGCCAATCAACGAATCCTGCGCTGCCCTGGGCTGCTCGCCTATGTTAAAAGGCATCACACCACCGCCCTGCGCAGACAAGGATCCTCATGTCGTTCAATGCCAAACCACTTGCCGGCCTGAAAGTCATCGAACTCGGCACCCTGATCGCCGGCCCGTTCGCCTCACGAATCTGCGCGGAGTTCGGCGCCGAGGTGATCAAGGTCGAATCGCCGGACGGCGGCGACCCGCTGCGCAAATGGCGCAAGCTGTACGAGGGCACGTCGCTGTGGTGGTTCGTGCAGGCGCGCAACAAGCAGTCGCTGACGCTGAACCTCAAGCACCCGGACGGCCTGGCCATTCTCAAACAACTGTTGGCGGACGCCGACATCTTGATCGAAAACTTCCGCTCCGGCGTGCTGGAAAAGCTCGGCCTGAGTTGGGAGACCCTGCACGCGCTGAACCCCAAGCTGGTGATGGTACGTCTCTCCGGCTTCGGCCAGACCGGACCGATGAAAGACCAACCCGGGTTTGGTGCAGTCGGCGAGTCCATGGGCGGCCTGCGCTACATCACCGGTTTCGAAGACCGCCCGCCGGTGCGCACCGGCATTTCCATTGGCGATTCGATTGCCGCATTGTGGGCAGTGATCGGCGCGCTGATGGCGCTGCGTCACCGCGAGGTCAACGGTGGCCTGGGCCAAGTGGTGGATGTGGCACTGTACGAAGCCATCTTCGCCATGATGGAAAGCATGATCCCCGAGTTCGACGTGTTCGGCTTTATTCGCGAACGCACCGGCAACATCATGCCCGGCATTACGCCCTCCTCCATCCACACCAGCGCCGACGGCAAGCATGTACAGATCGGCGCCAACGGTGATGCGATCTTCAAGCGTTTCATGTCGGCCATTGGCCGTGAGGACTTGGCCAACGATCCGGTGCTGGCCAGCAACGACGGGCGTGATAGCCGCCGTGACGAGCTGTATGGAGTGATAGATCGCTGGGTGAATTCTCTGCCGCTGGACCAGGTGGTCGACCTGTTGAACAAAGCCGAGGTGCCTGCCAGCCGGATCTACAGCGCCGAGGACATGTTGGGCGACCCGCAATTCCTCGCCAGGGAGATGTTCCTCAAGGCCCGGCTTCCCGGCGGCAAGGAATTCAAGATGCCGGGCATCGTGCCCAAGCTGTCGGACACGCCGGGCAGTTGCGAATGGGTGGGGCCGCAACTGGGTGAACATAACAGCGTAGTGCTCGCTGGCCTGGGCTACGACGCGGCCGCCATTGTGCGCTTGCGCGAGGAAGGCGCGATCTGATGTCCCATTCCGCCAGGCTTTGGCACCAGATGCCCTGTGCCAGATGACTTGCCTGACAAATCGCAGGCAAAAAGAAACCCCAAAGCGTGGGGAGACACTTTGGGGTTAAACTTGGCCTACAAAGACCAGTACAGCAAGGCACAAACACCGGAGCACAATGTTTGCTCTTGCTGTTACAAAGTCTGACCGGCCGCGCTGTAGGAAGTTTCCACAGTTAAACAATTCTTCATGCGGCGGTGGCGTTGCGAGTCAGGGCTGCGTTGCGCAAGGCCGCGATGACCGAAGGCTCCAGACGTCCTTCGGCAATTTTGATGTCACGCAGCAGGCAGTCCACCACATCCACCAGTACGCGCTTGTCCATCAATTGGGCGCGGTCGACGTCACGCTCGACCACGATGGCGCCAGCAGGATTCTTCACGGTTACCAGGCACTCGTCCTGCGCACCAGAGGTGGTCAGCGTAACCTGATAAGGGCTCAGTGCTTCTTCGAGCAATAGGCTGATACTTTCCATCTCGATCACCACTCAATAGTTCGGGAACAATCGTTTCAACGGGAGCTGCATCTATCCTAAGTGACTGTTTGTGACGTAGGAAAGTTCGCTTTATCGTCTTTATGGGGCCGTCAGGGGGTGACGGATTCCAGCATGCGCTTGCAACATGACAACCTAAAAACGACGGCACATAACTGCTTACGCACTGGCAAGTCGTTTTGGGTTTTGCCCAAGGGTCAGATCAGAGGTGGATCCTTTACTCGGTGAGCGCTGGTGACGCTGCCAAGCAGATAAAAGCGCATGTCAGAAGGCCCTTACTGTGAAGGATGAAGACGATGCTGGAACACGACAAAGAGCAAGCTGCGCTAGAGAAGATTCACGCCGACATATCACGCATTTATGCGGAGCAACGCAAACTCGCTGCCGAGACCCACAAGATAACCCGTGAGAATTTCTGGTATCCATTGGGTGTCGTCATGGCCATGTTTACGGCGTTCAGCACTGTCTTGGCCATCGTGCAGAAACTACTCACGTAGCCGCGCATACCAAGCGGGGCCTGCCATAAACGAAAAACGCCGCTGCCCCAGGGAAGGGCAAGCGGCGTTTTTGTCTACGCGGTGTGCCTTACAACGGCTTACCCCGGTTGCCATGCTGGCTCACAAACGCCTGCACGGCCGTCAGGTCATTAGCCAACACCGTGCAACGCTCTTCACGCTCGAACAGGTCGGCCAGGTGCACTGGCAACTCCAGCGCCTTGCCAACACCGGCCTTCTCCACCGCTTCCGGGAATTTGACCGGGTGGGCAGTGCCCAGGATGACCATCGGGATATCCAGGCTGCGACGGCATTCACGGGCGGCCCTCACACCGATGGCGGTGTGCGGGTCGAGCAGCTCGCCGGACTGGGCATAGACGTCTGCAATGGTTTCGCAGGTCTGCGCGTCGTCCACGGCCAGGGAGTCGAACAGCTTGCGGGTTTCGGTCCAGCGCTCTTCATCCACACTGAAACCGCCGCCGCGCTTGAAGGTGTCCATCAAGCCAGCAATCGCCGCACCGTTGCGGCCGTGCATGTCGAACAGCAGGCGTTCGAAGTTGGACGAGACCATGATGTCCATGGACGGCGACAGGGTCGCGTGCAGGGTTTCCTTGACGTACTGGTTGCCGCTCATGAAGCGGTGCAGGATGTCGTTGCGGTTGGTAGCGACGATCAACTGGTTGATCGGCAGGCCCATGTTGCGCGCCAGGTAACCGGCGAAAATGTCGCCGAAGTTGCCGGTCGGCACCGAGAAAGACACTGAACGTGCAGGGCCGCCCAACTGCAGCGAGGCGTGGAAGTAGTAGACGATCTGGGCCATGATCCGCGCCCAGTTGATCGAGTTCACCGCCACCAGGCGCGTGCCTTTCAGGAAGCTCTGGTCGGCGAAGCTGTTCTTGACCATTTCCTGGCAGTCATCGAAGTTACCTTCGATGGCGATGTTATGGATGTTCTCGCCAAAGATGGTGGTCATCTGGCGGCGCTGCACTTCCGACACGCGCTTGTGCGGGTGCAGGATGAAGATGTCGACATTTTCGCAGTGCTTGCAGCCTTCGATGGCCGCCGAACCGGTATCACCGGAGGTGGCGCCGATGATCACCACGCGCTCGCCGCGCTTCTCCAGCACATAATCCAGCAGACGACCCAGCAGTTGCAGGGCGAAGTCCTTGAACGCCAGGGTCGGGCCGTGGAACAACTCCAGGACCCATTCGTTGCCGTTCAGTTGGCGCAGCGGTGCAATGGCGTTGTGGGAAAACACGCCGTAGGTTTCTTCCAGGATCTTCTTGAAATCGGCGTCCGGAATGCTGCCGGTGACGAACGGGCGCATCACGCGGAACGCCAGTTCGTGGTATGGCAGGCCAGCCCAGGATGCGATTTCCTCTTGGGTGAAACGTGGCAGGTTTTCCGGCACGTACAGGCCGCCGTCCGTGGCAAGGCCTGCCAGCAGGACATCTTCGAAATTCAGGGCCGGTGCCTGGCCGCGGGTGCTGATATAACGCATGACTGGCTCCTCTAGAGCATTCTTGAACAAGGGCCGCCGAACTTGCGGGGCCCTTGTCGCAAAACCATTAGTTCAGGTGTTCGACGCGGATCCGCACCACCGGCCCGACCACGCCTTGCAGGGCTTCCAGGGCGGCGATGGCATCGTTGATATGCTGTTCGAGCACGCGATGGGTGAGCAAGATCATCGGCACCTGGCCGTTTTGCTCCTCGACTTCCTTCTGCATGATCGACTCGATGTTGATACCGCGCTCAGACAGGATGCTCGCCACCTGGGCCAGTACGCCCGGGTGATCCTGGGCCTGGATGCGCAGGTAGTAGGCGCTTTCGCAGGCTTCGATCGGCAGGATCGGGTGGGCCGACAGCGAATCCGGCTGGAAGGCCAGGTGCGGCACACGGTTTTCCGGGTCGCTGGTCATGGCGCGGACCACGTCCACCAGGTCGGCGATCACCGACGAAGCGGTGGGTTCCATGCCGGCACCGGCGCCGTAGAACAGGGTCGAACCGGCCGCATCACCGTTGACCATTACGGCGTTCATCACGCCATTGACGTTGGCGATCAGGCGGTCGGCCGGGATCAGCGTCGGGTGTACCCGCAGTTCGATACCGGCCGGGGTGCTGCGCGCCACGCCCAGGTGCTTGATGCGGTAACCCAGGGCTTCGGCGTAGTTCACGTCGGCGGTGGTCAACTTGGTGATGCCTTCGGTGTAGGCCTTGTCGAACTGCAGCGGAATACCAAAGGCGATGGACGCCAGGATGGTCAGCTTGTGCGCGGCGTCGATACCTTCCACGTCGAAGGTCGGGTCGGCTTCGGCGTAACCCAGGGCCTGGGCTTCGGAGAGGACGTCTTCGAAGGTCCGGCCCTTCTCGCGCATTTCGGTGAGGATGAAGTTGCCGGTGCCGTTGATGATGCCGGCCACCCAGTTGATGCGGTTGGCGGACAGGCCTTCACGGATCGCCTTGATCACCGGAATGCCACCAGCCACCGCAGCCTCGAACGCCACGATCACGCCCTTCTCACGAGCCTTGGCGAAGATTTCGTTGCCGTGCACCGCGATCAGTGCCTTGTTGGCAGTGACCACATGCTTGCCGTTTTCGATGGCCTTGAGCACCAACTCGCGGGCCACGGTATACCCGCCCACCAGTTCGATCACGATATCGATTTCAGGGTTGGTGGCAACGGCGAAGACATCGTTGGTCATCGCAATACCGGTCGTTTCGAACTGAGGCTTTGGCGAACGCGTGGCAATTTGTGCCACTTCAATTCCACGCCCTGCACGGCGGGAAATCTCTTCAGCGTTACGCTGAAGTACGTTGAAGGTGCCGCCACCGACGGTCCCTAACCCACAGATGCCTACTTTGACCGGTTTCACTGAAGAACTCCCCATGAAACGGCCGACACGAGGTCGGCCGTGGAAAACAGCCGCACGACTGCGGCTTTCAATTAGTGGCCTGTCGACTTATCCACAGGCCATGATCGTCAAAGGTTCGACGATGCTGGTTTATTTGGCACTCAGCGCCAGTTTCGCAACTTGTGGTGCCGGCTGGTAGCCCGGAATCACTTGGCCGTCAGCCAAAACGATGGCCGGTGTGCCGTTGACGCCGATGGACTGGCCCAGGGCGAACTGCTTGGAGACCGGGTTGGCGCATTTGGCAGCCTTGATTTCCTTGCCGTCGACCATCTTGTCCATGGCCGCTTTTTTGTCGGCCGAACACCATACGGCTTGCAACTGTTCGTCACCCGGCGAACCCAGGCCCTGGCGCGGGAACGCTACGTAGCGTACTTCCACGCCCAGCTTGTTCAGCGCAGGCACTTCGGCGTGCAGCTTGTGGCAATACGGGCAGGTGGTGTCGGTGAACACGGTGATGTGGGTCTTGGTCTCACCGATAGCCGGGTACACCACGGTCTCGGCCACTGGAATGCCATTGATCAGCTTGGAAACACCCAGGCGTTCGGCTTTTTCAGTCAGGTTGACCGGCTTGCCGTCCTTCAACTGGAACAGGTAGCCCTGGACGATGTACTGGCCATCGGCACTGGCATACAGCACGCGGCTGCCCTTGAGCTTGACTTCGTACAGGCCGGCCATCGGGCTGGCGCTGATGCTCTCGATCGGGGTGTCGAGTTGCAGGTTGGCCAGGCTCTTGCGGATGGTCTGCTCGGCAGCGTCATCGGCGAAGGCAAAGGTGGAAACCAACGCAATGGCTGCGGCGGCAATAATCTGGGTCAAGCGCATGGGAACTCCTGAAGGCAGATGCAGGGACGCGCAGTGACACTGCCTGGAAACACAGGTCTGGGTCGTCCCCTTTGCTAACCGGCAAAGCCTACCACAGTTGGGCCGCAGGGCAGCCCGCAGCCGGATAAATTGGACGTTTTCAGCCTCGCGGGTGGTGCTTGGCGTGCATATCCTGCAAACGCGCGCGCGCCACGTGGGTGTAGATCTGGGTGGTGGATAAGTCGCTGTGGCCGAGCAGCATCTGCACCACACGCAAATCCGCACCGTGGTTGAGCAAATGCGTGGCGAATGCATGGCGCAGTGTGTGCGGCGACAGCGCCTTGCCGATCCCGGCGACCTTGGCCTGGTGCTTGATGCGGTGCCAGAAGGTCTGGCGAGTCATCTGTTCGCCACGCAGGCTGGGGAACAGCACATCGCTTGGGCGCCCACCGAGCAGTTCGCCTCGAGCATCGCGCATGTAGCGCTCGACCCACACAATCGCCTCCTCGCCCATCGGCACCAGCCGTTCCTTGCTGCCCTTGCCCATTACCCGCAACACGCCCTGGCGCAGGTTGACCTGCTCCAGCGTCAGGCTGATCAGCTCGGTCACCCGCAGGCCACAGGCGTAGAGCACTTCGAGCATGGCGCGGTCACGCTGACCGATGGCTTCGCTGAGGTCGGGGGCGGCGAGCAACGCCTCCACGTCGGCTTCCGACAGGGATTTGGGCAATGGCCTGCCAAGTTGTGGCATATCGACTTGCAGGGTGGGGTCGATGGCGATCAGCTTTTCCCGCAGCAGATAGCGATAAAAACCACGCACACCAGAGAGGAATCGCGCGGTGGAACGTGGCTTGTAGTTCTGCTCCAGACGCCAGGCCAAGTGGTCGAGGATCAGCTCGCGGCCGGCGTTGATCAGTTCGAGGTTTTTCTCCTGCAACCAGCCATTGAACAGCGCCAGGTCGCTGCGGTAGGCCTGACGGGTGTTGTCCGACAGGCCTTTTTCCAGCCACAGGGCGTCGAGGAAACGGTCGATCAGGGGGTGGTCAATGGCAGGCATAGGGGCTCGAACAGAAAAGTGGGAGAGGCTGCTGGCATCCTATCTCGGACCTCAAATCGCAGGCACAAAAAAGCAGCCCGTAGGCTGCTTTTTTCTGCATCGGAAAGCTGGACTTAAGCCAGTTTTTCCTTGATGCGAGCTGCTTTACCGGACAGGTCACGCAGGTAGTACAGCTTGGCTTTACGTACGTCACCGCGACGCTTGACGGCCATGCTGTCGATTTGCGGGCTGTAGGTCTGGAAAGTACGCTCTACGCCAACACCGTTGGAGATTTTACGAACAGTGAAAGCACTGTTCACACCACGGTTACGCTTGGCGATTACCACGCCTTCGAACGCTTGCAGACGCGAACGGTCGCCTTCCTTCACTTTCACCTGAACGACAATGGTGTCGCCCGGGGCAAAGGTAGGGATCTCTTTGGTCATCTGCTCTGCTTCGAGTGCAAGGATGATTTTGTTAGTCATGCTGTGCTCCTAAGGTAAGTCAATGGACCTACCATCGATACGTTGTTAACTATCGTCCCGCGCGAGGATGTATTCCTCGAGCAGCTTCTTCTCTTCTCCAGAAAGCGAGCGGCTTTCCAGAAGATCGGCGCGTCGTTCATAGGTCCGACCAAGGGACTGCTGTAAACGCCAACGCCGGATGTGTGCGTGATTGCCACTTAGCAATACGTCGGGAACACGCTGATCCGCATACACCTCCGGTCGGGTGTAGTGCGGGCAATCCAGCAAACCATCCGTGAAGGAATCTTCCTCCGCAGAGTCCACATGCCCTAAAGCTCCAGGCAGCAGTCGTGTAACCGCATCTATCAGGACCATCGCCGGCAGCTCGCCACCGGACAGGACATAGTCCCCAATCGACCACTCTTCATCGACATGAGCTTCAATAAAACGCTCGTCAATGCCTTCATAGCGACCGGCAATCAGGATCAGTGCTTCCTCATTCGCCAGTTCGCGGACCCCAGCCTGTTTCAGCTGACGGCCTTGAGGGGACAGGTAAATCACCTTCGCCTTCTCCCCGGCGGCGGCCTTGGCCTGAACCAATGCGTCTTCCAGGGGCTTGATCTTCATCACCATGCCCGGGCCACCGCCAAATGGGCGATCGTCCACAGTGTGATGTCGATCCGTCGTGTAGTCTCGCGGGTTCCAACAGGTGAGCTGCAACAGCCCCTGTTTCACCGCCCGACTGGTGATGCCGTACTCGCTGATGGCGGAAAACATCTCGGGAAACAAACTGATCACTTCAATGCGCAAATTAGCCACGCTTAGAAGTCCGCGTCCCATTCCACCTTCATCTCGCCCGCTGCCAGGTCGACGGCCAACACACATTGCTCGGTATACGGCAACAGGCGTTCGCGATCATCCAGGCTGCCAGCGCAAGGCTTGACCACCATTACATCATTGGCGCCGGTTTCCAGAAGATGATCGATTTTCCCGAACAGTTGCCCGAGTTGATCAATAACCTTCAGACCTTCCAGCTGGTACCAGTAGTACTCGCCGTCGGTCAATTCAGGGAACAGGTTGCGCGGCACGCAGATCTCATAACCGGCCAGAAGACGAGCTTCTTCACGATCATCAAGACCCTTGAGCTTTGCGACCAGGAACTTGTCGCTCCCGCGTCCACTGACCAGCTCGACCTGTTTCACACTACCCTCGCGCTTGAGCGTCCAGGTTTTGTACTGCAACAGGTTTTCAGTCGGATCAGTAAAGGAATACACCTTCACTTCGCCGCGAACGCCATGAACCGAGTAAATCTTGCCGATAACGATCAAATCATCAGCAACAGCTGGCGTCGCGTTCATATTGCTCAGGCTGCGGCCTTAGCCGAGTCCTTCAACAGTTTTGCAACGCGCTCGGATGGCTGTGCACCCACGCTCAGCCAGTAGGCTACGCGCTCTTGGTTCACGGACAGACGAACTTCTTGACCACGAGCAACAGGGTTGAAGAAACCAACCTGTTCCTTGTGCGAACCGTCGCGCGGGTTGCGGCTGTCGGTTACGGTCAAGTGGTAAAACGGGCGCTTTTTGGAGCCGCCAAGGGCAAGACGGATTGTTAGCATGTGAACATCGTTCCTGTAGTCGGTGCTGCAAATCTAAATGCACAGCGGGCATAGGTGCCCGAAAGGCCGCATATTCTAAGGAATATCCGGACTTTTGCAAATGTCTTTTTCCGGCGCCTATCAGCGTGCCATCCAGATTTGCTATAGAGCCGTCGGTTAAAACGGCGAGTCAGCGCCCGCCAACGGCGGGTTTGCTGGAGATCCCACATCCCTGTGGGTCGGAGCAGGAGCTGGGCTCCCGCTCGAATTCTTTACATCTTGGGCATGCCACCGCCGGGCAACATACCGCCCATGCCGCGCATCATCTTGGCCATACCGCCCTTGGCGGAGAATTTCTTCATCATCTTCTGCATCTGCTTGTGCTGCTTGATCAAGCGACCGATGTCCTGCACCTGGGTGCCGGAACCCATGGCGATCCGACGCTTGCGCGAACCGCTGATCAGTTCAGGGTCGCGGCGCTCGGCCGGGGTCATGGAGTTGATGATGGCTTCCATCTGCTTGAACTGCTTCTCTGCCGCGCCCTGGGCATTGCCCATCTGCGCCAGGTTCACACCGCCGATGTTCGGCAGCTTGTCCATCAGGCCGCCGAGGCCGCCCATGTTCTTCATCTGTTGCAGCTGGTCGCGGAAGTCTTCGAGGTCGAAGCCCTTGCCCTTCTTCAGCTTCTTGGCCAGCTTGTCGGCCTTGTCCTTGTCGAGGGTGGCTTCGGCCTGTTCGATCAGGCTGAGCACATCTCCCATGCCGAGGATGCGCGAGGCAATACGCTCCGGGTGGAACGGCTCGAGCGCTTCGCTCTTCTCGCCCATACCGATGAACTTGATCGGCTTACCGGTGATGGCACGCACCGACAGCGCGGCACCGCCACGGGCGTCGCCGTCGACCTTGGTGAGGATCACGCCGGTCAGCGGCAGTGCGTCGCCGAAGGCCTTGGCGGTGTTCGCCGCGTCCTGGCCGGTCATGGCGTCGACCACGAACAGGGTCTCGACCGGGTTGATCGCGGCATGCAGCGCCTTGATCTCGCCCATCATCTCTTCATCGATGTGCAGGCGACCGGCGGTATCGACGATGACCACGTCGATGAACTTGAGCTTGGCTTCTTTAATGGCGGCGTTGGCGATGTCGACCGGCTTCTGGCTCAGGTCGGACGGGAAGAAGGTCACACCCACTTCGCCTGCGAGCATTTCCAGCTGCTTGATGGCCGCCGGACGGTACACGTCGGCCGACACCACCATCACAGACTTCTTCTTGCGCTCTTTAAGGAAGCGCGCCAGCTTGCCGGCGGTGGTGGTCTTGCCCGCACCTTGCAGACCCGCCATCAGGACGACGGCCGGCGGCACGGCGCTGAGGTTCAGGTCTTCGTTGGCCGCGCCCATCAGGCTTTCGAGTTCGGCCTGGACGATCTTCACAAACGCCTGGCCCGGGGTCAGGCTGCGGGACACTTCGGTGCCCACCGCGCGCTCTTTGACCGAGTTGACGAAGTCCTTCACCACCGGCAAGGCCACGTCGGCTTCCAGCAACGCCATGCGCACTTCACGCAGGGTATCTTTAATATTGTCCTCGGTCAGCTTGGCCTTGCCGGTAACGTGGCGCAGCGTCTGCGAGAGACGGTCAGTCAGATTTTCAAACATGCGCGATCCTTTCAGGCCCTATTCATAGACCGAGGTAATGGCGGCCCAGGCTGTGGTAAATCGCTATTAAAAACAGCGCTCGGCGAGCCTGCGGCGTGGGCAGGTCGCGGATTATAGCGAAGACTGCGTCCATGCACACCCGCTGTCTGGCCCGGGAGTCTTTCGTGTTGCGCGGGGGTATGCCAAACTCAGCGCCTTTCGGGCTTGCCTAACAGGATTTATGCTCCCTTTGTCACCCAGTTTGCTACCCAGCCTCGCCGCCGCCATCTTGTACGCCGCTGCGACCGTCTATCAGGGCACTCGTCTGGCCCAGGGCACCAAGGCGGACAAACGCCTGTTGGTAGGCCTTGGCGTCCTCGCCTTGCTCGCCCATGCCGCGAGCCTGTTCACGCACTTGATGACGCCGGTCGGCCTGGCCCTGGACTTTTTCAGCGCCGCCAGCCTGATCGCCGCAGCCGTTATCGCGCTGACACTGATGGCCTGCTACCGGATCCCGGTCGAGAACCTGCTGGTACTGCTCTTCCCGCTGGGCATGCTGACGGTGCTGCTGGCGCAATTCGCGCCTACCGGTACGGTGCCGGTGATCGATGAAGAGCCAGGCATCCTCGCCCACATCCTGCTGTCGATCCTGGCCTATGGCATGTTCACCATCGCAGTGTTCCAGGCCTTGCTCCTGCTGCTGCAGGACCACCAGCTCAAGCACAAGCACCCGTCCGGGCTGATCAAGAACTTCCCGCCGCTGCAAACCATGGAAAGCCTGCTGTTCGGCTTCCTGTGGGCCGGCTGGACCTTGCTCTCGCTGTCGCTGATCTCCGGCTGGCTGTTCTTCGAAAACCTGTTCGCCCAGCACCTGGTGCACAAGACCCTGCTGGCCTGCCTGGCCTGGATCGTGTTCAGCGTCCTGCTGTGGGGCCGCAACCGCCTCGGCTGGCGCGGGCACAAGGCGATCCGCTGGACCCTGGCCGGTTTCTGCCTGCTGATGCTGGCCTATTTCGGCAGCAAGCTGGTTCGCGAATACATCCTGCATATCTGACGGGCGGCGATCATGGACAACTTGCCCCTGGAGCCGATGCTCGCGGTAATCGCCCTGCTGGTGTTATGGGCCGCGCTGTTTACTGCCATCGAAGCCGCCCAGCAACACTTGCTGGCCCTGCGCCCCGGTACACGCCAGGGCGACAAGGCGGCCACCCGCCTGAGCTTTCCGCGTAACAGCCTGATCCTGTGCAACAGCCTGTGTCGCGCCGCCGTGGTCATCCTGTGCACGCTGCTGGCCATATACGCCTGGGCGCAGAACGGGCCGTGGCTCGGCTGGCTGATCTCCTGCGCGATCCTGTTGATCCTGGCCGACTACCTGCCCCGCGCCCTGGCCACCCGCTATCCGCAAGCGGTACTGGGCTTCGGCAATACGCTGCTGGGCGTGCCACTGAAAATCGTCTACCCCCTGGCCTGGCTGCTCAATGGTATCAGTCTGTTGCTGCTGCGCCCGTTCGCGCGCAAGACCGGCGTGGTGAAGAAGAGCGACGAACCGCTGCCTGACCATGATGACGAACCCGAACCCGAGATCGCCGAAGGCCGTACCCCCGGCATGCCGGGCATCCACGCTCTGGACAACATCACCGTCAACGACATCCTGGTGCCCCGCAGCGAAGTGGACGGCATCAACCTGGATGACTCGATCGAGGAGATCATCGAGCAGCTGCGCACCTCCCAGCGCACGCGCCTGCCGGTGTTCCACAGTGATATCAACCAGGTCGAAGCCGTGCTCAACACGCGGCAGATCCAGCACCTGTTGCCCGACGCGAGCCTGACCAAAGAGGCGTTGCTCGCGGCCTGCCACGAGCCCTACTTCGTCCCGGAAAGCACTCCGCTGCAACTGCAACTGCTGAATTTCCACAAACAGCAGCGTCGCCTGGGCATGGTGGTGGATGAATACGGCGAAGTACTCGGCATCGTGACCCTGGAAGATATCCTCGAAGAAATCGTCGGTGAATTCGAAAGCGAACAGAGTGCGGACAACCCGCATATCGAAGCGCAACCGGATGGCCGCTACATCATCGACGGCGCCGCCTCGATCCGCGAATTGAACAAGAGCCTGAACTGGCACCTGCCCAGCGACGGCCCCAAGACGCTCAACGGCCTGGTCACCGAGGCGCTGGAGACCATTCCGGATTGCGCGGTGTGCCTGAAAATAGGCCGCTACCGCCTGGAAATCCTCGAGACCGAGGACAACCGGGTGAGCAAGGTGCTGATCTGGCATACCAGCCGGATGCCGGTCGCCGCTTAGTTCCCAGACAAAACACAACCACATAATGTGGGAGGGGCTTGCCCTTCCCACATTTTGACTTGTTGTGTGTTCAAACCCCTTCCTATAATCGGGGCGGCTTACCAGAGCCCCGCCCGACCGCGTGCTACCCGCACTGAACGCGTCCAGGCACCGCTTTACAGTGTCTGACCGGTGTTCGCTCCCATCCCGAGCCGCCCCGCGCACAACCCTGATCCATGGGTGTTCGACCAATAATAATCCGCGTCCAAACGCGCACTGACCGTCAGGGATATCGCCATGAGCACCACCTACAACGAGGCCGCACCTGCTGCCGCCCCGACCAACTCGACTGCACGGGTCGCCACGGCGAGCATCGTCGGCACCGCCATCGAGTTCTACGACTTCTATATCTACGCCACGGCTGCTGCGCTGGTGATCGGCCCGGTGTTCTTCCCGCAGACCTCCGGCACCGCGCAGATGCTGGCGTCATTCCTGACCTTCGGTATCGCCTTCATCGCCCGCCCACTGGGGTCGGCGCTGTTCGGCCACTTTGGCGACCGTATCGGTCGCAAATCGACCCTGGTGGCCTCGCTGCTGCTGATGGGCGTGTGCACCACGCTGATCGGCTTGCTGCCCGGTTATGACAGCATCGGCGCCTGGGCGCCGATCCTGTTGTGCGTACTGCGTTTCGGCCAGGGCCTGGGCCTGGGCGGCGAATGGGGCGGCGCGGCGCTGTTGGCGACCGAGAATGCGCCCAAGGGCAAACGCGCCTGGTTCGGCATGTTCCCGCAACTCGGCCCTTCGATCGGATTCCTGGCAGCCAACGGCTTGTTCCTGATCCTGGCCATGAGTCTCAGCGATGAGCAATTCCGCAGTTGGGGCTGGCGCATCCCGTTCATCCTCAGCGCGGCGCTGGTGATGGTAGGCCTGTACGCGCGGCTGAAGCTGCACGAAACGCCGGTGTTCGCCAACGCCGTCGCCCAGCACGCGCCGGTCAAAGTGCCGTTGGTGGAGCTGCTCAGCCAGCACTGGCTGCCGGTGTTGCTGGGCGCTGCGTCGATGGTGGTGTGCTACGCGCTGTTCTATATCACCACGGCGTTTTCCCTGAGCTATGGCGTGTCGACCTTGGGCTACAGCCGTGAAACCTTCCTCGGCCTGCTGTGCTTCGCGGTACTGTTCATGGGCTTGGCAACGCCGCTGGCGGCGCTGGCCAGTGATCGTTATGGGCGTAAGCCGGTGCTGATCGCTGGTGCAGTCCTGGCGATTCTGTCGGGCTTTACCATGGAGCCATTGCTGACCCACGGTTCGACCTGGGCGGTGGCGCTGTTCCTGGCGCTGGAGCTGTTCCTGATGGGCGTGACGTTCGCCCCGATGGGCGCGCTGCTGCCGGAACTGTTCCCGACCCGCGTGCGTTATACCGGCGCTTCGGCGGCGTATAACCTGGGTGGGATTGTCGGGGCATCCGCCGCGCCGTTCTTCGCGACCAAGCTGGTGGCGATGGGTGGGCTGAGTTATGTCGGTGGGTATGTGTCGGCGGCGGCGTTGCTCAGCCTGATTGCGGTGCTGTGCCTGAAAGAGACGCGGGATAATGATTTGAATCGCGTGGGCTGATAGACCGCTATCGGGGGCAAGCCCCCTCCCACATTTGAATGTATTCACAAATCTAACTCTGTGAACTGGATCAAGTGTGGGAGGGGGGCTTGCCCCCGATGCTTTTAGAGCTCTACCACCACTGCCAGGGAAGCCCGGGTCGCCTTGGTACGGGCCGCTTCAATCGACTCATCCCGCGCCAACGCCACGCCCATGCGGCGCTGGCCATTCACTTCGGGCTTGCCGAACAGGCGCAGCGCGGTATCAGGTTCGCTCAACGCGGCGCCCAGGTTGGCGAACGCCGTCTGGGTCGACTGCCCTTCCACCAGGATCACCGCCGAGGCCGAAGGCCCGAACTGACGGATCAACGGGATCGGCAGGCCCAGGATGGCGCGCGCGTGCAGCGCAAACTGCGACAGGTCCTGGGAAATCAGGGTCACCAAACCGGTGTCATGCGGGCGCGGCGACACTTCGCTGAACCACACCTGATCCCCCTTGATGAACAACTCCACGCCAAACAGGCCACGGCCACCCAGGGCCTCGGTCACCGCCTTGGCAACGCGCTCGGATTCCGCCAGGGCAATCGGACTCATGGCCTGTGGCTGCCAGGATTCCTGGTAGTCGCCCTTCTCCTGACGATGGCCGACGGGCGCGCAGAAGGTGGTGCCGCCGATGTGACGCACGGTCAGCAGGGTGATTTCGTAATCGAAGTCGATAAAGCCTTCGATGATCACACGGCCTTTACCTGCACGGCCGCCTTCCTGGGCGTAGTCCCAGGCTTTCTGCACGTCCTCGACGCTGCGCAGCAGGCTCTGGCCCTTGCCCGACGAACTCATCACCGGCTTGACCACGCACGGGAAGCCCAGGTCCTGCACGGCCTTGCTGTAGTCTTCGAAGGTATCGGCGAAGTGGTACGGCGAGGTTGGCAGGTCCAACTCTTCGGCGGCCAGGCGGCGGATGCCTTCGCGGTTCATGGTCAGCGAGGTGGCGCGTGCGGTCGGGATCACGGTGAAGCCTTCGGCTTCCAGTTCCACCAGGGTGGCGGTCGCGATGGCTTCGATTTCCGGCACGATGAAGTGCGGCTTTTCCGCCTCGATCACCGCTCGCAGGGCGGCGCCGTCGAGCATGTTGATCACGTGGCTACGGTGCGCAACCTGCATGGCCGGCGCGTTGGCGTAGCGATCCACGGCAATCACTTCAACGCCCAGGCGTTGCAGCTCGATTACCACTTCCTTGCCCAGCTCACCGCAGCCACACAGCAAAACGCGGGTCGCGGTTGGCGACAATGGAGTTCCGATTCGGGTCATCTCAGGTCCTCAGGGGAGCGGATCATTGGGAGAAAGGCCGGCATTTTACATGAACTGCAGGAATTGGCCTCAGTTGGCGACAGCCCGCTTGCGGATGCGCCAGGCCATGATCAGCCACACCACCGTGACCCCGGCGAACTTCGACGCCAGTGCAGTACCCACTACCGCCGGCGTGAGCGCGCCGATCAGGCCGAAGAAGATAAAGGTGTCGAGGGGAATGCTCAGCGCCGAACTGATCCACAGGCGGTCGTGCAGCGGACGCTTGGTGATGCTGAACACCAGCCAGTCGATGCACTCGGACACCGCGAACGCGGTGGCGCTGGCCAGGGCGATGGCCGGGTCGGACGTGACATACGACAGCACCAGCGCGGCCAGCATGGCGATGATTGCGCCATGGCCGAAGCGGGTTTGCACCATGTCGCGCAGGATAAAGACCAGGCCACCCCAGGCGGACCAGATGACATCCAGGTGCGGGGCGGTGGAGAAGGCGAAGTTGATCAGCACGACGCTGCTGATGTAGGCGATCAGGAAGAGCATGGGGATGGACCTGTGAACAAGGGGCACAGGGTACTTCACATTTTGAAATATGTCGTCTGGGATGGCCCTATCGGGGGCAAGCCCCCTCCCACATTTTGACTGCATTCCTACAGACTGAACGCGGCCAACTGTGGGAGGGGGCTTGCCCCCGATAGCGTTGGTTCAGGCGCCGGATTTATTAGAGGCCATAAACACCAATCCACTCGCCACCGCCCGCTCATGACACAACCCCAGCACCACCCGGCGCTCGGCGTTATCCATGCGGCTCCAACGCGTTATCTCATCCACCGTACGCTGGCAGCCGGTGCAAATATCGTCATCGTCCAGCGCGCAAATGCTCACGCACGGCGACGCAACGGGGCGTTCAATCGGATTCATTCTTCCTGCTCGACCAGATCCCGCGCATAACGCTGTGCGTTGTGCACATAGTGCGCGGCGCTGGCTTCGAGCATGCGTTTCTGCGCGTCGGTCAGTTCACGCACCACCTTGCCCGGCGAGCCCATCACCAGCGAACCATCGGGGATTTCCTTGCCTTCGCCGATCAGCGAATTGGCGCCGATGATGCAGTGCTTGCCGATCTTGGCGCCGTTGAGGATCACCGCATTGATGCCGATCAGGCTGTAATCGTCCACCGTGCAGCCGTGCAACATGGCGTTATGCCCAATGGTCACGCCGGTGCCCAGGGTCAACGGGTAGCCCATGTCGGTGTGCATCACGCTGCCATCCTGCACGTTGCTGTTCTTGCCGATCAGGATCAGTTCGTTGTCACCGCGCAACACCGCGTTGAACCACACGTTGGCGCCCTCCTCCAGCTTGACCTTGCCCACCAGCGTGGCATTGGGTGCCACCCAGCTCTGTGGATGAGTCTCGACGCGGGCGTCGCCCAGGCGGTATTTCATGGTTTTTCCTCACGGCGTTGCCATTCAAAGCGATGGCTCAAGTATTGATGAAGCTCTTGGGTGGCTGGTGCAGGCTGATCTTGGCATCGTCATAGAGCAGATTGATCAGCTCGACGATCATGATGGCCGTCAGCCCCCAGATCTTGTATTCGCCAAACCGATAGCTGGGCACGTACCAACTGCGGCCCTGGTAATCGATCCGGTGGGTATGTTCGCGTGGGTCTTGTCGGAAGAAGTCCAAGGGCACGCTGAAAACCGCGGCAATCTCGGCATCGTTGGCCAAGTACTCGACGTAATCGGGGATCACGCCGACATACGGCGTGACCCGAATGCCATGCAGGGAGATCAAGGGGCTCAGCGGGCCGATCACTTCGACCAGCCCGGGCGGCAGGCCGATTTCTTCTTCGGCCTCGCGCAGCGCGGTGAAGATCAGGTCCGGGTCTTCGGGGTCGCGCCGCCCGCCCGGAAAGGCCACTTCGCCACCATGGGTCGACAGGCCACTGGCGCGCAGGGTCAGGATCAGCTCAGGTTCGTCACTGCGGGTAATCGGCACCAGCACCGCAGCCTCGGGGAAACGCCCGTCGGTTTCAAGCGTGTGGGGGGTGTGGTTGCTTACCCGGCGAAGTAGCTCGTCCAGCATGAGTCATCTCGGTCTGTTGGCTACCTTGCATCATGCACCAAAGCTCGCGGGTGCCCAACCCCAAAACCCGCCCGGTGTCGCTAAACGACAACTTGTTGCAGCGCCCTGCCCGTCACGCCAAGATAGACGCACTTTCCAGGAACCCCAGCATGAATTTCTGCAGCCAGTGCGGTAAACCGGTTACCCAACGCATCCCCGAAGGCGACGGCCGCCTGCGCTTTGTGTGTGATCACTGCTCGACCATCCACTACCAGAACCCCAATATCGTCGCCGGCACCGTGCCGGTATGGGGCGATAAAGTGCTGCTGTGCCGCCGCGCCATCGAGCCGCGCCTGGGCTACTGGACGCTGCCCGCCGGCTTCATGGAAAACGGCGAGACCGTGGAACAGGCCGCCATGCGCGAAACCCTGGAAGAAGCCTGCGCCCGCGTGCACAACCTGAGCATCTACACCCTGATCGACGTGCCGCATATCAATCAGGTGCATATTTTCTACCGCGCCGACCTGCTTGACCTGGACTTCGCCGCCGGCCCCGAAAGCCTGGAAGTGCAGTTGTTCGACGAAGCCGACATCCCTTGGTCCGAGCTGGCGTTCCGCACGGTCGGGCGTACCCTCGAATACTTTTTTGCTGACCGTCGGCAGCAGGCCTTCCCGGTGCGCAGCGAGGCTGTAGAGCCGCGGGTGTTGCCCGCTCCATGACTAGGGATACCGTTTTAATGCGTTGGCTGCTTGCCCTTATCTGCCTGTCGTTCGCGACCCTGTCATCCGCCTCGACCGTGGAAACCCTGGGCGGCAAGACCGTCGAAAAGGTCCTGGTGCTCAAGTCCGCCCATCAGTTGCAGTTGATCAACGACGGCAAGCCGCTCAAGACCTACCGCATTTCCCTGGGCAAGAACCCCAAGGGCCACAAGCTGATCGAGGGTGACCGCCGCACGCCAGAGGGCCTGTACTGGATCGACTGGCGCAAGACCAGCGACCGCTTCAACCTGGCCATGCACATCTCCTACCCCAATATCAGCGACGCCGCCCGCGCCCGCCGCGAAGGCGTGAAGCCCGGCAGCATGATCATGATCCACGGCACGCCCGACAGCGAAGAGTACCCGGAGCAGTGGTTCCATACCCTGGACTGGACCGACGGCTGCATCGGCATGCGCAACGTGGACATGCGCGAAGTGTGGAACCTGGTCAAGGACGGCACCCTGATCGAGATTCGTCCGTAATCTCGTACCGTTCGTAAAATAATTCGAAAAAAATCCCGCCCCCCCTCTGTGCCCGCCGGTGAATACCAGTTCACCCCTGCGGGCTGCGCCGTTCTGTGCGCGATAAAGACCTCTCTAATACCACTTCATACCAGGCCTCATTGTGGAGCCTTTAAACCGCTGCTTGCACCGTTTTAGCTGCATTGACATGGTATTTAAGTGGTATTAATTTCCGGCCAATACCGGGCGACAACACTCCAATAACCGCATCGGAAACCTGACAGATGAACCCCATCCTGGCCCTGCGCCCCGACGATAAACAATCCACGCCGCTGTACCTGCAATTGGCGCGCAAACTGGAAGCAGCGATCCATGCCGGCCAGTGGACCTCCGAACAGGCCCTGCCCTCGGAGCGCGTCCTCAGCGAGCAATTGAGCATCTCGCGAGTCACCGCTCGCAAGGCGCTGGAAGTGTTGTTTGCCCAAGGGCTGATCCGCCGTAATCAAGGCTCCGGCACCTATATATCGCCACGCTTGGAACAGCCGCTGTCGCGCCTTTCGGGGTTCAGCGAGATGCTGCGGCTCAAGGGTTTCGTGCCCAGCTCCCAATGGCTGGAACGAGAACTGACCCAGCCGACCCACGAAGAGATGATCCGCCTGGGCCTTTCGCCCGCCGATAAAGTGGCACGCCTCAAACGCTTGCGTAAGGCGGATGACACGGTGATGGCGATTGAAATGAGCACCCTGCCCGCCTCGGTACTGCCGCACCCGCAAGGCATTGGCAATTCGCTGTACGAATACCTCGAAAGCATCGGCAAACCCATCGTGCGCGCCCTGCAGCATGTGCAGGCGATCAACGCTTCCGACGAGTTCGCCGCGCTGGTGGGCATCGCCCCCGGCACCGCGATGCTGCTGATGACCCGGGTCGGCTACACCGCCGACAACACACCGATCGAAATCACCGACACCTACTGCCGCAACGACTACTACGACTTCGTCGCAGAGCTGCGCCGCCATGACTACTCCGCTGAACTGCGACTCTAGAGAACTGCCCATGTCCGAAGACAACATCCTCACGCCCAGCGGCTGGATTCGCGGCCGCCTGGTGCATCAGCACGGCAAGGTGATCGCCATCGAAGGCACCCCTTGCGACCCGACTGACAACGACCTGCCCTACCTGCTGCCGGGTTTTATCGACCTGCACGTCCACGGCGGCGGTGGCAAGGACATCATGGAAGGCAGCGATGCCTTCGAGACCATCACCCGCACCCACGTGCGTTTCGGTACGACTTCTCTGCTGGCTACGACCATGACTGCGCCGGTGGATGAAATCTCAAGCGTACTCGGCCAGCTCGGCACCTTCTGCGAACGGCGTCCGACGGGCAGCGCCCGCGTACTGGGTGTGCACCTGGAAGGGCCTTACATCAATCCGGGAAAACTCGGCGCCCAACCCAACTTTGCCCACACCGCCTTGATGGCCGAAGTGGAAGCCTATCTGCGCCTGGCGCCGATCCGCGTGATCACCATCGCCCCGGAAATCGCCGGGCATGACGGCCTGATCCGCGCCCTCAGCGAACGCGGCGTGCGCATGCAGATCGGCCATACCCTGGGCAGCTATGAAGAAGGCGTCGCCGCCCTCGCTGCCGGCGCCACCAGCTTCACCCATTTGTACAACGCCATGAGCCCGCTGCATCACCGCGAGCCCGGCATCGTCGGCGCCGCACTGGCCCACGCCAAGTACGCCGAATTGATCCCGGATTTGCTGCATGTGCACCCCGGCGCCATGCGCGTGGCGCTGCGTTCGATCCCATGCCTGTACTGCGTCACCGACTCCACTGCCGCCGCCGGCATGCCCGATGGCGAATACAAGCTGGGCAGCCACACCGTGACCAAATGCCTGGGCGGCGTACGCCTGGCCGACGGCACCCTGGCCGGCAGCACGCTGACCATGGACCAGGCGCTGCGCAACCTGGTGAAGATCGGCCTGCCCATCAGCGAAGCCTCACAACGCCTGTCGCAATTTCCTGCGGACTACCTGGGCCTGGAAGAACGCGGTCGCCTGCAACCCGGCAGTTTCGCCGACTGCGTGCGCCTGGACCGCACCCTGACACTCACCGACGTAATGGTCGAAGGAGAAACCATTGACTTCAAAAATGCTTGAAGAGGCCCTGGCCTCCTGCGACGCCGTGTCGGCGCAATTGCAACGCCTGGACCCACTGCTGGAAGAAGTCGCCGGCCGCCTGCGCCGCCAGCCGCCGCAAGTGGCGATGACCATCGCCCGCGGCAGCTCGGATCACGCCGCCAGCTACTTCGCCTACCTGGCCATGCAGCACGTGGGCATCCCGGTGGCGTCGTTGCCAATGTCGGTGGTGACCCTGCTGCAAGCCCCGTTGAAAGTCAGCGGCCAAGTGGCGTTCGGTTTCTCGCAGTCGGGGCAAAGCCCGGACCTGGTCAACAGCTTGCGCCTGCTGCGCAAACGCGGCGCCCTGAGCATTTCGCTGGTCAACGCTGAAGACTCACCGCTGGAAGCCGCCTGCGAATTCCACGTGCCGCTCTGCGCCGGGCCGGAGCAAAGCGTCGCCGCCACCAAAAGTTTTATCGCCACACTGAGTGCCAGCGCGCTGCTGATCGGCCACTGGAACCAGGAAGCCGACTTGCTGCAAGCCTGCCGCGCCTTGCCGGACGAACTGCGTGCCGCCGCCAGGCAGGACTGGACGGTCGCCATCGACGCCCTGCGCGACTGCCAGCAACTGATGGTAATCGGTCGAGGCGCCGGTTTTGCCATCGCTCAGGAAGCGGCGCTCAAGCTCAAGGAAACCTCGGCGATCCAGGCCGAAGCCTTCAGCAGCGCCGAGGTGCGTCACGGGCCGATGGCACTGATTGGCGACAACTATCCCCTGCTGGTCTTCGCCCCGCGTGGCGCCGAGCAAGCCGGCCTGCTGAGCCTGGCCGCCGACATGCGTCAACGCGGCGCCCGCGTATTGCTGGCTGCACCGGACGATATCGCCGAGCGTGACCTGACCCTGAGCCGCGCCGAACATCCGACCCTGGACCCGATCCTGGCGATCCAGAGTTTCTACGTGATGGCGGCAGGTTTGGCCGAAGCCCGGGGCATGGACCCGGACCAGCCGCGTCACCTGAGCAAAGTTACCCGCACTCACTGAGTCGCGTTTTCCTGATGAGTACCGTGCCCATGTCCAACAACAATAATGACCTGACCCTCAGCGCCCCCCTCAGCGGACCGGTGCTGGCCTTGGGCAACGTTCCCGACGAAGTGTTCGCCAGCGGCGCCATGGGCGACGGCATTGCCATCGACCCGTTGAATGACTGCCTGCATGCACCCTGTGACGGCGTGATCATCCACGTCGCCCGCACCGGGCATGCGCTGACGATCCGCGCTGACAACGGTGCCGAGGTGTTGATGCATGTGGGCATCGATACGGTGGAACTGAACGGCGAAGGCTTCGCCTTGCTGGTGAAGGATGGCGCGCGGGTAAGCAAGGGCCAGGCGCTGGTGCAGTTTGAGCTGGACCGCATTGCACGCCAGTGCAAGAGCCTGGTCAGCCTGATCATCCTGACCAATGGCGAGCGCTTCGAGTTGCGCTCGGTGGCGGCTAGAACGGTCAAGGTCGGCGAGCCGTTGTTGCAGATCGTGGCGCGTTCGGCGGCGTCGGTTTCGACGCCTGTGGATAACTCGGCGGGTGAAGCCAGCGCCCGCGTACGCATCACCCATCGCGGTGGTTTACATGCCCGCCCGGCGGCGTTGGTGCGCAAGGCTGCGCAGGGTTTCAGCAGCCAGGCCTCGCTGCACTTTGGCAATAAAACCGCCTCGTGTGACAGCCTGATCGGTTTACTGGGCCTGGGTATCGGTGAAGGGGATGAGGTGCGTGTGAGCTGTCGCGGCAAGGATGCCGAAGCGGCGGTGCAGGCAGTGATCGCGGCCTTGTCAGCCGTCGTCAAGGAAGAACACCACACCCCGGTGGCAGCCGCGCCCCGTCGGGTCAATACCGAAGTGGGTGTGTTGCAAGGCGTGTGTGCCGCGCCGGGCCTGGTCTGCGGGCCATTGTTCCGCCTGACCGGTATCGAACTGCCGGCAGACACCGGCAAGCATGCTGCCGACGAGCAACTGCAACGCCTGGATGCCGCCCTGGAGCAGGTGCGCAGCGAAATACGCAGCACCCTGGATCATGCGCGCCAACGCAAGAACGTCGAGGAAGAAGACATATTCGCCGCCCACCTCGCCCTGCTGGAAGACCCGACCCTGCTGGACACCGCCACCGGCGCCATCGAGCACGGCAGTGCCGCCACCCATGCCTGGCGCGACGCGATCCAGGCGCAATGCGCCGTGTTACTGGCCCTGGGCAAACCGCTGTTTGCCGAACGCGCCAATGATCTGCGAGATTTGCAGCAACGGGTAATGCGCGCATTGCTGGGTGAAGCCTGGCACTTCGAATTGCCCGCAGGGGCGATTGTCAGCGCCCACGAACTCACCCCGTCCGACCTGCTGCAACTGAGCGCGCAAAATGCCGCAGGCATCTGCATGGCCGAAGGCGGTGCCACCTCCCATGTGGCTATTTTGGCCCGTGGTAAAGGCTTGCCCTGTGTGGTCGCGCTGGGCGCCGAAGTCCTCGATGTGCCCCAGGGCCAACGCGTGGTCCTCGACGCCGCCAACGGCCGCCTGGAACTGGCGCCCAGCGATGCACGCCACGCCGAAGTACACCAGATTCGCGATACGCAGAAACTGCGGCGCCAGCAACAACAGGCCCAAGCCCGGCAGCCGGCACGCACCGCCGATGGCGTGAGCATCGAAGTTGCCGCGAATGTTGCCTCCAGCGCCGAAGCCTTGGTGGCGTTTGAAAATGGCGCCGATGGCGTCGGCCTGCTGCGCACCGAGTTTCTCTTCGTCGACCGCCGCACCGCGCCGGACGAACAGGAACAACGCCAAGCCTACCAGGCCGTGCTGGATGCCATGGGCGACAAGTCGGTGATCATCCGCACCATCGACGTAGGTGGCGACAAGCAACTCGACTACCTGCCACTGCCGGTCGAGGCCAACCCGGTGCTGGGCCTGCGCGGTATCCGCATGGCCCAGGTACGCCCGGAACTGCTCGACCAGCAACTGCGGGCGCTGCTGCAAGTCAGCCCGCTGGAACGCTGCCGCATCCTGCTGCCGATGGTCAGCGAAGTGGATGAGTTGTTGCAGATTCGCCAGCGCCTGGACGAGTTGTGCGCCGAGCTGGAACTGACCCAGTGTCCCGAACTGGGCGTGATGATCGAAGTGCCCGCCGCCGCGCTGATGGCCGAGCAGTTGGCCAAACATGCCGACTTCCTGTCCATCGGCACCAATGACCTGTCCCAGTACACCCTGGCCATGGACCGCGACCACGCCGGCCTCGCCGCGCGCGTCGATGCGCTGCACCCGGCGCTGCTGCGGCTGATCGCCCAGACCTGCGCAGGCGCGGCGCAACACGGGCGCTGGGTTGGGGTCTGCGGCGCCCTCGCCTCCGACCCGCTGGCCACGCCGGTACTGGTCGGCCTGGGGGTCAGCGAGCTGTCGGTGAGCCCGCCGCAGATCGGAGAAATCAAGGACCGCGTCCGCCACCTGGACGCGGCGCAATGCCGGCAACTGAGCCAGGGCCTGCTCGACCTGAGCAGCGCCCAGGCCGTTCGCCAAGCCTGTCAATACCACTGGCCGCTGAGCTGACAACAACAAGAAAAAAGGAGACTCGCCATGTACCAACATTTCATCGAAGGCCTGCAACGCCTGGGCCGTGCACTGATGCTACCGATCGCGATCCTGCCGATCGCCGGCCTGTTGCTGCGCCTGGGCGACACCGATCTTTTGAACATCGCGGTGATGCACGACGCCGGGCAGGCGATCTTCGCCAACCTGGCGCTGATCTTCGCCATCGGCATCGCCGTGGGTTTCGCCCGCGACAACAACGGCACGGCGGGTTTGGCGGGTGCGATTGGCTACTTGGTGATGGTTTCCACGCTCAAGGTGATGGACACGTCCATCAACATGGGCATGCTTGCCGGTATCGCCAGCGGCCTGATGGCAGGCGGGCTGTATAACCGCTTCAAGGACATCAAGCTGCCGGAGTACCTCGCGTTCTTTGGTGGGCGACGGTTCGTGCCGATTGTCACGGGGTTTTCGGCGGTGGCGCTGGGCGTGATCTTTGGCCTGATCTGGCCGCCGATCCAGCACGGCATCAACAGCTTCGGTGTGCTGCTGATGGAAAGCGGCAGCCTGGGCGCGTTCGTGTTTGGCGTGTTCAACCGCCTGCTGATCGTCACCGGCCTGCACCATATCCTCAACAACATGGCGTGGTTCGTGTTCGGCACCTTTACCGACCCGGTGACCGGTGCCGTGGTGACCGGCGACCTGACCCGTTACTTTGCTGGCGACCCCAAAGGCGGCCAGTTCATGACCGGCATGTTCCCGGTGATGCTGTTCGGGCTGCCAGCGGCGTGTCTGGCGATGTACCGCAATGCGCTGCCGGAACGGCGCAAAGTGATGGGCGGGATTTTCCTGTCGATGGCGCTGACGTCGTTTCTGACCGGGGTGACCGAGCCGATTGAATTCGCCTTCATGTTCCTCGCGCCGTTTTTGTACCTGATCCATGCGGTGCTGACCGGCCTGTCGATGGCGGTCACCAATATGCTGAATATCCACCTGGGCTTTACCTTCTCCGGTGGGTTTATCGACATGGTGCTGGGCTGGGGCAAGTCCACCAATGGCTGGCTGGTGTTCCCGGTAGGCCTGGCGTATGCGCTGGTCTATTACAGCGTGTTCAGCTACTGCATTCGCCGGTTCAACCTGAAGACGCCGGGGCGTGAGGATATCCAGGTGGTGCAGGCTGAGGTGATGACAGATAACCAGCGCGCCACGGCCTACATCCAGGCCTTGGGCGGTGCACAGAATTTGCTGAGTGTCGGCGCCTGCACCACGCGCTTACGGTTGGACATGGTGGATCGCAACAAGGCGGTGGATGCGGAGTTGAAAGCGCTGGGTGCCATGGCGGTCGTCCGGCCAGGTAACGGCGGCAGTTTGCAGGTGGTGGTCGGGCCGATGGCAGACAGCATTGCCGATGAGATTCGCTTGGCCATGCCTTCGTTTGTTGCCAGTGTGCCCGTGCAACCGGCGCCTGTGGATAAGCCCGTAGCAGTGAATGTGCAAGAGGCTGAGAAATGGCTGAATGCCTTGGGTGGCCGAGGTAATGTTCGCCAGTTGGAAGCGGTGGCGATGACGCGGTTGCGAGTGGAGTTAGGGGATGACTCGGAGTTGTCTGAAGCTGACCTGACTGCTCTGGGTTGCCAGGGTGTGAGCCAGCTGGAAAGCGGTGTTTGGCATTTGTTGATTGGTGACAAAGCGTCGGGCTTGGGTGACGCTTTGGAGCGGTTGGTCAGCGGTCGCCAGATTGGGGCTGGGGCCTAACAAATCTTGGCCTGAACAGCCCCCATCGCGGGCAAGCCCGGCTCCCACATTTTTATCTGTGAATACATTCAAGATGTGGGAGCCGGGCTTGCCCGCGATGAGGCCCTGACAGCCGACAAAAAACCCGCTGGCCAAACTGGCCCAGCGGGTTTCTTGTTTTTGCAGCGTGCGAATCAAAAATCCGCCAACTGCCACACCTCATACGCCGGTGTCTCGTAGGGGTGACTGAGTTTCAACGCAGCCACAACCGCCACAATCAACTCATCCGCCACCACCAGCTCAACCTTCCACTCTTCAACCACTTCAACCTGGCCCACCTGCCCGATAAACGGCTGACTGCCGTCCAACGCGCGGAATTGGCCCTGGCCCAGCACTTGCCAGGCGCAGCTGTCGTAGTTGCCGATGCGCCCGCCACCCGCTGCGAAGACAGCGGTTTTCACCGTCTCCACGTGGCTGTCGGGCACGAAGAAGCTGAGCTTGTACACGGCCTTAGTTCACCCACACGCGGGCGTTGCGGAACATGCGCATCCAGGCGCCGTCTTCGTTCCACTCTTCCGGACGCCACGAGTTCTGCACGGCGCGGAATACACGCTCCGGGTGCGGCATCATGATGGTCACGCGACCGTCGCGGCTGGTAAGGCCGGTGATCCCGCGCGGCGAGCCGTTCGGGTTGGCCGGGTAGGTCTCGGTGACCTTGCCGTGGTTGTCGACGAAACGCAGGGCGACGGTGCCGGACAGGTCAGCTTCAAGCAAGGCTTCTTCACTGGCGAACTCGGCATGGCCTTCACCGTGGGCAATGGCGATCGGCATGCGCGAACCGGCCATGCCTTGCAGGAAGATCGAGTTGGACTCCTGCACCTGCACCATGGCAACACGGGCTTCGAACTGCTCGGAACGGTTGCGCACAAAGTGCGGCCAGAACTCGCTGCCCGGGATCAGTTCGCTGAGGTTGGACATCATCTGGCAACCGTTGCACACACCCAGGGTAAAGCTGTCGTTGCGCTCGAAGAAGCCCTGGAACGCATCGCGCGCACGGCTGTTGAACAGGGCCGACTTGGCCCAGCCTTCACCGGCACCCAGCACATCGCCGTAGGAGAAACCGCCGCACGCCACCAGGCCTTTGAACTCGTTGAGGTCAACGCGACCGGCGAGGATATCGCTCATGTGCACGTCGATCGCATTGAAGCCGGCGCGATCGAACGCCGCCGCCATTTCCACCTGGCCGTTGACGCCCTGCTCACGCAGTACGGCAACTTGTGGACGAATGCCTTTCTTGATGTAAGGCGCGGCGATGTCCTGGTTGACGTCGAAGCTGAGCTTGGTGCTCAGGCCCGGATTCTCTTCTTCCAGGATCACGTCGAATTCCTGCTCGGCGCAGTCGGCGTTGTCACGCAGGCGTTGGATCTGGTAGCTGGTCTCGGCCCACTGGCGTTGCAGCAAGCGGCGCTGGCCGGCGAACACCGTGTCGCCATTGAACGAGATGTTGATCTCGCCGTTGTTGATCGGCTGGCCGATCACCGCCACGCAGTCGTCCAGGCCAGCGGCGCTGAATTGGGCGAGTACGTCCGGGGTCGCGTCCTGGCGAACCTGGATCACTGCGCCCAGCTCTTCGTTGAACAGGATGCCGTTGATCTCGGACGCATCCTCGGCAACGCTGTCGAGCACGATATTCAGGCCGCAGTGACCGGCGAAGGCCATCTCGACAACGCTGGTCAGCAAGCCACCATCGGAACGGTCGTGGTAAGCCAGCAGGTGACCGTCGGCGTTGAGGCCCTGGATCACGGCAAAAAAGGCTTTGAGGTCTTCGGCGTCATCGACGTCCGGAGCCTGCTTGCCGAGCTTGCCATGGGTCTGCGCCAGGATCGACGCGCCCATGCGGTTCTGGCCACGGCCCAGGTCGATCAGGATCAGGTCGGTGGTGCCCTTGTCCATGCGCAGTTGCGGGGTCAGGGTCTGGCGGATGTCGGTAACCGGTGCAAAACCGGTGACGATCAGCGACAGCGGCGAGGTGACTGTCTTGTCGACGCCGTCTTCGTTCCAACGGGTGGCCATGGACATGGAGTCCTTGCCCACCGGAATGGTGATGCCCAGCTCAGGGCACAGTTCCATGCCGACCGCCTTGACGGTGTCGTACAGGCGCGCATCTTCACCCGGGTGGCCGGCAGCGGACATCCAGTTGGCCGACAGCTTGATGTCGGACAGCTTGCCGATGCGCGACGCCGCGATGTTGGTGAGGGTTTCACCGATTGCCATGCGGCCTGACGCCGGCGCATCCAGCAGGGCCAGCGGCGTACGTTCGCCCATGGCCATGGCTTCACCGGTGTAGACGTCGAAGCTGGTGGCGGTGACGGCAACGTCAGCCACCGGCACTTGCCACGGGCCGACCATCTGGTCACGTGCCACAAGGCCGGTGATGGTGCGGTCGCCGATGGTGATCAGGAAGCTCTTGCTCGCCACGGCCGGGTGGTGCAGCACGCGTTCGATGCTGTCGGCCAGTTCAAGTTGGCTTGGGTCGAAGTCATCGCCCAGCTCGGCTTCACGTACCGCCGAACGGTGCATGCGCGGGGCTTTGCCCAGCAGCACTTCAAGCGGCATGTCCACCGGGCTGTTGCCGAAGTGGCTGTCGGTGACGGTAAGCTGCGGTTCGGCAGTGGCTTCGCCGACCACGGCAAACGGGCAGCGCTCGCGTTCGCAGATGGCCTGGAAGCGCGCGAAGTCTTCTGTGCCAACCGCCAGTACGTAGCGTTCCTGGGATTCGTTGCTCCAGATTTCGTGCGGGGCCATGCCCGGCTCGTCGTTTGGAATGTTGCGCAGTTCGAAGCGGCCACCCCGGTCGCCATCGTTGACCAGTTCCGGGAAGGCATTGGACAAACCGCCCGCGCCAACGTCGTGGATGAAGCTGATCGGGTTCTTGTCACCCAACTGCCAGCAACGGTCGATGACTTCCTGGCAGCGGCGTTCCATCTCCGGGTTTTCGCGCTGTACCGAAGCGAAGTCCAGGTCTGCCGAGCTGGTGCCGGTGGCCATGGAGGACGCCGCGCCGCCGCCGAGGCCGATCAGCATTGCCGGGCCGCCGAGCACGATCAGCTTGGAGCCGACCAGGATCTCGCCTTTCTTGACGTGTTCTTCACGGATGTTGCCCATGCCGCCGGCCAACATGATCGGCTTGTGGTAGCCGCGCACTTCATCGCCACGCGGGGTGGTGATGGATTGTTCGAAGGTCCGGAAGTAACCGGTCAGCGCCGGACGCCCGAATTCGTTGTTGAACGCAGCGCCGCCCAGCGGGCCTTCGATCATGATGTCCAGCGCGGTGACGATGCGCTCAGGCTTGCCGTACGGCACTTCCCACGGCTGTTCGAAACCCGGGATCTGCAGGTTGGACACGGTGAAACCGGTGAGGCCCGCCTTGGGCTTGGCGCCGCGACCGGTAGCACCTTCGTCGCGAATTTCGCCGCCGGAACCGGTGGCTGCGCCCGGGAACGGGGCAATCGCGGTCGGGTGGTTGTGGGTCTCGACCTTCATCAGGATGTGCACCGGCTCCTGGACCGCACCGTACTGGCGGGTCTCAGGGTCCGGGAAGAAACGGCCGGCGACGGAACCGACGATCACCGAGGCGTTGTCCTTATAAGCAGAAAGAACTCCTTCGCTGTGCATCACGTAGGTGTTCTTGATCATGCCGAACAGGCTTTTTTCCTGGCTTTCGCCGTCGATGTCCCAGCTGGCGTTGAAGATCTTGTGACGGCAGTGCTCGGAGTTGGCCTGGGCGAACATCATCAGTTCGATGTCGTGCGGGTTGCGCTTCAAGCCGTTGAAGGCGTTGACCAGGTAGTCGATCTCGTCTTCGGCCAGGGCCAGGCCCAGCTCGGTGTTGGCCTTCTCGAGGGCGGCGCGGCCACCGCCGAGCACGTCAATCGCGGTCAGCGGCTTGGGCTCGGCATGGCTGAACAGGCCGGCAGCCTGTTCCAGCTGGCTGACGATGATCTGGGTCATGCGGTCGTGCAGGCTGCTGGCGATCAGCTCGGCGTCGGCATCGCTGAACTGGCCCGCGACGTAGAAAGCGATACCACGCTCCAGACGCTGGATTTTCTCCAGGCCGCAGTTACGGGCGATATCGCTGGCCTTGCTCGACCAGGGCGAGATGGTGCCGAACCGTGGCAACACCAGGAACAAGCGGCCATCAGGCTCTTGGACCGGAACGCTTGGGCCGTACTTCAGAAGGCGTGCGAGCACTTGCTGTTCGTCGGCGTTCAACACGCCGGTAACGTCGGCGAAGTGAGCAAATTCAGCGTACAGGCCTGTAACAGCTGGAACCTTCTGGCTCAGTTGCTCAAGGAGTTTGCTGTGGCGAAAGGCAGAAAGGGCAGGAGCGCCGCGCAGGATCAACATCTTCGGGACAGCCTCGGGAAGGGGGTGTGCTTTGAGGCCGTGCATTCTAGCGTAAACCGCCGCCAACGGCACCCGAAACGCTACCGGTGGCTGCCGCCGAACGTCAGTTGGCCGGATTGCACCCCTTTCGCCGGGTCATGAGGGGCATTCGGCGCAGTTATTTTAACCGTCACAATCCCTCGCCAAGCCGCGTTTCTGCGGGTTGCAGCACAGTTTTGCCGGCGCTAGCAGACAACGTCCACGCTGTCGAGATATGGCGCCGTGGGCCGTTTGCGTATACTGCGCAGATGTTCTCCCCAACGGCTTTGCGACCGCGATGCGCCAAATGGCTCATCGCCACCGGACTCTTCCTGATGCTCAGCGCCTGTGTTGATAAACCCAGCACGCTCGAGCGAATCAAGGAGGATGGCGTCTTGCGGGTGATCACCCGGAACAGCCCGGCGACTTATTTCCAGGACCGCAACGGTGAAACCGGTTTCGAGTACGAACTGGTCAAGCGCTTCGCCGACGACCTGGGCGTGAAGCTGGAGATCGAGACCGCCGACAACCTCGACGACCTGTTCGGCCAGCTGGGCAAACCCAACGGCCCGGTCCTCGCCGCCGCCGGCCTGGTCAGCAGCGAACAGCGCAAGGCGCAGGTACGTTTCTCCCACCCTTACCTGGAAGTCACTCCGCAGATCATCTACCGCAATGGCCAGTCCCGCCCGACGAACGCGGCGGACCTGGTGGGCAAGAAGATCATGGTGCTCAAGGGCAGCACCCACGCCGAACAATTGGCGGCGCTGAAGAAGCAGAATCCTGCAATTGAATACGAAGAATCCGACGCCGTTGAGGTAGTCGACCTGCTGCGCATGGTGGACGAGGGGCAAATCGACCTGACCCTGGTGGACTCCAACGAAGTGGCGATGAACCAGGTGTACTTCCCCAACGTACGCGTGGCGTTCGACCTGGGCGACGCCAGCAACCAGAGCTGGGCTGTCGCTGCCGGTGATGACAACAGCCTGCTCAACGAGATCAACAGTTACCTGGATAAAGTCGAGAAGAACGGCACGTTGCAGCGTCTGAAAGACCGCTACTACGGGCACGTCGACGTGCTCGGCTATGTGGGTGCCTACACCTTCGCCCAGCATCTGCAGCAGCGTTTACCCAAGTACGAGAAACACTTCCGCGCCTATGCCAAGGAAGAAAAGGTCGATTGGCGCCTGCTGGCCGCCATCGGCTATCAGGAATCGCTGTGGCAGCCGGCCGTCACCTCCAAGACCGGCGTGCGTGGCCTGATGATGCTGACCCAGAACACCGCCCAGGCCATGGGCGTGTCCAACCGCCTGGATCCCAAGCAAAGCATCATGGGCGGCGCCAAATACCTGGCCAAGATCAAGGATGAACTGGACGACAGCATCGCCGAACCGGATCGCACCTGGTTCGCCCTCGCCGCCTACAACGTTGGCACCGGCCACCTGGAGGATGCGCGCACGCTGGCCAAGCGCGAAGGCCTGAACCCGAACAAGTGGCTGGATGTGAAAAAGATGCTGCCGCGCCTGTCGCAGAAGCAGTGGTACAGCAAGACCCGCTACGGCTATGCGCGAGGCGGTGAGCCGGTGCACTTTGTGGCAAACATCCGGCGTTACTACGACATCCTCACCTGGGTGACCCAGCCGCAGCTGGAGGGCAACCAGGTGGTCGAAGGCAACTTGCATGTGCCGGGTATCGACAAGACCAAGCCGCCGGAAGACAACCCACAGTTGTAAGAACACAGCAAAACCCAGTGGGAGGGGGCTTGCACCCCGATAGCGGTGTGTCAGCTACAAATAAGCTGACAGATACATTGCAATCGGGGGCAAGCCCCCTCCCACATTTTGATCTCTATTTGGATTAGAGACCCGTTAGCAGATGGACTACGCCGCCTGTTAACACCATCACCCCTGCGACACCGGCCGCCTTCAACGCCACCTCATCCAACCGCCCCGCATCCTGCAACTGCACCCGCACCCGTGTCAGCGCCACACGCTGCTGCGTTTTGAGGTTGTCCGCGCCGCCCAACGCGCTGATTACTTCGGCCGGCAATAGACTCTGCGTCGGTGTTGCTACGGTCTCGGCAATCAAATCCGGCGTCAGGGCTTTCCAGAACGCCCGCTGTAATTTCTCGAACATGCTCAAAGCTCCATGACAGGTGAGGTTTCAACGGTGGCTGCGTGATATTGGCGCAAGGCCTCACGCACCTGGGCGGCTTCTTCCAGGCCCAGTACCTGACGGGCGATGATCTGGCAGTCGGCCAGGTCCAGTTCGCGCACGGTGGCCTTGATGGTGGGGATCAACGGCACGCTCACCGACAACTCGTCCACGCCCAGCCCGATCAGCACCGGCACGGCCAGCGCTTCGGAAGCCAGCGCACCGCACACCCCCACCCACTTGCCATGGGCATGGGCGGCCTTGACCGTGGTGGCGATCAGGCGCAGCACCGCCGGGTGGAAACTATCGGCCTGGTTGGCCAGGCGCGGGTGGTCGCGGTCCATGGCCAGGGTGTATTGGGTCAGGTCGTTGGTGCCGATGGAGAAAAAGTCCACATGGGGCGCGAACACATCCGCCATCAGCGCGGCGGACGGCACTTCTATCATGATGCCCAGCTTCGGCAGCTCGGTAAGCCCCAGCGCCAGTGCTTCCTCTTCAAGCATCCTGCGGGCCAGGTGCAGCTCCGACAGCAGGCTGACCATCGGCAACATGATGTGCAGCCGCGCAAAGCCTGCGCTGGCGAGGATCGCACGGAATTGTTCGCGCAGCAGCTCAGGACGCTCCAGGCACAGGCGGATACCGCGCAGGCCGAGGAACGGGTTGGTTTCGGCGTCCATCGGCACATAGGCCAACGGCTTGTCGCCGCCGACGTCCAGGGTGCGCACCACCAGGTTGCGCTCGGTACCCAGGGCACGGGCGATGGCGGTGTAGGTGGCCGCTTGTTCATCGGGGCCTGGCGCGCGGTTGCGATCCAGGTAGAGGAATTCCGAGCGCAGAAGGCCGACACCTTCGCCACCCAGGGTCAGGGATTGCTCCACCTCCTGCAACGAGGCCACGTTGGCGGTGACTTCGACGTGATGGCCATCGCGGGTGGTGGCGGACAAAGACGCCTGTGCCACATCGCGCTGATGGCGGAGCGCCTGTTGCTTGCGCGCAATGTCCAGTCGCTCGATTTCGGCCAGGTCCGGCTCCAGGTGCAGCTCGCCCTTGTCGGCGTCGAGCAACACCTGTTTGCCATTGGCCAGCCCCAGTACCTCGGTTGGAACACCGCAAATGGCCGGTAGGCCGAGGGCGCGGGCAAGGATGGCGACATGACTGGTCGCGCCGCCGCCAACGGTGACGAACCCCAGCACTTTGCGGGTATCCAGGCTGGCCGTCTGCGAAGGGGTCAATTGCTCGGCGATCAGGATCGCGCGCTCCGGCAAGTCCCAGGCGTTGTCCTGAATGCCCAGGATCAGTTTCAGCACACGCTGGCCGACGTCGGCCAGGTCAGCCGCGCGCTCGGCGATCAACGCGTTGCCCAGCCCCTGGAATAGCTTGACGGTCGCGAGCGTCGCACTGTTCCAGGCAAACGCGGCGCTCTTGCCCTCCGCCAACAAACGGTGGGCTTGTTCCAGCAAGGTCGGGTCTTCAAGCAATTCCTGGTGAGCGCGGAAAATCTCGGCCTGGGCACTGCCGGCAGCCTTGTTCCGTAACGCCTGCAATGCCTCAGTGGCAGCCAGCAGGCCACGCGCCAAGGCAGCACGTTCGGTGGCTTCCCCCGTGCCTTGCTCAGTGATGGTCAGTTCAGGCTCAGTCACTTGAACGACCTGGCCAAACGCCGAACCCGGCGATGCACACACGCCCCGCAGCACGGTCGCCGACGACTGAATTTCGACGGGCTCGGCAACGCTCGCAATTACCTCGCCACAACCTTCAGCCAACAAGGCCACCAGCGCCTTGATCGCCTCTTCGGCATCTTGCCCTGCTGCGCTCACCTGCAAGCTGTCGCCCCGTACCGTTTGCAACGCCATGATTGCCACCAGCGACTTGGCGTTGGCGCTCTGGGTTTGCTTGTGCAGGTAGATGCTCGCCTTGAACCCCTTCGCCGCCTGGGCGAACACCGCCGCCGGCCGGGCGTGCAAACCGTTGGCATTGGGTAAGGTCAACGGCTTGGAGAACAGCGCATCGCCCTCCTCCTCGTCCACTGCGCCAACGGCTTCACCTGGGGATAACTGCAGCAACGGCTGGCCGACCTCCACACCATCGGTGGCCAACACGCTGAACGGCTCGCCGCTGACCACCAGCATCAAGGTCAGCAGACTGCGCGCATGGAGCGCCACGTAGTCGGCATCGAATTCGATCAACGGCTGCCCGGTCTCCACCCGCTGGCCTTCCTGCACCAACCGGGTGAAGCCCTTGCCCGCCAGGTTCACAGTGTCCAGGCCAATGTGCATGAGCACCTGGACGCCGTTGTCGTCGGTGATGCTGACGGCATGACCACTGTCCTGGATATTGCTGATCGTCCCGGCCAATGGCGCGCAGAGGGTCTGCGACGTGGGGTCGATGCACAGGCCATCGCCAATCAGGCGGCTGGAGAAGACCGGGTCGGGCACCTTGTCCAGCGCCAGCAGCACACCCGACAAGGGCGCCAGTAATTCCAGGGGTTGAGTTGTGGTCATGACTTCACCTGTTGTTTTGTTCCGTAGATATCATTGAGCGGAGGAAGGGTCACTTCCACCAATACTCAACCTGCACACCAACGTTCGACCCATGCCGCGCCGTGCCATACGAGCCGGCATCGGACAACGCCGACCCCGCCGCCAATTCATTCGCTGCACGTTTAGCCGCTTCGTTCCAGGTGGCATAGGTGTAGTACAAGCGCACCTCCGGCCGCGCCCAGAAATCCGGGCCTTTGGGCGACCAGGTCGGAGCGAAGGTGAATTTGCTCAGTTTGCGCGTCCCGCCCGTAGCCTCGACCTGATCATGCCCAAGCTCGGCGACCAGTTTGAACTGTTCGCTGATGGCGTACGCCGGACGCACGCCGAGGGACATCCAGGTCTGGTCCTGGCTGCCCGGACGAATATCCTTCTGGTACACCGCTTCGATCTGCCCACCGAAACGCGGGGTCACCTGCCAATCGAAAAACTCCACGGCGCGGTAACTTTTGCTGCTGTTGTCCAGGAAGGTATTGCCGGTGTAACCCAGGCCGGTGCCGGGGCCTTCGCCGTACTGCAAGGCGAACTTGTTCTTGCCGCCCAGGAAAGGTTTTTGCACGTGCTGCGCGGTGAGCGCCCAACCGCTGTTGGTGTCGCGCCCGCCGGCTTTTTCGATGTAGCTCAGGCCCAGTTCCAGCTCGCCGCCGGGGTTGGTCTTGAAGCCCGCGACGTTGAAGTCGTGACGGGTGGCGTATTCCTTCTGGTACAGGTTGTCCTTGCGGGAAATGGCATAGCTGTACTTGAGGTCGCCGATCAGCACGTCCTCGATACCACCGCCCGTGGCGCTCTGGTTCCAGTAGTAGAAGTCGGAGATATGGATGTCGTTACGTTTGTAGTAACGCCGGCCGGCCCACAGCGAACCGCCATTAAGGGCTGGCAGGTTGGACCACTGCGCATACATCTGCGGCATGCGCGCGGTGCCGTTGTTTTCGCCCTGGAACTTCAGCGCGCGGTCGTACTTGTTGTAGAGCGATGCCATGGCATCGACGCTGAGCACCGAGCCGTCGTCGAGGGTGAGCAGGTCCTGGCGCAACTCCAGTTCGGCGTACTGCTCGCACTCGTTGCCCAGACGGTATTTGGTTTGCGCCCCGGGTAATTGGAAACACTGCTGTGGGCCACTGCCCGTCGACGTCCCCGCGCCACTGCGCACGTAACCCGCAAATTCCAAGGCTTGAACGCCAAGAGGCAGACTTAGACAAGACGCAACGAGGCCCAGCTTTATTGTTGTTTTCATAAAGCACTCCGATATTTTTATTATGTTTTTTGCAGCGCCCCGTGCTCCCACACGGGGTTACAACGGGTCTCAGTCCTTGAGGTGCAGCACGAACGATTCGTAAGGGCGTAATGCAACCGTGCCCGTTCGCGCCGGGCAGTGGGGGTAGTTACTGATCAGTAGGCGTTGTTCAGTCGCCTGGTTGATCACGTTGTCCGGCAGTTGGATTTCGCAGGGCGTGCCGTAGAAGTTGTTCAGCACCAGCAGGCGTTCGCCATGGCCTTCGCGCAGGTACGCCCAGACTTGCGAGTGGCCTTGCAGCAGCTCGCGATAAATACCTTCCTGGATCAGCGGTTCATGACGGCGCAACGCAATCAATGCGCGGTAGTGATGCAGCACGGACTCGGGGTCATCCCGTTGGCTTTCGACGTTGATGATGGAGGCATTGGCCGGAATGCCGATCCAGGGTTCTCCGCTGCTGAAACCGGCATTCCTGTCGGCATTCCACTGCATCGGCGTACGGCCGTTATCGCGGGACTTCTGCATGATCGCCGCCATGCTCGACGCCTCGGATTCCCCCGCATCACGCTTGAGTCGGAAGATGTTCAGGGTCTCCACATCGCGGTACTGTTCGATCCGGTCAAAGCCCGGATTGGTCATGCCCAGTTCTTCGCCCTGGTACACATACGGCGTGCCCTGGAGAAAGTGCAGCGCGGTGGCGAGCATCTTGGCCGAGACCACGCGATGTTCACCGTCATTGCCGAAACGCGAGACCACCCGCGGCTGGTCGTGGTTACACCAGAACAGCGCGTTCCAGCCGCCACCGGCCTGCATGCCCAGCTGCCAGTCAGAGAAGATCTGCTTGAGCTGCAGGAAGTCGAAGTCAGCCTTCACCCACTTCTGCAGGTTCGGGTAATCGACTTTCAGGTGATGAAAGTTGAAGGTCATCGACAGTTCTTTCGACGCGGGATTGGAGTAGCGAATGCAGTGCTCGAGGCTGGTGGACGACATCTCGCCGACATTGATCAGGTCATGTCCCTCGAAGACTTCGCGGTGCATTTCCTGCAGGTATTCATGCACGTTCGGTCCGTCGGTGTAGAAACGGCGGCCGTCGCTGGTGTCCTCGGGGAAATCGGCGGGCTTGGAGATCAGGTTGATCACATCCAGGCGGAAACCGCCCACGCCCTTGTCGCGCCAGAAGCGCATCAGCTTGAACACCTCGGCGCGCACCTTGGGGTTGTCCCAATTCAGGTCGGCCTGGGTGTGGTCGAACAGGTGCAGGAAGTACTGGCCGGTTTGCGCCTCGTATTCCCAGGCCGAGCCGCCGAACTTGGACTCCCAGTTGTTCGGCTGGTCGCGCCAGATGTAGAAGTCGCGGTACGGATTGTCCAGGCTGCTGCGTGCCTGCTGGAACCATTCGTGCTCGATGGAGGTGTGGTTGACCACGATGTCGAGCATCAGCTTGATGCCGCGCTTGGCCGCTTCGCTGATCAGCAGGTCGCAGTCGGCCATGGTCCCGTAGCTGGGGTCGATGGCGTAGTAGTCGCTGATGTCGTAGCCGTTGTCGCGTTGCGGCGAGCGCAGGAATGGGGTGATCCACAGGCAGTCCACGCCCAGCCATTTGAGGTAGTCGAGCTTGTCCACGATGCCCAGCAGGTCACCGGTGGCGTTACCCGCGTGACTGTGGAAGCTTTTGGGGTAGATCTGGTAGATCACCGAGTGTTGCCAGTCTTGCATGGTGGGTTCCTTCAGTTGATTGCTGTGCAGGCCTTTCGGGCCTCATCGGGGGCAAGCCTCCTCCCACATTTGAAATGCGTTTCAATGTGGGAGGGGGCTTGCCCCCGATTGCGATGGTTCAGGCGACGCGATATCCAGGCCGAACAATTTTCATGCTCAACGCACAGGTCAGGACAAACGGCACGACGATCGCGATGACCATCCCGATAACAAAGCTGGGGATGTACTGCGGAATGATCGAAATGAATCCAGGCAAGCCACCGACGCCGATGGCCGACGCCTGCACCTTGTTCAGCGACAGGAAAATGCTGCCCAGCGCCGAGCCGAGCAGCGCTGCATAGAACGGGAACTTGAAGCGCAGGTTCACGCCAAACATCGCAGGTTCAGTGATGCCGAAGTACGCGGAAATTGCCGAGGTCGAGGCCATGCTTTTGTCCCGTGCATTACGGGTGGTGTAGAACACCGCGAGCGCGGCGCTGCCCTGGGCCAGGTTGGACATGACGATCATCGGCCAGATGAAAGTGCCGCCCTGGGTGGAGATCAGTTGCAGGTCCACGGCGAGGAACATGTGGTGCATGCCGGTGATCACCAGCGGCGCATACAGCAGGCCGAAAATCGCCCCGCCGACCATCGGCGCCAGGTCAAACAGGGTGACCACGCCTTCGGTGATCAGGATGCCGAGGTGACGGGTCACCGGGCCGATGATGGCCAGGGCCAGCACGCCGGTCACAACGATGGTGGTGATCGGCACGACCAGCAGTTGAACCGCGTTGGGCACCCGCGCCCGCAGCCATTTCTCGATGACGCTCATCACGTAGGCCGCCATCAGGATCGGCAGGATCTGCCCCTGGTAACCGACTTTTTCAATCTTGAACCAACCGAAGATATCGAAGTACGGCAGGCTCTGGCCGTCGAGACCAGCCACCGCCTTGCCGTAGTTCCAGGCGTTGAGCAGGTCCGGGTGCACCAGCATCAGGCCGAGCACGATGCCGAGGATTTCGCTGCCGCCAAACCGCTTGGCCGCCGACCAGCCCACCAGGGCCGGCAGGAACACAAACGAGGTGTTGGCCATCAGGTTGATCAGGCTCCACAGGCCATCCAGGTCCGGATAAGCCTCCAGCAGCGTCTTGCCCTCGATGAACATGCCCTTGGCGCCCATCAGGTTGTTCACGCCCATCAACAGGCCGGCGATGATCAGCGCGGGCAGGATCGGCATGAACACATCGGAGAACACCCGCACCAGGCGCTGCATGGCGTTGGTCTTGTCGGCGCCCTTCTTCTTCACGTCGGCGATGGTCGCGGCGGCGAGGCCGGTCTGTTCACGCAGGGCGGCGTAGACCTTCTCCACTTCGCCGGGGCCGATCACCACCTGGAACAGACCGCCGGTAAAGAACGAGCCCTTGACCAGATCCACCTGGTTCAGCGCGCTGCTGTTGACCAGGCTCGGGTCCTTGAGCGCCAGGCGCAGACGGGTCACGCAGTGAGCAGCTTGCTCAAGGTTGTCGCTGCCCCCGAGGTTCTCGAGAATCTCGCGGGCGATATTGGAATAGTCGTGGCTCATGCTTGGTTTCCACTTTGGTTTTTTTTATTGGGGGCAGTCATTGGCAGCACGCCGAGGGCAAAAGTACTCGTCTGTACGAGTTAAAGCAACAACTCGTCTGTACGAGTTACATATTGTTTATCTTTTGTAGGACAGCGCGTCGCTGCAAGCCGCATGAACCAAGGGTCTAATGGACAAACCGCCTCTCTGCCACTAAGGTTCCTGCCTTGACCGCAACCCCGGCAAAGAGCCATCCCCATGAGCAAATACAACCAGATCTATACGGATCTGCTTGCCAGCATCACCACTGAACGCCTGCAACGCGGCACGCGCCTCCCCTCCGAAACCGAACTGATGGACAGCTACCAGGCCAGCCGAGGCACCGTGCGTCGCGCCATCGAGCAGTTGCAGGAGCGCGGGTTTGCGCAAAAGATCCACGGCAAGGGCACGTTCGTGTTGTCGCCCAACCCGATCGAGTTCCAATTGGGCGGCATCGTCAGCTTCCACGAAACCCATGCCGACCTGGGCGACGACGTACGCACCGAAGTGGTCGAATTCACTCAGTTCCCACTGGAAGACTCACTGCTGCAACACATCGAAGCCGAACCCGGCACCCTGATCACCCGCATCAAACGGGTACGGCGCATCGGCGGCAAACGGGTGATCCTCGACATCAACCACTTCGTGGCCGACGTGATCCCCGGCCTGGATCGCGCGATTGCCGAGCAGTCGATCTACGCGTTTATCGAGCAGACCTTGCAACTGCAAATTGCCTACGCGCAACGCACCATCGAAGCCCTGCCGCGCGGCAAGGACGACCAGACACACCTCGACCTCGAAGGTCAGAGCCATGTGATCGTGGTAAGTAACCAGACGTTTTTGCAGGACGGGCGACAGTTCGAGTACACCGAGTCGCGGCATACGTTGGATAAGTTTTATTTTTCGGATATTGCACGGCGTTGAGCATGAGTCGGGAAGATCATTGCACTGCGATGCTTTTTGCCAGGCCTGCTGCCCAGGCAGCGGCCATCTTCTCTCCTACCGCCGCAAACTCTGGGTGAGTGCTTTGATACTCGGAAAGCTCTGCCATCGCCTGAGCCATTCCGTCTTGCACTCTGGCCAGCAGTTCGTTGCAACGTGCCTCGGACAAGCCGCACGAACTGCGCCCGAACTGGACCAGCATCTTGCGCTTGGGCCAGGCCTTCGAACCACCGAGCAACAAACCCATGATGTCGTTGCAGCTGTACACGGTTGTGGTCACCAGGTCGTAAGCTGGTGCCAGCCAAACGTCCGCATCCTGTGCGCAATTCTCATACAGCAAGCCGAAGTTTTTCAGGTGAGCGTCACCGTTCTGGATGCCAGCAGAAAGTGCCACCATCAAGAAGAAGTCTTCCAGCGTTCTGGTGACACGGCTGGGCGTGACAAATGACCTGATCAGCTTCGCGCATCCCTGGTAGCTTCCGTCATATTTCTTCGCGGTTCCCCATCCCGATAGAACGCACATATCCTCAAATCCGAGGTAGGCGCTTTCACTGATGTCGAACCGTTTCACCACCAGGAATTTACCGTGTTGGCTGAGCTGGACCTCAGGCACTTCAAGACCGCAATGGAATGCGGCCCGCATGCAGAAAAACTCATTGGCCGCCAATTGTGGAAAATCAGATTCGTTGAACGCCTTCACCAGGTGAGTCGCGCCCCGATGGGTGAGACGCTCGACACCGAAGTTCATGTCGTCAGCATCGCGTACCAGCACCTTGGGTTGAACACCCGACACACCCGAGTAGGCGGCGTAGGTTTTCAGAAGGTCAACGAACAGGTCTTTGGCTCCGGCATAGACCAACAACTCGGAAAGCTTGACCTCGGGCAGTGACTCGCCAACCGCGTCATGAGTAACGCTGATACGCCCCAATTGATGCGGGCCTACAATGCCCAACAACGCAAAGTCGTCAAAGCCGCGCACCGACTTGCTGAAGCGTCGCACAAGCTCGTCCTTGAGATGCCCCTCGGGGATGTGCATCTCGAACAGAGGGTGGACTCCATACTCCCAGTTGTAGCTCTCCAGGCGCACCGGCATGGTCAGGGAGACCGCATTCTCTTCGCCGACAGTGTCGTTATATGAGAAAACCGTATCGCGGCGGTTCTCCTCTCCCCGCCCGAGCGTTCCCACAGGCACGCCGCTTGCGCCGATATATAGCCGCTCACGTTGACTGGTCATGGATATTCTCCGATTTCAGCTCATCAAGGGTTTTGCGCCGACGCTTGGGGATGGCCGTCAACTCATATCCCAAGCCCTCAAGAATGGCTGCGACCTTGCGAATCCCCACTTCCGGGATGGTATTGTTCTCAATCCCCGAGATGGTGGCGCGACTCATGCCATGCCGTTGTGAGAGCTGGCTTTGTGAAAGGCCTGCGGCTTTGCGGAGCCGCCTAATCAATAGTCCTAAATCGTTCATATCGAAACGCATCCAATGCAATGCAAAATTGCATAATACTGCATTAATGCATCCTATACGATGCGCTGAATTTTGAATAGTGCTTTACTCGCGCGCAGGTCGTTGAGCGTTCACACACCAAGAAACACAAACATCTCGCCAAGCAGACTGTGCAAAAACGTAGTCTGTAAAGCAGCTTGTTACCGTTGAGATACGCCGCTACTTGGCAAACAAATACAACCTTCCGTAGGATGCGTTCGTGGCTATGGAACACCTTCCTTCTAACCTCCTATGACCTAGGGGTTTCGCTCTCCACACCGCGCCTGCTTCTTGCAGGCGTTTTTACATCAGCTGTAAAACCATACTGCAACTCCTCAACGACGGCGGCCAAGGGAGATAATCAAGCATGAATCAGGATCTTTTCCTGCGTCGCCGAAGCAAAGTTCACGTCCCGATGGGAACTGGCGGAGCCACGCGCGCTCAGGTCGCGTCGGCTGTCCGGGAAGTCGCGGCGTTCCGATGCGTACTATCAGAACCTCTGATTGCGCAACTCGGCATGTTGTCAGCAACAGAACTCAAGCACTGGTTGCACGAAATTATCGGAGTCCTGCGTCGGCAAACTGGCGCTCATGTACACCACAAGCCATTTTATCCTGACTTTCCAGAGCAGGTCCTGACGGCTTCAGAGGCGGAGTTGTACCTTAACGCCATCATTCACTACTTCACGCTTCTACGTTTACCGCCAACTGAACATTCGCGACCTGCGATGCTTGAAGGCAACTTCATATCCCGCGTTATCGAACCGGGAACCATCGATGAATTTGAGGCACTGCTTGAGCCACTGGCTTCATCGCGCACTTCGCTTTCCGAAGAGGAAGCCGCCGATGTCGCCTGGTTTATCCGAATGTACAAAAACGATGTGTTCCGCCTACTGCCTGAAGCCATTCCGTTCCGGGAGATCCGTGCACAGGTTGGCGGCGCACTTGTCCTGCAGGTAGCCGGCGATGCACGGGTGGACGCATTCCTTGAGAAAAACGTCGAAACAGCGACTGACGTGCTACGACTCGCGGTCGCTCTGAGTGGTGGAGACGTATCATTAGCGACAGCTTCGACGCGCTTCAAAGCTATGAAGCGCTCGATACGCCGTCTGCTTTTGCGCCTACTCGACCAAATACCCAACGCTGTAGAAGACGTGATGCGCCATGCTGAGCGCTGGAAACGCCTGGCTGAAGTACTGCACCCGGGCGACTACGCCGATAAATACCCACGCGCGCTAGGCGCCATCACGGCAGCACGTCGCAACGAAGCGCCAGCCTCATTTGGATCACGTGTCGAAACATTGTTTGCCCAGCGTCACATAACCACGCTTACGTCCCTACTACAGAGCCGTCCTGGGGAGTTCGCGCGACGGCTGGACGCGACCCTGCGGCGCGCGACGGAACCAGAGTCGGTTCTCGACGCGTTCGAGTCGGTTGCAACACAAGTTTCCTCACCTGTGCTGCTGCAGGTACTGGCCCAGGTACGTGCGCCGCGCCCCCTCCCACTGCGGGCTTTCACGCCGAAAGGTGCATTTGCCAAAGTCTATGGCATCAAGGATCGACGCGAACCTCTCGCTCCCGACGTGTTAGCGCGTGCAGCCAGAATCTGCGAGGACGCACTCGTTACGCGTTTTGCGTCGCTACCGCCACTGGGCCGCTGTTTCATCGATCCAGCATTACGCGAATATCGGGTGCCGCTGGCGCAGCGTGCCTCATCGAAGTCGCTACGTACGCTGGTGCGGGGCAGTCGGCTGCCTATGCCTGACACACGCTTCATTCGCCTGTTCCTGTGGTGGAAGAACGGCCGTGGACGCACGGACATCGACTTGTCCGCCGCATTTTTCGACGCCAACTTCGTGTTCAAAGAAACGGTCGCGTACTACAACCTGAAGGGTTTCGGCGGCTACCACAGTGGCGACATCGTCGACGCGCCCGAAGGGGCCTCGGAATTCATCGACCTCGACCTTAATGTCCTTGTCGAGAAGGGCATCCGCTATGTCGTCACGTCTATCAACTCATTCACCGAACAGCCGTACTGCGATCTTCCAGAATGCTTCGCTGGCTGGATGGCCCGCGTCGACACGGCGTCGGGTGAAGTTTTTGAGCCGCGCTCCGTGTTCGACCGTATCGATATCGCATCCGATACAGCGATCTGTCTACCATTCGTGATGGACTTACAGGAACGACGCATGATTTGGGCCGACCTGGGGCTCACGTCATCTGCGCGGTGGAACAACGTCGGGAACAACCTCAGTGGGGTATCGCTGATGCTGCGAGCATTGGTACATACACCAAGGCCGGATTTGGAGACTCTGTTCAATCTACATGTTCGAGCACGGGGAGAACGAGTGGCTTCACCGCAGCAGGCACAGGCGGTGTTTGCGCCTGATCAAGGTATAACACCGTTCGATACGGATTTGATTCGATCACAGTTTCTTTAATACCTACGCCGGCCTGAGCCGTTCGTTGAAAACGTAAATGTTTTGCTGTTCGGATATCGCGCTGCGGTAAGGCCAGACAGAGATCAACTGTGGGAGCTTGCCTGCGATGCAGACGCCGGGGTATCAAGTCATACCGAGGTGATGCCATCGCTGGCAAGCCAGCTCCTACAGAGAATCGGGGTGATTCATTTACCGTATTCCATAAACACAAAACCCCGGCACATGACCGAGGAGTCTGACATCGGATTCTCTATAAAGCCCGGCCGGGACTCAAATGCTTAAGTGAACAGCATTACGGCACATGACCGGGGTTTTGTTGTTCAGCGTTCACCTGCTACCGCAGGATCATTCCCACTCTATTATCAACGACAACAAAAAAACCTTATATTTCAAAGCATTTAAATCAAAAAAATATGCAATACCATTATAAATACCATGGCATTCCATGCACTCAAGATCAATCAAGATTCCAAGAGCCGCCGCGATATTGATACGCGCCGCTGAGGATGCCAGTTAGCCATACGGACACAGTCGCAGTCTTGAACCCGCCAAACTGCACTAGTTGCGCGCCCTCAATGTCGAGCATCGCCACTGGCAACTCGGGCAACATACCAGTACCAATTCCATGGGGAGGAAATACATTGCCGAAATCACGCTTCAACAGCAGGCGCGACGTTGCCTTGCCTAAGGTCCTGAATGTCTCTTTGCGGACCAGCCAGTAGCACTCTACGCCCGATGCGGCATACCGCTCCTGACGACGCGTGAAGTCGCGAAGATGCTGATAAGAGCGTTGTAGCTCAATGGCGATGGTGCGACCTGAAGCCGAGAAGAGAACATCAGCCTCCCACTTCTCCCCGCTCGCTGATTGGCCGGGCACTTCATCGCGGTTCTCGATACCCATGCCAGTTAAGGCGTAAGCGTCCACGCATCCCGTCTTGCGCAGCTAAGTCGGTTGCCATCGATGCGGCAACAAATCCCCAATCTCACTCGCCCGCTGCGTCGGCAG
>NZ_FOQS01000019.1:0-82882 GCF_900113815.1 Pseudomonas sp. NFPP04 | reverse complement strand
CAAGTTCTTCAACCTGCCGACCATCCTCACCACCAGCTTCGAGCAAGGCCCCAATGGCCCGCTGGTGCCGGAACTGAAAGAGATGTTCCCGGACGCGCCCTACATCGCCCGCCCTGGTCAGATCAATGCGTGGGATAACGAAGACTTCGTCAAGGCAATCAAGGCCACCGGTCGCAAGCAGATCATCATTGCCGGCGTGGTCACCGATGTGTGCGTAGCGTTCCCAACCCTGTCGGCGCTGGCGGAAGGGTTTGAGGTGTTTGTGGTGACCGATGCGTCGGGCACGTTCAATACCACGGTGCAGCAGGCGGCGTGGAGCCGGATGACGCAAGCGGGTGCGCAGTTGATGAACTGGTTCTCGGTGGCGTGTGAGCTGCATCGCGACTGGCGCAACGATATCGAAGGCCTGGGGAACCTGTTGTCCCAGCGCATCCCTAACTATCGCAACTTGATGAATGGGTATGCGGCGTTGACGGCGCGTAAGGACTAATTCAACCGCTGCACACACTAAGCCTGCCTTGAAACGCAGGCTTTTTTGGTTAACTAGCAATGCGCCATTAGCACACTCGCCCTAATTGAGACGGCACCGCCTCACCACTAAAGTCCTTCGCTTATTTCGAGTCTCAAGGAAGGACGCTATTGAATACCTTAACCAAAATCGGGCGCTACCTGGCACTGTTGCCCATTTTGCTGACCAGCACACCGCCGGTATTGGCCGATGAAGAAACACCGATCGGCGACTGGTCGATCATCTACGGCAGCGGTCGGGCCCATAAAAACGTGATGTATGTGGCCGATCGCACTTCGGTGGTGCCGTCGAACCACAACAAGGGCGCAAAACTGGTGGCCGTCACGGTGGTGTATGAAGAACCGGGCAAGCCCATGATCGATGTGTACAACATCGAAGTGCAGTGCTCCACGCGCAAGCTGCGCTTTCTTAACGGGCAGTCGGTTGCGCCATTTTCCTACACCCTTACGCACTTGAAGGTCTCCAACACGTGGCAGACGCCGAAGGAGTTCTGGCTCGACCGCACGCTCGCGTATGTCTGCGAACCGGGCAAGAGCAAGGACACCATCGCCATGGGCAAGATGACCCACCTGCAGATGATCCAGACCACCAAGGCCATGTTCCAGCAATTGGGGCCGACTCAGGAGAAGAGCCAGATGATCGATGACCTTGACGACATGCTGGGCAACAAGCGCTGAGCAACACTCACCTACAAGAAGGATTCACCATGCCTAAATGGACAAGGCTGTTGCTGGCTGGGCTTTGGTTGCCCGCCGTGCTGTTTATCAACGGGTGCCACCTTATTGCACAATCGCGCTGGGAAGGCCGGGACGTGCAAGAGGCGTTGGATTTGTTCGGCAAGCCCGACTCGATGAAGAAGCAGAATGCGCCCAATGGCGACACACAGGTGGTGATGACCTGGCACAAATCCTCCTCATGGACGACCACTGAAGCCGCCGGGACTTCAATGAATCACACCGGGAACGGGATGGTGTACACCGAGTATTACCAGCAGGTCGGGCACAGTTCGGATTGCAAGCTGGAAGCCACGGTGGATAAGACGAAGAAGATCGTGCTGTTCAGGATTGAGGATGGCCGGATCCTGCATGGCAAGTGCCTGAATGTGCCATTTGTACCGGGGTATATTCCGCCGGGCTTTTGAGGCTATCAGTCGGTTTTAACCCGCCAGTTCCCGCTCGATCTGCTCGATGCTTGGCAGGCTGGTTCGCAGCTCTGCGGGCAACGACTCAACCAGTTGATATTCCGCTACACCAATCGGTCGATTGTTATCGCGCAACGCATATTCGGCGACGACTTCGTTCTTGCTCTTGCACAACAGCAGGCCGATGGTGGGCCCGTCTTGTGGATGTTTAAGCTGGGCATCGACGGCAGCCAGATAAAAGCTGAGTTTCCCCAGATGCTCGGGTTTGAACTTGCCGGCTTTCAGTTCGATGACCACGTAGCAGCGTAGCTTCACGTGATAGAACAGCAGGTCGACAAAGAACTCATCGCCTCCGACATCCAACAGTACTTGCTGGCCGACAAAGGCGAAACCGGCGCCCAGCTCCAACAAAAAGTCGGTGACGTGCTTGATCAAGGCGTTTTCTATGTCGCGCTCCTGCGCGTCCAGGGCCAGGCTGAGGAAGTCAAATCGGTAAGGGTCTTTCAGCGACTCACGCGCCAGGTCGGATTGCGGTTTGGGCAGGTGGGTCTCGAAGTTGCTGACCGCCTTGCCACTGCGCTCCAACAAGCGGTTTTCGATGTGCATCACCAGCGAGTTACGCGACCAGTTGTTCTCTATCGCCTGGGCTATGTACCAGCGGCGGGTTTCGGGGCCGGGGAGTTTATCGAGCAACACCACATTGTGGCCCCAAGGCAATTGTGCAGCAGCCTGTTGCACAAATTCAGCATCTGACCACGCCTCGGCAAAAGCACGCATGTACTTGAGATTACGCGGCTAAAAACCCTTCATTCGGGGAAAGGCCGCACGCAGATCCTGGGCAAGTCGATCAATGACTTTGCTGCCCCAACCCTGCTCCGCCTGGCGGGTCAAAATGTCGTGGCCAATCTGCCAATAGAGCAACACCAATTCCCGATTCACCGCCAGTGTTGCGCGCTGTTGCGCCGCATGAATACGGCCTTTCAGGTCGGTCAGCCAGTCACTGTAGCCCGCTGGTGGTGCGGTCAAGCCGATACAGGGTTCGCTCATGCCATGTCACTCTGGAGTTTTGAGGCAGGCTAGTCAGGCGCATTGACGGTCACAAGGGGCGAAGGTCGTTCCAGGAAGGCCCCTTCAATAACCACAGAAACGTCCTGCTGGCCATTGCGGACTACTGACTTGACTCTCCCCTATACAGCAGCCTTTACCCTGGAACACCCTGTTCAGGACCTCCCCATGACCCCGCGTACCCTGGTGATCCTCGGCCATCCTTCCGCCTCCAGCTTTTGTTCAGCCCTGGCCGATACCTACATCCAGGCGGCAAAAACCGCCGGCCATGAAGTACGTGTCGTACGCTTGGGCGACCTGGCTTTCGACCCCGTCCTTCATCACGGTTACACCCAGATTCAGCCGCTGGAGCCCGACCTGCTCAGCGCGCAATCCGACATCCTCTGGGCCACTCACCTGACATTTGTTTTCCCGATCTGGTGGGGTGGCATCCCGGCGTTGATGAAGGGCTTTATCGACCGAATCTTCCTACCCGGTTTTGCCTTTAAATACCGAGCGGGCAAGGCTTTTCCTGACAAACTGCTCCACGGCCGAACGGCACATCTACTGGTGACCCTGGACACGCCGCCATGGTATTACCGTTGGTTCTATCGCATGCCGGGCATTCACCAGATGCGCAAGACCACGCTGGGGCTTTGTGGTGTCAAGACTGCAAACACGCTGCTGTTCGGGCCGGTGCTGGGCTCCACTGCGGCGCAGCGGGATACATGGCTGAAACAGGCCGGCGCTTTAACGGAAAAAAGGAGTTTTCATGTACATCGGCAAAGCCGCGCAGTTGTCGGGCACGACCATCAAGGCGATTCGTCACTATGAGGCGATCGGACTGCTGCCAGAACCGCGGCGTCAGGGCCAATACCGGGTCTATTCGGCGCAGAACGTTGAGCTGTTGATGTTTATCAAGTGCGCGCAGCAATTGGGGTTCAAGCTCAAGGAGTTGCAGGAGATTCTTGCAGGTCACGTAGGCGATGTATTGCCCTGGGAGCGGGCGGACCAGGCAATCGCAGACAAGAAGCAGGAACTAGCCCTGAAAATTGCCGCGCTACAGGAAATGCACGTGGGATTGCAGACATTTGAAGCACAGTTGAAAACATCACAAGAACAATGCTCGTCAATGGCGCAAAGATCCTGACCGGCGGTGAGCCGAATAAAATGGGTATACGGCTCATTTGATGAGCCGAATAGGGCGCTTATTCGGCTCACCGCCTGAACACCCTCCCCCGCTCATTTGCCCAGAATCCCCATGTCTGCTAGTGTCCCGCCGGTTTACCGTCTACCGGAATAGCCGCCATGGCCCGCAAAAAAGTTGCACTCGATTTCGAACAATCCCTCGCCGACCTGCAAACCCTGGTCGAGCGGCTGGAGAACGGCGAGTTGTCGCTGGAAGACTCGCTGACGGCGTTTGAGCAAGGCATCGGCCTGACCCGTGACTGCCAGAGCGCGCTGGCGCAGGCGGAGCAGAAGGTGCAGGTGTTGCTGGAACGTGACGGGGAGTTGGCCGAAGAACCTTTCGATGCGGAACAGCCCGAATGATCGACGCGTATCAGGCCAGTAGCCAAGCCCGGGTCAATGCGGCGTTGGAACCCTTGTTTGTTGCGCCAAGCCCCGAACTCAAGCGTCTTTATGAAGCCATGCGCTACAGCGTGATGAATGGCGGCAAGCGCGTGCGTCCGTTGCTGGCCTATGCAGCGTGCGAAGCCTTGGGCGCAGACGCCGAACAGGCCAACGGCGCGGCCTGTGCGGTGGAGTTGATCCACGCCTACTCCCTGGTGCATGACGATTTGCCGGCGATGGACGACGACGATTTGCGTCGCGGCCAGCCCACCACCCACAAAGCCTTCGATGAAGCCTGCGCGATCCTCGCCGGTGATGGCCTGCAAAGCCTGGCGTTCAGCGCACTGCTGGACCCGGCATTGAGCAGCGTGAATGCCGAGATCCGCTTGCGCATGGTCACCGCCCTGGCGATGGCGGCAGGCCCGGCCGGCATGGTCGGCGGCCAGGCCATCGACCTCGGCTCGGTCGGCCGGAAGCTTGATCAACAGGCGCTGGAATACATGCACCGCCACAAGACCGGTGCCCTGATCGAAGCTGCCGTACACCTGGGAGCACTTGCCAGTGGGCGGGCCGAAGCCGCTCAGTTGGCCGCGCTGAAGACCTACGCGCGGGCCATTGGCCTGGCATTCCAGGTGCAGGACGACATTCTCGACGTAGAAAGTGACACCGCCACCCTGGGCAAACGCCAGGGCGCCGATATCGCTCGGGACAAACCGACTTATCCTGCGCTGCTCGGGCTGCAAGCCGCCAAGGCCTATGCCCTGGAACTGCGCGACCAGGCCCTGGATGCCCTGCGACCTTTCGACGCGGCGGCCGAGCCACTGCGTGACCTGGCGCGGTATATCGTCGAACGTCGGCACTGATAACGGCGGCCTTTGCGGCCGCATATCGGCCAAGTTCGGCGCTCCGCGTGGGCAGTTTGCGATGCTTGAGGTAAACTGCCGCCTCTTCTATACCTATAACGATTCGCCTGATGCCCACGACGTTTCAAGAGATTCCCCGCAAGCGCCCGTCCACGCCCCTGCTCGACCGTGCTGTCACGCCGGCCGGCCTGCGTCGACTCGGTGAAGCCGAGCTGGAAACCCTGGCCGATGAGTTGCGCCTGGAATTGCTCTACACGGTCGGCCAGACCGGTGGGCATTTTGGTGCCGGCCTGGGCGTCATCGAGCTGACCATCGCCCTGCATTACGTGTTCGACACCCCGGACGACCGGCTGGTGTGGGACGTGGGCCATCAGGCGTACCCGCATAAAATCCTCACGGGCCGCCGCGAGCAAATGGGCACCCTGCGCCAGAAGGACGGCATTGCCGCCTTCCCGCGCCGCGCCGAGAGCGAGTACGACACCTTTGGCGTCGGCCACTCCAGCACCTCCATCAGTGCCGCGCTGGGCATGGCGATTGCCGCCCGCCTGCAAGGCAGCGACCGCAAGGCGATCGCGGTGATCGGTGATGGCGCGCTGACCGCTGGCATGGCGTTCGAAGCGCTCAACCATGCACCGGAAGTGGACGCCAATATGCTGGTGATCCTCAACGACAACGATATGTCGATCTCGCGCAACGTCGGTGGCCTGTCCAATTACCTGGCCAAGATCCTTTCCAGCCGCACGTACGCGAGCATGCGCGAAGGCAGCAAGAAGGTGCTCTCGCGCCTGCCCGGCGCGTGGGAAATTGCCCGGCGCACCGAAGAGTATGCCAAAGGCATGCTGGTGCCCGGCACGCTGTTCGAAGAGTTGGGCTGGAATTACATCGGCCCCATCGATGGCCACGACCTGCCGACCCTGATCGCCACGCTGCGCAACATGCGTGACCTCAAGGGCCCGCAGTTCCTGCATATCGTCACCAAGAAAGGCAAAGGCTTCGCCCCGGCGGAAGTCGACCCGATTGGCTATCACGCCATCACCAAGCTGGAACCCCTGGACGCTCCTGCCGCCGCGCCGAAAAAGGCTAGCGGGCCGAAGTACTCCGGTGTGTTCGGCGAATGGCTGTGCGACATGGCCGCCGCCGATCCGCGCCTGGTGGGCATTACCCCGGCGATGAAGGAAGGCTCCGACCTGGTGGCGTTCAGCGAGCGTTTCCCGCTGCGCTACTTCGACGTGGCAATTGCCGAGCAGCACGCGGTCACGTTTGCCGCCGGCATGGCCTGCGAAGGCGCCAAGCCAGTAGTGGCGATCTACTCCACGTTCCTGCAGCGTGGCTACGACCAGTTGGTGCATGACGTGGCAGTGCAGAACCTCGACGTACTGTTCGCCATCGACCGCGCCGGCCTGGTGGGCGAAGACGGCCCGACCCACGCCGGCAGCTTCGACCTGTCCTACCTGCGTTGCATCCCCGGCATGCTGGTGATGACGCCAAGTGATGAAAACGAACTGCGCAAGATGCTCAGCACCGGCCACCTGTATAACGGCCCGGCCGCCGTACGTTACCCGCGCGGCAATGGCCCGAATGCGGTGATCGAAAAGGACCTGGAGCCTATCGAGATCGGCAAGGGCATCGTGCGTCGCCAAGGCAGCAAGACCGCTTTCCTGGTGTTCGGCGTGCAATTGGCCGAAGCGCTGAAAGTCGCCGAGAAGATCGACGCCACCGTGGTCGACATGCGTTTCGTCAAACCATTGGACGAAGCCTTGGTACACGAGATTGCCGGCAACCATGAGCTGCTGGTGACCGTCGAAGAAAACGCAATAATGGGTGGCGCCGGTGCGGCGGTCAGCGAGTTCCTGGCGCGGGAGAATATCCTCAAGTCGGTGCTGCACCTGGGCTTGCCGGATGTGTATGTCGAACACGCCAAGCCGGCGCAGATGCTGGCCGAGTGTGGGTTGGACGAGGCCGGTATCGAGGCGTCGGTGCGTGAGCGCATGGCGTTGATCGGCCGGTAGAAACCGGATCAAAAGGTGGGAGGGGGCTTGCCCCCGATAGCGGTGGATCAGCCAAAATTTTGCTGACTGACACGACGCTATCGGGGGCAAGCCCCCTCCCACATTTGATTTGCATCACCTTCAAATGCTATGGACAGCCCATGAATCGCCTTCGCCTCGCCCTGCCCCTGCTGCTCCTGCCCTCTTCGGAATTGCTAGCCGACACCCGCGACGACGCGCTGAAGCTCCCCAACGTGGTCATCAGCGCCAACCGCCAGGTCCAGGCGCGCAACGACAGCAGCGCCGCCAACACCGTATTCACCCGCGACGACATCGACCGCCTGCAACCCACCAGCCTCACTGACCTGCTCAGCCGTGTGCCCGGCGTGCAAATAGCGCCCACCGGTGGCCGTGGCAGCTTGCCCGGGGTCTATATCCGTGGCACCAAATCCGCACAAAGCCTGGTGTTGGTGGACGGCCAGCGCATTGCCAATAGCACCTCCGGCGACAGCGGCTTGCAATACCTGAACGTCGACCAGATCGAACGGGTGGAAGTGCTGCGCGGTTCACGTTCGGTAATCTACGGCAGCGATGCGATTGGCGGGGTGATCCAGGTGTTTACCCGGCGCAATGCCGGGCAAGGCCTGCAACCGCGTCTGAAGCTCGGGTTTGGCAGCAACAAGACCTGGGAGCGCAGCCTCGGCCTGTCCGGTGGCGATGAATACACGCGCTTCAACCTCGGCGCGAGCCTGGATGAGACCGCCGGCATCAACTCGACGCACACCTCATTCCCCAGCGATGGCGATCATGACGCCTACCGCAACCAGTCCCTCAGCCTGAACCTCAGCCATTCCTTCAGCAATGCGCTGGAGGCGGGGTTCAACCTGTTGGATAACCGCGGCAAGTCGGAGTACGACAACAGCTTTGGCCGCTACGACGTCGCCACCGGGCAAACGGTGGGGCAAAAGCCCTACACCGACTACACCGTGAGCAGCGCCAGCGGCTATGTCGACGCCACGCTCAACGAGCGCTGGCAATCGCGCCTGGAACTGGGCCATAGCGAGAACCGCGACACCAAGCGCGACACCCTCAGTGATGACTTCAGTGTGTTCAACACTTACCGCGACTCGGTCAACTGGCAGAACGACCTGACGCTGAATGAGCAGAACAGCCTGATTCTCGGCGGCGACTGGTACGAGGACCGCTTCCACGGCTCCACCACCCTCACCGAAAACAGTCGCTGGAACCGCGCAGCCTTTGTGCAGCATCGCTTCCATGGCGAATGGTTTTCCACCGAGCTGGGGCTGCGGCGTGACCAAAACCAGCAGTTTGGCGGGCAGAACAGCTGGAGCGGCACGCTCACGTTGCCAGTCAACCCGGACAACGACCTGCTGCTGAGCTACAGCGAGGGCTTCCGCGCCCCGACGTTCAATGACCTGTATTACCCGGACGAGTACGGCTTCAAGAACAGCAACCCAAACCTGAAGCCCGAAACCTCGAAAAGCTACGAACTGCAATGGCGTAGCCAACTCAGCGACACCAGCCGCCTGGAAGCTTCGCTGTACCGTACCGATATCCAGGATGCGATCGTGTTCGGCAGCGACGGCCCGCAAAACGTCAGTTCGGCGCGCATCAACGGCTTCGAAGCCGCGCTCAAGCAAGAGCTGTTCGGCTGGCAAGGCAGCCTGGGACTGGCACTGATTGATCCACGAGACCGCGATTCCGGACATACGCTGGCGCGTCGCGCCAGGCGCACCGTGAGCCTGGACCTGGATCGCCAATTCGACCAATTCGGCGTCGGCGCCAGCTGGCAAGCGGTCAGCAGCAGCTACGACGACGCGAAGAACCAGCAACCGTTGGCTGGCTATGGATTGCTCGGGCTGCGCGCCAGTTGGACGCTGAACCGTGAAGTCACGCTGAGCATGAAGCTCGATAACTTGCTGGACAAGGCCTACAGCCGGGCGCTGTATCAGTACCAAGGCCAGCAATATGGCTACCGGGAAGAAGGCCGGGCGCTGATGGTTGGCGTGACCTGGACGCCGGACCTCTAGCGGGGCGCGATTACCTCACACAATCGGGCTACGGCTTCCAGCATCTGCCCGCTGGGCCGCTCCAGGCCTTTATCCGGCACCCGTCGCACCCGCTCAGCCATCGTCGGCCAGACCTTCCAGGCCTCCTTCTGCGCCTGGTCGCCCACCAGAATCATCTCGGGATCACGCTGCAACACCGACTCAATGCTCACCTGCGGGGCCGGCAGCTTGAGGTCATCAAACACATTGCGCGCGCCGCATACCTTTAACGCATCGCTGATGATCTGCCCGCCACCCACGGTGTACAGCGGCTTATTCCATACCTGGTAAAACACGCGCAATGGCTCGGCGCGCTGATAGCGCTGTCGCAGCTCGGCCAGGCGTTGGCGCAACTGCGCGGCCAACTGTCGACCCGCGTCAGCGCGACCCAATTGCTCGGCAATAGCCTGGACCTGGGTGGTGAGCTGTTCAAGGCTATGGGGTTCGGCGACGTACACCGGGATATTCAGGCGCTGCAATTGCTCACGCTGGGCCGGGCCGACGCTGCCGGGCCAGAGCAGGATCAGGTCGGGCTTGAGGCTGAGCAGGCGCTCCATGTCCATCTGACCGTAATGCCCCACTGACGGCACCTGCGCCAAGGCCGCCGGGCGTTCGCCGCCGTCGAGCACGCCCACCAGCACATCGGCTGCGCCCAGTTCGACCACGATTTCAGACAGGGACGGCGCCAGGCTCACCACTCGCTCGGCCGCCAGCGCCTGGGCACTGAATACCAGCAACACGGCCAGCCAGTGGCGAATCATCCCAGTTGACGGGGAATGCGGTAGAGGTAGAACAGCACCACGGTCGACAGCGCCAACAGAAACAGTGGCACCGCTTCCAACCCGACGAAGACCGACAACGCACCGACCCAGGCCGGTACGGCGGCAACCAGCAACGCCGTGCGCCGACGCGCCGCCAGGGTGATCCAGGCAGCCGGTTCTTCGGGGGTATCGAGGGCTTTGGAGGTGGCAATCAACGCGTGTTTATAGCCGTTGAAGTAGCGCAGGCTGAGGAACATCGAGGCCACGCCGGCAATGAAGAACGGCATGGCCAGCACCGGCAGCAGGGATTCGGCCTGGCCGAACACCAGGTTGAGCACAAACAGGGGGAGCAGCGCCAGGGCCAGGTACTGCCACCAATTGAAGGACAGTCGCCGTTTCACCTGGCCTCGGGTCACGCGCGGTCGACCTCGCCCTGGTGCTCGTTGCCCATCATATGGTCAAGCTTGCTGGCCTTGGTGGCCAGGTAGAGTTTGTTGTGCGGGTTGTGCCCGGTGTGCAGCGGCACACGCTCGGCCACAGTGATGCCCATCTCGGTCAAGGCTTTGACCTTGCGCGGGTTATTGGTCATCAGGCGCAGGGATTTGACGCCCAGGTGCTCGAGCATCGGCAGGCAGATCGCGTAGTCACGCTGATCGGCGGCAAAGCCCAGGCGCTCGTTGGCCTCGACGGTATCGGCGCCGCCATCTTGCAGCTCGTAGGCGCGGATCTTGTTCATCAGGCCAATGCCACGGCCTTCCTGGCGCAGGTACAACAGCACACCACGGCCTTCACGGGCGATCGCGCGCATGGCGGCCTCCAGTTGCGAACCACAGTCGCAACGCTGGCTGAACAACGCATCACCGGTCAGGCATTCGGAGTGCACCCGGCCAAGCACCGGTGCGCCATCGGCGATATCGCCCAGGCTGAGCACGACGTGCTCGCGCCCGGTGGCTTCTTCGAGAAAGCCGTTCATGGTGAACGTGGCAAAAGGGGTAGGCAGCTTGGAAGCGGCGACGAAAACGACGGGCACCGTGTGCTCCTGATTTCAGTTTTTACAGAGGCGGCCATTGTAACAGCAGGTTCCTACAGACGCTTAAGCTGAATTATCGCTGATAAAGATCAATAGGTTCGATTGGCCTTCGACCTGGTTCTATGCACGTCAGAACGGATAGGGTTGTTTCCAGCGCTCGAATATCGGCTTTAACTCACCGCTTTTCACCAGGGCCGCCATGCGCTGGTCAAAGACAGCCATCAAGCCCCGGCCCTGCTCGTTATCGGCAAACCCGATGTACAACGGCAGTTCGGCAATCGGCGTCAGCGTGAACTTCGAGGGATCATCCGCCTGACTGAGCACGTACTTGGCCTCGGCCAACGCATCAATGTAGAAGTCCGCACGGCCGTGTAGCAGCATTGCCAAAATGCCATCGCGACGCTCGACCTGGTTGAAACGGCGCACATTGGGCAAGTACTCCTCGTACTTGTAGCCGCGCACCCAGGCCAGGCGGTAGTTACCCAGCGTGGCGATGGTGGGCGTCGGTGTGCTGGCCAGCCCCAGGGCGTAGATGTGGTCGGAATCGAAGTTCCAGTGGGGGTACAACACACCTTCGGCTTCATCGCGGTAGGAACCGACCCAACCATCCACCTCGCCGCGCTGGGCCAGGCCGACCGAGCGCGTGTAGGGCACGGAACGGGTCTGCAAGTTGATGCCGGCCGGCTCGAAGACCTGACGCAGTACGTCCCAGGCCAGGCCCGTGCCGTCTTTGTTGGTGTAGTCGCTCCATTCCTCACTCGCCAGCATGACCTTGCCGGGCACCTCCTGCGCCTGGACCACCGCTGTGAAGACACACAGTACGATCAGCAGCCAACGGCGCACATCCATGGTGACGACCTCCTACAGGGCCTTGCATGCGTGATAACGCTACACAGGGTAGCGCAGCTTGCCGATTCAGGGTGTCTCGCGAAAATGCTGATAACCACGGATGGCCGGGGTGATGTCCTGCCCGCTGCCATCGAGCAACGTGACGCCCTGCCCCGCTTCGACCTGGCCGATCACATGGATCGGCCAGCCATCGGCCAGCAACGGTGCCAGTTCGACAGGTGGCAGGGTGAACGCCAGCACATAGTCGTCGCCCCCACTCAGGGCTGCCACGCGCGCGTCATCATCGCCGACAAACGCCAACAGTGCCTGGGACATTGGCAACCGCTCGCGTTCGATCAACAGGCTGACCTTTGACGCCATCGCGATATGCCCGCAATCGGCCAGGAGCCCGTCGGAAATATCCATCGCAGACGTAGCCTTGCCACGCAGCGCCAGACCCAGGGCCAACTGCGGTTGCGGCGACCAGTAATGAGCGAGCAAGGGCTCGGCGATGGCTGCGTCGGCGCTGCGCTGGCCCAATACCAACGGCAAGGCGCCGGCGGCATTGCCCAGCTCGCCGCCGACACACAGCAGGTCACCCGGCTGCGCACCGCTGCGGGTCAAGGCTTGCCCGGCCGGCACGCGACCGAACACGGTCAGCGTCAAACTCAGGGGGCCACGGGTGGTATCGCCGCCCACCAGACCCACGCCACAGTTTTGCGCCATGAGGTTCAACCCCTGGGCATAGCGTTGCAGCCAATCGGCATCGACGGTTGGTGTGGTCAGGGCAAGGGTAAATGCGAGGGGGGTGGCGCCCATCGCCGCCAGATCGCTCACCGCCACGGCCAACGAGCGCTGGCCCAGCAGGAACGGGTCACAGGGGTCGGCAAAATGCACCCCGGCGACCAAGGTATCGGTGGAGATTGCCAACTGCTCCCCAGCGGGAAGTGCCAGCAAGGCGCAGTCATCGCCGATACCCAGGGCAATGCCTTCGCCGCCCTGCGCACAAGGCGCGGCGGCGAAGTAGTTGCGGATCAACTCAAACTCGCCCATTCAGGTTTCAAGCGCGATTCAGCGCTTGTACGCCTTCACTTCGGCTTCACGCAGGCGCGGGGCCAGCTTGTCGAGCACGCCGTTGACGAACTTGTGACCGTCGGTCGAACCGTAGACTTTCGCCAGTTCGATACCTTCGTTGATCACCACGCGGTACGGCACGTCGACGCGATACAGCAGCTCCCAGGCCGACAGGCGCATCACGCACAGCTCAACCGGGTCCAGCTCTTCGATGGTCAGGTCCAGGCAAGGCGCCAGGGCGGTGTCGATCTCGGTCAGGTGCGCGTGCACACCGTGCAGGATGTCGTGGAAATACGGCAGGTCGGCAAAGGTGAAATCGTTGTCGACGCGAAACTGTGCTTCGATCTCGTTCAACGACGCGCCCGCCAGGTGACGCTGATACAGCGCCTGGGTCGCCAACTGACGAGCAGCGCGACGCTTCTCGTTCTTCGAAGGCTTGCCAGCATCGGCTGGACGTGGCTCGCGCGGGTTGAAGTTGTCGCTCTCGTCGGAAATCACTTGGCCTCCAACTGCGACAGCAGGCTGACCATTTCCAGGGCGGACAGGGCAGCTTCAGCGCCTTTGTTGCCGGCCTTGGTGCCGGAACGCTCGATGGCTTGCTCGATGGAATCCACGGTCAGCACGCCGAACGCAACCGGTACGCCGAACTCCATGGACACCTGGGCCAGGCCCTTGGTGCATTCGCCAGCCACGTATTCGAAGTGCGGCGTGCCGCCACGAATGACCGCGCCCAAGGCGATGATCGCCGCGTATTCACCCTGTTGAGCAACTTTCTGCGCAACCAGTGGAATTTCGAAGGCGCCAGGGGCACGGATGATGGTGATGTCGCTTTCGCTCACACCGTGGCGAACCAGGGCGTCAACGGCACCGCTTACCAGGCTTTCAACCACGAAGCTGTTGAAGCGGCCAACCACCAGGGCATAGCGGCCTTTGGGGGCGATGAAGGTACCTTCGATGGTCTTCAGGGTCATTCGACAAATCTCTTAAAGAGCCGGGACGCGTGTATGACGCGTCCCTTAGTGATATTTGAACCGCGAACAAGGGGCGAAAATCGCCGGCCTTTATTCGGAGGGCACGTATTCTACTACTTCCAGGTCGAAACCGGATATCGCATTAAATTTCATCGGTGCGCTCATCAGGCGCATTTTGCGCACGCCCAGGTCACGCAGGATCTGCGAACCGGCCCCGACGATGCTGTAGGTGGTCGGTTTTTTCACCGGCGTGTGGTCCGCCGTTTCGCGGATATGCGCCAGCAGCACATCGCCATCCAGCGGGTGACCGAGCAGCAGCACCACACCGCTGCCGGCCTCGGAGACCGCAGCCATGGCAGCGCGCAGGCTCCAGCGACCCGGTTGCTTGACCATCAGCAGGTCGCGCAATGGGTCCATGTTGTGCACACGCACCAGGGTCGGCTCTTCGGCGCAAATGGTGCCCAGGGTCAACGCCATGTGCACGTCGCCTTCCACGGAATCACGGTAGGTCACCAAATTGAATTGGCCCAGTTCGCTGTCCAGTGGCTGCTCGGCAATCCGCTGAACGGTACGTTCGTGGATCATGCGGTAGTGAATCAGGTCGGCAATGGTGCCCACCTTGATGTTGTGTTCGGCGGCAAAGGCTTCGAGTTCAGCACGACGGGCCATGGTGCCGTCGTCGTTCATCACTTCGCAGATCACGCCGCAGGGCTCGAAACCGGCCATGCGCGCCAGGTCGCAGGCGGCTTCGGTGTGGCCGGCACGGGCCAGGGTGCCACCCGGCTGGGCCATCAGCGGGAAGATGTGGCCGGGGCTGACGATGTCTTCGGCCTTGGCGTCCTTGGCAGCAGCGGCTTGCACGGTGCGGGCGCGGTCGGCGGCGGAAATGCCGGTGGTGACGCCGGTAGTGGCCTCGATCGATACAGTGAACTTGGTGCCAAAACCCGAGCCATTGCGCGGCGCCATCAGCGGCAACTTGAGCAACTCGCAGCGCTCGCGGCTCATGGGCATGCAGATCAATCCACGGGCGTACTTGGCCATGAAGTTGATGTGCTCAGGCTTGCAGGCCTCGGCGGCCATGATGATGTCGCCTTCGTTCTCGCGGTCTTCGTCATCCATCAGGATGACCATCTTGCCTTGGCGGATGTCTTCAACCAGTTCTTCGATGCTATTGAGCGCCACGCGGCACCCCCTTGGTCAGGATTTCAGGTAGCCGTTAGCGGCCAGAAAACTTTCGGTGATGTTCCCGGTTGCAGGCTCTGCGGCCTTTTCGCCCAACAACAGGCGCTCCAGGTAACGGGCAAGCAAGTCCACTTCCAGGTTCACCCGGCGACCTGGCTGGTAAGACGCCATGATGGTTTCGCTGAGGGTGTGGGGAATGATGGTCAGTTCAAATTCGGCGCCGTTCACGGCGTTCACGGTGAGGCTCGTGCCATCGACGGTGATCGAGCCTTTGTGGGCGATGTACTTGGCCAGCTCTTTGGGCGCGCGGATGCGGAATTCCACGGCACGCGCGTTTTCGCTGCGCGCTACCACTTCGCCGACGCCGTCGACGTGGCCGCTGACCAGGTGACCGCCGAGGCGGGTGGTCGGGGTCAGGGCTTTTTCCAGGTTCACCGGGCTGCCGGCCTTGAGGTCGTTCATCGCGGTGCAGTCCAGGGTTTCCCGGCTGACATCGGCGGCAAAGCCGTTGCCCGGCAGGTCGATGACGGTGAGGCACACGCCGCTGACGGCGATGCTGTCGCCCAGCTTGACGTCGCCCAGGTCCAGCTTGCCGGTTTCAACCAGCAGGCGCACGTCGCCGCCTTTGGGGGTCATGGCGCGGATGCTGCCGATGGATTCGATAATGCCGGTGAACATGGCCTTCTCCTGGAAAACGGGACGGGCACTTGAGCGCCCGGTCAGAATTATACGCTCGCGGGTGGAAGCGGGATGGCAGTGACTCGCCAGTCGTCGCCTACAGCGCGCATTTCAGTGATCTTGAGTTGGGGGGCATCGGCCAGTTTCTCAAGCGGCCAGTCCAGCAAAGGCCGGGCAGCGGAGCCCAGGAACTTGCCGGCGACGAATATCACGTACTCATCCACCAGGCCTTGCTGGGCAAAGGCGCCCGCCAGGCTTGGGCCTGCCTCCACCAACACTTCGTTGACGCCACGGGCGGCCAAGGCGACCAGCGCCGAACGCAGGTCGACCTGGCCGTCAACGCCGGGCACCACCAGGCACTCGGGGCCACGGGGAAACTGGTTTTCCGGGGTCACGCAGGTGATGACCAGCGCCGGCCCGGCCTTGAAGAACGGTGCGTTGAGCGGCACGCGCAAACGGCCATCGATCAGCACGCGCAACGGCGGGCGCGACATGGCCAGCGCAGTGGTGGCTTCGTCCAGGCCGAGTTCGGCGGCGCGCACGGTCAGGCGGGCGCCGTCGGCCAACACCGTGTCGGCGCCGGTCAGCACCACACTGGCCTCGGCACGCAGGCGCTGCACGGCGGCGCGGGCCGCAGGGCCGGTGATCCATTGGCTTTCGCCGCTGGCCATGGCAGTGCGGCCGTCCAGGCTCATCGCCAGCTTGACCCGCACGAAGGGCAGGCCGTGCTCCATGCGCTTGAGGAATCCCGGATTCAACGCGCGGGCCTGGGCTTCCAGCACGCCACTCAAGACCTCGATCCCGGCTTGCGCCAGACGCTGCATGCCGCGCCCGGCCACTTCGGGGTTAGGGTCCTGCATGCCGGCCACGACACGGGCGACACCGGCCGTGACCAGGGCATCGGCGCAAGGCGGCGTACGCCCATGGTGGCTGCACGGCTCGAGGGTCACGTACACCGTGGCGCCACGGGCCTTGTCACCGGCGGCACGCAGGGCGTTGGGTTCGGCATGGGGTTCGCCGGTGCGCTCATGCCAGCCTTCGCCGACAACCTGCCCATCGCGCACGATCACACAACCTACACGCGGATTGGGATGGGTGGTGTACAAGCCTTTGCGCGCGAGTTCCAAGGCGCGGGCCATGTAATGGGCGTCGAGCACCGCTTGTTCGGCAGACGGTGGGTTCATTCTTGGGCAGGCTCCCGGGCCAGGCGGTCGATCTCTTCGCGGAACTCATTGAGGTCCTGGAAGCGTCGATACACCGAGGCGAAACGGATGTAGGCGACTTCGTCGAGCTTTTGCAGCTCGCCCATCACCAACTCTCCTACCACCAGACTCTTGACCTCGCGCTCGCCGGTCGCACGCAGCTTGTGCTTGATATGCACCAGCGCCGCCTCCAGCCGCTCGACACTCACCGGGCGTTTTTCCAGGGCACGCTGCATACCGGCGCGCAGTTTTTCTTCGTCGAAAGGCTGGCGGCTGCCGTCGGATTTGATCAGGCGCGGCAATACCAGTTCGGCGGTTTCGAAGGTGGTGAAACGTTCACCGCAGGCCAGGCATTCGCGCCGGCGACGCACTTGATCGCCCTCGGCGACCAGACGCGAGTCAATGACCTTGGTGTCGTTGGCACCGCAGAAGGGACAGTGCATGGTAGGCAGGCAACAAATAAAGGGAGGGCCATGGTAGCGCATCCCCGTGGCAAGACAAGCCATAGCCTTTACGGTATATAGGCTGACTATTATGTTTCATATTTTTTAAGCCACGGATTTTGTCCTTTCTGGAGCCGTACATGCAGTTACGACCACTTGTTTTGCTCACCCTGTTCAGTTTCCTGGTCGCCTGCAGCAGCGAAGCCCCCAAACCGACCACGCCTCAACCGACGCCCGCGCAAGAGAAAAAAGTCCCGGGCATTGAAGACCTCGGCCCCCTGCCCGCCTATCAGCGTGAAATCAGCGGCAGCCTGACCAACATTCCAGCCGGTGCCGAAGTGGAGATGGCGCTGTTGGTGATCGACGACCGCTCGCGCCCGCAACAATTGCTGGCCAGCAGCGTGCTGACCGGCAACGGCAAGCCCCTGGCCTTCCGCCTGCGCTTCAATCCTGAAGCGTTCCCGGCTGGTGCCCGGGTTGAATTGCGCGGTCGCGCCAGCCAGTCCGGCCAGTTGATCCTGCACCTGCCCGCCGTGCGCATCACCCAGGCGATCACCCAGACCACCGGCCCCCTGCAACTCGTCAAGGCCCCATGACACCACCGCTTGGCCTGCAAGCCGCCCTCAGCGAACTGATCGGCGACGCGCAATTGGCGCCCTGCCCGCTGCCGGGCACTGGGTTGTCGTTGTGGCTGCTGGATGCGGACAACATGGACCGCGCCTTTAGCCCCGAAGAAACCCGGCGCATCCTGCATGAACCGCCCTACTGGAGTTTTTGCTGGGCCAGTGGCTTGGCCTTGGCGCGCTATCTGGCGGCGAACCCTGAATGGGTCGCCGGTAAACGTGTGCTGGACTTTGGCGCCGGCTCCGGTGTGGCCGGGATTGCCGCCGTCAAGGCGGGCGCCCTGGAAGTGGTGGCCTGCGACCTGGACCCACTGGCGCTGGCGTCCTGCCGGGCGAATGCCGAACTCAATGGCGTAGAGCTGGGTTATTCGGCGGATTTCTTCGCCGAAGCCGATCGCTTCGACCTGATCCTGGTGGCCGACGTGCTCTACGACCGCGCGAACCTGCCGCTGCTGGATCAGTTCCTGACCCGTGGCCGCGAAGCGCTGGTGGCGGATTCGCGCGTGCGCGACTTCCAACACCCGGATTATCAGCGCCTGGGCATCCTCGATGCCCTGACCCTGCCGGACCTGGCCGAGCCTTGGGAGTTTCGCAAGGTGAGCCTGTACCATTCACGGCGTTAACACGGTAGGCCGGTGTGCCTTTGCACGTGGGACCTAAGGATAAGTCTCAACCGGTGAAGAAGTGCCTCGGATGTCTTTGCTATAGACACACACAAGGCCAGGCCGGGGCTCAAGTTTAACGACAGAAGTGCCTTGCCCCTCTTTAAATTCCACCTCTGTATAGCCATCCTGAGTCGTGCAATCCACTTGCGCGGGCTGACCGTACTTCATAAAGAATTGATTACGCGAAGGCGGGGCACGACGAAACTCAGCATATCTACCAAACCAATTGCTCCGAAATCGCACCAAAGGTTCAACGTTCTTATCAGCAGCCTTCAACTCAACCACTGCATTCAGCGCATTTCTCATCACCCCGGGAAAAGGCAAGCTTTCTCGACTATCCACACCAATAACACACAGTGTATGGATGCCCACCTGCGGCCCAATCTCATCATTAATATAAGCGTTAGCACTGTCTATTATGTCGCTATAACCATGCACCACCTCACACGTCCTCGGCCGCCTGGTCACCTTGTAGCGATAAAACGGTTTATCAAGGGTGAATCGCATATTCCATTTTGGATAGACGGCAGGCGAGCCCGTAGTTAAATCTTCAGGAAGATAATATTGCTGTTGGCGCGCTACATCGCCAACAATCGAATAAGCGGGAAACAATACACATCGCGCCGGGTCTTCGGAAAATACACCGTCAACAAAGCAACGGTCGATCCTGTCCGTCGAAATCCCGTAATTGGTTATCTCCGTGTAAAATTTTCCATCCTTGATCTGGCAGGGCATGTGTATACCACACTGATACGCCCCGTAATCATACTCCGTGTTTAACAGCCCTACTATTTTATTGGTAGAGCGCTCAATAATCGGGCTGCCAGAACTGCCAGGCCCGATACCTTTACACTTATTTTTCATGGTATGGCGCCATACCCAAACACCCTCAACCACTTCTGGTGAGCTTTCCAACTGGCAAGCGGCCACCTGCAGGGGGTCAATGCCTTTACTGCCAACCACCAGAATATCCGTGCCTTCATCAGGACGCTGCCCAAATAAAAGAGGTTGAACACCGTCTTCAATCACCGAGGCAAGGCTTGCCTGCAACTCCAGAATGGCCAGATCCACACCGCGCATGCTGCTCCAATTGACTTTCTTGAACGGGTAGGCTTTCGCGGTACTTTCTTGACCTGTAAAAAATTTGAACTGTATGGTCCCCTCAAAGTCGGTATTTCTTAGAATCTCGCCCCCGTCCCAACTGACGCAGTGCCCATTCGTCAAAACATAAGCAGGACCTTTGGCGACTCCATCAACTCTAGTATCCAGCAGCGTCCCAACACATCGGGTGGGACTTTGAATTCGCCCAACACCGCTCCAATAGTCATAGAGCCCATCTTGATTATTCAGTACTCTGCCGGGCGCAAAATTCTCGACTCCTCTGCCAATATCAATTTCAGCGTTGACAGGCTGCGATATATAACTGAGCCCCACAAAAACAAATGCAGATAATTTAGTAAACATAAACACTAACTCATTAACCGACGAAGCCTTATAGAACCGCAAACATTCCCGAGCATCGTGGTAAATAGTTAATTTTTTTACGCACCTAAATCCTATGTCTACATTGTGAAATTTTTACGTAATTTCATAACACAGACAGTTATCCTGAGGGCCCGACTCCATGTCAAAACAACAAAGGGTATCGGCGCCCCCCAGACAAATCAGCCCACTGTAGATTCTTGCGCTTTCAGCCAACCGCGCCAGCCCTTATAGTTGCCCCCATTCCCGCTTTATTCGAGACGCCCCATGAGTGAGCCCACGCCGTATATCTTCGATGTCACCACTGCCACCTTCGACCAGGCGGTGATCGAGAATTCGTTCCACAAGCCCGTACTGGTGGATTTCTGGGCCGAGTGGTGTGCGCCGTGCAAGGCGCTGATGCCGTTGCTGGCACAGATCGCCGAGAGTTATCAGGGCGAACTGCTGCTGGCCAAGGTCGATTGCGAGGCCGAGCAGGATATCGTTGCGCGCTTTGGTATTCGCAGCCTGCCGACCGTGGTGTTGTTCAAGGATGGCCAGCCGGTGGACGGGTTTGCCGGGGCGCAGCCGGAATCGGCGGTGCGGGCGATGCTGGAGCCGCATGTGCAGATGCCACCGCCGGCTGCGGCCGACCCACTGGAACAGGCTCAAGCGCTGTTTGCCGATGGGCGTATCAGCGATGCCGAAGCGCTGCTGGTCGCGCTGTTGGGCGAGGACAACACCAACGCTGCCGCGCTGATCCTCTACGCGCGCTGCCTGGCTGAACGCGGTGAATTGGGTGAAGCTCAGACCGTGCTGGATGCCGTGAAAAGCGACGATCACAAAGCCGCGCTCGCCGGGGCCAAGGCACAGATCACTTTCCTGCGTCAGGCTGCCGACCTGCCCGACGCCGCCGAGCTGAAAAGCCGCCTGGCGCAAAACCCGCAAGACGATGAAGCGGCCTATCAACTGGCGATTCAACAACTGGCACGCCAGCAATACGACGCGGCGTTGGAAGGTTTGCTGAAGCTGTTTATCCGCAATCGCAGCTACAGCGAAGGTTTGCCGCACAAGACGTTGCTGCAGGTGTTCGAACTGCTGGGCAATGACCATCCACTGGTCACCGTGTATCGCCGCAAATTGTTCGCCGCGCTGTACTAGGCGCCGACCCAGCTGTACAGCGGCGTATCGGCGCCGCTGGCCACTTTCACATTGGCACTGTGCCGCAAGCGCACCAGCAAGCGCTTGCCGGACGCAGCATCGCCGGCCAACCCTTCCAGTTGATCCAACAACTCCAACCCGCTGAGCTGCCCGGCTTTGCGCAATAGTTCCTGGGCGCTCTGCCACAGATCATCGGTCTGTTTGACTGGCGCAACGGGTGTCGCCGTTGGCGCGGGGGCAGCCTGCAACTGTGCGCCCAACCGAGCCCAGTCGCCCTCGTCGAGTTCCAAGGTCAAATCCACCGGCAGATCGCCGACCGTTCCACGAATTCGCAACATCGTCCTTACTCCTGCATTTTTCTGACAGGCATGCTCCCACGCGACTTGCGCAACGCCAAGCGGGCGTTCAAACTCCCGGCATTATTGTTATAAGATCACATAACAAAACTTTCATGTTCTGGAGCCCTCTCATGCGTCGTCTGCTGCTCGCTTTGCCGTTTGCCCTGCTGCCACTGGCTGTCGCCCACGCTCACGACGATCACGAGCATGAACACGGCAGCCTCGGCGCCCATGAACATGGCGTTGGCCGCCTTAACGCCGTACTCGACGGGCAGGCACTGGAGTTGGAATTTGACAGCCCGGCCATGAACCTCGTGGGCTTCGAACACCAGGCCACTACCCCAGCCGACAAAGCCAAGGTCGCTGCCGCACGCAAACAGCTGGAGAACCCACAGGCCCTGTTCAGCCTGCCCAAGGGCGCCGGCTGCGTGGTCAGCACCCAGGAACTCAACAGCCCGCTGTTCGGCGACAAACCTGAAGCCGATCATGCCGACGATGACGACCACGCCACCGACGGTAAAGGCGCGGCCGCCCACGAACATCATCACGACCACAGCGAAATCCACGCCCACTATCAGTTCACCTGCGCCACACCGACGGCGCTGAGCAATCTGGACCTGACCCAGGTGTTCAAGACCTTCCCCGCCACCCAGAAAATTCAGGTACAACTGATCGGCCCGAGCGGCCAGCAAGGTGTTGAAGCGACGAACCAGGCAGCCACCCTCAAATTCTGATTTGAAAACCCAATCACTGTGGGAGCTGACTTGCCTGCGAAAGCATCAACACGGTGTTACTGATGGACCGAGTCGTTTGCATCGCAGGCAAGCCAGCTCCCACACTTGATCGGCGTCATCATCAAAATCACACCAGACCACTGATTTCCTATGACCCAAGCGTTAATAGAACTGTCCGACCTGGGCTTCAACTGGCCCGGTCACCCACAGTTGCTGGACATCCCCGCCTTCCGCCTGGAAGCAGGGGAAACCCTGTTTCTCAAAGGCCCGAGCGGCAGCGGTAAAACCACTCTGCTCGGGTTGCTGGGCGGTGTGCAGAAACCCAGCCGGGGCAGCATTCGCCTGCTCGGCCAGGAGCTGACCGAACTGTCGGCGGGCGCCCGCGATCGTTTCCGCGTCGACCACACGGGCTACATCTTCCAGCAGTTCAACCTGCTGCCGTTTCTGTCGGTGCGCGAGAACGTCGAGTTGCCTTGTCACTTTTCCAAGCTGCGTGCACAACGGGCGAAGCAGCGTCACGGCAGTGTCGACCAGGCCGCCGCCACCTTGCTGGCGCACTTGGGCTTGAAAGATCCTGGCTTGTTGGAACGTCGCGCCGATTCACTGTCCATCGGCCAACAACAACGGGTGGCCGCAGCCCGCGCACTGATCGGCCAACCGGAACTGGTGATCGCCGACGAACCCACCTCGGCCCTGGATTACGACGCCCGTGAAGCGTTCATTCAGTTGTTGTTCGCCGAATGCCGCGAGGCCGGGGCCAGCTTGTTGTTTGTCAGCCATGACCAGAGCCTGGCTCCGCTGTTCGACCGCAACCTGTCGCTGGCCGAACTCAATCGCGCCGCCACGCTCGCAGAGGTTTGAGATGTATCTGTTCCGTCTAGCCATGGCCAGCCTGGCTAACCGCCGCTTTACCGCGATCCTCACCGCGTTCGCCATCGCGCTGTCAGTCTGTTTGTTGCTCGCCGTGGAGCGGGTGCGTACCGAAGCACGCAACAGTTTCGCCAGCACCATCAGCGGCACCGACCTGATCGTCGGCGCCCGTTCCGGTTCGGTGAACCTGTTGCTGTACTCGGTATTCCGCATCGGCAACGCCACCAACAACATCCGCTGGGACAGCTTCGAACACTTCGCCGCCAGCCCACAGGTGAAATGGGCGATTCCGATTTCCCTCGGCGACTCCCATCGCGGCTACCGCGTGATGGGCACCAACGAGTCCTACTTCGAGCACTACCAGTACGGGCGCAAGCAGAACCTCGAACTGGCCAGCGGTCGTGCCTTCGCCACCGACCCATTCGAAGTGGTGCTGGGCGCCGAAGTCGCCGACGCGTTGCACTACAAACTTGGCGACAAACTGGTGCTGGCCCATGGCGTGGCAGTGGTCAGCCTGGTCAAGCACGACGACAAGCCCTTCACCGTGGTCGGCATTCTCAAGCGCACCGGCACCCCGGTGGACCGCACCTTGCACATCAGCCTCGGCGGCATGGAAGCGATCCATATCGACTGGCACAACGGCGTACCGGCCCAGGGCAAAGGCCGCATCAGCGCCGACCAGGCGCGCAATATGGACCTCACGCCCCAAGCCATCACCGCGTTCATGCTCGGCCTGAACAACAAGATTTCCACCTTCGCCCTGCAACGGGAGATCAACGAATTCCGTGGCGAGCCGATGCTGGCGATCCTGCCTGGCGTGGCGCTGCAAGAGTTGTGGAGCATGATGGGCACCGCCGAAAAAGCGCTGTTCGTGATCTCGCTGTTCGTGGTGCTTACCGGCCTGATCGGCATGCTCACGGCGATCCTCACCAGTCTCAACGAGCGCCGCCGCGAAATGGCGATCTTGCGTTCGGTGGGCGCACGGCCCTGGCATATCGCGACGCTGCTGATCTTCGAAGCCTTCGCCCTGGCGCTGTCCGGCGTGGTGGCGGGCGTTGGTTTGCTCTACGTGTGCATCGCCGCGTCGCGCGGGTATCTGCAGGCCAACTACGGCCTGGACCTGCCGATGTCGTGGCCGAGCGAATATGAATGGACGCTGCTCGCCGGTATCCTGGGCGCCGCGCTGTTGATGGGCAGCGTGCCCGCGTGGCGCGCCTATCGGCAATCCCTGGCCGATGGCCTGTCCATACGTTTATGAGGAAGGCTTTGATGCGTCGCGTCCTGTTCGCACTGTTGCTGCTGCTTGCCCTGCCCGCCTGGGCAGCCGAGCCCAAAGAACTGACGTGGTCGGAACTGATACCGCCGGATGCCCCGCCAGAAGTGCCGAACATGCAACCACTGCACAATCTCTCCAGCATGGCGGATGCACTGGAATCGGCACCCGCAGCCAAGCAGGACCTGCCCAACGCACCGGTGGTGCCAGCGCTTGATGGCCAGCACATTCGCTTGCCCGGCTACATCGTGCCACTGGAGGTCAGCGAAAACGGCCGCACCACCGAGTTCTTGCTGGTGCCGTATTTCGGCGCGTGCATCCATGTGCCACCGCCGCCGTCGAACCAGATCGTGCATGTCAAAAGCGAAATCGGCGTGAAGCTCGATGAGCTGTATCAGCCGTACTGGATCGAGGGCGCGATGCAGGTCAAACCGTCCACCAGCGAACTGGCCGATGCCGGTTACCAGATGGAGGCCGAGAAGATTTACATGTACGAATTGCCCGAATAACGCTTATCGCCCTTTCATTGAGCTGAGTCAAAAGACCGAACGGAACGATCTTTACCATTGGACGTACAACTTTTAAACGTCCTTTGGAGCTCCCATGAACAAGTCTCTGCTCGGCGCGTCCCTCTTCGCGCTCGCCCTCGTTGCCCCCGTCGCACACGCTCACGAAGCGGGCGACATTCTGGTTCGCGCTGGTGCAATCACCGTGAACCCGAAGGCCGACAGCGGCCACGTCAAGGTTGACCAAGGCCCATTGGCCGGCGCCAACCTGGGCGGCAAGGCGACCATGAGCAGCGACACTCAGTTGGGCCTGAACTTCGCCTACATGCTGACCAATCACGTGGGTATCGAACTGCTGGCCGCCACGCCGTTCGAGCATGACGTGAAGATCAAGGGCACCGCCCTCGGCGCCGCCAACGGCAAGCTCGGCACCCTGAAACACCTGCCGCCGACCCTGAGCGTCGTGTACTACCCGCTGGACAACAAGTCGGCCTTCCAACCGTACGTGGGCGCCGGTATCAACTACACCTGGATCTACGACGAGCACGTCGGCAGCCGTGCCCAAGGCGCAGGCTTCAGCAACTTCAAGGCTGAGAACTCCTGGGGCTGGGCCGCGCAGATCGGCGCCGACTACATGATCAACGACAAGTGGATGATCAACGCCCAGGCGCGCTACATCGACATCAGCACCAAGGCCACCGTGGAAAACAACGCGGTCGCCCCTGGCACTCGCGCCAAGGTCAATGTGGACGTGGACCCGATGGTTTACATGGTGGGTATCGGCTACAAGTTCTGACACCGACCTGACCAACAACACAAAAACCAATGTGGGAGGGGGCAAGCCCCCTCCCACATTTAGCTCATGCCCACATTGGGTTTTGTGTTGGGTCAGCCATGGCGGTAGAACCGGTCCAGCAACGCCGGTAACCCCGCTCGCCACGCCCGAGGCTTGATGCCGAAGGTGTGGAGGATTTTCTTGCAGGCGAGCACCGCGTGTTGCGGTTCTTCGCTCGCATCCGGTCGGGCCGCGTGGGCCTGGGCGGTGGGGGATTCGATTGCCAGCGGGTGGTAGTTGCGCGCTTCAGTGAGGATCGCCTGGCCCAGCGCCAACGGCGTGGTCGCCTCGTGGCCGGCGTAGTGGTAAGTGCCCCACAGCGGCGCCGCGCAATCGAGTTGCTTGAGCACCGAAATGATCACCCGCGCCGCGTCATCCACCGGTGTCGGGTTGCCGCGACGGTCGTCCGCCATCAGCAACTCATCCGGCTTCTCGGCCCGGGCCAGGAAGCGCCCGAGGGTGCCGTCGACGCTGTCATCCAGCAGCCAGCCAAAGCGCAATAACACATGTTGCGGGCAGGTGGCGCGCACGCTCTGTTCAATACGCCACAGCGCCTGGCCGCGCAGGCCCAGGGGCACCGGCTCGTCTTTTTCGCTGTAGGCGGTGGCGCGGGAGCCATCGAACACGCGGTAGCTGGATGGCTGCAACAGGGTGATACTGTGGTGCTGGCACAGCTCGGCCAGGCGCTCGATGGCGAACTCCTGGGCAGCCAGACGGGGCTCGCTGACCGCTTCGGCCTGGAACCAGTCGAAGTAGTAGGCGAGGTTGATCAACGCGTCGGGACGGGTGTCGTCGAGCAATTGGGTGAGGCTTGCGGCATCCCAGCCGTCTTGGGGCGGTTTGGGTGCGAGGAAACCGATGTCTTCCTCTGCACCGAGGCGAATCAGCGCCTGCCCGAGGGCATTCCCGCCGCCCAGTAACATAAGGCGCATTCGCATAGATTGAGCAGGCCCGGTCTGTTGGAACGAAGGTTATTCAGGTATTGGTCAGAATCGTTGCATTTTGCGGGTTCATCGCGCAACCGTCACGGATTAACTGTGCCATTGCAACTTGTTGGAACTGGGGCTATCAATCATTGCATGAGCCTTCCTGAATCCACTGATACCGCATTGACCGGCTTCCACCCCGCCGTCAGCGCCTGGTTGCGCAGCACGTTCCCCTCGGTGACCGGCGCCCAGGCCCAGGCCTGGCCGCTGATCCGCCAGCGCCAATCGACCCTGATCGCCGCGCCCACCGGCTCCGGCAAGACCCTCACCGCGTTCCTGGCGGTGCTGGACGACCTGGTCCACCAAGGCCTGGCCAACGGCGGTGAGCTGCCGGATGAGACGCTGGTGGTCTACGTGTCGCCGCTCAAGGCGCTGTCCAATGATATACAGATCAACCTGCAAAACCCGCTGGCCGGGATCACCGAGCATTTGCAGCGCCTGGATCTGCCGCCGCTGATCATCCGCACCGCCGTGCGCACGGGCGACACCCCACAAAAAGACCGCGCCCAGATGCGCAAGCGCCCGCCGCATATCCTGGTGACCACCCCGGAATCGCTCTACGTGCTGCTGGGCTCGGACTCCGGTCGCCAGATGCTCGCCAGCACACGCACGGTGATCGTCGATGAAATCCACGCCATCGCCGCCGGCAAACGTGGCAGCCATCTCGCCCTGAGCCTGGAGCGCCTGCAAGGCTTGTGCGCCGGGCCGCTGATGCGCATTGGTTTGTCGGCCACGCAAAAGCCCATCGACGCGGTGTCGCGGTTCCTGGTGGGCACTGGTCGGGACTGCGCGATTGTGGATATCGGCCACGCCCGCCCACGTGATCTGGATATCGAGGTGCCGCCCGTGCCTCTCTCGGCGGTGATGGCCAATGACGTGTGGGAGCTGGTCTACGACCGCCTCGCCGAACTGGCGCGCGAGCACCGCACCACTCTGGTGTTCGTCAACACCCGACGCCTGGCCGAACGCCTGGCCCGGCACTTGAGCGAGCGCCTGGGCAAAACTGCGGTGGCTGCCCACCACGGCAGCCTGGCCAAGGAGATGCGCCTGGATGCCGAGCAGCGCCTCAAGGGCGGCGAGCTGCAAGTGCTGATCGCCACGGCATCCCTGGAGCTGGGGATTGATATCGGCGATGTGGACCTGGTGTGCCAGATCGGTTCGCCGGGTTCCATCAACGGTTTTCTGCAACGGGTCGGCCGCTCCGGTCACCAGGTTGGCGGCACACCCAAAGGGCGCCTGTTCGCTACCACCCGCGACGATCTGATCGAATGCGCCGCCCTGCTCGACTGCGTGCGTCGAGGCGAACTGGACACCCTGCACATACCGGTGGCGCCACTGGACGTGCTGGCCCAACAAATCATCGCCGAAGTCAGCGCCCGTGAATGGTCGGAGCAAGGCTTGCTGGAGATGATCCATCGCGCCGCGCCCTACGCCGAACTCGACGAACGTCATTACCAGGCACTGTTGCAGATGCTCTGCGACGGCTACAACGGTCGCCAGGGCATGCGCAGCGCCTACCTGCACCGCGACGCCCTGACCCGCACCTTGCGTGGTCGGCGCGGCGCCAAGCTGACCGCCGTGACCAGCGGCGGCACCATCCCCGACAACGCCGACTACAGCGTGTTGCTCGAACCCCAGAGCCTGAACATCGGCAGCGTCAACGAAGACTTTGCGGTGGAAAGCATCGCCGGGGATATCTTCCAGCTTGGCAATTCCTCCTATCGGATCTTGCGGGTCGAAGCCGGCAAAGTGCGGGTCGAGGACGCCCATGGTCAACCGCCGACCATCCCCTTCTGGCTAGGCGAAGCGCCTGGGCGCAGTCACGAGCTGTCGGCGGCGGTGGCGCGTTTGCAAGGTCAACTGGACACGCTGCTCGGCGCCACACCCGGCGACCTGCAAGCCGCACAGGCCTGGCTGACCGGCGAACTCGGCCTGAACCGCGCCAGCGCCGAACAGCTCCTCGACTACCTCGCCCGCGCACGCCTGGCCCTGAGTGCATTGCCGTCCCAGGACACGCTGATCATGGAGCGGTTTTTCGACGCGTCCGGCGGCACCCAATTGATCATCCACACGCCGTTCGGCAGCCGCGTCAACCGTGCCTGGGGCCTGGCCCTGCGCAAGCGGTTTTGCCGCACGTTCAACTTCGAGTTGCAGGCGGCGGCCAGCGAAAATGCGATCGTGCTGTCACTGTCCACCAGCCACAGCTTCGAGCTGGATGAGGTGTGGCGCTACCTCAACAGCCAAAGCGCCGAACATATCCTGATCCAGGCCGTGCTGGATGCGCCGCTGTTCGGCGTGCGCTGGCGCTGGAATGCCGGTGTGGCCTTGGCGTTGCCGCGTTATGCCGGTGGGCGCAAGGTCGCGCCGCAGATCCAGCGCATGAAAAGCGAAGACCTGATCGCCAGCGTGTTCCCGGACCAGATTGCCTGCCTGGAAAACCTCGCCGGTGAGCGCGACGTGCCCGAGCACCCGTTAGTGGAACAAACCCTCGACGACTGCCTGCATGAAGCCATGGACTGCGACGCCTGGCTGGCCCTGCTGCGGCGCATGGAGCGCGGCGACGTGCGCCTGGTCAGCCGCGACCTGCCGGCACCCTCGCCCATGGCGGCGGAGATTCTCAGCGCCCGTCCGTACACTTTTCTCGACGATGCGCCGCTGGAGGAACGCCGCACCCAGGCCGTGCTCACACGACGCTGGAGCGACCCGCAAAGCACCGACGACCTCGGTGCGCTGGACGCCGATGCCATCGCCGCCGTGCGCGAAGAAGCCTGGCCGGCGCCCAACGGGCCGGATGAAATGCATGAGGCGCTGATGAGCCTGGCGTGTATCGCCGCCAACGAAGTCACGCCGCAATGGGCGCAATGGCTGCATGCCCTGGCCAAGGCTGGCCGCGCCTATCAGTTGCACACTCACTTACACACCAACCTGTGGGTCGCCGTTGAGCGCCTGGGTTGCCTGCAGGCGATCTATCCGAGCAACTTGCCGTTGCTGCCCGGCTTCGATGAGTCGTGGACCTACGAGGATGCCGTGACGGAAGTGTTGCGCGCGCGCCTCGGTGGGTTCGGCCCGGTGAGCCTGATCGAGATCGCCGCGCCCCTGGCGTTGTCGGTCACGCAGGTCACTCAAGCACTGGCCCGCCTGGAACAGGAAGGCTATGTGTTACGCGGCTATTTCAGCCCCGAGGCCACACAAGAGCAGTGGTGCGAACGCCACCTGCTGGCGCGCATTCATCGCTACACGGTCAAGCGCCTGCGCCGGGAAATCGAACCGGTGGCATTACAGGATTTCATGCGTTTTCTGTTCGACTGGCAGCACCTGTCCGGCGGCACCCGTGGCCAGGGCAGCGCGATGCTGCCGCAAATCGTCGGGCAGTTTGAAGGCTATGCCGCCGCCACGTCCGCCTGGGACAACGACCTGCTCAGCGCACGCCTCAAGGATTATTCATCCACATGGCTCGACGAACTCTGCCGCAGCGGCAAACTGGTGTGGCTGCGCTTGAGCAACAAGGCCAGCGCCATGGCCTTGCGCAGCACGCCGGTGGTGTTGCTGCCCCGTAGCCAAGTCGGCTTATGGAGCGGATTGACCGAAGTTACCGATGTCACCACCCTGTCGCCCAAGGCGCAGAAAGTGCATCAGGCCCTGTGTGATCACGGCGCGCTGTTTTTTGATGAGCTGTCCCACGAAGCCCATCTGTTGCGCAGCGAGCTGGAAACCACGTTGCAGGAGTTGGTCGGCGCAGGGCTGGTGAACGCCGACAGCTTCGCCGGCCTGCGCGCCCTGACCACCCCCGCCAGCAAACGCCAGGCGCGCAGCAGCCGACGCGGGCGCGGCGCGTTTGTCGGTGGCATGGACGATGCCGGGCGCTGGGCCTTGGTGCGACGTTCATCAACGGCTGCCGGGCCCTATTCAGCCGAGGCACTTGAGCATGTCGCCATGACCTTGCTGCGCCGCTATGGCGTGGTGTTCTGGCGCTTGCTGGAGCGTGAGGCAGATTGGCTGCCGAGTTGGCGCGAGCTGCTGCGCACGTTTCACCGGCTGGAAGCACGCGGGGAAATTCGCGGCGGGCGGTTTGTCAGTGGTTTGGCAGGTGAGCAGTTTGCGCTGCCGGAGGCGATCCCGTTGCTGCGTGAAGTACGGCGGCGGCCCCATGACGGGAGTTTGATCGCAGTGTGTGGGGCCGATCCGCTGAACCTGGTCGGTACACTGTTGCCCGGCAACAAGGTGCCGGCAGTGAGCGGTAATCGGATTGTGTACCGGGATGGATTGCCGGCGGCGGTAATGGTCGGCGGCACGCAACAAATGTTGCTGGAACTGAGTTTACCCGAGACCACGCTGCTGCAAGAAAAACTGATCAAACGATGAACCTGTTGTGGTGAGCAGGCTTGTCCCGCGTTGGCCAAGCCTGCTTACCATATGGGTCACTGCGTTCGCGGTTGCTCGGTCAGCACCACCGAAGCGGGCACGTCTTCATCCGGCTCATCCACCTGCGGCGTACGCTTGGGCAGCAACACCTGCTGTGGATAAGTCTGCGCGAAGTGCACCTGATCACAGTTATCCACAAGCTTTTTCAGGCGCTGGTTGAACGCGCGGCTCACCGCATATTGCCCACCCGACACCGTGCGGAACTGTGCCGTGAGTACCACGCCGTTGAGGTCCATCTTGTCCACGCCAAACACCTCCAGCGGGCCTTGCAGGTTGTACTTGAGGAACACGTCATCGCGGATCGACTGGCCCGCCTCGCGGATCAGTTCCACCGCCTTGTCCACATCCGTGTCATAGGTGAACTGTACCGAGAAGAACGCATAGGCAAATTGCCGCGACTGGTTGGTGACCGCCTTGATCTGCCCGAACGGCACCGAGTGCACAAAGCCCTTGCCGTCGCGCAGGCGCAGGGTGCGGATGGTCAGGCCTTCGACAGTGCCGGCGTGACCGGAGTCGAGTACCACCCAGTCGCCGATGGACAGCGTGTCTTCGATAATGATGAACAGGCCGGTGATCACATCCTGCACCAGTTGTTGCGAACCAAAACCAATGGCCAGGCCGACCACCCCGGCACCGGCCAGCAGCGGCGCGACGTTGATCCCGAGGTTGGCCATGGTGGTGATCGCGCAGATCACTACCAGAACGATCTTCACCGCATTACGCAGCAGCGGCAGGATGGTTTTCACCCGCGTGCTCGGTTGGCGACTGGAGCGCTTGTTGACCGGTGGTTTCAAGGCTTCCTGGATCGCCGTGTCGAGTACCACCCAGAACAGCCAGGTCATCAGCAGGATCAGGCCGATGCTGCTCAGCGAATCGCTGATCGCGCGGCCCACCGAGTTGCGCTGGGCGAACTCGAACAGGGACACGCCCCAGATCCGCCCGAGGATTTCAATAAAGGCAATGGCCATGGCGATGCGCAGGATCGCGTGCAACAGGCTGAGAAAACGTTCCTTGTAGGCGCTGCTGCGCTGGATCGCCACCTGGCTGCGGGATTTGAACAGGTGTTGCAACACGGTGCTGAGGAATACCGTGCCGATCAGCAGGATCGTGGTGAACAACGCGCAACGCAGGGCCTTCTGATTATCGTCGCCGGCACCGATCAAGTTGATTGCCGAGACCAGTACCATCAACAGGATCGGCCAGTACCACAACCCGGAAAACACCCGCAGAGATTGCTGGAGCGCCGGATGTTTCATGCGCTGCGCCAACGGCCGGTTGCGGATCAGGTGGGCGACCGGACGGCGCAGGCGAACCACTAATACGCCAAAGATTACTGTCGCAAGCAGGCCGGTGAATACCGCAATGCTGCTGGTGATATTGCCGCCCAGTTGGCGTGCGATCTGCGGACTGGTCAAGGCGTCGCTGAGGGCGGCGAGAAAGCCGATGAGGAACAGCGGCTTGGGGCAGTAGCCGCGAATGATCTGCACCGCCGGGCGCTTGTGGCCGACATTGAACATGACGATCACACACAGCAGCATTGACGTGGAGAAGATGCCACTGCTGGTGGCATAGGCAAAACACAGCGCCAGCGCCCGCCCCACGGAGGTGGGCAGAAAATGGCTGACATACAAGGTCAGGGGCAGGCATATCAGCGCCGGGATCGTGTAAGGCACCACATAGCCCAGCACCGCTAGGAGGCGTTTGCGCCGTTCGAAAAACGTGCGTTGCCCCAGTCGTCTCACTATCACGCGCCCCAGTAACGTCAGCAGCGTAAAGGCGCCGATCCACACACCGGACAGCAACAGGAAGTCCCCGGCCACGCTCCACGGCGAACGCTCAGCGGTCTGGTTGACCAGGCGACCGACTTCGTTGGCAGCCCGGTCGGCCCGCAGGCGCCATTCGTCAATGAAGTTCTGGTTGAGGTCCAGCTTTTGCTGCACATCATCAATGCTGGAACTGATCGCACCGAGAAGGCCGCCTTCCACTAGCAACTCTGGCTTGGCCGGCGCTTCAGGTTCCGGCGCGGTGGCCGCCGCTTGCAGCGCACCGCTGCCGCAAAACAGCAGCGCGCCGAGCAGTAATGCAGTCTTGAGATTCAGCAAAACACCGAGCTCCTTCAGAAGGGTCTGTAAGGAACTGACGGGTTTGCGCGTTGATCGTTCCCCTTCAGCGGCATCTTTATGCCGTCTGTAGGACGCTGGAAACTTTCCGTCAAAAATCACAGTCAGCCATAAACGAGGGCCAGGCCCCACCACTTTTTCACAGGAGCAACTATGGCTGCGATTCCCGACTGGGTGCCCATCACCCCCAGCGTCGCCATCACTCGCTTCACGGTGTTGACGGTCAATATCCACAAGGGCTTCACCGCACTGAATCGACGCTTCATCCTGCCCGAATTGCGTGAAGCCGTGCGCAGCGTGGGCGCCGACATGGTGTTCCTGCAGGAAATCCACGGCACCCACGAGCGCCACCCCCAGCGCTTCAGTGACTGGCCGAACATGCCGCAGTATGAGTTCCTCGCCGACAGTATCTGGCCGCAATTCGCCTACGGTCGCAACGCGGTCTATCCCCATGGCGACCACGGTAATGCGTTGCTGTCGAAGTTCCAGATCGTGCGTTACGACAATCTCGATATCTCCCAAAGCGGCCATGAAAACAGGGGCCTGCTGCATTGCGTGCTGCGCTTGCCGGGCACCGGCCAGGAGATCCATGCGATCTGCATCCACCTGGGTTTGCGTGAAGTGCACCGCCAGCAGCAATTACGCTTGATCGAGCAGCGCATCAGCGAAATCCCGGCCGATGCACCGTTAGTGGTGGCCGGTGATTTCAACGATTGGCGCCAGAAGGCCGACCTGAGCAAGGCGGGTTTGAAGGAAGTGTTTATCGAGTCCATGGGCAAACCCGCGCGCACCTTCCCGGCGCGGTTGCCATTGCTGCCGCTGGACCGGATTTATGTACGCAACCTGAAGGTGCATAACCCCAGGGTGCTGACGACGCGGCCATGGTCCCACCTCTCCGACCATGTGCCGCTATCGGTGGAGATCGAGCTATGAACGTGGCCGTGGAACATATCTCCACCGACCAGCCGCCGGACGAAGCCAAGGCCCGCGACCTGGATTATGGCTGGCAGAGTGGCAACCAGATCGAGTTGCTGGAAAATGGCGAGGCGTATTTTCCCAAGGTGTTCGAAGCCCTGCGCGCGGCGCAGCGTGAGATTCTGCTGGAGACCTTCATTCTCTTCGAAGACAAGGTGGGTCATGAACTGCACGGCATCCTGATCGAGGCCGCGCAGCGTGGAGTGAAAGTGGTGGCAAGCCTGGACGGTTTTGGTTGCGGCGAGCTGACGCCCTCGTTTCTCGGTGAACTGGCGGACGCCGGGGTGACGGTGCAGATGTTTGACCCGGCGTCCAAGACACTGGGCTTTCGCACCAACTGGTTTCGTCGCCTGCACCGCAAGATTGTGGTGGTGGATGCGCAGGTGGCGTTTATTGGCGGGATCAATTTCTCCGCCGATCATTTAGGAGATTTCGGTCCAGAAGCCAAGCAGGATTATGCAGTGCGGGTGGTGGGCCCGGCGGTGGCGGACCTGCATCATTTTGCCCTGGCGCAAAGTGGTCGCCAAGTCCGCGCGCGACGTGGCTGGCGGCGGCGCCAGCAGCGGCCTTCGTTGTGGTCCACCGACCAGGGCGATGGCCTGGTGCGGCTGATTTACCGCGACAACGTGCAACATCGCGATGATATTGAAGAGGCGTACATCCACGCACTGAGCAAGGCGCAAAAACGTGCGGTGATTGCCAACGCCTATTTCTTCCCCGGCTACCGCTTGCTGCGGGAAATCCGCAACGCCGCGCGCCGTGGCGTGAGGGTGCAATTGATCATGCAGGGCCAGCCCGATGTGCTGCTGGCCAAGTTGGCGGCGCGGATGCTCTACGACTATCTGCTCAAGGACGGGGTGGTGATCCACGAGTATTGCCAGCGCCCCCTGCACGGCAAAGTCGCGTTGGTGGATGACGAATGGAGCACCGTTGGGTCGAGCAACCTGGACCCGTTGAGCCTGTCGCTGAACCTGGAAGCCAACGTGTTGATACGCGACCGAGCCTTCAACCAACACTTATACGAACGTCTGGAAACACTCGCCAACAATCATTGCCAGACCATGCCGGAAAACCGCAAACCGCGCTTGTGGCTGTGGCGATTGACCGTGGGCTTTCTGGTATTTCATGTGATGCGCCACTTCCCAGCGTTGACGGGATGGCTGCCGGCGCACAAGCCACGATTGAAACCCATCGAGAGCCAGGCCAATGACCGCTGAATCCCGGTTCAAACGCTGGAAGAAACCGCTGACTATCGCCTTTTTCCTGGTGCTGATCGTGCTGTTCACTCTGCTGGCGCGGCGTATCGACTGGAGCGAAGTGCTGCAGACCCTGGGTGACTTCAAGGTGCGCACTCTGGTGATCGCGGGGGCACTGACGTTGTGCAGCTTTCTGGTGTACGCCAGCTTCGACTTGATCGGCCGCACCTACATCCGCCAGAACCTGGTGTGGAAGCAGATCCTGCCGGTGGGCATCATCAGCTACGCCTTCAACCTCAACCTGAGCGCGTGGGTGGGCGGCATCGCCATGCGTTATCGCCTGTATTCGCGCCTGGGCGTGAGCACCGGCAATATCGCCAAGATTCTCGGCCTGAGCCTGGCCACCAATTGGTTTGGCTACATGGCGATTGCCGGGGTGGTGTTCAGCAGCGGCCTGGTGACCATGCCGCCGGGGTGGAAGGTCAGCACCACGGCATTGCAGGGCATTGGCGCGTTGTTGGTACTGGCCAGCCTCGGCTATCTGGTGGCCTGCCAGTTTTCGAAGAAGCGCGCGTGGACGATTCGCGGCATGGAAATCAACCTGCCGTCAGTGCGCATGGCGTGCCTGCAGTTGCTGCTCGGCGCGTTGAACTGGTCGCTGATGGCGGCGGTGATTTTCACCCTGCTGCCGGCCAAGCTGGACTATCCACTGGTGTTGGGCGTGTTGCTGATCAGCGCGATTGCCGGGGTGCTCACCCATATTCCCGCCGGGCTGGGCGTGCTGGAGGCGGTGTTTATTGCACTGCTGCAGCATGAGGCGTCGCGGGGCAGTCTGCTCGCCGGATTGATCGCGTATCGGGCGATTTACTTCATCTTGCCGCTGCTGATCGCGTTGGTGATGTACCTCGGTGTGGAGGCCAAGGCCAAGGCGTTGCGGGTGAAGAAAACACCCGCCTGAACCCTTACTGGGACTGGATGATGCTCAACCGTTCGCCCACCACCATCTCGGTGATCCAATCCACCAGGATTGAGGTGTACGCCTGTTGGGACACCGGATCGCTGAGGGAGTGGTCGGCGCCATCGATGATGCGATGGGTCAGGGAATGGGTCTGCTGGCACGCCGCACGGTAGCTCATGATGGTCGCGTGGGGCACGTGGTCATCGGTTTCCGATTCGACGATCAATACATCCCCGGTAAATGCCGAACACGCATGCAAGGCGCGATTGGTTTCGGCGTGGACCAAGGTGCTGCGGTAATCCATCAGGTCGGCCTTATCCAAGTCACGCTTGGGCTTGAGCCATTCCTGGTCGCGGTACAGCGCTGGCACGCGCAGCGCCAGCCAGCGTACCGGGCGCAGCGAGGTGAGGATCGCCGCGAGGTAGCCGCCGTAACTGGTGCCCACTACCGCCACCGCCGAGGTGTCGATGGCCGGGTGAGCCAGCAGTCGGTCATAGGCCGCCAGCAGGTCGCGCAGATTGTCTTCGCGGGTGACGCGGGACAAAGGAATACCCGTGCCAGCGTGCCCGCGCAGGTCGAAGGTCAGGCATACACATCCCAAGCCGGCGATGCCTTTGGCGCGCTCAAGGTCTCGCTCCTGGCTGCCGCCCCAACCATGCACAAACAACACGCCAGGTACTTTGGATTTGGGGCTCAGGAAGGTGCCGCTCATCTGTTCGTCGTCGATATCGATCGCAATGCTTTCGCTTCTAGCCGTCATAAGATTCAACCGTCACGTACTTGAGAAGGAACTCGCTGTTTTCCGCCGGGCCGCGATACACCTCGATGGCATCAGCCGGCAAGGGCTGGTCCACGTAGGTTTCCACGGAGGACACATGGATCGCACGCAGGCCGGGATTGTTGATAAAGCTTTGCAGGGCCGCGACTTCGGCACTGCTGGCCCCGCCCATGCGCCAGGATTGTTCGAGCACGCCGCTGCGACGCTGGCCGTTATTGTCGAGGCCCTGGGCGATGTCGTAATTGCGCCGTGATGCGTAGAAGCCGGGATAGGCTTCATCGGCGGCCGCGTCGAAGACTTGGGCTTGCTCGATGGCCTCGCGAACGTCGTCGGGTAATTCGAGTTGCAGCAGGTCTGCGTAGTAACCGGGCACCACCAACAGGTTGGAGCCGCCGTAGACCTCTTCGCCCTGTCCATCTTTCGTCAGGTATTGCTCGCCGCAGTAGCTGAACACGTGATCGCCGATAAAACTCTGGCCGACACTGTGGGTGACCACGTTGTGCAGGTCTTGCTCCAGCACCACGCCTTGGCTGAAGAGTTGTGCGGCATCCGGTCGCGCCAGCACCGCTTCGAGTTCATCCAGGCTGTGGATAACTTCCTGGCCTCTGCCCGCGCAGGCGTGCACGGGTTTCAAGCGGATGGGGCCGCTGGACAGCAAGCTTGCAGCGGCAGGCCGCGCGTCCTCCAGCGCAAAGACACTCAAGCCCTCCAGCACGACTTTTCGCACACGTTCGCCAAACAACCCCGACCACCCTTCGGGCGCTTTGGCTTCAGGGCTGAGCAAGCCATGACTGATGGCCTTGGTGCAGATGAAGTCGTGGTCGACATAACCGCCCCACAAATCCTCCGGACCTTGGATATTCAGTGCCCGCGCCTGGCCGGGACCGACCAGAGTTTGTGTGGGCAGCAGGTATAACGCCCGCCCCGCGTGTAGATCAGCGTCATAGCTTCCACCGAACTTGAGCCCGAGGATCTGCGCCAGCCAGCGTGCCAAGGCACGATTGGTTTCGACCTCATGCAGCGGCGCGCCCTCACGCGTGGAGTGAGCAACTACCAGCTTCTTGCGTTGAATCGGGGTCATGCGTCCCCCTTGGCCATCCCGCCATGTGTGTACGCAGAAGGTTGCAGGGATCAGGCCAAGGCTCTTCCATGGAGGATGCTTTTCAAATCAAGCCGTTACGGAAAAACCGATGGCAGTTAGCCTGTTTTATTCTGCACGACGCCGCGTTAACGCAGCGGCGTTCTGCACGATTCACACGCCAAAACGGCTGCGGTAATCGCTGGGCGCAAGGCCGGTGATTTTCTTGAAGGTGGCGCGAAAGGCGCTGGGGTCCTGGTAGCCCACGGTCCACGCGATATGGTCGATGGTGCCGTTGGTGAATTCCAGCATCTGCCGCGCCTTGCCCACACGCAGGTGCTGGCAGTATTCGGTGGGTTTCAAACCGGTGGCGCTGCGAAAACGCCGCAGGAAAGTCCGCTCCTCCAAACCGGCTTCCCGGGCCATTGCCGCCAGGGAAACATCCACCGCACCGCTGGCCTGCAACCAGTGCTGAACCTTGAGGATAGCTGTGTCACCGTGGCCAAGAATCGGCGCGAAGTTGCTGCCGCACTGGCTGGCGCTGTCACTGTGCTCAATCACCAGGAAACGCGCGGTATCGGCCGCGATGCTTGGGCCCATCAGACGGTCGACCAGGCGCAGGCCGAGTTCGGACCAGGCCATCAAGCCGGCGGTGGTGATCAGGTCGCCATCATCGACGATCGGCTTGTCGGCCTCCAGGCGCACCGCCGGGTAGCGGCTGGCGAAGGATTTGGCGGAGGACCAATGGGTGGTGGCGCTGCGCCCGTCGAGCAACCCACTGCGCGCCAACATGATCGAGCCAATGCACACACCGCCCAGTACCGTGCCTGCCGCATGTTGCTGGCGAATCCATTCCAGCAGCGCCGGGTGTGCCTGGTCTTCTGTAAACTCGCCGATCGATGGCGGCACCAGCACCGCCATCATCGGTTGCTCGGGACCGGGATAGCTGCTGAAAACACGCACCGGTGTGCCAGCGCTATCCACCTGCCAATGGCTGACCCGCAGCAATGGCAACTGCGCGGATTGATGCTCGGCGGCGATGCGATTGGCCACGCCAAACAGGTCAGTCAAGCCGTGCACGGCGGCCAGTTGCGCACCCTGGTAGATCAACACGCCCAGCTCAACCACGACCATTGTCAGTTTTCCCCCTGTTATTGTCGGTGCAGCCAATCCCAGGTGTGGGCGCCAGCTAAGATACTGGCCCCATCAACCCATCACGAGGCAACACACATGGCCAAGCAAGCGCTCATCCTAATCGATATCCAGAACGACTACTTCCCCCAGGGCAAGTGGCCACTTGACGGCGTGGACGCCGCAGCGGACAAAGCCGCGCAGGTGCTGCAAGCATTTCGCCAGGCGGGCGATGCGGTGATTCATGTGCGCCATGAGTTCACCTCCGATGACGCACCGTTCTTCACGACCGGCTCCGAGGGTGCGCACCTGCATGGCAAAGTGTTGAACGAGGGCAACGAGCCGGTGGTGCTCAAGCATTTCGTGAATGCGTTCCGCGAGACCAACCTGCGAGCCCTGTTGGAACAGCGCAGCATCACGGACCTGGTAGTGGTCGGCAGCATGAGCCACATGTGCATCGACGCGGTGGTGCGGGCGGCGGCGGACCTGGGCTACACGGTCACGGTGATTCATGACGCGTGCGCCACGCGGGAACTGGAGTTCAATGGGCAGGTGATTCCGGCGGCGCAGGTGCATGGGGCTTACATGGCGTCGCTGGCGTTTGGGTATGCGAGCATGGTGTCGGCGGATGAGTATTTGAAGGCGCAAGCGGCGGCATGACCGCCACTTGTCCTTTGGACGTCAGCGGGTCGCGATGATGAACAGGCGCGGAAACGGTAGTAGTACAGTGCCGTCAGCCAGGGCCGGATAGGCACGGGTCATTCGCGCCTGGTATTCCTGCAGGAAAGCGGTTTTTTCGCTGTCGGCCAAAGGCGCGAGGAAGGGCCTCAGCGCCGATGCCTTGAACCACTCCACTACTGCCGCGTGGCTCGCCAACGGGTGCTGGTAGGTGGTGCGCCACACATCGACCGTACTGCAATGTTTGCTCAGCAGTTCGTAGTAGTAGCTCGCCGTGTGGCGCTCGTTGTGTTTGACCGCACCGATCTTTGCCGACCATGGCCCCTCTGCCGCGACTTCGCGGGCGAGGTGGTGGGCGGGTTCGTCGAGGTTGTCCGGGGTTTGCACCGCTAGCGTACCGCCGGGCGTCAGTTGGCGGACCAGGTGCGGGTACAGCGTGGCGTGGTCCGGCAGCCACTGCAGGGACGCGTTGGCCAGGATCACATCGAAGGCGCACACAGGGTTCCAGGCACCGATATCCGCCAGTTCGAAGTTCAATGTCGGTAGCCGTTTGCGGGCGTCGACCAGCATGTCATCGGAACTGTCCATACCGGTGATGTGCGCTTGCGGGAAACGCTCGGCCAGCACCTCAGTCGAGTTACCGGGACCGCAGCCCAAATCGACGGCATTGTGCACTTCAAGGTTCGGAATGGCCGCGACCAGGTCACGGACAGGGCGGGTGCGCTGCTGTTCGAACATCGTGTACTGCTTGGCTGACCAGTTCATCACGGCTTTCCTTCTTCTTGAGGTTGCCCACAGCCTAAATCTTGTGAGTCATGAGAACAAATGCCAGGATTGATGCACTCCCATACCTGAAAAGTATCCCTATGCTGGAACTTCGCCAACTCAAGGCCTTTGTGGCCATCGCCGAAGAAGGCTATATCACCCGCGCCGCCGAACGCCTGGGCATGCAGCAACCGCCGTTGACGCGGATGCTGCAAAGCCTCGAGGCCGAACTGGGTGTGGTCTTGATGGAGCGCCTGCCCCGTGGCGTGCGGCCCACGACGGCCGGGCTCGCATTGCTGGACGAAGCACGTGAGATTCTCGCCCAGGCAGATGGGATTGCAGAGGTGGTGCGCCGCGCCGCACGGGGCGAGCGTGGGCGCCTGGCGATCGGGTTTACCAGCTCGGCGGCGCTGCATCCCTTTGTGCCGAGTGTATTACGGCGGTTTCGCGAAACCTTTGTCGGCGTTACGGTGGTGCTGGAGGAAGCCGGGACCGGCGAACTGCTGGACGCGTTGATCCATGAGAAGCTCGATGCAGCATTTATCCGCTCGCCCCTCAGCGCAACCCAGTCGCTGCAAGACGAACCGATCCTGGTGGAGCCCATGTTGCTGGCGTTGCCCACGGATCATCCTCTGGCAATCGATCCGGGATCTCCCCTGCCCTTGTCGGCATTGGCGACCGAGTCCTTCGTGCTCTACCGCCGGCGTGTGGGGCTGGGTTTGTACGACGCAATTCTGGTGGCCTGCCGTGAAGCAGGGTTCAGCCCGCAGGTGGTGCAGGAAGCTCCGCGCATGACCGCGACCCTAAGCCTGGTGGCTGCTGGACTTGGGGTATCCATCGTGCCGGCGTCGATGCAGCGCTTGCGCGGGGATGGCATCGTTTATCGGGAATTGACGGAGTGCCGCAGCCTGGTGGCGCCGTTGCATTTGGCGACGCGGATCGATGACGGTTCGGCGATGCTGCAGCGGTTCAAGGAGATGGTTGTCACCGCCGCCTCGACTGAAGCTGATCGCGGGTGATAAAAAACCCCCGAGGCCTGAGCCAGCGGGGGTTCTGTGTGTTCCGGGTGTTAAACCTCAGAACGGGATATCGTCATCAAAGCTGTCGAAATCCGGAGCCGGTTGCGGCGCGGCCTGTTGTGGCGCTGGACGCGACTCACGCTGTGGCTGCTGGCTTGGCTGCGGGCGCGACTGCTGTGGACGCGGAGCCGAGTTGGACATGCCGCCCTGGCCCTGTTGGTCGCCCTGTGGACGGCCGCCCAGCAGTTGCATGGTGCCTTGCATGTCGACCACGATTTCAGTGGTGTAACGCTTGATGCCGTCTTTTTCCCACTCGCGGGTCTGCAGCTTGCCTTCGATGTAGACCTGCGAACCTTTGCGCAGGTACTCGCCGGCGATCTCTGCGACCTTGCCGAACATCGACACACGGTGCCATTCGGTTTTCTCGACCTTCTGGCCGGTCTGCTTGTCGGTCCACTGTTCGCTGGTCGCCAGACTCAGGTTGGTCACGGCGTTACCGTTAGGCAAGTAGCGAACTTCGGGATCCTGGCCGCACGTACCGACCAATATGACTTTGTTAACCCCACGGGCCATAACGTTCTCCTAGGCTGGGCGCGCTGTCGGCACTGGGTTGACCAGTTGCTCGAGCGTCGCGCGATCCAATAATTCGGTGTCCAATTTGATGTAGATGGCGGCTTCTTCAGCAACAACCACGGCATCGGTAACCCCAGTAACGGCCTTAAGGCGCTCGACCAGACCGGCTTCGCGGATCGCTTCGGGCGATAACGGCAAGCGCAGACTCGTCACATAGGGAGGTTCGCGCATGGTAACAGCAAAGGCCAGCCAGAGGGCAGCCAGACCTGCGCATCCAAGGAACACAACCGACAAACCGCCATGCTGGAACATCCAGCCACCCATGATGCCGCCCAGTGCGGAACCCAGGAACTGGCTGGTGGAATACACCCCCATCGCCGTCCCTTTGCCGCCGGCCGGTGAAACTTTACTGATCAGCGAAGGCAGCGACGCCTCCAGCAGGTTGAACGCGGTGAAGAACACCACCGTGCCGATTACCAGCGCCCGCAGACTGTCGCCGAACTGCCAGAAGAATAGCTCAGTGAGCATCAGCGTCGCGACGGCGCCGAGCAAAACTCGTTTCATTTTGCGTTTCTTTTCGCCGTAGATGATGAAGGGGATCATGGCGAAGAACGAAATCAGCAGCGCAGTAAGGTAGACCCACCAGTGCTGCTCCTTGGGCAGGCCGGCTTTTTCTACCAAGGCCAGAGGCAAGGCGACAAAGCTGCACATCAGCATGGCGTGTAATACGAAGATACCTAAATCCAGGCGCAGCAGGTCCGGGTGCTTGAGCGTCGGCAACAGGGCCTTGCGCGCGACGCCTGACTCACGGTGCTGCAACGTGCTAGTGGAGCGCGGCACCATGAAGGCCACGATCACGATGCCGAACAGTGCCATACCGCCTGTGGCCAGGAACAGCCCGTGCAAACCAAACGCGCGAGTCAGCAAGGGCCCCACCACCATGGCCACGGCAAACGACAGGCCGATGGTCATGCCGATCATGGCCATGGCCTTGGTGCGATGTTGTTCGCGGGTCAGGTCGGACAGCAACGCCATGACCGCAGCGGAAATCGCGCCCGCGCCTTGCAGGATGCGCCCGGCGATCACGCCCCAGATGGAATCGGATTGAGCCGCGAGCACGCTGCCGAGGGCGAACACGATCAGCCCCAGGTAGATCACCGGGCGGCGACCGATACGGTCGGAAATGATCCCGAACGGGATCTGGAAAATCGCCTGGGTCAGGCCATAGGCGCCAATCGCCAGGCCGATCAACGCGGGGGTTGCGCCTGCGAGATCCATTCCATAGGTCGCCAGCACCGGCAACACCATAAACATGCCCAGCATACGGAAGGCGAACACCAGGGCCAGACCGCTTGCCGCTCGGGTCTCGCCGCTACTCATGCGTTCGCTGTGGGGATCGTGCATGGAAAAACCTCGTGTGAACCGGCGGCGATTCTACCAGTCCCATCGATTGAGAGGGTATATGCGGCGCTTTGCCGCGCAGCTTTCATCTAAGGCTGCAAGCGGCCTTTTGATAGTGTATATTCATCCAGTCTTTAGCCGTATACTCCGGCATTATTTACGCCCGCCGTGCGAGGCCATCTTGGACAAGATCCTGATTCGTGGGGCTAGAACCCACAACCTGAAGAACATCGACCTGACCCTGCCCCGGGACAAACTGATCGTCATCACCGGCTTGTCCGGGTCCGGCAAATCGTCGCTGGCGTTCGACACGCTGTATGCCGAAGGCCAGCGCCGCTATGTGGAATCCCTGTCGGCCTATGCCCGGCAGTTCCTGTCGATGATGGAAAAGCCCGACGTCGACACTATTGAAGGCCTGTCGCCGGCCATTTCCATCGAGCAGAAGTCGACCTCCCATAACCCGCGTTCCACCGTGGGCACCATTACCGAAATCTACGATTACCTGCGCCTGCTGTATGCACGCGTGGGTATTCCGCGTTGCCCGGACCACGACATTCCCCTGGAAGCCCAGACCGTCAGCCAGATGGTCGACCTGGTGCTGGCCCAGCCGGAAGGTGCCAAGCTGATGCTGCTGGCACCGGTGATCCGTGAGCGCAAGGGCGAACATCTTTCCGTTTTCGAAGAGCTGCGTGCGCAAGGTTTTGTGCGTGCGCGGATCAACGGCAAGCTGTATGAACTGGACGAAGCGCCGAAGCTCGACAAGCAGAAGAAGCATTCGATCGATGTCGTGGTCGACCGCTTCAAGGTGCGCGCCGACCTGCAGCAGCGCCTGGCGGAATCCTTCGAAACCGCATTGAAACTGGCCGACGGTATTGCACTGGTGGCGCCGATGGACGACGAGCCAGGCGAAGAGATCATCTTCTCCGCCCGGTTTGCCTGCCCGATCTGCGGCCACGCCATCAGCGAGCTGGAACCCAAGCTGTTTTCCTTCAACAACCCGGCCGGCGCCTGCCCGACTTGTGATGGCCTGGGCGTGAAGCAGTTCTTCGACATCAAGCGCCTGGTCAACGGTGACCTGACGCTGGCGGAGGGGGCCATTCGCGGCTGGGATAGGCGCAACGTCTATTACTTCCAGATGCTGGGGTCGTTGGCGTCGCACTATAAATTCAGCCTGGAAGTGCCTTTCAACCAACTGCCGGCGGACCAGCAGAAGGTCATCCTGCATGGTAGCGGCTCGCAGAACGTCGACTTCAAGTACCTGAACGACCGTGGCGATATCGTCAAGCGCTCCCACCCATTCGAAGGCATTGTGCCGAACCTTGAGCGTCGCTACCGCGAGACTGAATCGGCCAGCGTGCGCGAAGAGCTGGCGAAATTCCTCAGCACCCAGCCTTGCCCGGATTGCCGCGGCACGCGCCTGCGTCGTGAGGCGCGGCATGTATGGGTGGGCGAAAAGACCTTGCCGGCGGTGACCAGCCTGCCGATCGGTGATGCCTGCGAATACTTTGGCGTGCTCAAACTGACCGGTCGCCGTGGGGAGATCGCCGACAAGATCCTCAAGGAGATTCGCGAGCGGCTGCAGTTCCTGGTCAACGTAGGCCTGGATTACCTGTCGCTGGATCGCAGCGCCGATACCTTGTCCGGCGGCGAAGCCCAACGGATTCGCCTGGCCAGCCAGATTGGTGCCGGCCTCGTGGGTGTGCTGTACATCCTTGATGAGCCGTCGATTGGTTTGCATCAACGTGACAACGATCGCCTGCTGGGTACGTTGAAACACCTGCGGGATATCGGTAACACGGTGATCGTGGTCGAACACGATGAAGACGCGATTCGCCTGGCGGATTACGTGGTCGACATCGGCCCGGGCGCGGGTGTGCATGGTGGGCACATTGTCGCAGAGGGCACGCCTGCCGAAGTCATGGCGCACCCGGACTCGCTGACCGGCAAGTACCTGTCCGGCCGCATGAAGATCGAAGTACCCGCCAAACGTACGCCACGCAACAAAAAGCTGGCGCTGCACCTCAAGGGCGCGCGTGGCAACAACCTGCGCAATGTCGACCTGGAAATTCCACTGGGCCTGCTGACCTGCGTGACCGGTGTTTCCGGCTCGGGCAAGTCGACGCTGATCAACAACACGCTGTTCCCGTTGAGTGCCACCGCCCTGAATGGCGCGACCACCCTGGAAGCGGCGGCCCATGACAGCATCAAGGGCCTGGAACACCTGGATAAGGTGGTCGATATCGACCAAAGCCCGATTGGCCGTACACCGCGCTCCAACCCGGCGACCTACACCGGACTGTTCACACCGATTCGTGAGCTGTTTGCGGGCGTTCCGGAATCACGCTCAAGGGGCTACGGACCGGGCCGGTTCTCGTTCAACGTCAAGGGCGGCCGCTGTGAAGCGTGCCAGGGCGATGGCTTGATCAAGGTGGAGATGCACTTCCTGCCGGACATCTACGTACCGTGCGATGTGTGCAAGAGCAAGCGCTATAACCGCGAGACGCTGGAGATCAAATACAAAGGCAAGAGCATCCATGAAACCCTCGAGATGACCATCGAGGAAGCGCGTGAGTTCTTTGACGCGGTTCCGGCGCTGGCGCGCAAGCTACAGACCCTGATGGATGTAGGCCTTTCATATATCAAGCTGGGGCAGTCGGCTACGACGCTGTCTGGTGGTGAAGCACAACGGGTGAAGTTGTCTCGTGAGCTGTCCAAGCGCGACACCGGCAAGACCTTGTATATCCTTGATGAGCCGACCACCGGCCTGCACTTCGCGGATATCCAGCAACTGTTGGACGTGCTGCACCGCCTTCGCGACCACGGCAATACCGTGGTGGTGATCGAGCACAACCTTGATGTGATCAAGACGGCCGACTGGCTGGTAGACCTGGGGCCGGAAGGTGGTTCCAAGGGCGGTCAGATTATCGCCGTAGGTACGCCGGAGCAGGTTTCCGAAATGCCGCAGTCACACACCGGTTACTACTTGAAACCACTGTTGGAACGCGACCGGGCCTGACTTTTTCGGGCCCAATGAAAAGCCCCTGTCACTTTGCAGTGACAGGGGCTTTTTGCTGCCGGGAATCAGAACTGCGATTGCAGGTAATTCTCCAGGCCAATCAACTTGATCAGGCCCAACTGCTTTTCCAGCCAGTAGGTGTGATCTTCTTCGGTATCATTCAACTGCACCCGCAGGATTTCCCGAGTGACAAAGTCGCTGTGCTGTTCACAGAGCTCGATGCCTTTGCAAAGCGCGGCACGGACCTTGTACTCGAGGCGCAGGTCGGCGGCGAGCATGTCAGGGACCGTGGTGCCCACATCCAGGTCATCCGGACGCATGCGCGGCGTGCCTTCGAGCATGAGGATACGGCGCATCAGTGCGTCGGCGTGCTGTGCCTCTTCTTCCATTTCGTGGTTGATACGCTCGTAGAGCTCGGTAAAGCCCCAGTCTTCGTACATGCGCGAATGGATGAAATATTGGTCACGAGCCGCCAGTTCGCCCGTCAGCAACGTGTTGAGGTAATCGATTACGTCGGGGTGACCTTGCATCGCCCTACATCTCCCTGCTTGAAAGTCTGTAGTTTGAACCATGATGACTCGAAGGTCACGGGACCAACGGCAGAAAAGTGAAGATTTTCCGAGAAAAGTAGCGGATTTAACGCAAAAACCGCCCAAATGAGGGCGGTTCTGCTTATCGTTTAGAGTCAGCTAAGCGATACACCCAACGCCTTTGCGATTGCTTCTCCATAAGCAGGATCAGCCTTGTAGAAGTGTTGCAGCTGGCGCTGAACCACGTCGCTGGAAACGCCACCCATTGCGCCGGCAATGTTGTTGGTGAGCAACGCTTTCTGCTCATCGCTCATCAGGCGGAACAGCGCACCTGCGTGACTGTAGTAATCAGTGTCCTCTCTGTGATCGTAGCGGTCAGCCGCGCCATTAAGTGCCAGTGCAGGCTCTGCATACTGTGGCGCTTGCTTCGGTGCATCGGCGTAGCTGTTCGGCTCGTAATTAGGCGCCGCACCACCGTTACTGCCGAATGCCATCGAGCCATCACGCTGGTAGCTGTTTACTGGGCTACGTGGGGCGTTCACCGGCAGTTGCTGGTGATTGGTACCAACGCGGTAGCGGTGGGCATCTGCGTAGGCGAATACACGACCTTGCAGCATGCGGTCTGGCGACAGGCCTACGCCTGGAACCATATTGCTCGGACCGAATGCGGCTTGCTCCACTTCAGCAAAGTAGTTCTGCGGGTTGCGGTTCAACTCCAGTTCGCCGACTTCGATCAAAGGGAATTCCTTCTGCGACCAGGTTTTGGTCACATCGAAAGGATTCTCGTAATGAGCGTTGGCCTGGGCCTCGGTCATGATCTGGATGCACACGCGCCATTTCGGGAAGTCACCGCGCTCGATCGCATCAAAGAGATCGCGCTGGGCGTAATCAGGGTCAGTACCGGCCAAACGCGCAGCTTCGGCCGGTGCCAGGTTCTTGATGCCCTGTTTGGTTTTGTAGTGCCACTTGACCCAGTGACGCTCGCCCTTGGCGTTGATCAGGCTATAGGTGTGGCTGCCAAAACCGTGCATATGGCGGTAACCATCGGGAATGCCACGGTCGGAAAACAGAATGGTGACCTGGTGCAACGCCTCAGGGGAGTGAGACCAGAAGTCCCACATCATTTGCGCGCTTTTCAGGTTGCTTTGCGGCAAGCGCTTCTGGGTATGGATGAAGTCAGGAAACTTCAATGGATCGCGAATGAAGAACACAGGGGTGTTATTACCCACGATGTCCCAGTTGCCTTCTTCGGTGTAGAACTTAAGGGCGAAGCCGCGTGGGTCGCGCTCGGTATCAGCCGAACCGCGCTCACCACCTACCGTAGAAAAGCGCAGGAAGGTCGGCGTCTGCTTGCCGACGGACTCGAACAACTTAGCACTGGTGTATTGGGTAATGTCTTTGGTGACCGTGAAAGTGCCATAGGCACCCGAGCCTTTGGCGTGTACACGGCGCTCAGGGATGTTTTCACGGTTGAAGTGAGCGAGCTTTTCAATCAGGTGAAAATCGTCGAGGAGCAACGGGCCGCGCGGGCCTGCGGAACGGGAATTCTGGTTGTCCGCAACGGGAGCACCGCTGGCGGTCGTAAGGATTTTATTCTGGCTCATGCTCAATTTCCCTCAGGTCGGACTTGGAACTGCCGGCTAATCGGCTTGCAGGGAGTATTGATCATCAACATGACGCCTACAAATTCATTAAATTGTAGGCTTCGATAGAAAATAACTACCAAACTCCCCTCGTGCCATAGTGCCAAGCACAATCGACGGAAGCTTGTACAAATCGCGCTTTTCTTACTCGCACAAAAAACCGGGCACTAGGCCCGGTTCTTCGTTACAGCTTGTCGTCTTACTCGGCGCTTACAGCTTCGCCAGCAGTAGCACGATCAACCAACTCGACGTACGCCATAGGCGCGTTGTCGCCAGCGCGGAAACCGCACTTGAGGATGCGCAGGTAGCCACCCTCACGGGTAGCGTAACGCTTGCCCAGGTCGTTGAAGAGCTTACCAACGATAGCTTTCGAACGAGTACGGTCGAAAGCCAGACGGCGGTTAGCCAGGCTGTCCGTCTTGGCCAAAGTAATCAGCGGCTCAGCAACGCGACGCAGTTCTTTAGCTTTCGGCAGTGTAGTTTTGATCAGCTCGTGCTCGAACAGCGACACCGCCATGTTTTGGAACATGGCCTTGCGGTGCGAGCTGGTACGGCTCAGGTGACGACCACTTTTACGATGACGCATGGTTCATTCCTTACCAAACTCACGTTCGGTGATTACGACGATCAGGCAGTCGCCTTGTCGTCCTTCTTAAGACTTGCAGGCGGCCAGTTGTCGAGGCGCATGCCGAGGGACAGACCGCGGGAGGCCAGAACGTCCTTGATTTCAGTCAAGGATTTCTTGCCCAGGTTCGGAGTCTTCAACAGTTCTACTTCGGTACGCTGAATCAGGTCGCCGATGTAGTAAATGTTTTCCGCCTTAAGGCAGTTAGCCGAACGTACAGTCAGTTCCAGATCGTCAACCGGGCGAAGCAGGATCGGATCGATCTCGTCTTCCTGCTCGATTACCACTGGTTCGCTGTCACCCTTGAGGTCGACGAACGCAGCCAACTGCTGTTGCAGGATGGTTGCAGCGCGGCGGATAGCCTCTTCAGGATCCAGAGTACCGTTGGTTTCCAGATCAATAACCAGCTTGTCCAGGTTAGTACGCTGCTCGACACGGGCGTTTTCCACCACGTATGCGATGCGGCGAACCGGGCTGAACGAAGAGTCAAGCTGCAAGCGACCAATGCTGCGGCTTTCGTCTTCATCGCTCTGACGCGAGTCGGCCGGTTCATAACCACGACCACGAGCTACGGTGAGCTTCATGTTCAGAGCGCCGTTAGACGCCAGGTTAGCGATTACGTGATCGGGGTTAACGATCTCGACATCATGATCCAGCTGAATATCGGCAGCGGTAACCACCCCCGAACCCTTCTTCGACAAGGTCAGCGTAACTTCGTCACGGCCGTGCAGCTTGATAGCCAGACCTTTAAGGTTCAACAGGATTTCAATTACGTCTTCCTGTACACCTTCGATGGCGCTGTACTCGTGGAGCACACCGTCAATCTCGGCCTCGACTACTGCACAGCCGGGCATTGAGGACAACAGGATGCGGCGCAGCGCGTTGCCCAGGGTGTGGCCAAAACCACGCTCGAGAGGCTCGAGAGTGATCTTAGCGCGGGTTGGACTGACAACCTGCACATCAATGTGGCGGGGTGTCAGGAACTCATTTACCGAAATCTGCATGGATGCACCTATTTTCTAGCCCTTACTTGGAGTAGAGCTCGACAATCAGGCTTTCGTTGATGTCGGCGGACAGATCACTGCGAGCAGGAACGTTCTTGAAAACGCCCGACTTCTTCTCAGTGTCTACTTCTACCCATTCTACGCGGCCACGTTGGGCACACAGATCGAGAGCTTGGACAATGCGAAGTTGGTTTTTTGCTTTCTCGCGAACTGCGACCACGTCACCAGCACGAACCTGGTAGGACGGAACGTTTACGGTCTGACCGTTAACGCTGATCGACTTGTGCGATACCAGCTGACGGGATTCGGCACGAGTCGAACCAAAGCCCATACGGTATACAACGTTGTCCAGACGGCATTCGAGCAGTTGCAGCAGGTTTTCACCGGTTGCACCTTTCTTGCCAGCAGCTTCTTTGTAGTAGCCGCTGAACTGACGCTCGAGAACGCCGTAGATACGACGGACCTTCTGCTTTTCACGCAGTTGGGTGCCGTAGTCGGACTGGCGACCGCGGCGTTGGCCGTGGATACCAGGTGCTGCTTCGATGTTGCACTTCGATTCGATCGCGCGCACGCCGCTCTTCAGGAAGAGATCGGTGCCTTCGCGACGAGCGAGTTTGCATTTTGGACCAATGTAACGAGCCATTCTTTACAATCTCCTGGATTACACGCGGCGCTTCTTCGGCGGACGGCACCCGTTGTGCGGGATTGGCGTCACGTCGGTGATGCTGGCGATCTTATAGCCACAGCCGTTCAAAGCACGGACAGCAGACTCACGACCTGGACCTGGACCTTTGACGTTAACGTCGAGGTTTTTCAGGCCGTATTCCAGCGCAGCTTGACCAGCACGTTCAGCAGCTACTTGAGCAGCAAACGGGGTGGACTTGCGGGAACCGCGGAAACCCGAACCACCGGAGGTAGCCCAAGAAAGCGCGTTACCTTGACGGTCGGTGATGGTCACGATGGTGTTGTTAAAAGAAGCATGGATGTGGGCGATGCCATCAACCACTGTCTTTTTAACTTTTTTACGAGGACGAGCAGCAGGTTTTGCCATGATAATTTTCCTGTCGATTCGCTGGGGCGATTACTTGCGGATCGGCTTACGCGGACCTTTACGGGTACGCGCGTTAGTCTTGGTACGCTGACCGCGTACTGGAAGACCACGACGATGACGCAGACCGCGATAGCAACCGAGGTCCATCAAACGCTTGATTTTCATGTTGATTTCGCGACGCAGGTCACCTTCAGTGGTGAACTTCGCCACTTCGCCACGCAGCTGTTCAATCTGCTCGTCGCTCAGATCCTTGATCTTAGCGGCTGGATTTACACCAGCGACTGCGCAAATTTTCTGCGCAGTAGTGCGACCAACACCATAGATGTAGGTCAGCGAGATAACAGTGTGCTTGTTATCTGGAATGTTAACGCCTGCAATACGGGCCATTCAGTGGGACTCCAATTGACAGCTACCTACGCCCCGGAAGCCAAGAAATAGGGCGCGAGATAATATCGCTGTAATAACAAATAATCAACCCGGCAGCGCACTAGCTGCCGGGCTTCAAGCGGATCACACTCAGCCTTGGCGCTGTTTGTGACGCGGTTCCGCGCTGCAAATTACTCGAACAACACCTTCGCGGCGAATAATCTTGCAGTTACGGCACAGCTTTTTCACCGATGCACGAACTTTCATCACCAACTCCTCGAACCTTATGGGGTACTCAGCGCAACATGCCGCTGCCGTAGCCCTTCAGGTTGGCTTTCTTCATCAGGGATTCGTACTGGTGCGAAACGAGGTGCGATTGTACTTGGGACATGAAGTCCATCACAACCACGACCACGATCAGCAACGAGGTCCCGCCAAGGTAGAACGGAACGTTTGCTGCAACCACCAGGAACTGGGGCAACAAGCACACGGCCGTCATATATAGAGCACCGAACAGGGTCAAACGAGTCAGAACGCCATCAATGTAGCGCGCAGACTGCTCACCTGGACGGATGCCCGGAATAAAGGCACCGGACTTCTTCAGGTTTTCCGCTACGTCTTTCGGATTGAACATCAACGCCGTATAGAAGAAGCAGAAGAAAATAATCCCTGCACTAAACAGCAGAATATTCAACGGCTGACCAGGAGCGATCGACTGAGAGAGGTCCTGCAGCCAGCCCATATTTTCAGACTGACCAAACCAGGTACCCAACGAAGCCGGAAACAGCAAAATGCTGCTCGCGAAAATTGCCGGAATAACGCCGGCCATATTCACTTTCAGCGGCAAGTGGCTGGTCTGCGCAGCAAAAACCTTACGGCCCTGCTGACGCTTGGCGTAGTGAACAGCAATACGACGCTGACCACGCTCAATGAACACCACAAAACCGATAATCGCTACTGCCAGCAAACCGATGGCAACCAAGGCAAAGATATTGATATCACCCTGACGTGCAGACTCGAAAGACTGCCCAATCGCTCTCGGAAGACCGGCGACGATACCTGCGAAAATCAACATCGAGATACCGTTGCCAACACCACGCTCAGTAATCTGCTCACCCAGCCACATCATGAACATCGCACCAGCCACAAACGTGGATACCGCGACGAAATGGAAGCCAAAGTCACCAGTGAACGCAACACCCTGCCCGGCCAGGCCAACGGACATGCCGATAGCTTGAACCAGGGCGAGGATGACAGTGCCGTAGCGGGTGTACTGGCTAATCTTGCGACGGCCAGCTTCACCTTCCTTCTTCAACTGCTCCAGCTGCGGACTGACGGCGGTCATCAGCTGCATGATGATCGATGCCGAGATGTACGGCATGATCCCCAGTGCAAAGATGCTCATCCGCTCCAGCGCACCGCCGGAAAACATGTTGAACAAGCTAAGAATGGTCCCCTCATTCTGTCGAAACAGGTCTGCGAGTCGGTCCGGGTTGATACCTGGAACCGGGATGTGTGCGCCTATTCGGTAGACGATAATCGCCAGGAACAGAAAACGCAGACGAGCCCAAAGTTCAGACATACCGCCTTTGCCGAGCGCTGAGAGAGCACCTTGCTTAGCCATTTATTCCTCGAACTTGCCGCCAGCTGCTTCGATAGCCGAACGCGCACCTTTGGTGGCGCCGATTCCCTTGCCGATAGTGACAGCGCGAGTCACTTCACCGGACAGCATGATTTTCACACGCTGTACGTTGACGTTGATCACGTTGGCATCTTTCAGGGTCTGCACAGTAACGATGTCGCCTTCCACTTTAGCCAGCTCGGACAGACGCACTTCTGCGCGATCCATGGCTTTCAGGGATACGAAACCGAACTTAGGCAGGCGACGATGCAGCGGCTGTTGACCGCCTTCAAAGCCTGGAGCGATGGTGCCACCGGAGCGGGAGGTTTGACCTTTGTGGCCACGGCCACCAGTCTTACCCAAACCGCTACCGATACCACGGCCCGGACGATGCTTTTCGCGACGGGAACCCGGCGCTGGACTCAGATCATTGAGTTTCATCGATTAACCCTCTACACGCAGCATGTAGTAAGCCTTGTTGATCATCCCGCGATTCTCGGGAGTATCCTGGACTTCTACAGTGTGACCGATGCGACGCAGACCCAGACCTTTAACGCACAGTTTGTGGTTAGGGATACGGCCGGTCATGCTTTTGATCAGCGTTACTTTAACGGTAGCCATGATCAGAAGATCTCCTTGACAGTCAGACCACGCTTGGCAGCGATGGACTCAGGAGATTGCATAGCTTTCAAACCTTTGAAAGTGGCGTGAACCACGTTTACCGGGTTAGTCGAGCCGTAGCACTTGGCCAGAACGTTCTGAACGCCAGCAACTTCGAGGACAGCACGCATAGCGCCGCCAGCGATGATACCGGTACCTTCAGAAGCAGGCTGCATGTACACCTTCGAAGCGCCATGGGCGGACTTCATTGCGTACTGCAGCGTGGTGCCGTTCAGATCAACTTGGATCATGTTGCGACGAGCAGCTTCCATTGCTTTCTGGATTGCAGCAGGCACTTCACGTGACTTGCCACGGCCGAAGCCAACACGCCCTTTACCATCACCTACCACGGTCAACGCGGTGAAAGTGAAGATACGGCCGCCTTTAACGGTTTTGGCTACGCGGTTAACTTGAACCAGCTTCTCAATGTAGCCTTCGTCGCGCTTTTGGTCGTTATTTGACATAACTTAGAACTCCAGCCCAGCTTCACGAGCAGCATCAGCCAGCGCTTTCACGCGACCGTGGTACTTGAAGCCAGAGCGGTCGAAAGCCACTTGCGAGACGCCAGCGGCCTTAGCACGCGTAGCGACCAGCTGGCCAACCTTTGTGGCCGCGTCGATGTTGCCGGTGGCACCATCACGCAGTTCTTTATCCAAAGTCGAGGCGCTTGCCAGGACTTTGTTGCCGTCGGCCGAGATGACCTGGGCGTAGATGTGCTGCGACGAGCGGAACACGCAGAGACGCACGACTTCGAGTTCGTGCATTTTCAGGCGTGCTTTGCGAGCGCGACGCAGTCGAGTAACTTTTTTGTCGGTCATTTGCTATGCCCTACTTCTTCTTGGCTTCTTTACGACGGACGACTTCGTCCGCGTAGCGCACACCTTTGCCTTTGTACGGCTCTGGTGGACGGAAGTCGCGGATCTCAGCGGCCACTTGACCTACCAGCTGCTTGTCGATGCCCTTGATCAGGATATCGGTCTGGCTAGGGGTCTCAGCAGTGATGCCCGCTGGCAGTTCGTAATCCACAGGGTGCGAGAAGCCAAGGGCCAGGTTCAAAACCGTGCCTTTTGCTTGCGCTTTGTAACCAACACCGACCAGCTGGAGCTTACGCTCGAAGCCTTGGCTTACGCCTTGGACCATGTTGTTTACCAACGCACGCGTGGTACCGGCCATTGCGCGAGTTTGTTGATCGCCATTGCGAGCAGCAAAACGCAGCTCACCCGCTTCTTCAACGATCTCAACGGACGAATGGATGTTCAGTTCAAGAGTACCCTTGGCACCCTTCACCGAAAGCTGTTGGCCTGCGAATTTGACTTCGACACCGGCTGGCAGCTTAACGGGGTTCTTAGCGACGCGAGACATGCTTATCCCCCCTTAGAACACAGTGCAAAGAACTTCGCCGCCGACACCGGCAGCGCGCGCAGCACGATCCGTCATCACACCTTTGTTGGTGGAGACGATAGACACGCCCAGACCGCCACGAACTTTCGGCAGATCTTCAGCGGACTTGTACTGACGCAGGCCTGGACGGCTAACGCGCTTCACTTCCTCGATGACCGAACGGCCTTCGAAGTACTTCAGCTCGATGGACAGCAGTGCTTTTACATCGCTGCTGATCTGATAACCCGCAATGTAGCCTTCGTCTTTCAGGACTTTGGCAACAGCAACCTTCAACTTGGAAGATGGCATGCTTACGACGGACTTTTCAGCCATCTGGGCATTACGGATACGAGTTAGCATGTCCGCTAACGGGTCCTGCATACTCATGGGCTAGACGCTCCTAATACAAAAAAATTAGCCTTGCGGCTACATATGTCGCCGAGAATCTCCGGGTAAAACACACGGGCTCAGGCGAGCCGCGTATTTTAGACACACTCCAGAAATGAAACAAGCCCCAAAAGGGGCTTGTTCCAGATTCAAGGTCACCGGCGGTCAGTATCTTGCGACATCGACCACCTGGACGTTGAAAGTACTTACCAGCTGGCTTTAACCAGACCAGGTACGTCACCACGCATTGCCGCTTCACGCAGTTTGTTACGGCCGAGGCCGAACTTGCGGTAAACGCCGTGTGGACGACCAGTCAGGCGGCAGCGGTTACGCATGCGCGAAGCGCTTGCATCACGTGGCTGCTTCTGCAGAGCAACTGTAGCTTCCCAACGCGCTTCTGGACTTGCGTTCAGATCAACGATGATTGCTTTCAGTGCTGCACGCTTCTTGGCGTACTTGGCAACCGTGAGCTGACGTTTCAGCTCGCGGTTTTTCATGCTCATCTTGGCCATGGTCCTACTCCAATCAGTTGCGGAACGGGAATTTGAAAGCACGCAACAGGGCGCGACCTTCATCATCGTTCTTGGCAGTGGTGGTCAGGGTGATGTCCAGACCGCGGAGAGCATCGATCTTGTCGTAGTCGATTTCCGGGAAGATGATCTGCTCTTTCACGCCCATGCTGTAGTTACCACGACCATCGAAGGACTTGGCATTCAGGCCGCGGAAGTCGCGAACCCGAGGCAGGGAGATCGACAGCAGACGATCCAGGAATTCGTACATACGCTCACGGCGCAGGGTCACTTTGACGCCGATCGGCCAACCTTCACGGACTTTAAAGCCAGCGATGGATTTCCGAGCGTAAGTCACAACGACTTTCTGGCCGGTGATCTTTTCCAGGTCAGCAACAGCGTGCTCGATGACTTTTTTGTCACCGATCGCTTCGCCCAAACCCATGTTCAGGGTGATTTTGGTAACGCGCGGAACTTCCATCACGTTCCCAAGCTTAAGTTCTTCCTTAAGCTTAGGGGCGATTTCCTTCCGGTAAATCTCTTGTAGTCGTGCCATGGTCTAATCTACCTAGCAGTGTTCAAGCATCAACCGCTTTTTGGGTCGACTTGAAGACACGAATTTTCTTACCGTCTTCTACTTTGAAACCAACGCGGTCAGCCTTGTTGGTTTCGCCGTTGAAGATGGCGACGTTAGAAGCGTCCAGCGGAGCTTCTTTCTCGACGATACCGCCCTGCACGCCCGACATCGGGTTAGGCTTGGTATGACGCTTGACCAGGTTCAGACCACCGATAACCAGACGGTTATTAGCGAGAACCTTAAGCACCTTACCGCGCTTACCTTTGTCTTTGCCGGCGATCACGATGATCTCGTCGTCACGACGAATCTTTTGCATGTCGGATCTCCTTACAGCACTTCTGGGGCGAGCGAGACGATCTTCATGAACTTCTCAGTACGAAGCTCACGGGTCACTGGCCCAAAGATACGGGTGCCGATCGGCTCTTGCTTGTTGTTCAGAAGAACAGCAGCGTTGCCATCAAAGCGGATAATGGAGCCATCAGCACGACGTACGCCGTGACGAGTGCGGACTACAACAGCAGTCATCACTTGGCCTTTTTTCACCTTACCGCGAGGAATTGCTTCCTTCACGGTAACTTTGATGATGTCACCGATACCAGCGTAACGACGATGGGAGCCACCCAGCACCTTGATGCACATAACACGGCGAGCGCCGCTGTTATCGGCCACATCGAGCATGGATTGAGTCTGAATCATATAATTTCTCCGACCCCTAGTCCTTAGACTTCCACAGCGCGTTCGAGAACATCAACCAGTGCCCAAGACTTGGTCTTGGCCAGCGGACGAGTTTCACGAATAGTGACTTTGTCGCCGATGTGGCACTGATTGGTTTCGTCGTGCGCGTGCAGCTTAGTCGAACGCTTAACATATTTACCGTAGATCGGGTGCTTAACGCGACGCTCGATCAGAACGGTGATGGTTTTGTCCATCTTGTCGCTGACAACACGGCCAGTCAGCGTACGGACAGTTTTTTCGGCTTCAGCCATGATCACTTACCTGCCTGCTGGTTGAGCACAGTCTTCACGCGAGCGATGTCACGCTTAACTTGCGAGAGCAGATGGGACTGCCCCAACTGGCCAGTTGCTTTCTGCATACGCAGATTGAACTGGTCGCGCAGCAGGCCGAGCAGTTGCTCGTTCAGCTGCTGTGCGGATTTTTCACGAAGTTCATTCGCTTTCATCACATCACCGTCCGTTTAACAAAGGAGGTGGCGAGCGGCAGCTTTGCAGCAGCCAGGGCGAAAGCCTCACGCGCCAGCTCTTCAGAAACACCCTCGATTTCATACAGGACTTTGCCTGGCTGAATCTGGGCTACCCAGTACTCCACGTTACCCTTACCTTTACCCATCCGAACCTCGAGAGGTTTTTTGGAGATCGGCTTGTCCGGGAATACACGGATCCAGATCTTGCCGCCACGTTTTACGTGACGGGTCAGAGCACGACGCGCTGACTCGATCTGACGAGCGGTGAGACGACCACGAGCTACAGACTTCAGCGCGAACTCGCCGAAGCTGACTTTGCTACCGCGCTGAGCCAGACCACGGTTGTGGCCTGTCATCTGCTTGCGGAACTTCGTACGCTTAGGTTGCAACATTTGGCGTACCCCTTACTTAGCAGCTTTTTTACGAGGCGCTGGTGCTTGTGGTTTCAGTTCTTCTTGGCGACCACCAATTACTTCGCCTTTGAAGATCCAAACCTTTACACCGATCACACCGTAAGTGGTGTGAGCTTCGTAGTTGGCATAGTCGATGTCGGCACGCAGGGTGTGCAGTGGCACACGACCTTCGCGATACCATTCAGTACGTGCGATTTCAGCACCGCCGAGACGACCGCTCACTTGGATTTTGATGCCTTTGGCACCAATGCGCATGGCGTTCTGTACAGCGCGCTTCATAGCGCGACGGAACATTACGCGACGCTCCAGCTGCTGAGCTACGCTCTGCGCAACCAGCATACCGTCGAGCTCCGGCTTGCGGATCTCTTCGATATTGATGTGCACAGGCACACCCATTTGCTTGGTCAGGTCCTGACGCAGTTTCTCAACATCTTCACCTTTCTTCCCGATAACGATACCTGGACGAGCGGTGTGGATGGTGATACGTGCAGTTTGTGCCGGACGATGGATATCGATACGGCTTACGGACGCGCTTTTTAGTTTGTCTTGGAGATACTCACGCACCTTCAGATCAGCGAACAAGTAGTCCGCATAAGTCCGACCGTCTGCGTACCAGACGGAGGTGTGCTCCTTGACGATTCCCAGGCGAATGCCAATGGGATGTACTTTCTGACCCATCTCTTCGACTCCGTTACTTGTCAGCAACCTTGACAGTGATATGGCAAGACCGCTTGACGATGCGATCAGCACGGCCTTTGGCACGTGGCATGATGCGCTTCAGCGAACGCCCTTCGTTGACGAAAACGGTGCTGACCTTCAGGTCATCAACGTCTGCGCCTTCGTTATGCTCGGCGTTGGCTACGGCCGACTCCAGCACTTTCTTCATGATCTCGGCGGCTTTCTTACTGCTGAAAGCCAACAGGTTGAGCGCTTCGCCCACCTTCTTCCCGCGGATCTGGTCGGCGACCAAGCGGGCTTTCTGGGCGGAGATTCGAGCGCCCGACAACTTAGCGGCTACTTCCATTTCCTTACCCCTTAACGCTTGGCTTTCTTGTCTGCCACGTGCCCACGATAAGTGCGGGTACCGGCAAACTCGCCTAGTTTGTGGCCGACCATGTCTTCGTTCACGAGAACTGGGACGTGCAAGCGACCGTTGTGTACAGCGATGGTCAGACCGACCATTTGTGGCAGGATCATCGAACGACGCGACCAGGTCTTAACTGGTTTGCGATCGTTCTTTTCCGCCGCCACTTCGATCTTCTTCAGTAGGTGAAGATCAATAAAAGGACCTTTTTTCAGAGAACGTGGCACTGTCGTATCCCTCTATTTACTTGCGACGACGGACGATCATTTTGTCGGTACGCTTATTACCACGAGTCTTCGCGCCCTTAGTCGGGAAGCCCCATGGCGATACCGGATGACGACCACCAGAGGTACGACCTTCACCACCACCGTGTGGGTGGTCAACCGGGTTCATGGCAACACCACGAACGGTTGGGCGAACGCCACGCCAGCGTTTGGCACCAGCTTTACCCAGCGAACGCAGGCTGTGCTCGGAGTTCGAGACTTCGCCCAGGGTCGCGCGGCATTCAGCCAGCACTTTACGCATCTCACCAGAACGCAGACGCAGGGTCACGTAGACACCTTCACGAGCGATCAGCTGAGCCGAAGCACCAGCGGAACGAGCGATTTGCGCGCCTTTACCTGGCTTCAATTCGATGCCGTGTACGGTGCTACCAACTGGAATGTTGCGCAGTTGCAGAGCGTTGCCCGGCTTGATCGGCGCCAGGGCACCTGCGATCAGCTGGTCGCCAGCGCTCACGCCTTTAGGGGCGATGATGTAGCGACGCTCGCCATCTGCGTACAACAGCAGAGCGATGTGAGCAGTACGGTTTGGATCGTATTCGATGCGCTCGACAGTGGCAGCGATGCCATCTTTGTCGTTGCGACGGAAGTCGACCAGACGATAATGCTGCTTATGGCCACCACCGATGTGACGAGTGGTAATGCGACCATTGTTGTTACGACCACCAGACTTCGATTTTTTCTCGAGCAGCGGTGCGTGAGGAGCGCCTTTATGCAGCTCCTGGTTGACCACCTTGACCACAAAACGGCGGCCAGGGGAAGTCGGTTTGCATTTAACGATTGCCATGATGCACCCCTTCCTTACTCAGCACTGCTGCTGAAATCGAGATCTTGGCCTGGCTGAAGGGAGATAACTGCCTTCTTCCAGTCATTACGCTTGCCCAGACCGCGAGCAGTGCGCTTGCTCTTACCCAGAACATTCAGGGTAGTAACACGCTCTACTTTCACGCTGAACAGGCTTTCGACGGCCTTCTTGATTTCCAGCTTGGTTGCGTCAGTTGCAACCTTGAAAACGAACTGGCCTTTCTTGTCAGCCAGAACCGTAGCCTTTTCGGAAACGTGCGGGCCAAGCAGAACTTTAAATACGCGTTCCTGGTTCATCCCAGCAGCTCCTCGAATTTCTTCACGGCCGACACGGTGATCAACACCTTGTCGTATGCGATCAGACTAACTGGATCGGAACCTTGCACGTCACGTACATCAACGTGTGGCAGGTTGCGAGCAGCCAGGTACAGGTTCTGATCAACAGCTTCCGACACGATCAAAACGTCGGTCAGGCTCATGTTGTTCAGTTTGCCCAGCAGATCTTTGGTTTTCGGGCTTTCAACAGCGAAGTCCTGAACCACGACCAGACGGTCAGTACGCACGAGTTCAGCAAGGATGGAGCGCAGAGCTGCGCGGTACATCTTCTTGTTGAGCTTCTGCGAGTGATCCTGCGGACGAGCTGCGAAAGTGGTACCGCCGCCACGCCAGATTGGGCTACGGATAGTACCGGCACGAGCACGGCCAGTACCTTTCTGACGCCAAGGGCGCTTACCGCCACCACGTACGTCGGAACGGGTCTTTTGCTGCTTGCTACCTTGACGGCCGCCGGCCATGTAGGCCACGACTGCTTGGTGAACCAGCGTCTCGTTGAATTCGCCGCCAAATGTCAGTTCGGAAACTTCGATCGCTTGAGCGTCATTTACATTTAATTGCATGTCAGCTTCCCCTTAACCGCGAGCCTTGGCCGCTGGACGTACAACCAGGTTGCCGCCAGTAGCGCCAGGAACAGCACCCTTGACCAACAACAGATTGCGTTCAGCGTCGACGCGCACTACTTCGAGGGACTGCACGGTCACGCGCTCAGCGCCCATATGACCGGACATTTTTTTGCCCTTGAATACACGACCAGGAGTCTGGCACTGGCCAATAGAGCCCGGGACGCGGTGGGAAACGGAGTTACCGTGAGTGTTGTCTTGTCCACGGAAATTCCAACGCTTGATCGTACCCTGGAAGCCTTTACCTTTGGACTGACCGGTTACATCAACCAGTTGACCAGCAGCGAAGATTTCAGCGTTGATCAGATCGCCAGCCTGGTAGTCGCCGTCTTCAAGACGGAACTCCATAACGGTGCGACCAGCTGCAACGTTTGCTTTAGCGAAGTGGCCTGCTTGAGCAGCAGTCACACGCGAAGCACGACGCTCGCCGACAGTGACTTGCACTGCACGATAGCCATCGGTTTCTTCAGTTTTGAACTGGGTGACGCGATTCGGCTCGATCTCAATGACCGTGACCGGAATGGAGACACCTTCTTCGGTGAAAATACGGGTCATACCGCATTTACGACCGACTACACCAATAGTCATGTTGTAAACCTCATGAGTGTACGGGGCTTTCACCCGCTATGGCCGCCCATTTCAGAGCGTTACACGACTAAGACCCGAGTCTTAGCCGAGGCTGATCTGTACTTCCACACCGGCCGCCAGATCGAGCTTCATAAGTGCATCAACGGTTTTATCCGTTGGCTGGACGATGTCCAGTACGCGCTTATGAGTACGGATCTCGTACTGGTCACGCGCGTCTTTGTTGACGTGCGGGGAGACCAGAACGGTGAACCGCTCTTTACGGGTAGGCAGTGGAATTGGACCACGCACTTGAGCACCAGTACGTTTCGCGGTTTCCACGATTTCCTGGGTGGATTGGTCGATCAGGCGATGGTCAAAAGCCTTCAACCTGATACGGATTTGCTGATTTTGCATTGGATTTCAGACTCCGGCTGCTATTCCCACCGGGCGCAATGCGCCCGTTAAAAGGAGGCGCAATTCTATAGACGCCCCCGATGGGTGTCAACCCAATAAAAAAGGCCCCCGCTAAGCGGGGGCCCTCTCAAAAAAACCGAGCTATCTCAGAAGAGATAATTACTCGATGATTTTAGCTACAACGCCAGCACCAACGGTACGGCCGCCTTCACGGATAGCGAAGCGCAGACCGTCTTCCATTGCGATGGTTTTGATCAGGGTAACAGTCATTTGAATGTTATCGCCTGGCATTACCATTTCAACGCCTTCTGGCAGTTCGCAGTTACCGGTCACGTCAGTAGTACGGAAGTAGAACTGTGGACGGTAGCCTTTGAAGAACGGAGTGTGACGACCGCCTTCTTCCTTGCTCAGAACGTAAACTTCTGCGGTGAACTTGGTGTGAGGCTTAACCGAACCTGGTTTAACCAGAACCTGGCCACGCTCAACGTCGTCACGCTTGGTACCACGCAGCAGAACGCCGCAGTTCTCGCCAGCACGACCTTCGTCGAGCAGCTTACGGAACATTTCAACACCGGTGCAGGTGGTGACGGTAGTGTCACGCAGACCAACGATTTCCAGTGGATCTTGAACGCGAACGATACCGCGCTCGATACGACCAGTCACAACAGTACCGCGACCGGAGATCGAGAATACGTCTTCGATTGGCATCAGGAACGGCTTGTCGGTCAGACGAACTGGTTCTGGGATGTAGCTGTCCAGAGTCTCAACCAGTTTACGAACGGCAGTGGTGCCCATTTCGTTGTCGTCTTTGCCTTCCAGAGCCATACGAGCAGAACCGATGATGATCGGAGTGTCGTCACCTGGGAAGTCGTAAGTGCTCAGCAGATCGCGCACTTCCATCTCAACCAGTTCCAGCAGCTCAGCGTCGTCTACCAGGTCAGCCTTGTTCAGGAAAACCACGATGTACGGAACGCCTACCTGACGGGACAGCAGGATGTGTTCACGGGTTTGTGGCATCGGACCATCAGCGGCCGAGCAAACCAGGATCGCGCCGTCCATCTGGGCAGCACCAGTGATCATGTTCTTCACGTAGTCAGCGTGACCTGGGCAGTCAACGTGAGCGTAGTGACGAATAGTCGAGTTGTACTCAACGTGAGCGGTGTTGATGGTGATACCACGAGCTTTTTCTTCTGGTGCGCTGTCGATCTTGTCGAAGTCAACACGAGCCGAACCGAAAACTTCGGAGCAGACGCGAGTCAGAGCAGCGGTCAGAGTGGTTTTACCGTGGTCAACGTGGCCGATGGTGCCAACGTTTACGTGCGGTAGGGAACGATCAAATTTTTCTTTAGCCACGACAATTAACTCCTTGCCTAAAGGACTGAATCAGCCTTGTTTTTTGGATACAGTTTCAGCGATGTGCGCCGGAGCTGTGTTGTATTTTTTGAATTCCATAGAGTAGCTTGCGCGACCCTGGGACATGGAGCGAACGTCGGTCGCGTAACCGAACATCTCACCCAACGGAACCTCGGCGCGAATCACTTTGCCGGAAACCGTGTCTTCCATACCCAAGATCATGCCGCGACGACGGTTAAGGTCGCCCATGACATCACCCATATAGTCTTCAGGTGTAACAACTTCTACCGCCATGATTGGCTCAAGCAACTCACCACCGCCCTTCTGGGCCAGTTGCTTGGTTGCCATGGAAGCAGCCACCTTAAACGCCATCTCGTTGGAGTCGACGTCGTGGTAAGAACCGTCAAAAACGGTTGCTTTCAGGCCGATCAGCGGATAGCCGGCAACAACACCGTTCTTCATCTGCTCTTCGATACCCTTCTGGATAGCAGGGATGTATTCCTTAGGAACCACACCACCTACCACTTCGTTCACGAATTGCAGACCTTCCTGACCTTCGTCAGCAGGAGCAAAACGGATCCAGCAGTGACCGAACTGACCACGACCGCCGGACTGACGAACGAACTTGCCTTCGATTTCACAGTTCTTCGTGATGCGCTCACGATAGGAAACCTGAGGCTTACCGATGTTGGCTTCGACGTTGAACTCACGGCGCATCCGGTCAACCAGGATGTCCAGGTGCAGCTCGCCCATGCCGGAGATGATCGTTTGACCAGTCTCTTCATCAGTCTTGACGCGGAAAGATGGATCTTCCTGAGCAAGCTTGCCCAGAGCGATACCCATTTTTTCCTGGTCATCCTTGGTCTTAGGCTCTACGGCAACCGAAATAACCGGCTCCGGGAAGTCCATGCGAACCAGGATGATTGGCTTGGCAGCGTCGCACAAAGTCTCGCCCGTGGTGACGTCCTTCATGCCGATCAGGGCCGCGATGTCACCAGCGCGTACTTCCTTGATCTCTTCACGGGCGTTTGCGTGCATTTGCACCATACGACCCACGCGCTCTTTCTTGCCTTTAACCGAGTTGATCACGCCGTCGCCGGAGGCCAACACGCCCGAGTAAACGCGGACGAAGGTCAAAGTACCCACGAATGGGTCGGTTGCGATCTTGAACGCCAGAGCCGAGAACGGCTCGCTGTCATCGGCATGACGCTCCATTTCTTCTTCCTCGTTATCAGGGTTGGTACCCTTGATAGCAGGAATGTCGGTTGGAGCCGGCAGGTAGTCGATAACAGCGTCGAGAACCAGGGGAACACCCTTGTTCTTGAAGGAAGAACCACAAACAGCCAAGACGATCTCACCAGCGATAGTACGCTGACGCAGAGCAGCCTTGATTTCCACGTTGGTGAGCTCTTCACCCTCGAGGTACTTGTTCATCAGCTCTTCGCTGGCTTCGGCCGCAGCCTCAACCATGTTGTTGCGCCACTCGTCAGCCAGCTCCTGCAGTTCTGCAGGGATAGGCTTGCGAACAGGCACCATGCCTTTGTCGGAGTCATTCCAGTAAACCGCTTCCATATTGATCAGATCGATCTGACCCTGGAAGTTGTCTTCGGAACCGATAGCCAACTGGATTGGCACCGGGGTGTGACCCAGACGCTGTTTGATCTGACCGATCACGCGAAGGAAGTTGGCGCCAGCACGGTCCATCTTGTTTACGTAAACAAGACGTGGAACGCCGTATTTGTTGGCTTGACGCCATACGGTTTCCGACTGAGGCTCAACACCCGAAGTACCGCAGAACACAACGACAGCACCGTCGAGTACACGCAGGGAACGCTCAACTTCAATGGTGAAGTCTACGTGGCCTGGGGTATCGATTACGTTGAAGCGATGCTCGTCTTTGTACTGCTTCTCGGAACCTTTCCAGAAGGCGGTAATAGCAGCAGAAGTAATGGTAATACCACGCTCCTGCTCCTGAACCATCCAGTCTGTGGTCGCGGCGCCGTCATGCACCTCGCCCATTTTGTGACTTTTGCCGGTGTAAAACAGTACGCGCTCGGTGGTGGTGGTTTTACCAGCATCCACGTGAGCAACGATACCGATGTTACGGTAGCGGCTAATCGGAGTAGTACGAGCCATAAAGCCCTCGCAAAATTAGTGAAGCTAAGATTAGAAGCGGTAGTGCGAGAAAGCTTTGTTAGCTTCAGCCATACGGTGCACGTCTTCACGCTTCTTAACAGCAGCACCTTTACCTTCAGCAGCGTCCAACAGCTCGCCGGCCAAACGCAGAGCCATAGACTTCTCGCCGCGCTTACGGGCGAAGTCTACCAACCAGCGCATTGCCAGAGCGTTACGACGGGACGGACGAACTTCAACCGGAACCTGGTAAGTAGCACCGCCTACACGGCGCGACTTCACTTCGACCAGCGGAGCGATGGCGTCGAGAGCTTTCTCGAAGATTTCCAGGGGGTCGCTGTTCTTGCGTTCTTTAACCTTTTCCAGCGCGCCATAAACGATACGCTCGGCAACGGCTTTCTTGCCGCTCTCCATCACGTGGTTCATGAACTTGGCCAGAATTTGGCTTCCGTATTTTGGATCGTCAAGCACTTCGCGCTTGGCTGCTACGCGTCTTCTTGGCATGGATAAGCCCTCAAACGGTCTTCAGGTTCGCTCGGAATCGGTGCCCTTTCGGGACGCCTCCGACCTTACTCTTATCGACTCAGAAAATAAGATGATTCAGTGTTACAAAAAGCCGCTACTACTTAGGCTTCTTGGTACCGTACTTCGAACGACCCTGGTTACGACCTTTAACGCCGGAAGTATCCAAGGAGCCGCGAACGGTGTGATAACGAACACCTGGCAAGTCTTTTACACGACCGCCGCGGATCAGTACCACGCTGTGCTCTTGCAGGTTGTGACCTTCACCACCGATGTACGAGGAAACCTCGAAACCGTTGGTCAGGCGCACACGGCATACTTTACGCAGTGCCGAGTTAGGTTTTTTCGGCGTGGTGGTATACACGCGAGTGCATACGCCACGACGTTGCGGGCAGTTCTGCAGCGCAGGCACGTCGGATTTCTCGACGATACGCTTACGCGGCTGACGTACCAGCTGGTTGATAGTTGCCATCTACTAGCTCCACTGTTGTCTTGCGACGCTATTGTCTTGCAAGAAAAGCAAAATGGCAGGAACGAATTCCCGCCAAATTTAGGGGTACAAGAGTCTAAAGAGGATCTTGCCCCCAGTCAAGGCAAGGCCCCGACATCCCCTCTCATCGAACCGGGACAAAACTGCCTCGATCCGACGAATGGGGGCTACCAGGGCCCGGACTTATTTATCGCAGAACTCAGTTACCGCTGGAGTTCAGCGCTTCGGTCAGTGCAGCTTCCACTTCACTGGCGCTTACGCGCAACGGCTTGTCAGCATCACGGCGGCGTTTACGCTCGCTGTGGTAAGCCAAACCGGTACCGGCCGGGATCAGACGACCCACAACCACGTTTTCTTTCAGGCCGCGCAGGTAATCGCGCTTGCCGGTTACCGCTGCTTCGGTCAGTACGCGAGTGGTCTCCTGGAAGGAGGCCGCCGAGATGAACGATTCAGTCGACAACGACGCCTTGGTGATACCCAGTAGCACGCGAGTGAACTTGGACACGAATTTGTCTTCGGTCGCCAAGCGCTCGTTTTCCACCAGCACGTGAGTCAGTTCCATCTGGTCGCCCTTGATGAAACTGGAATCGCCGGATTCAGCGATTTCAACTTTACGCAGCATCTGACGCAGGATGGTCTCGATGTGCTTATCGTTGATCTTCACGCCTTGCAGGCGGTAAACGTCCTGGATCTCGTTAACGATGTACTTGGCCAGCGCACTCACACCCAGCAGACGCAGGATGTCGTGTGGATCGCTCGGGCCGTCGGAGATAACTTCGCCGCGGTTTACCTGTTCGCCTTCGAACACGTTCAGGTGACGCCACTTCGGAATCAGCTCTTCATACGGATCACTACCATCGTTCGGAGTAATGACCAGACGGCGCTTGCCCTTGGTCTCTTTACCGAACGCGATGGTGCCGCTGACTTCAGCCAGAATCGACGCTTCTTTCGGACGACGAGCTTCGAACAAGTCGGCAACACGCGGCAGACCACCGGTGATGTCACGGGTTTTCGAAGTTTCTTGCGGGATACGCGCGATAACATCACCGATCGCGATCTTCGCACCATCCGCTACACCGACCAGGGCGTTGGCTGGCAGGAAGTACTGAGCGATTACGTCAGTGCCTGGCAGCAACAAGTCCTTGCCGTTGTCATCGACCATCTTCACGGCAGGACGGATGTCTTTACCGGCAGCTGGACGATCTTTCGCGTCGAGTACTTCAATGTTGGTCATACCGGTCAATTCGTCAGTCTGACGCTTGATCGTGATGCCTTCTTCCATGCCCACGTAGGTCACGGTACCTTTCATTTCGGTAACGATTGGGTGAGTGTGCGGGTCCCACTTGGCCACGATTGCGCCAGCGTCGACCTTGTCACCTTCTTTAACCGAAATCACAGCACCGTACGGCAGCTTGTAACGCTCACGCTCACGACCGTAGTCATCAGCGATTGCCAGCTCACCGGAACGGGACACGGCAACCAGGTGGCCATCCACTCGCTCTACGTGCTTCAGGTTGTGCAGGCGGACAGTACCGCCATTCTTCACCTGAACGCTGTCGGCTGCGGAGGTCCGGCTTGCCGCACCACCGATGTGGAACGTACGCATCGTCAGCTGGGTACCCGGCTCACCGATGGACTGGGCAGCGATAACGCCGACCGCTTCACCGATGTTCACCTGGTGACCACGAGCCAAGTCACGGCCGTAGCACTTGGCGCAGATGCCGTAGCGGGTTTCGCAGCTGATCGGCGAGCGAACGATCACTTCGTCGATGCTGTTGAGTTCGATGAACTCGACCCACTTCTCGTCTACCAGGGTGCCGGCAGGAACGATAACTTCCTCGGTGCCTGGCTTGAACACGTCACGGGCAATAACACGACCCAATACGCGCTCACCCAACGGCTCTACAACGTCACCGCCTTCAATGTGCGGCGTCATCAGCAGGCCGTGCTCGGTACCACAATCGATCTCGGTTACAACCAGATCTTGTGCAACGTCTACCAGACGGCGAGTCAGGTAACCGGAGTTAGCGGTTTTCAACGCGGTATCCGCAAGACCCTTACGAGCACCGTGAGTCGAGATGAAGTACTGAAGTACGCTCAAACCTTCACGGAAGTTCGCAGTAATCGGCGTTTCGATGATGGAACCGTCCGGCTTGGCCATCAGGCCACGCATACCGGCGAGCTGACGGATCTGCGCAGCAGAACCCCGTGCGCCCGAGTCGGCCATCATGTACATCGAGTTGAAGGACTCTTGGTCAACTTCGTCGCCATGACGGTCGATGACTTTCTCTTTCGAGAGGTTGGCCATCATCGCCTTGGAAACTTCATCGTTCGCCTTGGACCAAAGGTCGATTACCTTGTTGTACTTCTCACCCTGGGTTACCAGGCCGGAGGCGTACTGGCTTTCGATTTCTTTCACTTCTTCGGTGGCAGCGCCGATGATGCGGGCTTTTTCATCCGGGATAACAAAGTCGTTAACGCCGATGGAAACGCCGGAAATGGTCGAGTAAGCAAAACCGGTATACATCAACTGGTCAGCGAAGATCACGGTCTCTTTCAAACCAACCACGCGGTAGCACTGGTTGATCAACTTGGAGATCGCCTTTTTCTTCATCGGCAGGTTGACGACGTCGTACGACAGACCTTTTGGCACAACTTGATACAACAGCGCACGGCCGACAGTGGTGTCGACGATACGAGTGTTGGTCACGCTGCCGCCGTCACGGTCGTTGACGGTTTCGTTGATCCGCACTTTGACCTTGGCGTGCAATGCGGCTTCGCCGGCACGGAACACACGGTCAACTTCTTGCAGGTCAGCGAACACACGACCTTCGCCCTTGGCGTTGATCGCTTCACGCGTCATGTAGTACAGACCCAATACAACGTCCTGCGACGGAACGATGATTGGCTCACCGTTGGCTGGCGACAGAATGTTGTTGGTCGACATCATCAATGCACGCGCTTCCAACTGGGCTTCCAGTGTCAGCGGTACGTGCACGGCCATTTGGTCGCCGTCGAAGTCGGCGTTGTACGCAGCACAGACCAACGGGTGCAGCTGGATAGCCTTACCTTCGATCAGTACCGGTTCAAACGCCTGGATACCCAGACGGTGAAGGGTCGGTGCACGGTTGAGGAGAACCGGGTGTTCGCGGATCACCTCAGCGAGAACGTCCCAAACCTCTGGCAGTTCGCGCTCGACCATTTTCTTGGCCGCTTTGATGGTGGTCGCGAGACCGCGCATTTCCAGCTTGCCGAAGATGAATGGCTTGAACAGCTCAAGTGCCATCTTCTTAGGCAGACCGCACTGGTGCAGACGCAGGGTCGGGCCTACGGTAATTACCGAACGACCAGAGTAGTCAACACGCTTACCGAGCAGGTTCTGACGGAAACGACCTTGCTTACCCTTGATCATGTCAGCCAGGGATTTCAGAGGACGCTTGTTGGAACCGGTGATAGCGCGGCCACGGCGACCGTTGTCGAGCAAGGCATCGACAGCTTCTTGCAACATACGCTTTTCGTTGCGCACGATGATGTCCGGAGCGGACAGATCAAGCAGGCGCTTCAAGCGGTTGTTACGGTTGATCACGCGACGGTACAGGTCGTTGAGGTCGGAAGTCGCGAAACGACCACCATCCAACGGTACCAGTGGACGCAGGTCAGGCGGCAGAACCGGCAGAACGGTCAGCACCATCCACTCTGGCAAGTTGCCGGAACCCTGAAAGGCTTCCATCAACTTCAGACGCTTGGACAGCTTCTTGATCTTGGTTTCGGAGTTGGTTTGCGGAATTTCTTCACGCAGACGGCCAATCTCGTGCTCCAGGTCGATAGCGTGCAGCAGTTCGCGGACAGCTTCGGCACCCATGCGAGCATCGAAATCGTCACCGAATTCTTCCAGCGCTTCGAAGTACTGCTCGTCGTTCAGCAGCTGACCTTTTTCAAGGGTGGTCATGCCTGGATCGATAACGACATAGCTCTCGAAGTAGAGAACGCGCTCGATATCACGCAGGGTCATGTCCATCAGCAAGCCGATACGGGACGGCAGCGATTTCAGGAACCAGATGTGGGCAACCGGCGAAGCCAGTTCGATGTGCGCCATGCGCTCACGACGAACCTTGGCCAGTGCAACTTCAACGCCGCACTTCTCGCAGATCACACCACGGTGCTTCAAGCGCTTGTACTTACCGCACAGGCACTCGTAATCCTTTACCGGGCCAAAGATCTTGGCGCAGAACAGGCCGTCACGCTCAGGTTTGAACGTACGGTAGTTGATGGTTTCCGGCTTTTTAACTTCACCGAACGACCACGAACGGATCATCTCAGGCGATGCCAACCCAATACGGATGGCGTCGAACTCTTCGACTTGACCCTGGTTTTTCAGCAAATTCAGTAGGTCTTTCAAGGCCTTTCCTCCTGGCGGAGCAGAGAGCGGGCATCACTGCCCCGCTCTCGATTCGCGTCACGTGTTATTCGGTTTCCAGATCGATATCGATGCCGAGGGAACGAATTTCTTTGATCAACACGTTGAAGGACTCGGGCATGCCCGGCTCCATACGGTGATCGCCGTCCACGATGTTTTTGTACATCTTGGTCCGACCGTTCACATCGTCCGACTTCACTGTGAGCATTTCTTGCAGAGTGTAAGCAGCACCGTATGCTTCCAGTGCCCAGACCTCCATCTCCCCGAAACGCTGACCACCGAACTGAGCCTTACCACCCAGCGGCTGCTGGGTAACCAGGCTGTACGAACCGGTAGAACGAGCGTGCATCTTGTCGTCTACCAAGTGGTTCAGCTTCAGCATGTACATGTAGCCAACAGTAACCGGACGCTCGAACTTGTTGCCGGTACGGCCGTCGAACAGCTGCATCTGGCCGCTTTCTGGCAGATCCGCCAGTTTGAGCATGGCCTTGATTTCGCTTTCCTTGGCACCGTCGAACACCGGGGTAGCCATTGGAACACCGCCGCGCAGGTTCTTCGCCAGATCCAGGATTTCCTGGTCAGAGAAGGTGTCCAGCTCTTCGTTGCGACCGCCGATCTCGTTGTAGATCTCGTGCAGGAACTTACGCAGGTCGGCGACCTTGCGCTGCTCCTCGATCATACGGTTGATCTTCTCGCCCAGCCCTTTGGCCGCGAGGCCCAGGTGGGTTTCAAGGATCTGACCAACGTTCATACGCGAAGGTACGCCCAACGGGTTGAGGACGACGTCGACCGGGGTGCCATTGGCATCGTGCGGCATGTCTTCAACCGGCATGATCACGGAGACCACACCTTTGTTACCGTGACGACCGGCCATCTTGTCGCCCGGCTGGATGCGGCGACGGATTGCCAGGTAAACCTTGACGATCTTCAGCACGCCTGGAGCCAGGTCATCGCCCTGCTGCAGTTTGCGCTTCTTGTCTTCGAACTTGTCGTCCAGCAGACGGCGGCGATCAACGATGTAGGCCTGGGCCTTCTCGAGCTGCTCGTTCAGAGCATCTTCAGCCATACGCAGTTTGAACCACTGGCCGTGCTCAAGACCGTCGAGGATTTCGTCGGTGATGTCCTGCCCCTTCTTCAGACCTGCGCCGCCTTCAGCCTTATGGCCTACCAGGGCGGAACGCAGACGTTCGAAAGTCGCGCCTTCAACGATACGGAACTCTTCGTTCAGATCCTTGCGGATCTCGTCGAGCTGGGTCTTCTCGATGGACAGTGCACGAGCATCACGCTCGACGCCGTCACGGGTGAAGACCTGTACGTCGATGACAGTACCTTTGGTACCGGTAGGTACGCGCAGGGAGGTGTCTTTAACGTCGCTGGCTTTTTCACCGAAGATGGCACGCAGCAGCTTCTCTTCCGGAGTCAGCTGGGTCTCGCCTTTCGGAGTGACCTTACCGACCAGGATGTCACCTGCGCCTACTTCAGCACCTACGTAGACGATACCGGCTTCGTCCAGCTTGTTCAGTGCAGCTTCACCCACGTTCGGGATGTCTGCAGTGATTTCCTCTGGGCCAAGCTTGGTGTCACGGGCCACACAGGTCAGTTCCTGAATGTGGATCGTGGTGAAACGGTCTTCTTGAACAACACGCTCGGACAGGCAGATGGAGTCTTCGAAGTTGAAGCCGTTCCATGCCATGAACGCGATGCGCATGTTCTGACCAAGCGCCAGTTCACCCATGTCGGTGGACGGGCCGTCGGCCATGATGTCGCTACGCTGAACGCGATCACCCTTGCTCACCAGCGGACGCTGGTTGATGCAGGTGTTCTGGTTCGAGCGGGTGTATTTGGTCAGGTTGTAGATGTCGACACCGGCTTCGCCAGTTTCAACTTCGTCATCGGCAACACGAACCACGATACGGCTGGCATCAACGGAGTCGATTACGCCGCCACGGCGAGCCACGACGCAAACGCCGGAGTCACGGGCTACGTTACGCTCCATGCCGGTACCTACCAGCGGCTTGTCAGCGCGCAGGGTCGGTACAGCTTGACGCTGCATGTTGGAACCCATCAACGCACGGTTGGCGTCATCGTGCTCCAGGAACGGGATCAGCGACGCTGCTACCGAAACTACCTGCTTCGGCGAAACGTCCATCAAGGTGACGTCTTCCGGCGCCTTGACGGTGAACTCGTTCAAGTGACGAACAGCTACCAGCTCGTCGACCAGGACTTTCTTGTCATTCATCGTGGCCGAAGCCTGGGCGATCACGTGATCAGCTTCTTCGATGGCGGACAGGAAAACGATCTCGTCGGTGACCAAAGCGTCTTTCACCACACGGTACGGGCTCTCGAGGAAGCCGTATTGGTTGGTGCGCGCATAAGCGGCCAGGGAGTTGATCAGACCGATGTTCGGACCTTCCGGCGTTTCGATCGGGCAAACACGGCCGTAGTGCGTCGGGTGTACGTCCCGCACTTCAAAGCCGGCACGCTCACGGGTCAGACCGCCCGGGCCCAGTGCGGAGACACGGCGCTTGTGGGTGATCTCGGAGAGCGGGTTGTTCTGGTCCATGAACTGGGACAGCTGGCTGGAACCGAAGAACTCTTTCACCGCCGCAGCTACTGGCTTGGCGTTGATCAGGTCTTGCGGCATCAGGCCTTCGCTTTCAGCCATCGACAGACGCTCTTTGACCGCACGTTCAACACGTACCAGGCCAACGCGGAACTGGTTCTCGGCCATTTCGCCTACACAGCGAACACGACGGTTACCCAGGTGGTCGATGTCATCGACGATGCCTTTGCCGTTACGGATGTCGACCAGGGTCTTCAGTACCGCGACGATGTCTTCCTTGCACAGCACGCCCGAACCTTCGATCTCGGTACGACCGATACGACGGTTGAACTTCATCCGGCCGACCGCAGACAGGTCATAGCGCTCAGGGCTGAAGAACAGGTTGTTGAACAGGGTCTCGGCAGCGTCTTTGGTTGGTGGCTCGCCCGGACGCATCATGCGATAGATCTCGACCAGCGCTTCCAATTGGTTGCTGGTGGAGTCGATCTTCAGCGTGTCGGAGATGAACGGACCGCAGTCGATGTCGTTGGTGTACAGGGTCTCGATGCGAACTACCTGAGCCTTGGCGATTTTGGCCAGGATCTCGGTGTTCAGCTCGGTGTTGCACTCAGCCAGGATTTCGCCTGTAGCCGGGTGAACGATGACCTTGGCGGTAGTACGACCCAGGACGTAGTCCAGAGGCACTTCCAGCTCTTTGATACCGGCTTTTTCGATCTGGTTGATGTGGCGCGCAGTGATACGGCGGCCAGCTTCAACAATGACCTTGCCTTTTTCATCCTGGATGTCCAGGACGGCAATTTCACCACGCAGACGCGAAGCGATCAGCTCCAGCTTGAGGGTTTCATCCTTCAGGCTGAACACGTTGGTGGTATAGAAAGCGTCCAGCACTTGCTCAGTGGTGTAGCCGAGCGCGCGCAGCAGTACCGAGGCCGGCAGCTTGCGACGACGGTCGATACGCACGAACACGCAGTCTTTCGGGTCGAACTCGAAGTCCAACCACGAACCACGGTACGGAATGATCCGCGCGGAGTACAGGAGCTTGCCGGAGCTGTGCGTCTTGCCGCGGTCGTGGTCGAAGAACACGCCCGGAGAACGGTGCAGCTGGGAAACGATAACGCGCTCGGTACCATTGATTACGAAGGTACCGTTCTCAGTCATCAATGGGATTTCGCCCATGTAGACTTCTTGCTCTTTGATGTCCTTGATCGCTTTGTTCGACGATTCTTTGTCGAAAATGATCAGACGGACTTTTACCCGCAAAGGTACGGCGTACGTAACACCGCGCAACACGCATTCTTTGACATCAAATGCCGGTTCGCCCAGGCGATAACCGACGTACTCCAGCGCAGCATTGCCGGAGTAGCTGATGATCGGGAAAACGGATTTGAAGGCCGCATGCAGGCCCACGTCGCGGAACTGATCTTTGGTCGCTCCCGCCTGCAAGAATTCACGATACGAATCCAGCTGGATAGCCAGAAGGTACGGGACATCCATGACGTCCGGCAACTTGCTAAAGTCCTTGCGGATACGTTTTTTCTCAGTATATGAGTAAGCCATCAGCGTTCCCCAGCTTGGTCACCTGCTTGTTTGGCCCCTCCGACGGGAGCAGCCAGAAAATCTTGCAAACCCCATGGTTTGCACCACCGCATCGGGTGGTTACAGCGCGTTAGTGGCGGCGACCGAGTCGACAGCCAAGAACGGAAAAAGGCCGGTGGCAAGAGCCACCAGCCATCAGCCTTCAGCTTAACGCTTGGGCTGGAGACGCAAGGTCGATGCTTACTTCAGCTCGACTTTAGCGCCTGCTTCTTCCAGCACTGCTTTAGCTTTGTCAGCGGCGTCTTTCGACACTGCTTCCAGAACCTGGGCAGGAGCGCCGTCAACTACAGCCTTGGCTTCTTTCAGGCCCAGACCGGTCAGTTCACGTACTGCCTTGATCACGTTTACTTTCTTCTCGCCAGCTTCTACCAGCATGACGTTGAATTCGGTTTGCTCTTCAGCAGCAACAGCAGCAACAGCTGGGCCAGCGGAAGCAGCGGCAGCGGAAACGCCGAATTTTTCTTCGAAAGCTTTGATCAGCTCAACAACCTGCAGAACCGACATTTCAGCTACGGCGTTGAGGATATCGTCTTGGGAGATAGACATTGCTGTATTTCCTGAATTGGGGGACGGCCTACTCGGCCATCGAAATAAACAAAAATACGCGAGAGAAGTCGCTCAGCCTTAGGCTGCGGCAGCTTCTTTTTGCTCGCGAACTGCGGCCAGAGTACGAGCCAGCTTGCTGGTAGCGCCTTGAATCACGCTCATCAGCTGCGAAATGGCTTCGTCGCGGGTCGGCAGTGTTGCCAGTACGTCGATTTGGTTAGCTGCGAGGAACTTGCCCTCGAACGCAGCTGCCTTGATCTCGAACTTATCCTGACTCTTGGCGAATTCCTTGAACAAACGGGCAGCAGCGCCTGGATGTTCCTTGGAGAACGCGATCAGAGTCGGGCCGGTGAACACGTCGTTGAGGACACTGTATTCAGTGTCAGCAACAGCGCGCTTGAGCAGGGTGTTACGTACAACACGTACGTATACGCCAGCTTCACGAGCCTCTTTACGGAGTCCGGTCATAGCGCCTACTGTCACACCACGGGCATCAGCCACGACAGCGGACAGAGCAGCTTTGGCAGCCTCGTTGACTTCAGCGACGATGGCCTTCTTGTCTTCGAGATTAATTGCCACGGGTTTAACTCCTGCTTGTTACCGTTTCATCTGGCCGGAGCCGGATGTCGTTTTGGTGTCTGATTCGGTAAGGAACCGGGAGCACCATCTGCGTAGGCTTGTGGTTTAAGACTTGCGTCGCCTACGGTCTTGGATAGCCCCCGCCAGGCAGGGACCCCAATTTTTTTCAATTGGCGCGATCGCTCGCACCAATCTGTGTCTTATACGTCCAGTGAGCCTTGGTCGATGACCAGACCTGGGCCCATAGTAGTGCTCAGGGTAACGCGCTTGACGTAGATACCTTTCGAAGAAGCTGGCTTGATACGCTTCAGATCAGCGATCAGGGCTTCAACGTTTTCCTTCAGCTTGACGGCATCGAAGCCGACTTTGCCAACGGAGGTGTGAATGATGCCGTTTTTGTCGGTGCGATAACGAACCTGACCAGCCTTGGCGTTTTTAACCGCGGTGGCTACGTCTGGCGTTACGGTACCGACTTTCGGGTTAGGCATCAGACCACGTGGACCCAGGATCTGACCCAACTGACCTACAACGCGCATTGCATCCGGGGATGCAATAACTACGTCGTAGTTCAGGTCGCCGCCTTTCATTTCGGCAGCCAGGTCGTCCATGCCAACGCGGTCAGCGCCAGCGGCCAGAGCAGCTTCAGCTGCTGGGCCTTGGGTGAAGACAGCTACACGTACAGTCTTGCCAGTACCGTGTGGCAGCACAGTAGCGCTACGAACGACCTGGTCGGATTTACGTGGGTCAACACCCAGGTTTACAGCAACGTCAACAGACTCGCTGAACTTGACAGTCGACAGCTCGGTCAGCAGGGCAGCGGCGTCTACAAAATTGTAGGCCTTGCCTGCTTCGATTTTGCCGGCGATAGCCTTTTGGCGCTTGGTCAGCTTAGCCATTACACACCCTCCACGTTAAGGCCCATGCTACGAGCAGAACCGGCGATGGTACGCACGGCTGCATCCATATCAGCTGCAGTCAGATCCGCGTTTTTGGTTTTCGCGATTTCTTCCAGCTGAGCACGAGTTACGGTGCCAACCTTAACGGTGTTAGGACGAGCGGAACCGCTAGTCAGACCAGCAGCTTTCTTCAACAGAACCGAAGCCGGAGTCGACTTGGTTTCGAAAGTGAAGCTACGGTCGCTGTATACAGTGATGATCACTGGAGTCGGCAGACCTGGCTCAAGACCCTGAGTACGGGCGTTGAAGGCCTTGCAGAATTCCATGATGTTCACGCCGTGCTGACCCAGAGCTGGACCGACGGGTGGGCTAGGGTTGGCCTGAGCGGCCTTCACTTGCAGCTTGATGTAAGCGGTAATCTTCTTGGCCATGAGGCACTCCAATTACGGGTTCAAACGCCTCGAAAGGCTCCCCGGTTACTTGCGCGTTTATCCCAGTGACGACAAAACCCCACAGCCTAAGGCTGCGGGGTTGGGATGCTTGCTCAGCTAGACCTTCTCGACCTGGCTGAACTCCAGCTCTACCGGAGTAGAGCGACCGAAAATGAGCACTGCCACTTGGATCCGGCTCTTTTCGTAGTTAACTTCTTCGACAGTACCGTTGAAATCAGCAAACGGACCATCTGTGACACGAACAACCTCACCCGGCTCGAAAAGCGTCTTCGGCTTAGGCTTGTCGCTACCATCAGCAACGCGGCGCAGAATCGCTTCTGCCTCTTTGTCGGTGATAGGAGCAGGCTTATCAGCGGTACCGCCAATGAAACCCATGACACGAGGAGTGTCCTTGACCAAGTGCCAAGTACCTTCATTCATGTCCATCTGAACCAGCACATAGCCAGGGAAGAACTTGCGTTCGCTTTTGCGCTTCTGACCATTCCGCATTTCAACCACTTCTTCAGTGGGAACCAGAATTTCGCCGAAGCCATCTTCCATGCCTGCCAGCTTTACGCGCTCCAGCAAAGAGCGCATAACATGCTTCTCGTAACCCGAGTAAGCATGAACAACGTACCAACGCTTAGCCACGGGACACCCTTAGCCAACAATCAAGGAAACAAGCCAGCCGAGCAGGGAATCAAGACCCCACAACAGCAACGCCATAACCAGAACAACAGCCACAACGATCAACGTGGTCTGCGTGGTTTCTTGGCGAGTCGGCCAAACGACTTTACGAATTTCGGTGCGAGCTTCCTTTACCAGGATCGCGAAAGATTTGCCTTTGGCGGTCTGTAGGCCCACAAAGGCAGCCACAGCAGCTAGGGCAAGCAATGCGAGCACGCGGTACAGGATCGGCGAAGCAGAGTAGTACTGATTGCCAACAACGCCTACGACCACCAAGGCGACTACAGCGAGCCACTTGACCAGATCGAAACGAGAGCTTTGAGCTTCAGCCTTAGGAGTCATCTATGAAGATCCTGTGAAAAGAAAGCCAGACACACCACGTGAATCTGGCAGGTCAGGAGGGAATCGAACCCCCAACCTACGGTTTTGGAGACCGTCGCTCTGCCAATTGAGCTACTGACCTAAAACAAAATCAGGCCGACCATTATGCAGGCCCGAAAAAGACTTTACAACAACCAACCCCACTAGACCTGAAATCACCTGGCAATAACGCCAGACTCAACACCCTCAAGCCGAGGCGGCTGTTAAAACAAAGGCAGATATTTTCATATCTGCCTTGTTATATGGAGCTCTTGAGCGGATTTGAACCGCTGACCTCACCCTTACCAAGGGTGTGCTCTACCAACTGAGCTACAAGAGCAAAACACCTGCACAACCTGCAAACTTGGAGCGGGTAGCGGGAATCGAACCCGCATCATCAGCTTGGAAGGCTGAGGTTCTACCACTAAACTATACCCGCGGAGCTTGCAGCTCACGCTAAAAATGGTGGAGGGGGAAGGATTCGAACCTTCGAAGTCGTAGACGTCAGATTTACAGTCTGATCCCTTTGGCCGCTCGGGAACCCCTCCTAAGCGAGCCGGCATTTTACATTACGCCGACCTTCTGTCAAGCATTTTCTCATTTAAAAATATGAGGTTAGCTGCATTGACCTTCGCTTCACACTGTAGGCCTAGAAGGTCTTCACTGCGAAGCGGGCGCCATTCTATGCAAACTATTCGAGAGTTGCAACGCCTTCGCACAACATTATTTTATGTTTTAACTCATTGAATTCCTTAGCAAGGTTTTCAAAGGGCAGATCGTCAGCCAGGCGTCGGCTTTCAGGGGCTACTCGAAGCCAATAGCCGGAGGCGTCTGTAGTATTGAGCAATAGAAGCTTGACCTTTATATCCAGACTTGTGAGCCGCTGCTCAACAGACTGTGCTTGACGCTGATCCGCAAAACCACCGATGTACAAGCAAGTATTTTGCGCTTCAGATGCTTTTACGCGGTCTCTGCGCACCACGGCATCAGAAGATTCGCTGAGAAGCCGAATATCCTGCTGCGCTCCCCTGTACAGGCTTAGAGGCGTGACATCCTTGGCGCGCAGCGGCGCTTCTTGCTGATGCCAAATGTAATAGAAGGCGTTGAGGACAAGTAAAAGCAAAAACAACCAACGCATAACCACCTCAGGACAAAGGACAAGCCATCGCCAAACCGACAAACACCAGATCGGGCACGAGCCGCGCCTGCGGCACTGCATCAGCCACTAAATCAGCGTCCCCCCCAGTCAGGAACACGATGAAGTCATCACCCCAGTAGCTTCGCGCCAACTCTAACTGAGTGAGTACAAACCCTCTCAGCATCAGTGTGCAGCCGCGCTCCACTGCCTCGACGGTCGTACGGCCAGGGGAGAGGCGCTCAAGCGCCCTTTCAGCAGCTGCGTCGTCGTAGCGTATTTTACGCGTGTGAGTGCGCAGTTGGTTGCGCATGAGAGGCATACCCGGGCAAATGAAACCGCCCAAGTGCTCGCCATCGGCCGCAATGAAATCCGCTGTGGCTGCCGTACCAAAATCAAGCACCAGGCAAGCGCCTCGCGCGAGCTTGAATCCACCTAGCATCGCCAACCAGCGGTCAAGGCCGAGACGCTCGAAATCTTCGTAACCGTTGCGCACTCCGCCCATTTCACGCGCGGGAGCAGCGCACGAAACAGTAATACCGAACGCCTCATGCAGAGCCGCGACCAACTTGCTTGTTTCTTCCAGCGCACGAACGCTCACCAAGCGACAGCGCGTCAGCAACAATCCAGGAAGGGCCAACAGGCTTTCAATCAAAGCCAGGTCCGAACCAACCACCCCCTCCGACGAGGCACTGGGGCTATCAGCAAGTACACGCCATTTGATAAAGCTATTCCCACAGTCGAGCTCAAGAATCATCACGCAACCTCAGGCTTAACTCACCACCACTGTATACTTTCTCAACGCCATCAACACTCAAGCGCAATGCCCCTTGGCGATCTACACCCAGCACAACCCCATCGACCTGGTGGACACCCGCGATAAGGGAGACCGGCCGGCCCTGCCAAGCGTGATTTTGCTCCCACTCTCCCTGAAGCGCGACAAAACCGCCTTCCCGATGCCGCTCAAGGTAGCCTTGCAGCTGCCGCCCCAGTTGCGACACCAGAAGGTTGCGATCCACCTGAACCCCCGTCTCAAGCTGCACCGAGGTCCATTGTTGATCGACCTCGTCAGCCCTCTGCATATTCACGTTGATACCTATTCCCAGGACCACGTGGCAGATATCCGCGGGATCACCTACCAATTCCAGCAAAATTCCAGCAATTTTCTTCTGCCCTACCAAAACATCGTTTGGCCACTTCAAGGCCAGGCCCTGAACACCAGACTCGCGCAAGGCCTGCACGACCGCCAAACCCACAACCAGGCTTAGTCCCTCCAGTTGGCGCAGACCCGCCTCAATACGCAATACGAGGCTGTAATAAACGTTTTGCGCGAACGGACTGACCCACTTTCGCCCTCTCCTACCTCTTCCCGCAGTTTGCTGCTCCGCGAGCACCAGGAACGGCGCCGCGCATCCAGCGTCTACCAGCCGCAAAGCTTCAGCATTAGTGGAGTCAATGGAGTCGGAGATATGAACGGGCCATCTCAGCGATGGCGCACTCCGCGAAATCTCTTCAGCACTCAAGAACACCAATGGGGATGCCAGCTGATACCCCTTGCCTCGCACCTTATGAATTGGCACATTCAACTCTGCTTCCAGGTGCTGCAGCTGCTTCCATACAGCACTGCGACTGACGCCGAGGGCGGCACCCAGTGCTTCTCCGGAATGGAATCGGCCATCTTTCAGAAGTTTCAACAACGTCAGCATGCAAGCATCGCCTTACAATGAGGCACGCATGATAGCCATGCGCAGGGTCATTGCATAGAAAGGCTGGACTTTAGCGCTGGAGGCCACACTCAGCGCACTTTCCGACCGCCCAAAACAAAACCCCTGACTGCGTTAGCAATCAGGGGTTCTGGAATTTAATCTTGACGATGACCTACTCTCACATGGGGAAACCCCACACTACCATCGGCGATGCATCGTTTCACTACTGAGTTCGGGATGGGATCAGGTGGTTCCAATGCTCTATGGTCGTCAAGAAATTCGGGTACTGAGTCGCGGCCTGGGCCTCGCTTCAGCAAATTGGGTATGTGACAGCTTTCGGTGTTTTGTGAACGTCGAACTTTCGGTTCATTTTCGTCTTCACACACCGCAATCTGATGCTCGTTAGAGTAGTCAAATTGCTTGGGTGTTATATGGTCAAGCCTCACGGGCAATTAGTA
>NZ_FOQS01000010.1:153572-231656 GCF_900113815.1 Pseudomonas sp. NFPP04 | reverse complement strand
GCAGCCTCATTTGCTGTCAAGTGATTATTTTCAGAAGTTTTCGAAGATTTCTTCAACAACTTCAACCACTTGCGCTTCCGGTCTCTCGTTAGCGGGAGGCGAATTCTACAGCGTTACACGCTGCTGTCAACACCTCTTTTTCTCCGCTTTCGACCGAGAAGATCGAAACGTTAATAGAGCCAGACAACACTGCCCTATCAACTGCTTCTGGGCTTCGATGAACTGAAGCAAGTCGCTGTCGAATTCTGCGTAACTCTTTGTTTACCAAGGAGTTTTCCGTTTCGACTGCGCCGGAAGTGGGGCGAATTATAGACTTCCAGAATCTGTCGTCAACCCTTAATTTGGTTTTTCTATCAAAGAGCCTGAAACACTCAAAGTCCGTCCTGTATAACGCATCAAAAAGGATAATTGAGCAATATATTGCTCATCACCAAACAGTTGCGCATCATAGCGCTCTTGCTTCTTTTATATGACTTCGGACGAATTCCCCAATGACCACCTCCCCCCGCAGCCTGGCCTCGACACTGTTCCCTGTCGGCCTGCTGTTGATCGCCATGGCCTCTATCCAGTCCGGCGCCTCGCTGGCCAAGAGCATGTTCCCTGTCGTTGGCGCACAAGGCACAACGGCACTGCGCCTGATTTTCGCCAGCGTGATCATGCTGCTTTTGTTGCGCCCGTGGCGCGCCAAACTGACCTCCAAGTCCTTACGTACCGTCATCGTCTACGGGATGGCGTTGGGTGGCATGAACTTTCTCTTCTATATGTCATTGCGCAGCGTGCCCCTGGGGATTGCGGTCGCCCTGGAATTCACCGGCCCCCTCGCGGTGGCCATTTACGCCTCTCGGCGCGCAGTCGACTTCCTGTGGATTGCCCTCGCCATCATCGGCCTTCTCTTGTTGATCCCGATGGGCGAGGCCAGCAGCGGCATCGACTTGCTGGGGGCAGCCTACGCGCTGGGAGCAGGCGTCTGCTGGGCACTCTACATTCTGTATGGTCAGAAAGCAGGGAATGACAACGGCGTCCAGACCGCCGCCCTCGGGGTGATGATCGCCGCATTGTTTGTTGCACCTATCGGCATCGTCCACGCAGGCAGCGCATTGCTGACTCCCGCACTGATCCCGATCGCCATCGGCGTCGCCATTCTGTCCACCGCCCTGCCCTACACCTTGGAAATGGTTGCACTGACGCGCCTCCCTGCCCGAACCTTCGGCACTCTTATGAGCATTGAGCCGGCTTTCGGCGCGCTTTCCGGCCTGTTATTCCTGCACGAGCACTTGTCCTTCGCCCAGTGGCTGGCAATCACTTGCATCATTTTGGCCTCCGTAGGTGCCACGGTAACGATGCGCAGCGAACCAAAGCCACTGGTTGCCTCGGATTGAAGTCTGTTTGAATGTAGCTCTGGTATTTACCGCACATTTAGGCCATGTTTAAGCCGTAAACGAATGTCATTCATGGAGAATTTCGACAAGGACAGCGCGAACGCTACACCCGAAAGCGAGTAGAGCCGGCCTCTGGCATTGCAAGGCGGCTATTAAGGATAGGAATGAAGCGAATTTTAATACTGTTAATGGTCATGGCCGTTGCTGGTTGTGCCGCGACCACCAAGACAGAAGTGAAACGTGGCAAAAAAGGGTTGCATATCAACTGTTCCGGCCTGTCTTCTTCCTGGGAGCAGTGCTACACCAGTGCGACCAACTCCTGTGGCGCCAAGGGCTACCGAGTAATCGCAAAGTCCGGTGACAATTCTGAGGAACCTGGGGACTACCCATTCGGCCTCAACCCTGCCGGCTACACCAGCCGCAGTATGATCGTCATCTGTAAGTAATCGAATGAGCAGTCATCTCTGACTGCTCCTATCAAATCCGGATACAAATCCGGCCCTTCGCGACACGGCGTCTAAACTCCTGCTCTACCATCGAGCCAACGGAGTTCCCATGACACACAACAAAAAAATCGTATTGGTAGTGGGCGCCGGTGATGCAACCGGCGGCGCCATTGCCAGACGCTTCGCCCGCGAAGGCTATGTGGCCTGCGTCAGCCGCCGCAGCGCCGATAAGTTACAGCCGCTGGTGGACAGTATTAACGCAGTGGGCGGCGAAGCCCATGGGTTTACCTGTGATGCGCGTAAAGAAGAAGACGTCATCGCGCTGATCGAACAGATCGAAACTGAGCTGGGTCCGATTGAAGCCTTTGTGTTCAATATCGGCGCCAATGTGCCGTGCAGCATCCTGGAAGAAACCGCGCGCAAGTATTTCAAGATCTGGGAGATGGCCTGCTTCTCCGGTTTTCTGAACGCACGCGAAGTGGCCAAGCGCATGGTCACGCGCAATCGAGGCACCATCCTGTTTACCGGCGCCACCGCCGGATTGCGCGGCGGCGCAGGTTTTGCCGCCTTCGCCGGGGCCAAGCACGGGATTCGGGCCCTCGCGCAAAGCATGGCGCGGGAACTGGGTCCCAGGAACATCCATGTCGCCCATGTCGTGATCGATGGCGCCATTGACACCGACTTCATTCGCGACAATTTCCCGCAGAAATACGCACTCAAAGACCAGGACGGCATCCTCAGCCCCGAGCATATCGCCGATAACTATTGGCACCTCCACAGCCAGCCACGCGATGCCTGGACCTTTGAACTGGACCTGCGCCCCTGGAATGAACCCTGGTAAGCACGCCCCCATAACAATAAGCAGCGAGCATCGACCATGCGTAAAACCCTGGAGTTCTTCTTTGACCTGGGCAGCCCCGCCACCTACCTGGCCTACACCCAGCTACCGGCATTGTGCACGGCAACCGATACACAGCTTGTGTATAAACCCATGTTATTGGGCGGCGTGTTCAAGGCCACCGGTAACGCCTCTCCAATCACCGTTCCTGCAAAGGGTCGCTACATGCTCGATGACCTGGCGCGTTACGCCCGGCGCTACAACGTACCGCTCCGGTTCAACCCGCACTTCCCCATCAATACGCTGGTGTTGATGCGAGCGGTCACCGGCATCCAATTGCACCAGCCTGAGCGTTTCCTGGACTTCGTTGATTGCCTGTTCCATGCCCTTTGGGTCGAAGGCCGTCACTTGGGAGACCCCGCCGTCGTGGCTGCCGTACTCACTGAATACGGATTTGCCGCCAATGAAATCCTGAATTTGGCCAATGACGAAACCGTTAAGGCTGCCTTGAAGGACAACACCGAACAGGCCGTTCAACGCGGCGTGTTCGGTGCCCCCAGTATGTTTGTAGGCAACCAGCTGTTCTTCGGTCAGGACCGTCTGGAATTTGTGCGCGAAGCGTTGAGTTAGAGCTTGATGGCCAAAACGCCCTGGCACGTTACTGCCTGGCAGGTAATCAGATAGCCGCAGTGCGTACCTGCAACCACTCCAGCGCGGCACCGCTGAGCAATGGGCTCAAACGCTTGCGCACCTCAGTGTGGTAAGCGTTGAACCACTCACGCTCGTCTGCCGTGAGCAACGATGGCAACAGGCAGCGCGTGTCGATCGGGCACAAGGTCAGGGTTTCGAACTTGAGAAACTCACCGAACTCGGTCTTGCCCGCTTCGCGGTTCAACACCAGATTCTCGATACGCACGCCCCAACGGCCTGGACGGTAAGTACCCGGTTCAATGGAGGTGATCATCCCCGCTTGCATCGCCGTTTGCGGCGCGGTAGCCGCCTGGTAGGCAATCACTTGTGGGCCCTCATGCACGTTGAGGAAATAGCCTACACCGTGGCCAGTACCGTGGCCGTAGTCCACGCCTTCCGCCCAGATCGGCGCGCGGGCAATCGCATCCAGCAGCGGCGACAGGATCCCTTTCGGAAAGTGGGCACGGGACAAGGCAATCACGCCCTTGAGCACCCGGGTGCAGTCCCGCTTCTGCTCGTCACTCGGCGTGCCGATCGGCACCATCCGCGTGATATCCGTGGTGCCGCCCAGATACTGGCCACCCGAATCGATCAGCAGCAGGCCATCGCCTTCGATCAGCGCGTGCTCTTCTTCAGTGGCGTGGTAATGCGGCATCGCGCCGTTGGCGTTGTAGGCCGCAATGGTGTTGAAACTCAACGACACATAACCAGGGCGGCGGCTGCGTGCAGCGGTCAGGTGTTCGTCGATGGTCAACTCGGTGATGCGTTCACGGCCCAGCGCACTGTCCAGCCAGGCGAAAAACTCGCACAGCGCTGCGCCATCCTGCTCCATGGCTTGGCGGATATGTTCTGCGTCGGCCAGGCTCTTGCGGGACTTGGCCAATGTGGTCGGGTTGAGGCCTTCGACCAGCTTGACGCCGGCATCGAGATTCTCCAGCAAACCCGCGGTAACGCGCGCCGGGTCGACCTGCAGACTGGCGCCCGCCGGCACCGCGCGCAATGCATCCGCCACTTCGCTGTAGTCGCACAGCGTCACGCCATCCTGCTCCAGCACAGCCCGCAACTCGGCGTCGACTTTGCTCAGTGCCACAAACAGCGTGGCCTGGTGTTGATTGATCAACGCAAAGGACACAAACACCGGGTTGAACGAAACGTCACCACCACGCAGGTTGAACAGCCAGGCAATGTCATCCAGGGTCGCGATGAAATGCCAGTCGGCGCCCTTCTCTTTCAAGGCAGCACGCAGCGAAGCGAGTTTTTCAATACGGCTGACAGTAGCCTGCGGTGGCAGGTGTTGATAGATCGGCTGGTTCGGCAATGCCGGACGGTCATGCCAGACTTCATCAAGCAGGTCGATATCGGTACGCAAGCGCGCGCCGCGCTCCGCCAGCTTACCGGCCAGGGTACGCGCCGAAGCCACGGCCATGACCGCACCATCCACCGCCACCATACCACCTTCCGGCGTTTGCTCGGCCAGCCACTCCAGCGGCCCGGGTTGGCCCGGCTGCAGCTTCACCAATTCGATGCCGCTGCCCTTGAGTTCCTTGGTCGCCTGTTCCCAGTAACGGCTATCGGCCCACACACCGGCGAAATCCGCAGTGACAATCAGCGTTCCCACCGAGCCATGAAACCCCGACAGCCATTGCCGCCCCTGCCAGTAACCCGGCAAGTACTCGGACAAGTGCGGGTCGGCCGACGGCACCAGCAGGGCATGAATACCCTCGCGGCTCATCAGTTCACGGGTATGCGCCAGGCGCTGGGGAACCGTTCCATGGGTCAAGGGCTGCGTACTCATTGTGTCTCCTGCTAACCACGAATAATTGTTATGTGTCGCGATAAATGAATCAGACCGCCCAGAACGCCGGTGCGCTGGCGAGGGCCGCCTTGATCAGTTGCACCGCCTGGTCGATATCCTGTTCGGTGGTAAACCGGCCGAGGCTCAAGCGAATGGTGCGGCTGGCGCTGCGTGCATCATGGCCCAGGGCGAGCAGCACATGGGACGGTGCATTGCTGGCCGAATTGCAGGCCGAGGTCGCAGAAAACGCGATCCCCGCGCTCAACGCCGCGGCGTTGAATTCGCCTTCACTGAACGTGAGGCTCAGGGTATGGGGAATACGCTGTGTAGCGCTGCCATTGAGGCGCACACCGGCCACCGACTCCAACTGGTCGAGCAGGCGCTGGCGCAGAGCCACAATCACCGCCTTTTCTTCAGAGAAAGACGCCGCCGCCAAGGCGAACGCGGTGCCCATGCCAGCAATCTGATGGGTCGCCAGGGTGCCGGAACGCAAGCCGCCCTCGTGGCCGCCACCGTGAATCTGCGCCAGGACCTTCTGCTGCGCCCGCGGACCGACGTACAAAGCGCCGATACCTTTGGGGCCATAGAGTTTGTGCGCGGAAAACGACATCAGATCCACCGGCCACTGCGCCAGATCGATCGCCACCTTACCCGCCCCTTGCGCCGCATCCACATGCAACAACGCGCCGTGTTCACGCACGCGGGCACCGATGGCAGGGATATCGTTGAGGGTGCCGAGCTCGTTGTTCACCAGCATCAACGACACCAGGAAGGTGTCCTCGCGCAAGGCTTCGCTGACGGCATCGGCGCTGATCAAGCCATCGGCGTCCGGCACCAGGTAGGTCACGGCCACGCCGGCTTCCTGCAATTGTCGCGCGGTATCCAGGGTGGCCTTGTGTTCGATCTGGCTGGTAATGATATGCCCACCCGCCACGCCCCGCGCCTGGGCCACGCCTTTGATCGCAAGGTTGTTGGATTCGGTGGCGCCGGAGGTCCAGACGATTTGCTCCGGGTTGGCACCGACCAGCCCGGCCACCTGACGACGCGCCTGTTCGACCGTCTGCCGGGCCGCCTGGCCGAACGCATGGGAACTGGACGCGGGGTTACCGAAATTGGCGTTGAAGCCCAGACACTCGACCATCGCCTGGATGACCCGCTCGTCCACCGGGGTGGTGGCGGCATAGTCGAAATACAACGGACGTTTATTCATGACGTTAGAAACTCGCAGAGCAGGTTCCCGAGAGCAGCGTCTCAGGGGCACGGACCGGGACAGAGGTCGTCAGGTTTAACCGATCACACGCCATTAAAGAAGGACCACTTTATGTAAATGTGCGTAGGAACGCTCCTGAAATTCAGCTTAACAGGCTGAAGTCGCTCCATGGCAAACAAAAAGCCCGAGGATCCTTGTGGATAACCTCGGGCTTTTTGTCGCTGGGCGCGGGTTCAACTGGGACGACCATGCAGGGTCACGCTGCGTTCGGCATTCATTTCGCCCTTGCTATCAAAGTCGAAGGGTTTCTGTGGCTGGCCGGTCAGCGCGGCGCGCTGTTGTTGATATTCGTCAAACGACAAACCACGACGGCTCAATGCTTCAAGGGCCAACTGCTTGGTTTCTTCTGCGGTGTAAGGACGCAATTCAGGCGAAGGATGAGTCGCACATCCGGCAAGGACTGAGCTGACAATCAATAAGGAAACAGCGAGGAATCGGTTCATGGTGGTGGCCCTGCAAAGGAGGTTTCGAGTCAATGAACACAGGCTACTCCCGCCCCTTGATGGTGAAAAATCACCTGCCTTGATAGTTGCTATCAACCGCCAACGCACCTTCGATAGCAGCGCCTTTATATTTCCTTATGATCTATAAATATGGAAATACGTTCATTTACGGAATAAATACAACCCTCTATAACGGGACTACACCGCCTGGCACTGTTGCCCACGCAACTGTTGCCCTGGCAACAGCCAATCAACAAATCACCAGGCAGCCAACACCGGCATTTTTCAGCAGTGAGCCTGCAACCCGCGTCGATCAAGGCTTGCACCCGTTGGTACAGCTCTTGCTCAAGCGGTTGCACTCCACCTGCTATGAACCACTGTTGAAAAAGGAACTGTTCATGACCCGTCCCCTGAATGTTGTTGCCCTCTCCGGCGGAACCTGGCGCCCGTCCCGTACCCTGGTGTTGACCCAGGCGGTGCTGGCTGAGCTGGCTACCTTGCTGCCGATCCAGGCCACCCTGATCGAGCTGGGCGATATCGCCCGGCCGCTGGGCGGTGCGCTGTCCCGTGATGAACTGCCCGCAGAAGTCGAAGCGCAACTGTTGGCCATCGAACAGGCCGACTTGCTGATCGTCGCCGCGCCGGTCTATCGCGGTTCCTACCCGGGCCTGCTCAAGCACCTGTTCGACCTGGTCGGCCTCAATGCGCTGATCAGCACCCCCGTGCTCCTGGCGGCAACCGGCGGCAGCGAACGCCACGCGCTGGTCCTCGACCACCAACTGCGTCCGCTGTTCAGCTTTTTCCAGGCGCTGACCCTGCCGATCGGTGTGTACGCCACCGAGGCCGACTTCACCGACTACCAAATAACCAGCGAATTACTGAAAGCCCGTATTCAACTGGCGGCAGAACGCGCAGCGCCTTTGTTCGCCGCGCACTCCCCCTCTCTGCTGAAAATCGCTTAAGGATTGGTCATGGATGTTTTCTGGTTTCTGCCAACGCACGGCGACGGTCATTACCTGGGCACCACCCAGGGTGCACGGCCGGTCACCCTCAATTATCTGAAACAAGTCGCCCAGGCAGCTGACAGCCTGGGCTACCACGGCGTGCTGATTCCTACCGGGCGCTCGTGCGAAGACTCCTGGGTCATCGCCTCGGCCTTGGTGCCGCTGACCGAACGCCTGCGTTACCTGGTGGCGATTCGTCCGGGCATCATTTCGCCGACTGTCTCGGCGCGCATGGCGGCGACCCTCGATCGCCTGTCCAATGGCCGCCTGCTGATCAACGTGGTGACCGGCGGCGACCCCGACGAAAACCGTGGCGACGGCAGTTTCCTCGACCACGCCGAACGCTACGAAGTCTCCGACGAATTCCTACGTATCTGGCGCCGTGTGTTGCAGGGCGAATCGGTGAATTTCGAAGGCAAGCACCTGCGCGTGCAAAACGCCAAGGCCCTTTACCCGCCGGTGCAGAAGCCTTACCCGCCGCTGTACTTCGGTGGATCCTCCGACGCCGCCCACGACCTCGCCGCCGAGCAGGTAGACGTGTACCTGACCTGGGGCGAACCACCCGCCGCCGTTGCGGAAAAACTCGCGGATGTGCGTGAGCGCGCCGCACGCCACGGGCGCACCGTGAAGTTCGGCATCCGCCTGCATGTGATCGTGCGCGAGACCGAAGAAGACGCCTGGAAAGCCGCCGACAAGTTGATCGAGCACATCAGCGACGAAACCATCGCCGCCGCGCAAAAATCCTTTTCGCGCTTTGATTCCGAAGGCCAACGCCGCATGGCCGCCCTGCACGACGGGCGCCGTGACAACCTGGAAATCGCCCCCAACCTGTGGGCCGGCGTCGGCCTGGTGCGCGGCGGGGCGGGCACCGCGCTGGTGGGCAACCCGCAACAAGTGGCCGAACGCATCAAGGAATACGCGGACCTGGGGATCGAGAGCTTCATTTTCTCCGGCTACCCGCACCTGGAAGAAGCCTATCGCTTCGCCGAGCTGGTGTTCCCGTTGCTACCGGAACCCTATGCCAGCCTTGCCGGCCACGGCATCACCAACCTCACGGGCCCCTTTGGCGAAATGATTGCCAACGATGTGTTGCCGACCAAAGCTTGAGATCAATGAGGAACACCGTGTGACCGCCAAACCCCACAGCGTCCTGCCGTCCCCCTTGCAGACCGCCAGACTGCTGGCCGCCGACTTCGCCCTCACCGCCGTCGAACGTGACGAACGCGGCGGCACGCCCAAGGCTGAACGCGACGCCCTGCGCCAGAGCGGCCTGCTGGCCCTGAGCATTCCCACCCAGTACGGTGGCCTCGGCGCACGCTGGAGCGACACCCTGCGTATCGTGCGTGAATTCGCCAAGGTCGACAGCTCCATCGCCCATGTCTTCGGTTTTCACCACCTGATGCTCGCCACCGTGCGCCTGTTTTCACGCCCGGACCAATGGCAACCCTGGTTCGAACAGACCGCGCGCAAAAACTGGTTCTGGGGCAACGCCCTCAACCCGCTGGACACGCGCACCGTGGTCAAGGATTTCGGCGGCTGGCGCGAGTTCTCCGGCAAAAAGAGCTTCTGCTCCGGCGCCAGCGACTCGGAAATGCTGATCGCTTCGGCGGTGGACGAATCCGCCGGTGGCAAACTGCTGATCGCCGCGATCCCCAGCGGGCGCAGCGGCATCACCTTGCACAATGATTGGAACAATATCGGCCAGCGCCAGACCGACAGCGGCAGCGCCAGCTTCGAACGGGTGCGCGTCGAAGAATCCGAGCTGCTGCTCGATCCGGGACCGCTGAGCACACCCTTCGCCTGCCTGCGCCCGTTGATCGCCCAACTGACGTTCACCCACATGTTTCTCGGCATTGCCGAAGGCGCCTTCGAGGAAGCGCGCAATTACACCCTCACCGAAACCCGCGCCTGGCATAAATCCTCGGCCGAAGATGTGCGCAGGGACCCTTACGTACTGCATCACTACGGCGAATTCTGGGTCGCACTGGAAGGCGTGCGCCTGCTGGTGGAGCGCGCTGCCGACCTGCTCGACCAAGCCTGGGCCAAAGGCCCGAACCTCAGCGAAACCGAACGCGGCCAGTTGGCCATTGCCATCGCCACCGCCAAGGTCGCCGCCACCCAGCAGGGCCTGGAGCTGTGCAGCCGCCTGTTCGAAGTCACCGGTGCGCGCTCCACCCACGCGTCGCTGCGCCTGGACCGTCACTGGCGCAACCTGCGCACCCAGACCCTGCACGACCCGGTGGACTACAAACTCCACGAACTGGGTGACTGGGCGCTGAACCACTCCCTGCCGATTCCAACGTTCTATTCCTAAGAGAGGTGCCCATGCAGCTGTTGACCCTACCGCCCTCGCCCGCCCTCGCGACCTCGATCCGCGCCACGGCCCAGGTCTTCGAAGACCCCAAATCCCAGGCGTTGCTCGACCACATCCAGCAAGTGGCGCCCAGCGAAGCCAGCGTGCTGATCATCGGCGAGACCGGCACCGGTAAAGAGCTGGTGGCACGCCACATCCACAACCTCAGCGCACGGCGCAACCGGCCGTTCGTGGCGGTCAACTGCGGGGCGTTCTCCGAGTCCCTGGTGGAGGCCGAACTGTTCGGCCATGAAAAAGGCGCCTTCACCGGCGCCCTCAGCGCCAAGGCCGGCTGGTTCGAGGAGGCCGACGGCGGCACGTTGTTTCTCGATGAGATCGGCGATTTGCCGATGGCGATCCAGGTCAAACTGCTGCGGGTCCTGCAGGAACGAGAAGTCGTACGCCTGGGTTCGCGCAAGAGCATTCCGATTGATGTGCGCGTCTTGGCCGCAACCAACGTGCAGTTGGAAAAAGCCATCAACGCCGGGCATTTCCGCGAAGACCTCTATTACCGCCTCGACGTGGTCAGCCTGGAGCTCAGCCCGCTGCGCGAGCGCCCCGGCGATATCCTGCCGCTGACCCGACACTTTATCGAAGCCTACAGCCAGCGCCTGGGGTATGGCCCCATCACCATCAGCCGCGAGGCCGAGCACAAGCTTAAAAGCTACAGTTGGCCGGGCAACATCCGCGAGTTGGAAAACGTAATCCACCACACCCTGCTGATCTGCCGGAACGGCGTGATCGAGCGCGACGACCTGCGCCTGTCTAACATGCGCATCGAGCGCCAGGACGACAGCCAGCACGGCAGCGACAACAGCGCTGAAGCATTGCTTGCGCGGGCCTTCCAGAAACTGTTCGAGGAACAGGCCGGCGCCCTGCATGAAAAGGTCGAAGATGCCCTGCTACGGGCCGCCTACCGTTTCAGCCATTACAACCAGGTCCACACCGCCAACCTGCTCGGCCTGAGCCGCAACGTCACACGTACGCGCCTGATCAAGATCGGCGAGCTGGCGGTGAACAAGCGCCGGCCCGGAGAAAACGTGCAAGGCGAGCGCATGCTGCACCTATCCATTTAGGCGGCAGTGCAACGCGTTGTCGTGGCTGCGCTCGAAACTGCGCAGCACCTGGAACGAACCAAAGGTCACGGCCGTGGCCTGGTGGGCGCGAATCAATGTCCAGAAATCTTCCTCGCCATGCTCAAAACACTGGAAGGCCGCCTCGCCGTCTTCACGCGAGTGCCATTGCAGGTAATTGAGCACCCGCCGTCCGTCATCGCTGACCAGCACACTCGCATTGATAAAGCCGCCATGGCCCTGGGCCAGGCGTTCGCTCTGAAGGGTCAGGGCGGCCACCAGGGCAGATTGTTGCCGGGGTTCGATCTGAAACTCGATCAATTGAGTGAAGCTGCGATTCTTCTCTGATACCTGCATGAACACTCCCCTTCCTCTGTAGGCAGAATCTTGCGATTCGATGCCATGCAGGGTAAAACCTCTAGTTAAGTCAAGGTCAAGCGCTTATCTGGAGTTTTTCATGCTCAACAAGGAACTCACTGTCGGCCAACTGGCCGCCCGCAGTGGTGTGGCGGTCACGGCGCTGCACTTCTACGAAACCAAGGGGCTGATCAAGAGCAATCGCAACGCCGGTAATCAACGGCGTTACCCCCGGGATGTACTGCGGCGCGTGGTGGTGATCAAGATCGCCCAGCGCCTGGGCATTCCGCTGGCAACGATTGGCGAAGCCTTGCAGACATTGCCGGAGGGGCGCACGCCCAACGCCCAGGATTGGGAGCGTTTGTCGGCGCTGTGGCGGCAAGACCTGGATGAGCGCATCAACAAGCTGACGCTGCTGCGCGACAAGCTCAATGGCTGTATTGGCTGCGGATGTTTGTCGATGGAGGCGTGTCCATTGCGCAATCAGGATGACCAGCTTGGTGAGCGCGGGCCGGGGGCACAGTTGCTGGAACCGACACCCCCTGCATGACCTGCGGCCCCAACACTTCGTCGACTGCCCACAGGCCACACGGAACGTGGCCTATAGTGAAGAGGCCGTTTCTCTACAACCACAATCAAGGAGAGCGATATGAGCGTTGAACCTATTCCGGAGGGCTACGCCAGCATCACGCCTTATATGGGCATCGACAAAGCCAGTGAAGCCATCGAGTTCTACAAAAAAGCCTTCGGCGCCACCCAGGTCATGCGTCTGGACATGCCGGATGGCAAAGTCGGCCATGCCGAGCTGCGCATCGGCGATTCGGCCATCATGCTGGGCACGCCCTGCGACGAAATGGCCCTGCGCAACCCGGCCGAACACACCAGTGTCGGCTTGCATCTGTATGTGAGCGATGTCGACGCGCAGTTCAAGCAAGCCGTTGCGGCTGGCGCCAGCGTCGTGTCCGAGCCCAAGGACCAGTTCTATGGCGACCGCTCCGCCAGTGTGAAGGATCCGTTCGGTCATCTGTGGTTCCTGGCGACCCACAAGGAGGACCTGACCGAAGCACAGATCCGCGAACGTGCCGAGGCCCTGTTCAAACAAGGCTGACCCTTTGCAGGAGCGAGCAAGCCCGCTCCTGCATCACACTTCATGAACACCCCCTCCACGTTTTTGCCCTTGCCCCGAATGCCGCGTGATTCCACGATGCAAGCATTCATCACAAGGAGTCATTCCATGTTCGCCGGATTCCAGAAAGACCAGTGCCACGTCAACGGCGTGGACATCAGCTACCGCAAAGGTGGTACAGGTCCCGGTCTGCTCCTGTTGCACGGGCATCCGCAAACCCACGTCATCTGGCACAAAGTCGCCGAGCAACTGGCTGAACACTTCACCGTGGTGGCCGCCGACCTGCGCGGCTATGGCGACAGCAGCAAGCTGCCGGCCAATGACCATCACACCCATTATTCGAAACGGGAAATGGCCCGGGACAACGTCGAACTGATGCAGGCGCTGGGCTTCGACAGGTTCTCGGTGCTGGCCCACGACCGTGGTGCCCGCGTGGCCCACCGCCTGGCCCTGGACCACCCGGCGGCCGTGCAACGCATGGTGCTGCTGGACATTGCTCCGACCCTGTCGATGTACGCGCAGACCAACGAAGCCTTCGCCCGCGCCTACTGGCACTGGTTCTTCCTGATCCGTCCGGCGCCCTTGCCGGAAGCCTTGATCGAGGGCAACCCGGAGCTGTACCTGCGTAGCGTGATGGGCAGTCGCAGCGCCGGGCTCAAGCCGTTCACTCAGGAAGCCTTCGCCGAATACCTGCGTTGCCTGAAATTGCCGGGCGCCGCCACGGGCATCTGCGAGGACTACCGTGCTGCCGCCGGTATCGACCTTGAGCACGACCAGGCGGACATCGACGCCGGCCATCACCTGAACCTGCCGTTACTGGTGATGTGGGGCGCCGAAGGCACTGTCGGGCGCTGCTTCGAGCCGCTCAAGGAATGGCAGAAAGTCGCCACCGACGTGCGTGGCAAGGCCCTGCCGGCCGGCCATTACATCGCCGAAGAAGCCCCTGAGTTGCTGCTGGGCGAAGTCCTGACCTTCCTTCGCTGAGCAGCGCTGTAACCCCGGTTCTTCCGCATCCTCGGCATTATCTGCCGGGAGGGCACCGATCGGCGCCTTCGCTGCTATCGCGCTCACCACCGGCAAGCAACCGGGCCTGCCGGAAGGTCTGCCCAACCGGTGCTATTCTGGCGGCTCATGCCGCCAGCCCCGTTTGTGATGACTAACAAGAAAGATACCGTGCCCCTACCCGAAGACCTGCGGGTGTTCCTGACCGTGATCCGCAAGGCCGGTTTCGCTGCGGCGGCCGATGAGCTGGGCTTGTCGCCAGCGTATGTCAGCAAGCGCATCCAGATTCTCGAAACCACCTTGGCCACCCGCCTGTTGCACCGCACCAGCCGGCGCATTGCCCTGACCGAAGACGGTGAACGGGTGCAGCGCTGGGCGGTGCGCATCCTCGAAGATTTCCAGCAACTGTCCGATGAACTCTCCGACGCCCATGACCGCCCGCGTGGCCACCTGCATCTGTGCAGCAGCTTCGGTTTCGGTCGCAACCATGTGGCCCCCGCCGTATCGTTGCTGGCTGAGCAGTACCCGGACCTGGAAATCCGCCTGGACCTGTTCGACCGCGTGGTGGATATCGTCAGCGAAGGCTTCGACCTGGAGATCCGCGTGGGCGACGACATCCCCGGCCAGCACATCGGCCGTCGGCTGGTGAGCAACCGGCGCGTGCTGTGCGCCGCCCCGGCTTACCTGGAGCGGCGCGGCACACCGCAACAGTTGAGTGACCTGGAGCAGCACGACTGCCTGATACTCAAGGAGCGCGATAACGCGTTCGGCATCTGGAACCTGGAGCGCGACGGCACCCAGGAAAGCGTGCGCGTACGCGGGCCGCTGTCGTCGAACAATGGCGAAATTGTGTTGCAGTGGGCGTTGGATGGGCGCGGGGTGCTGCTGCGCTCGATGTGGGATGTGAAGCCGCTGTTGGAGCAAGGCAAGCTCGTGCAGCTACTGCACGGTTATACCCAGAGCGCCAACGTGTGGGCGGTGTACCCGACACGGTTGGCGTATTCCGGGAAGCTGCGGGCCTGCGTGGAGTTTTTGCAGGAGCATTTCAAGGGATTGTCGATCTAGCTCAGCCAGGGGTTGGCTTGCAGGTGCCGGCGTTCGAAGGCCTTGATCTCCTCACTGCGCTGCAAGGTGCTGCCGATGGCATCCAGGCCCCGCAACAACGCAGTCTTGCGCAGTGTATCGATCTGGAACGGGATCACCTGGCCATCCGCCAAATGGATCTGCTGGGCTTCAAGGTCGACACTGATCTGCGCCTGGTCCGCCTGGCTGACGGTCTTGCCCAGCCGCTGCAACACCGCCTCATCCAAGGTGATCAACAACACCCCGTTGCGCTGGCAATTGTCATAGAAAATCCCCGCGAAGCTGCTGCCGATCAGCGCGCGGATGCCCATCTGCTTCAAGCCCCATACCGCGTGTTCCCGGCTGGAACCGCAGCCGAAGTTCGGCCCGACCACCATGAAACATGCGCCCTGCCAGGCCGGCAGGTTCAGCACGAACTCGGGGTTGGGCTCGCCGGACGGCAAGAAGCGCAGGTCGAAGAACAGCCCGCGGTCCAGGCCGCTGCGGTCAATACCCTTGAGAAACTGTTTGGGCATGATCACATCGGTATCGATGTTGGCCGCCAGCATCGGCGCGGCCTTGCCGATGACCAGGGTGAAGGGTTGCAGGCTCATGGGCGCGCTCCAAAGTGGCGGATATCAGTAAGGTGGCCGGTAATGGCAGCGGCGGCGACCATCGCCGGGCTCATCAGGTGGGTGCGTGCGCCCGCGCCCTGGCGGCCTTCGAAGTTGCGGTTGGTGCTGGACGCACAGCGGTCGCCGGGGGCGAGCACATCGTCGTTCATCGCCAGGCACATCGAGCAACCCGACTGACGCCATTCAAAGCCGGCGTCGATAAAAATCGCTGCAAGGCCTTCGGCTTCGGCCTGGTCGCGCACTTCGGTGGAGCCCGGCACGATCATCGCCCGCACGTGTTCAGCGACGCGCTTGCCACGCACCACGCTGGCGGCGTCGCGCAGGTCTTCGATGCGGGCGTTGGTGCAGGAGCCGATGAACGCATGGCTGATGACGATCTCGCTCAACGGCATACCGGCTTCCAGGCCCATGTAGTTGAGGGCGCGGCGCATGTCCTGGCGCAGGATCGGGTCGCTGACGTCCTGCGGGTCGGGCACGCGGGCGCCGATGGGCGCGGCCTGGTCAGGGCTGGTGCCCCAGGTGACCATGGGTTCCAGGGTGCTGGCATCGAGGTGCACTTCCTGGTCGAACACCGCATCGGCATCCGAGTGCAGTTGGCGCCAGCCCACCAGCGCCTGGTCCCACAGCTCGCCTTTCGGCGCACGCGGCTTGCCCTTGAGGTAGGCGAAGACTTTTTCGTCCGGCGCCATGAACGCGCCGCGCGCGCCCGCTTCCACCGCCATGTTGCAGATGGTCATGCGCGCCTCGACGCTCAGCGCATCGATGGTGGAACCACGAAACTCAATGGCATAGCCCGTGGCACCGGAAGCGCCGATCTTGCCGATCAGCGCCATGATCACATCCTTGGACGTCAGGCCGGGTGCCAGGTCGCCCTCAACCGTGACCCGCAGGGTCTTCAGGCGCTTGTAGACCAGCGTCTGAGAGGCCAGCAGGTGTTCGATCTCCGAGGTGCCGATGCCGAAACCGAAGGCACCGAGGGCGCCGTAGGTGGTGGTGTGGCTGTCACCGGCGGCGATCACCATGCCTGGCAGGATAAAGCCCTGCTCCGGGGCGATTACGTGTTCGATGCCCTGGCGCTTGTCGAGGATGTCCAGCAGCTCGATGCCGAAGTCCCGGCAGTTCTCCGCCAGGTAGGACACCTGCCGCGCCCCGCCTGCATCGGGCATCGCCGCGACGCGCTTGGGCGTGGTGGGGTTCACATGGTCGACCACGGCCAGCGCCGTGCCTGGGCGCCACACGTTGCGCCCGGCCTCGCGCAAGCCGCTGAAGGCCTGGGGGCTGGTGTATTCGTTGATCACCTGGCGGTCGATATAAAGCAGCACATGGCCCTGGTCATCCAGGGGGCACACCGTGTGGGAATCGATGTGTTTGTCGTAGAGGGTTCGGGCAGTCATTTTTCTGGGCTCACTTTTGTCGGCGCTCAACGGTATGCGCCCATCCTACGCAGCCGCCTCGCCCCATCAATGGCGCCTGGGTGATGGCTTGGAACATGTTTCGTGTTCGATCAAGGCAATAAAACGCCCCGAATGTGAACCTGAAACATTTTCTTTCATATCCGCCTTAGGGATTTCTCATTCTCATCCGTCTTAACTTAGATACAGCCCGTCGCGTCAGCAAAAGCTACGACTGGCCTTTTCCGGGCCTCCATTGCCCTCCTCCGATCAAGACCCTCATTCACATGTCGAAGAAGTCACGCTCCAAACTCTGGTTTCTCGTACATAGCTGGCTGGCATTGCCTATCTGGTTCTTTGTACTGATCGTCTGCGTCACCGGCACCCTGGCGGTGGTCAGCCAGGAGATCGTCTGGCTGGCCAACCCGGATATCCGTGCGAGCAAGCCCTCGGACGATGCCGAACCGCTGAGCTATGACCAGGTGATCGCCGCCATCAAGCGCGATGAACCCCAGGTATATGTGCAGTCGATCAGCCGGCCCGACGAATCGCATTTTGCATTGAGCGTCGACCTCAGCTACCCCGACGGACGCTCGGTGGAGGTCTACGTCAACCCGTACACCGGGGCGATCCAGGGCATCAGCCCCTCCTTCAACTTCCAGCAGTTCACCCGCGCCCTGCATGGCTGGTGGCTGGTGCCGTTCACCAATGGCTACAGCTGGGGCTGGTACCTGGTGTCGGCACTCGGCATCCCGCTGCTGGCGTCGCTGGTCACCGGGCTGGTGGTGTACAAACGGTTCTGGAAAGGCTTCCTGCGCCCGACTCTGCGGATCCGCCACGGCGCGCGGATTTTCTGGGGGGACTTCCACCGCTTGAGCGGTATCTGGTCGATCTGGTTCATAGCAGTCATCTCCGTTACCGGCATCTGGTTCCTGATCCGGGCGATTTTGGGCGACAACCAGATTTCGATTTCCACCGAACCGGTCATCCCGGTGATTGCCCGGGAGAAGGTGCCGATGTCGGCGCCCGGCGTGCCGGCCCCCATGATTCCGGTGGACGAGGCGATCAAGATCGCCACCCAGCGCATCCCTGGCCTGGAGGCAAGCTTCATCAGCCTGCCGCTCAATGCCTACAGTCACCTGCAGATCGGCGGGCGGGGCTGGTACCCGTTGATGTTCCAGACCGCGCAGATCAACCCCTATGACGGTGAAGTGGCTGCGGCGCACCTGCTGTCCGACCGTTCGAAGCTGGAGTTCGTCACCGAATCCATGCGCCCCCTACACACCGGCGACTTCGGCGGCATCTGGATCAAGCTGATCTGGGCCTTCTTCGGCCTGATCATGAGCATGATGGTGTTGAGCGGCCTGCTGATCTGGACCAAGCGCACCGCCCTGGCCACCCTCAATGCCTTCAAGCGTGAAGTCAAGGCACAGCACAAACCGGTTTCCCTCCCCGCCCGGCAGGCGCAAACCTCGGAGGCCAACTCATGAGCAAGGTCGCTGCGGTAAAACCATCGCCTCTGCGGGCGCTCTGGCTGAAATGGCGTTTCCATCTCAATGTGCTGCTGTTGCTGGTGCCGCTGGGCTTCATGCCCAAGTACTTCGCGGATGCAGCGCTGTTTCGCGGCGACACCGGCATCGGCGAACGGGTGGCCGGCGACGTACAGGTCGGACCCTGGAGCCTGAAGCTTGCCGAGTTTCGCAATGAAGGCCCGCGCCCCGACCCGGCCGGCCCGATGAAATTCTTCAACGCCGCCCTGTGCGACAGCTGTGCCAACCAGGTCAAGGCCACCTACCTGCGCATCGGCAAGCCGCGCAGCCTGCGCGCTGCCGGGGTGATCTTCTTCGGTACGCCCTACCGCATGGGCGCCGGCCTGCCGATCCCGGAACGCACGCCCGTCGACGCCGAACTGTGGGTGACCATGGAAGGCTGGGACGGCAGCATGCACCAGGGTTCCATCCCGTTGAGCCAGGCTTCGCCTGCCACGATTGCCTGGCTGAACAAGCAAGGAGTTAAACCATGACTTTGATGCGACTGACCCGCGCCTGCGGCGTCCTGTTGATGGGTGCGGGGTTCAGTACCGTCGCCCTCGCCCACAACCCGATGTGCGAGTGCAAGGAAATCCCCGGTGAGCAGATCCAGTGCAAGGGCGGCTTCTCCGACGGCAGCGGTGCACCCGGCGTGACCCTGGACGTGATCGGCTACGACGAAACCATCCTGGTGCCCGGCAAGCTCGGCCAGGACTCGACCCTGACCTTCAAGAAACCGTCCGCCGAGTTCTACGTGCTGTTTGATGCCGGTCCCGGCCACGTGGTGGAAATCGACCAAGCGGATATCCAGCCGCAATGAGTACCACACAGGTTGTACGCCCGGCCGGTGCCGGTCACGAAACCCTCTACGTGCTGCTGTTGTGCCTGATCATCCTCGCGGTGGCCGGCTCGGTAATAGCGCTGCACGGTGAATCCCAGGAAGTCGCGGCGGTGCCCAGCCACCAATTGGACGCGCGCCGCGACCTGAGCGCCGCCGAGCAAGGCATTTACGCTGACCTGCGGGTGACCCTGGATGAAATCCAGCTGTTGCAGCAGGAACAAAGCGCGCTGCCCAGCCCGGCGCAACTGGCCGAAGAAGGCTTTGCGCCGTTTGCCCAGGACGCCAGTTCGGTCAGCCGCGGCGATCACCGCTGGCAACTGTTGGAACCCTCGGCCTACCTGGGCTTGAGCCAGGCGCCAGCGACCAGCGGTTCATTACTGATGCGCGTGCACGGTGCCGAGCCGGACATCTGGCTCAATCGCCAGGCCAACCTCGCCGCTCCCTCCGACCTCTCCGACCAGGCGCTGATCGCAGCCGGCTGGCGGCAGGTGGTCGCGCAATTCGATGCCGGCGTCACCCGCCAGCACCGTCACTGAACGAGAAGACCGATTGCCCATGTCTATTTCATCGCCCCTGTTGCGCCTGTTGCTGGTTGGCCTGTTCAGCCTGATGCTCGCTCCCCTGGCCAATGCCGAGGCAACCAAGCGCCTGCGTATCGGCATCACCCTGCACCCTTATTACAGCTACGTGGCCAATGTCGTCGGCGACAAGGCCGAGGTGGTGCCGCTGATTCCGGCCGGTTTCAACCCGCATGCCTACGAGCCACGCGCCGAAGACATCAAGCGCATCGGCACCCTGGACGTGATCGTGCTCAACGGCGTCGGCCACGATGATTTCGCCGACCGCATGATCGCTACCAGCGAGCGCCCGGACATCCCGGTGATCGAAGCCAACGCCAATGTGCCATTGCTGGCCGCCACCGGTAACGCCGCACGCGGTGCGGGCAAGGTGGTCAACCCGCATACCTTCCTGTCGATCAGCGCATCGATTGCCCAGGTCAACAACATTGCCCGCGAACTGGGCAAGCTCGACCCGGACAACGCCAAGACCTACACCCAGAACGCCCGCGCCTACGGCAAGCGCCTGCGCCAGATGCGTGCCGATGCCCTGGCCAAATTGACCAGCGCACCCAACCCGGACCTGCGCGTGGCCACCGTGCATGCGGCCTACGACTATCTGCTGCGCGAGTTCGGCCTGGAAGTCACCGCCGTGGTCGAACCGGCCCACGGCATCGAGCCAAGCCCCAGCCAGTTGAAGAAAACCATCGACGAACTGCGCGCCCTGGACGTGAAGGTGATCTTCTCGGAGATGGACTTCCCGTCCACCTACGTCGACACCATCCAGCGTGAATCCGGGGTCAAGCTGTACCCGCTGTCGCATATTTCCTACGGCGAATACAGCGCCGAGAAGTACGAAGTGGAAATGACCGGTAACCTCAACACGGTGGTCCGGGCAATTCAGGAGTCCGGAGCATGACGGCGGCGGAACAGCTGAAGGCGGTCAGCGTCGGCCCGACGCTCGAGTTCGACAAGGTGTCGTTGACCCTGGGTCGCACCGCGATCCTCGATGCGGTGAGTTTCCAGGTACAGCCGGGCAGCATCCATGCGCTGGTCGGCCCCAACGGCGGCGGTAAAAGCTCGCTGATCAAGACCCTGCTCGGGCAAACACCCAATCAGGGTCGGCTGAGCCTGCATTGGCCGGCCGCACCCGGCACCATCGGTTATGTACCCCAGGCCCTGGAGTTTGACCGGGGCTTGCCGATGACCGTGGATGATTTCATGGCTGCCATGTGCCAACGGCGCCCGGCGTTCCTGGGCCTGTCCAGGCACTACGCCGGCGCGATCGGGGATGCACTGGAGCGCGTCGGCATGCAGGACAAACGCAAGCGGCGCATGGGCGCGCTGTCCGGCGGTGAACGCCAGCGTGTGCTGCTGGCCCAGGGGCTGATCCCGGCGCCGCACCTGCTGGTGCTGGATGAGCCGATGTCGGCCCTCGACGAAGCCGGTATCCAGGTGTTCGAGCGCCTGCTTAATGACTGGCACCTGGCCGGGATCACCGTGCTGTGGATCGAGCATGACCTGGAAGCCGTGGGCCGCCTGGCCGACCGCGTCACCGGCCTGAACCGCCGCGTGCTGTTCGATGCCACGCCCAAGGAGGCGCTGACCCCGGATCGCCTGCTGACCCTGTTCTCCACCCACCCTCGGAGCCCGGCGCAATGAGTTATGAAGCCTTTCGCTTGATGGTCCAGGGCTGGGCCTCTGCCGGCTACCTGCCGGAGGCGCTGGCCTACGGTTTTGTGGTCAACGCCCTGCTCGCCGGTCTGCTGATCGGCCCGGTGCTGGGCGGCCTGGGCACGCTGGTGGTGGTCAAGCGCTTCGCATTTTTCTCCGAAGCGGTTGGCCATGCCGCGTTGACCGGCGTGGCAGTCGGGATCCTGCTGGGTGAACCCTACACCGGGCCGTATGGCGCACTGTTCGGCTACTGCCTGCTGTTCGGCATCCTGCTCAACTACCTGCGCAACCGCACGGGCCTGGCGCCGGACACCTTGATCGGGGTGTTCCTGTCGGTGTCCCTGGCGCTGGGGGCGAGCCTGTTGCTGATCCTGGCCGGCAAGATCAACGTGCATATCCTCGAGAACGTGCTGTTTGGCTCGGTGTTGACAGTCAACGGCAACGATCTGCTGGTGCTGGCGGTTGTCGGTGCGCTGGTGATGGCCCTGGCGCTGCCGCTGTACAACCGCATCATGCTGGCCAGCTTCAATCCGCAGTTGGCCGCTGTGCGCGGCGTCGCCGTGAAAACCCTGGACTACCTGTTCGTGATCCTGGTGACGCTGATCACCGTCGCGGCGGTCAAGGTCATCGGTGCGATCCTGGTGGGAGCGCTGCTGGTGATTCCGGCGGCTGCGGCGCGGCTGTTGAGCCAGTCGCTGAAGGGCTTCTTCTGGATCTCGGTGGCGATTGCCACAGTCAGCACCCTGTGCGGGATCCTGCTGCCGATCATCTTCGACCTGCCCGTGCCGTCCGGCGCCGCCATCATCCTGGTCGCCGGTATCGCCTTCGCCCTGGCCGCCATCGCGCGCGGCACAGTGCCCAGCCTCAAAGGGAATCTTGGATAATGCGCCCTGTACTTCGTCCATTGGCTCTGGCCATCACGTGTTTCATCAGCACTTCGGCCCTGGCGGTCGACGGGGTAGAGCCCAAACCTCTCAAGATCCATCAGGGATTGGGCCACGTCGCACTGAGCAAGGCCACTTCGGTAAAACAGGTGAAGATCCTCGCTTCGCTGCCGATTACCTACGGCCTGGCCGAGGTGCTGCTCAAAGGCACCAACGTACAGCTTGAGCGCGCCGCGCCGGCCAACTTGCCAGGTTCACGCCAGGTGTCCTACTTCACCGGCCGTGGCGCGCCGGCCCTGAGCAAATTGGCGCTGGACGCCGACGCCGCCATCGGCCTGCGCTCATTGTGGGCCGATGACCCGCTGTACCCGGTGGCGCGGCGTAGCAATATCCGTATCGTCGAAGTCGACGCCGCCCGCCCGGTGGATGGTGGCTTGCCTGGCATCGCCGTACAGCCTGGCGTTGCCGATGGCCTGAACAGCCAGCCATGGCAGTCGAGCAACAATATGGGACGCATGGCCGATGTACTGGCTGCCGACCTGAGCCGCCTGGCCCCGGGCGCCAAGCCGAAGATCGACGCCAACCTCGCCGCCCTCAAGCAGCGCCTGCTCAAACTCACCGCCGACAGCGAAGCGCGCCTGGCCAAGGCGGATAACCTGAGTGTGGTCAGCCTGAGCGATCACTTTGCTTATCTGATCAGCAGTTTGAACCTCGAAGCGCTCAGCACCGATGCACGGCCGGATGCCGACTGGACGCCCGAGGCGCTACAGAAACTCACGGCCGAGCTGAAGGACAACGATGTGGCGGTGGTGCTGCATCATCGCCAGCCGAGTGAGGCGGTGACGGCAGCGGTAACGGCAAGTGGCGCCAGGCTGCTGGTGCTGAACGTGGACGGTGCGGAACCGGTGGCGGAGCTGGAGACCAATGTGGACCAGGTGATCAAGGCGCTGACCCCATGACATCCACACCGACATGAATCGCATCATGCCGCCAGAACTCCAGGTCGCAGTCGATCAACCGCTGGTGCTGGTCATAATTGACCCGGGCGATACGCAAGCCCGGGCTGCCCACCGATACGCGCAACGCCGCAGCAGCCTCCACCGGCAGTGACGTCGGCACGATCTCGAAACGCACCCGCCCGTAGTGCAGGTCGTACTTGCGTGCGTACAGCTCGGTCATCGACTGATTCAAATCACACGCCAGGATCCCCGGGAAATACTGCGGGTTCAGGTAGTGCTCCACATACAACACCAGGCGTCCATCGATGCGCCGACCCCGGCAGATCTGGATCACGCTCGACAGTGCCGGCAGCTGCAACCAGGCGCACACCGCCGCCGACGCCGGTTGCAGCCGCGCGGAGATGACCTCGGTGGACGCCACCCGCCCCTGGTCGCTGACCATCGCGTGAAAGTGGCTGCGTTGCATCAGGTTGTAGGCCAACCGTGGCGGCGAGACAAACCAGCCGCGTCGCTCCTCGCGATAAATCTGACCCTGCGCTTCCAGTTGTAACAAGGCTTCCCGCACGGTAATCCGGGTGGTACCGAACAACTCGCTGAGCTTGCGCTCGGCCGGCAGTTTGCTGGCAGGCGGCAACAGGCCGTGGTCGATCTGCTCTTGCAGCGCCAGGCCGATGGATGTCACCGCCTTGATTGCCTCATCACGCATCAACGTTACCTATCTGGACTAGACCAGCACCGACAAGGTGCACAAACCGCTCCGTAAATGGGCTTGCACGGTTGAGTGCCAGCCTAGGTAGTACAGATGACCGACAGATGACAGTCCGTGTGCAGCCGTCGCAGCACACCCTGCAATACGTCGGCCAAGTCCCTTCCCCACGGGCACTTGAGCATGGTCTACGCTGACTCTGCGACAAGCGACATCAGCATTTTAAAAACGACATCGACATGAAACTGTCATCCATCGAGCCTAGATTGGCTCAGGTATTGCTCTGACCTAGACCAACAACACCGCAGAAACAACCGCCGCGTTGAAAACGCCCAAAGGAGCTTCGGATGAAACAGCTTTTCCTGGCATCACTGTTAGGCTCGACCATTGCCATGTGCACCGCCGCCATGGCCGCTGATACCGATCTAAAAACCCTGGAAGCTGCCGCCAAGGCAGAAGGCGCTGTCAACAGCGTCGGCATGCCCGATGACTGGGCCAACTGGAAAGGCACCTGGGAAGACCTGGCCAAGACCTACGGCCTCAAGCACATCGACACGGACATGAGCTCGGCCCAGGAAATCGCCAAGTTCAAGGCTGAGAAAGACAACGCCAGCGCCGACATCGGCGACGTGGGCGCGGCGTTCGGGCCGATTGCGGTGAAGCAGGACGTGACCCAGCCGTACAAACCGTCCACCTGGGCCCAGGTCCCGGATTGGGCGAAAGACAAGGACGGTCACTGGGCCCTGGCCTACACCGGCACCATCGCGTTTATCGTCAACAAGAAGCTGCTGCACGGCTCTGAAGTGCCCACCCGTTGGGCTGACCTGCAAAACGGCAAATACAAGGTCTCCATCGGTGACGTAAGCACTGCGGCGCAAGCGGCCAACGGCGTACTGGCAGCCGCCATTGCCAATAAAGGCGACGAAAAGAACATCGCCCCCGGCCTGCAATTCTTCACCAAGATCGCCCAGCAAGGCCGCCTCTCACTGTCCAACCCGACCATCGCCACCCTGGAAAAAGGTGAAGTCGAAGTGGGCGTGGTCTGGGACTTCAACGGCCTGAGCTACAAGGCCAAGATGGCCAACCCGGATGACTACGTGGTGCTGATCCCATCGGATGGCTCGGTGAAATCCGGCTACACCACCCTCATCAACAAATACGCCAAGCACCCGAACGCCGCCAAGCTGACCCGCGAGTACATTTTCAGCGACGCCGGCCAACTCAACCTGGCCAAAGGCAATGCGCGTCCGATCCGTGCTGAAACCGACCTGAAACTGCCGACCGAGATCGCCAAGAACCTGATCCCGGGCGAGCAGTACACCAAGGCCAACCCGCAGCCGATCAAGGATGCCGATGCCTGGGAAGCCACGTCCAAGAAGCTGCCTCAGCTGTGGAACGAGCAAGTCATCGTAGAGATGAAGTAAGCCTGCCACCCCACATTGGACTCCACTGGAGATCCAATGTGGGAGGGGGCTTGCCCCCGATGGCGGTGGATCAGTGACAGATATTCAAACTGACACACCGCTATCGGGGGCAACCCCCCTCCCACACTTGAACCCAGATGCATCAGGAATATCGAGCCAAGTCCATCGTTGCGGAGCGCCTCCCCCCATGAAGCACAATGTCATCCTTGTCGTGCTCGACGGCCTGAACTTCGAGGTTGCGCGGCACGCCATGGGGCACTTGCAGGCCTATGTCGGCGCAGGACGCGCAGCCCTGTACAAACTGGAATGTGAACTGCCCGCCCTGTCCCGCCCGTTGTACGAATGCATTCTCACCGGTGTAGCGCCGATCGATAGCGGCATCGTGCACAACAACGTCTCGCGCCTGTCCAACCAGCGCAGCATCTTCCATTACGCCACCGACGCCGGCCTCACTACCGCGGCGGCGGCTTATCACTGGGTCAGCGAGTTGTATAACCGCACGCCCTTTCTCGCCGCCCGCGACCGTCATACCGACGACCCGGCGCTGGCGATCCAGCACGGGCATTTCTACTGGAATGACCACTACCCGGATTCCCACCTGTTCGCCGACGCCGAAAGCCTGCGCCTCAAGCACGCGCCGAACGTCCTGCTGGTGCACCCGATGAACATCGACGACGCCGGCCACAAGCACGGCCTCGACACCCCCCAGTACCGCAACAGCGCACGCTCGGCCGACATCATCCTGGCCGACTACCTGCACACCTGGCTCGACGCCGGCTACCAGGTGCTGGTGACCGCCGACCACGGCATGAACAACGACCGTTCCCACAACGGCCTGCTCCCCGAAGAACGCGAAGTGCCGCTGTTTGTGCTGGGGGCTGCGTTCAGCCTGGACAGCCGCGCCGCACCGAAACAGACCGAGCTGTGCGGCACCGTCTGTGAGCTGCTGGGCGTACCCCACGACAAACCTGTATGCCGGGAGCTGTTGAAATGATCCGAGGCAAATGGCTGGCGCTGCTGTGCCTGGTGCCTTTCGCACTGTTCTTTATCGTGTTCGAAATCGCCCCGTTGGTATGGGTGCTGATCAACAGCCTGCAAACCGAAGAGGCTGGCTGGGGCGTGGAAAACTTCACGCGCATCTTCAGCTCGAAGTTCTACCTGCAAGCCATCCAGTTCAGCCTGGAGATCAGCTTCTACTCCAGCGTGTTCGGCATCATCATCGCCACCCTCGGCAGTTACTCCCTGCGTCGGGTGGATTCGCCGCTGCGCAACTTCGTTACCGCCTTTGCCAACATGACCAGCAACTTTGCCGGCGTGCCCCTGGCCTTTGCCTTCATCATCCTGTTGGGCTTCAACGGCAGCATTACGATCATGCTCAAGCAGGCGGGGATCATTCAGGACTTCAACCTGTATTCGAAGACCGGGTTGATCATTCTCTACACCTATTTCCAGATTCCCCTCGGTGTACTGCTGCTGTACCCGGCCTTCGATGCGCTGCGCGAGGACTGGCGTGAGTCGGCGTCGCTGCTGGGTGCCAACGGTTGGCAGTTCTGGCGACACATCGGCTTGCCGGTGCTCACCCCGGCCCTGCTCGGCACCTTCGTGATCCTACTGGCCAACGCCCTTGGGGCCTATGCCACGGTGTATGCGCTGACCACCGGCAACTTCAACGTGCTGCCGATCCGCATCGCGGGCCTGGTCTCCGGTGACGTGTCCCTCGACCCGAACCTGGCCAGTGCCTTGGCCGTGGTGCTGGTGGCGCTGATGACCGTGGTCACCGTGGTCCATCAACTGCTGCTCAAGAGGAGCTACCATGTCTCGCGCTGAAGCCGGCCCGGCCTCCCTCTACCACCGCGTGGTGGTATGCCTGTTGTTTGCGATCCTGGTGCTGCCGCTGATCGGCACCTTCGTCTATTCCATCGCCAGCAGTTGGTCGGCAACGATCCTGCCCGCTGGTTTCACGGTGAAATGGTATGTACAGCTGTGGAGCGACCCGCGCTTCCTGATGGCCTTCGGGCAATCGTTGCTGGTGTGCGTGGGCGCCTTGGTGCTGTCGGTGGTGCTGATTTTGCCGCTGCTGTTCGTGGTGCATTACCACTTCCCCAAACTCGACGCGCTGATGAACATCCTGATCCTGCTGCCCTTCGCGGTGCCGCCCGTGGTGTCGTCGGTGGGCCTGCTGCAATTGTATGGCTCAGGTCCCTTTGCGATGGTGGGCACGCCGTGGATTTTGATCGGCTGCTACTTCACCGTGGCACTGCCGTTCATGTACCGGGCGATCACCAACAACCTGCAGGCGATCAACCTGCGCGACCTGATGGACGCCTCCCAACTGCTTGGCGCCAGCACCTGGCAGGCGGCGATCCTGGTGGTGCTGCCCAACCTGCGCAAAGGCTTGATGGTGGCACTGTTGCTGTCGTTCTCGTTCCTGTTCGGTGAGTTCGTGTTCGCCAATATCCTCGTGGGTACGCGCTACGAAACCCTGCAGGTCTACCTGAACAACATGCGCAACAGCAGCGGCCACTTCACCAGTGCCGTCGTGATTTCCTACTTCTTCTTTGTGCTGGTGCTGACCTGGGCCGCCAATATCTTGAACAAGGACAAAAGCCAATGAGCTTCGTCAGCGTCCAACACCTGCAAAAAAGCTACGCCGGCACCCCGGTGTTCAGTGACATCAACTGCGAAATCGCCAAGGGCGAGTTCGTCACCCTGCTCGGCCCGTCCGGTTGCGGCAAGTCCACGCTGCTGCGCTGCATCGCCGGGCTGACCTCGGTGGACAGTGGCAAAATCCTGCTGGATGGCCAGGACATCGTCCCGCTGAGCCCGCAGAAACGCCATATCGGCATGGTGTTCCAGAGCTATGCGCTGTTCCCCAACATGACCGTGGAACAGAACGTCGCCTTCGGCCTGCGCATGCAGAAGGTCAACGCCGACGACAGCCACAAGCGCGTGCAGGAAGTCCTGCAACTGGTAGAACTCAAGGACCTCGCCGGTCGCTACCCGCACCAGATGTCCGGCGGCCAGTGCCAGCGCGTGGCCCTCGCCCGCTCATTGGTCACGCGCCCGCGCCTGTTGCTGCTGGATGAGCCGCTGTCGGCACTGGATGCGCGGATTCGCAAGCACCTGCGCGAGCAGATCCGCCAGATCCAGCGCGAGCTGGGGCTGACCACGATCTTTGTGACCCATGACCAGGAAGAAGCCCTGACCATGTCCGACCGGATCTTCCTGATGAACCAGGGCAAGATCGTGCAGAGCGGTGATGCCGAGACCCTCTACACCGCGCCAGTGGACGTATTCGCCGCCGGTTTCATCGGCAACTACAATCTGCTGGATGCCGACAAGGCCACCCAATTGCTGCAACGCCCGATCAACAGCCGTATCGCCATCCGCCCGGAAGCCATCGAGCTGAGCCGCAATGGCGAGTTGGACGCCTTGGTTCGCAGCCACAGCCTGCTGGGCAACGTGATTCGCTACCGCATCGAAGCGCGCGGCGTGGAACTGGTGGTGGACGTGCTCAACCGCTCGGCCGACGACTTGCACCCGGATGGGCAACGCCTGGCACTTTCCATCGACCCCAGCGCCCTGTGTGAAGTAGCCTGAGCAGCGACGATTATTGAGAGAGCGTGACGGATGGCATTGGTAATTTTTGATCTGGACGACACCCTGATCCATGGCGACTGCGCCACCCTGTGGAGCGAGCAGATGGGCCGCCTGGGCTGGGTCGACCCTGAGTCGTTCATGCGCAGGAACAACGAATTGATGGCCGCCTACAGCCAGGGCCAGCTGAAGATGGAAGACTTCATGGACTTCAGCCTGGAGCCGATGATCGGCCGCACGCCGGAGGAAATCGAGCACTTGGTGGAGCCGTGGGTCGAGGATGTGATCGAGCCGCTGATCTACAGCGACGCCACCAAGACCATCGCCCGCCACCGTGCGAATGGCGACCGGATCCTGGTGATCTCCGCCTCGGGCACGCACCTGGTTACGCCGATTGCGGCGCGGATCGGCATTGATGAGGTGCTGGGGATTGAGCTTGAAGTAAAGCACGGCGTGTACAGCGGCCATACTCAGGGTGTATTGACCTACCGTGAAGGCAAGATCACGCGTTTACTGGAATGGCTGGCGCAGGAAGGTGAAACACTGGACGGCGCGTACTTCTATTCGGATTCGCGCAATGATTTGCCGTTGTTGCTGAAGGTGGAGCATCCACAAGTGGTCAATCCGGACCCGGTGCTGCGCGAGCATGCCGAAAAAGCCGGCTGGCCGATCCATCACTGGATCTGATTGAACCGAGATCAACATCTGGGAGGGGCGGTGCGACGATTCGACTTGCCCCGATGGCAGTGTGTCAGATGAAGAATTCTTCACTGTCCCAGCGCTATCGTCGCACCGCCCCTCCCACATTGACCGCATTCAGCTCAAACTTTCGTCGATCACCAACACCAGCTTTCCGGAAATCCCGTTGGTCGCAAGCTCGGCAAACGCCGCTTCGGCATCCCTGATTGCAAAGGTCCTGGCCAGTTGCGGGCTCAGCCGCCCTTCAACAAACAGCGGCCATACATGCTGGCTCAAGTCGCTGAGCAGGTCGGCCTTGAACTGATCACTGCGGCTGCGCAAGGTCGAGCCCAGCAACTGAATGCGCTTGCCCAGTACCTGGGCCAGGTCCAGTTGCGCGTCACGCCCGCCCATCAAGCCGATCAACACCCAACGACCATCGAGGGCCAGCAGCTTGAGGTCCAGCGCCGCATAGTTGCCACCGACCGGGTCGAGGATCACATCGAACGGCCCGAAATCCCGCAACCCCTCGATGCCGTCGGTACGCACCACGCCGCCCTGTGCACCGAGCTCCTCGCAATAGGTCAGGCGCTCTGCCGAGCCGACGCTGACCCAGCACGGACTGCCAAACGCCTTGCACAACTGGATCGCCGCCGAGCCCACGCCGCTGGCGCCGGCATGCAGCAGTACCTTTTCACCGGGCTTGAGGCCCGCCAACTGGAACAGATTCAGCCACGCCGTGCTGTACACCTCGGGCAGCGCCGCCGCTTCGACCAGCGACAGGCCTTCCGGAACCGGCAGCACGTGGCGCGCATCCACCACCACTTCCTCGGCCATGCCGCCACCGGCGAGCAGTGCGCAAACCCGGTCACCGACTTGCCAGGACGAGCCGGCGCCCACTTCGCTGATCACCCCGGAACACTCCAGGCCCAGCACGTGGCTGGCACCCGGCGGCGGCGGATAGAGCCCCGCCCGCTGTAATAAATCGGCGCGATTGAGGCCCGCTGCCGCCACACGAATACGAACTTGCCCTACATCGCAAGTAGGACCGGGTTCTTCCAACCACTCCACATGACCGTCAACGCCTTGCAATGCTTTCACAGTGCCTCCATAGTGAGTCTGGACTGAGCCCGTAGCTGTATCGCCGGGCTTTTTGCATTATGCGACCGGACCATATGGAACCGGCTCCCTCAAAGACGGCCTAATATGCGTTATCAATTGCCCCCGCGTCGAATCAGCATGAAGCATCTGTTCCCCAGCACCGCCCTCGCTCTATTCATTGGTCTCGGCTTCGCGTCGATGTCGACCAATACGTTCGCAGCCAACAGCTGGGACAATCTTCAACCTGATCGCGATGAGGTGATTGCCAGCCTTAACGTCGTCGAGTTGCTCAAGCGCCATCACTACAGCAAGCCGCCGCTGGACGACGCTCGCTCAGTGATCATCTACGACAGCTACCTCAAGCTGCTGGACCCGTCGCGCAGCTACTTCCTGGCCAGCGATATCGCTGAGTTCGACAAGTGGAAGACCCAGTTCGACGACTTCCTCAAGAGCGGCGACCTGCAGCCCGCGTTCACCATCTACAAGCGTTACCTGGACCGCGTCAAAGCGCGTCTGGACTTCGCCCTGGGTGAGCTGGACAAAGGCGTCGACAAGCTCGACTTCACCCAGAAGGAAAACCTTCTGGTGGACCGCAAGGACGCACCTTGGCTGACCAGCACCGCCGCGCTTGACGACCTGTGGCGCAAACGCGTCAAGGACGAAGTGCTGCGCCTGAAGATCGCCGGCAAAGAGCCCAAGGCCATCCAGGAGCTGTTGACCAAGCGCTACAAGAATCAGTTGGCGCGCCTGGACCAGACCCGTGCCGAAGATATCTTCCAGGCCTACATCAACACCTTCGCGATGTCCTACGACCCGCACACCAATTATCTGTCGCCAGATAACGCGGAAAATTTTGATATCAACATGAGTCTATCGCTGGAAGGCATCGGTGCCGTCCTGCAAAGCGACAATGATCAGGTCAAGATCGTGCGCCTGGTACCGGCAGGCCCGGCCGACAAGACCAAGCAGGTCGCTCCGGCCGACAAGATCATCGGCGTGGCCCAGGGCGACAAAGAGATGGTCGACGTGGTCGGTTGGCGCCTGGACGAAGTGGTCAAGCTGATCCGTGGGCCGAAAGGCAGCGTGGTGCGCCTGGAAGTGATTCCGCACACCAATGCACCGAACGACCAGACCAGCAAGATCGTGTCCATCACCCGTGAAGCGGTGAAGCTCGAAGACCAGGCTGTGCAAAAGAAAATCCTCAACCTCAAGCAGGATGGCAAGGACTACAAGCTGGGCGTGATTGAGATCCCGGCCTTCTACCTGGACTTCAAGGCCTTCCGTGCCGGCGATCCGGACTACAAATCCACCACCCGCGACGTGAAGAAAATCCTCACCGAACTGCAGAAGGAAAAAGTCGACGGCGTGGTCATCGACCTGCGCAACAACGGCGGCGGCTCCCTGCAGGAAGCCACCGAGCTGACCAGCTTGTTTATCGACAAGGGCCCGACCGTGTTGGTACGCAACGCGGATGGCCGTGTCGACGTGCTGGAAGACGAGAACCCGGGCGCCTTCTACAAAGGCCCGATGGCCTTGCTGGTCAACCGCCTCTCGGCCTCGGCCTCGGAGATTTTCGCCGGCGCCATGCAGGACTACCACCGCGCCTTGATCATCGGCGGCCAGACCTTCGGCAAAGGCACCGTGCAGACCATCCAGCCGCTGAACCATGGCGAGCTGAAACTGACGCTGGCCAAGTTCTACCGGGTTTCCGGGCAGAGCACCCAGCACCAGGGCGTACTGCCGGACATCGATTTCCCGTCGATCATCGACACCAAGGAAATCGGCGAAAGCGCCCTGCCGGAAGCCATGCCGTGGGACACCATCCGCCCGGCGATCAAGCCGGCGTCGGATCCGTTCAAGCCGTTCCTGACGCAGTTGAAGGCTGACCACGACACCCGCTCCGCCAAGGATGCCGAGTTCGTGTTCATCCGCGACAAGCTGGCCCTGGCCAAGAAGTTGATGGAAGAAAAAACCGTCAGCCTCAACGAAGTGGACCGTCGCGCGCAGCATGCCGACATCGAAAACAAGCAACTCGTACTGGAAAACATCCGCCGCAAGGCCAAGGGTGAGGATCCACTCAAGGAGCTGAAGAAAGAAGACGAAGATGCGCTGCCGACCGAAGCGGAAAAAACCAAGCCGGAAGACGACGCCTACCTGGCCGAGACCGGCCGGATCCTGCTGGACTACCTGAAGATCAGCAAGCAGGTGGCCAAGCAGTAAATGATGGCGATTTAATGTGATCGCTCCTTGGAGTGTCATCATATAGACATCATTCTGTCGTGAAATGAAGGACCGCAGGTTTCAAGCCTGCGGTCCTTTTTTTTCGATCGAGATCGCCATGACCATGACCGAACAGCTGAATGCATTGGGCTCTATCTTGGCTCAAGGCAGTTTGCACAGCCTGTTCCAACCGATCATCTGCCTGTCTGAACGGCGCATTCTCGGCTACGAAGCCCTCAGCCGCGGCCCGTCCAACAGCCCGCTGCACTCCCCCGTCGCCCTGTTCTCCGTGGCCAGCCAGGCCGGACGCCTGAGTGAACTGGAGATCGCCTGCCGCGAAAGCGCGTGCCGGCGCTTCAGCGAGCAGAAGCTACCGGGCAAGCTGTTCCTCAACGTCTCGCCTCAATCCCTGATGGAAACCGCGCACCAACCGGGACGCACCCTGCAACTGCTGCATGACTACGGCATTCCACCGAGCCAGGTGGTGATCGAACTCACCGAACAAACCCCCACCAACGATATCGACCTGTTGCAAACCGCCCTGCATCACTACCGCAACATGGGCTTCTCGATTGCCCTGGATGACCTGGGCGCCGGTTATTCCAGCCTGCGCTTGTGGTCGGAGCTGCGTCCGGATTACGTGAAGATTGACCGGCACTTTATCGACGGTATCCATCAGGATGCGCTCAAGCGCGAGTTTGTCGGCTCCATCCTGCAGATCGCCAAGGCGTCGCGCGCCCAGGTGATTGCCGAAGGCATTGAGTTGCACGAGGAGTTGGCGGTGCTGACGGAAATGGGTGTGGACCTGGTCCAGGGCTACCTGCTGTGCCGACCGCAGGAGCAACCGCCGCAGGAAGCCCGCCTCATGCTGCCCAAGCCCGACAGTTCCAATGTGGCACTGAACGATGAAGGCAGCGACCTCAGCGCCCTGCTGAGCGAACAGCCGGCGGTGGACCAGGACACCGCCACCGCCCAGGTACTCGAAGCGTTCCGCCGCCAGGCCAACCTCAATTCCCTGGCGGTGCTGGACGGGCGTGGGCACCCGATCGGTATCGTGCACCGGCATTCGCTGTCGGATGCGCTGCTCAAGCCGTTCGCCACCGACCTGTTTGCACGCAAGCCCATCAGCCGCTTGATGAGCACCGACTTCCTGGCGGTAGAGTTGAGCCAGTCGCTGCAACAGGTCAGCCGCCTGCTCACCAGCCGTGCGCGGCAACGTATCGAAGAAGACTTCATCATCACCCTCAATGGCGATTACCTGGGCCTGGGCCGGGTGATCGATGTGCTCAAGCTGATCACCGAACGGAAAATCCAGCAGGCGCGCTACGCCAATCCACTGACCCTGCTACCCGGCAACGTGCCGATCCAGCAGTGCCTCACACGTCTTCTGCAACAGCAGCGCGAGTCGGTGATCTGCTACGTGGATATCGACAGTTTCAAGCCGTTCAACGACATCTACGGCTATGGGCGTGGGGATGAGGTGTTGCTGTGCCTGGCGCAGTGCCTGAACGACCGGGTCGATCCCAGCCGCGACTTTGTCGGGCATATCGGCGGTGATGACTTTTTGCTGGTGCTCGGCCCGCAGGACTGGCGCAAACGGCTCAACCAGCTGCTGGATGACTTCCACACCCAATGCCGGCGCTTCTACCGCGCCGAGCATCTGGAGGCCGGCTGTTTCGTGGCGTTGAACCGCCAGGGCGTGCGCCAGGAGTTTGCACTGCTGTCGCTGTCCATCGGGGTGGTGCATTTGTATCCACAGGCCTGTGGACAACTCGATGCCAGCCAGTTGGCGGAGTTGGCGTCGCAAGCCAAACACCATGCCAAGGATATGGCCGGCTACAGCATCCATGTGATCGACAGCATGGACGCACTGCCCCAGGCGCTTTAAGCCTCGGCGGACTCGGGATACTCGTATTCAAACACGCGCACCACTTCCGAAGCGTGCCAGGAGGCGGCGGCCACGCCATCGGACGGCCCGCTGAAACGCCCCAGGCGCTCCACGCACTCGAAGAAACCGGTACGCGGCAAACGGCTGGCACCCTGGCTGATCACCAGCGAGCTGCGCAATGGCTGCTCGGCCTTGGCGTCCAGCGCTGCCAGGTGTTCCAGGGCAGCGGCCAGGGTTTGCATGGCCGGAGTGGGAAATTGCAGGCGCTCCAACAGCGCGCGGTAGGTCAGCAAATGGCGCTGGCGGCGCGCCTGGTCCAGTTCGTTGAGTAACCCATCCCAGTGTTGACGGCTGATACGTAGGCTCAATATTCATCCCTCCAACCTGCAACGCCCAATTCCCAGGCCAGGCTGCGGCGGATCGCGGCATCCGGCTGGCGTTCACCACTTTCAATCAATCCAAGATATGACGGGCTGATGCCCACGGTGCGGGCCAGGGTCTCGATCGCCAGGCCTTTGGCTTCGCGCAAGCCGCGCAGGTCGGCGAGCAGGCGCAGATCCTGCGCAGGGGCGGCTTGGGCAGTCGATGCGGAAGGAGGTGGCGTAGGCTGTCGCTGACCGGCCGCTTTTAGCAGCGCCTGGTACTGATCCCATGGCAACACCGCGTATTCGGGTTCGCCATTGCGTGAAATTATCTGAATATCCATGACTGCCCCGTAGGATAACTGCACTTACTAAGTAAGCTCTTTCCTTAGGAGTGTAATCCTAACAGCCACAAAGGTCGCAGGGGATAGCCAGGTCATGGGTTTTTTTGCGGGTTTTCCTGGGCCAGCAGCGCGGGCGTCGCAGGCAGCCGCTCAACCACGGCGAGCTTTTCCGGACGCTGGGCGTCGCGCCAGGCGCGAAACGCGTTCAGTTCGCCGTCCAGGGTCTTCATGACCCATGCCAGCACGGCAATGTCGTCGAGCATGCCGAACATGGGGATAAAGTCGGGGATCGCATCAATCGGGCTGAGGAAATACATCAGCCCCGCCACCACCGAGATCAGCGCCTTGGGGCTGATGGCCCGGTACTCACCGCGCCAGTAAGCCAGGCACAGGGCCTGGAGCAACCTGAGATCATCCTTGAGCTTACCCAGGCGATTGCCTTGGTTCGAGCCCTTGGCAGCGACCGCGAACAATAGCGTAGGCAAGCGCCCGCGACCCAGAAGGCGTGCGGCCATGGGCAGGAAACGGGTGAAATTGAACGGTGGTTTCATTCGTCACTCCAGTTCCATATGACATAAAAGGTTATCCACACAAATTGTGGATAACCTTGTGAACAGAGCCTGTTTTCCGGGCTGAAAGCCACGTAGTACAAGGCTTGCAGTCAGATCGGGCGTTTTTTGCGCACTGAAAAAAAACCCAAGATTTCATTGACTTGGCGTTGATGTGCGGCTACCCGTACTCGAGTCTTATATCAGACTGTTGCAGGTTGCAGACGTTCGTTTGAATTCGCCAGGCTCTGATGTGGGAGAGGGCTTGCTGACCACAGAAACAACAACGCCCCGTCGAGACGGGGCGTTGTATGTTCAGGCGCCGATTACTTCTTGGCGGCTGGTGCAGCAGGCGCGTCAGCCTTGGCTGGGTCCTTGATGGCCAGCAGTTCCAGGTCGAAGACCAGCACGGAGTTGGCTGGAATCGCCGGGCTCGGGCTCTGTGCGCCGTAGGCCAGGTCGGAAGGAATGTACAACTCGACCTTCTCGCCCACGTGCATCAGTTGCAGGCCTTCGACCCAACCCGGGATCACACCGCTGACCGGCAGGTCAATCGGGCTGCCGCGATCCACGGAGCTGTCAAAGGTGGTGCCGTTGGTGAGCTTGCCGGTGTAATGAACAGTCACCACGTCGGTCGGCTTGGGCTGGGCGCCATCGCCCTTCTTCACGATCTTGTACTGCAGACCGGAAGCGGTGGTGACGACGCCGTCTTTCTTGGCGTTGTCTTCGAGGAATTTCTTGCCGGCGGCTGCCGACTCTTCGCTCATCTTGGTCATGCGTTCTTCGGCACGCTTCTGCAGTGCGGCAAACGCTTCAACCAGTTCGTCGTCTTTGAGCTTCTGCTCTTTTTTGCCGACGGCATCTTCGATGCCCTGGGCTACCGCTTTGGAATCCAGGTCATCCATGCCTTCTTGGGCAAGGCTCTTGCCCATGTTCAGGCCGATACCGTAGGAAGCTTTCTGCGCCGGGGTTTTCAGCTCTACGCTGGTCTGCGAATCACAACCCGCAAGTACCAGGCTAACCAGGGCCACCGCCGCCGCCAACCGATGCTGTTTCATGCTATTTCCTTGTTCATGCGCCAAAAGGGCATTCGAATAAAGTCGCGAGCTTATCAGGCGGCCACGACCAATGGCTACCGGCATGTGAGCAGGAAACTTCCGATAAGTTCACGTGTTTAAAAGCATTTTCATTCATGATGCAGGGCCGCGACGGATCGTGGAGCCACCTACTACCAGGCTCATGGCCACTTGCCGCCCTTGTGGCGTAGTGGCATAACAACGCGACCACTCGACAAGGCCGAGACAAGGATAGCCATCTTGCGCATTTTTTCCCGTGTTTTACTCCTGATATTCGCCATGTTGGCCCTGGTGCTGGCCGTGGTGCTCTATTACACCATCAACCCCAAGCTGCCGGACTACGTGCCTGTGGAGCAGGTCCACTACCAGGACCAATGGAGTGCCGCCGACCGCCAGACCTATTACTTCACGCCCCAGGGCACGCAAGTGAAAGGCCTGCACTACGACTGGTTCACCGCCCTCGAACTGCCGTTTTCCGAGCGACGTTTTGCCACGCCCGACTACCTGGCGCGCTTCGGTTTCCTGGTCGACCCCAGGCAGGTGCCCACCGTGCAAAACCCCGGCAACTTGCCCGTGGGTTTCGCCCGGCATAAAAACGCCGGCAGCAACGTTGAATACCTGGATATCACCTGCGCCGCCTGCCATACCGGCGAGCTGCACTTCAAAGGCCAGGCCCTGCGCATCGACGGCGGCTCGGCCCAGCATGTACTGCCCTCCAGCGTTCCGACCCTGCGCGGCGGCAGTTTCGGCCAGGCGTTGGTCGCCAGCCTCGCCGCCACCTACTACAACCCGTGGAAGTTCGAGCGTTTTGCCCGCCAAGTGCTCGGCGATCGCTACGACGCCGAACACAAACAACTGCGCCAGGACTTCAAGCAATCGCTGAACCAGTTCCTCAAGGTGGCCTGGAATGACACCCATCGCGGCCTCTACCCCACCGAGGAAGGCCCGGGCCGCACCGACGCGTTTGGCCGTATCGCCAACGCCAGCTTTGGCGATGCGATTTCCCCCGACAATTATCGCGTCGCCAACGCGCCGGTGGACTACCCGCAGTTGTGGGACATCTGGACTTTCGATTGGGTGCAATGGAACGGTTCGGCCCAGCAACCCATGGCGCGCAATATCGGTGAGGCCCTGGGTGTCGGCGCCACGCTGAGCTTTTTCGACGCGGCCGGCCAGCCGCTCCAGGGCGATGCGCGTTACCCGTCCAGCGTCCGCGTGCGTGACCTCAACCTCATCGAAGAAACCCTGCAACGCCTCAAGCCGCCGACCTGGCCCGAGGAGCTGTTCGGCGCCATCGACAAGCCCCTCGCCGCCCAGGGCCGTGCACTGTTCGCGGAAAACTGCGCCGGCTGCCATGTGCCCAGCGTCACCCAGGAACACGGCCGCCCGGTGCAGGCGCTTAAAATGCTGCCGGTGGACTACATCGGCACCGACCCCGGTACTGCCAGCAACATTGCCGACCAACGCTACGACCTCAGCGCCCTGCAATGGGACCCGGCGGAACTGGCCACACTCAACGTCGAGCTGCACCCGACGCCGACCGAACCGCTGGACCTGAAAAAGATGTCCGTGGCCAAGGGACTCGCCTACGTCACCGCGTTTGTCGAAGAGCATGCCTACCGTGCCGCCGGCGTGACCCCGGCCGAGCGTCCGCGCCTGGATGGCTACGGCTTGCCCATCGGCGTGCGCGAGCTGCGGGCCTATAAGGCGCGGCCATTGGCTGGCGTATGGGCTACGCCGCCGTTCCTGCACAACGGTTCGGTGCCGACGATCTACCAATTGCTCTCGCCTCAGGACGAGCGCAGCACCACCTTCTATAAAGGCACCTTCAACTACGATCCGCGTCATCTGGGCTTCGAAACCGGTGCGTTCAAGAACGCCTTCCTGTTCGATACCATAATCACCGGCAACCACAACAGCGGCCACGAATTCCGTGCCGGGCAACGTGGCAATGGCGTGATCGGCCGTTACCTGCAACCGCAGGAACGCTGGGCGCTGCTGGAATACCTCAAAGTGCTGGGCGGCCCGCTGGAGCAACAACTGCCATGATGATTCGATCCCCCTACGACCGACCTTCCCTGCTCGCCCGCCTGTGGCTGCGCATGGGTGCGTTTCTCGGCAAGACCTTAGTCTGGCTGGTGGGCCTCGGCCTGCTCGGCTGGCTGGCCGCCACCACCTGGTATGCCTGGCAGCACAGCGGGCCGGTGTCGCCGAATGAGCAGGTTCCGCCCGGCGAAGCGGCGATGACCCAGGGCATCATCCAGACGGCGGTGCGCATCGTCGACCAGCACCGCGAAGGCACGCGCTACCTGCGCGACGCCCACGCCAAGGCCCATGGCTGCGTGAAGGCCGAAGTCAGCGTAATGGCCGACCTCGATCCGGCGCTGCGCCAGGGCGTGTTTGCCGAGCCGGGCAAGACCTGGCAGGCGCTGATGCGGCTGTCCAACGGCAACGCCTACCCGCAGTTCGACAGCATCCGCGATGCACGGGGCATGGCGCTCAAGCTGTTGGACGTGCCGGGCAAGCAACTGCTGGCCGACCAGCAGACCCGCACCGAACAGGACTTCGTGATGTTCAGCCACCCGAACTTCTTTGTCAGTGATGTCGCGGAGTACGCACAGAACATCGGCGCCCAGGCGGATGGCAAGAAAGTCCTGGCGTTCTTCCCCAAGGTCGACCCGCGTACCTGGCAGGTCCGTCACCTGTTCATCGCCCTCGCCACCCTGGCGCCGGCACCGGCGAGCCCGACACAGACCACGTACTTTTCGGTCTCGCCCTACAAGTTCGGCGCGGCCAACGCCAAGTTCCGCGTGGCCCCCGACCCACAGAGTTGCCCGGAATACGCACTGCCCAAACAGAATCAGGACCTGCCGAATTTCCTGCGCAGTGCCTTGAGCCAGCAGTTGTCTACCGATCGCGTGCCGGCGTGTTTCGTGCTGCAGATCCAGCGGCAGAACCCGCAGAAATTCATGCCCATCGAAGACACCAGCATCGAGTGGAAGGAAAGCGACGCGCCGTATGAGACGGTGGCCAAGGTGCGGATCCCGGCGCAGGACTTCGATACCCCCGAGCAGAACCTGGCGTGCGACAACCAGTCGTTCAACCCCTGGTTCGGCGTAGCAGAGCATCGCCCCATCGGCGGCATCAACCGCTTGCGCAAGGCGGTGTATGAAGCGGTCAGCGATTACCGCCACAGCCGCAACGCCCCGTAAAAAGTGCGTAACAATAGGCCCGCCCGCATAAGGATTGCGTCGGGTCTATTGAGCCGCTTTCGCCCCGCCTCTACCGTGAAGACCTACTCCATCACCTGTAGGAAACCACCGTGGAAAGCTCAACCCTCGGCATGCTCGTACTCACCCTGATTGCAGTGTTCGGCACCGCGTCTTTTTGTTTCGAGCACTTGGCGACGCGTCAGACCCGCAAGAAAAAAACCGGCCAACGTTGACCTTCAGCCAGATCACTCGACCTCGGCAGCCTTGGCCAGTAACCATTGACGAAAACTGCGCGCAGCCGACGGCGGGTTGCGGTGGTGGGGTTGCATCAGATGCAGGCGGCCCCGGCTGTGCATGGTATGAGGCAAGGCCATTTGCAGGCGCCCGGACGCCAGATCGTCTTCCAGCAGACTCTTCCAGCCCAGTGCGACGCCGTGGCCCATCACCGCCGACTGCATCAGCAGTTGATAGCTGTTGGTCCGCAACGCGTGGCGCGGGGTGTAATAGTCGGCACCGGCATCGGTGAACCAATCGGCCCAGGTCAGCCAATCGTGGTAGTGGTCCTCCACGATCAGCAAGGTGTGGGCATGCAGCAAATGGTGTATATCGCGAATCGGGCCGTGGTGTTCGAGGTAGACCGGGCTGCACACGGTGATGACCTGCTCGCTGTCGAACACCGGCGAGAGCTCGAGGCCATGGGGCGCGGCCAGTTCATCCAGGTGATAGAACAGGCCCAGGTCATATTCACTGACGTCCAGATGGCTGGGGCTTTCGCTGCACAGGATGCGAATGTCCAGGTCCGGGTGTTCGCGCTGGAATTGCGGTAACAGGCCGGCGAGCCAGATCGTACTGATGGTGGGGGTGCTGGCCAGGGTCAACTGGCGGTCGGCGCCACGCCGACGCAACTCGGCGGACTCGCGATCGAGCTCGCGCAACAGACGCTGGATGGTACGGAAGTAACGCACACCGGCGGGCGTCAGGCTCAGGCCCTGGGCCAGTCGATAAAACAGCGGGCGGGCCAGGTCCTCTTCAAGGCGCTTGACCTGACGGCTGACCGCGCTCTGGGTCAGGTTCAGTTCATGGGCGGCCTGGGTAAAGCTCAAATGGCGGGCAGCCGCTTCGAACGTCTGCAAGCAGTTGAGCGGTGGAAGATCGACGTTTCGGCGCGACATGAACAGTTCCATTGGCAATGGCGAGCCCGAGTTGCCCCAGGCCCGCAGCGATCACGATGGCAAGCATCCTGCCAGTTGCCCGCTTACAGCGCGACCCTCGCCACGCGCTTGCTCCATTGCCGACGATGTTCCAACTGGCCCTGTTCCCAGGCGGTCTGCTCCGCTTCGATGTAGAACCACTCGGCATCGGCGTGCACGCTCAAATGGCTTTCCACCTCCACGGTCCACTGGTCACGGCCGACGCGGTAGTGCCATTCGATATCCGCCCGCGTCGACAGCGGGTCCCAAGGCAAGGTGCGATATTGCTCGGTGCAACGCTGGTCCACCGACAAGCCGTGATCGGTAAACCGTACCGCGCCCAGGTCGTCTTCGATCTTCACGCAGACTTCGCCACTGCCCACATCTTCGATCAGGGTGCGTTTCGGCGCAGCGGCGCGTAGGACTTCCATCGCCACCGGCGTCGCCGATTGCGGCGCCTCGAACGGGCAGTCCACCGCCGCACCGGTGAACACTGGCAGTTGCAGGCTTTGCAGGGCCGGCAGCAAGGTCAACGTCGTGAGCTCGCGACTCGGCCACAGCAACGGGAAGCTCGCAGTACTCAGGGCCAGGCGCAGACGGTAACCGGCCGGCAGGCGCATGCCGATGTGATCGAGGTTTAGATGCACATCCATCGGTTCACCCGGGACTACCGGTGTTACGCGGGAGAAGTCTTCACGCAGCGTGAGATTAAGCACGCCATAACTGATCTGCGTCACCTGCCCGTCCGGTGCCACGGCATTCAGCCGGGCGACCAATTGGCCGCAGGCCGTGTCACTCGCCAGGCGCAGCTTGAGGCGAGCATCGCCCAGCAACGCCAATGGCTCGGTCAGCGGTTGGGAATCGAAGCACAGCGAGTGGGCGTCATCACGGCGCTGATCCGTCGGGCCGTCCGGGCCAAACCAGATGGCGCAGTATTCGCCCTGGTGCAGGCCCGTGGTCAGCGGCGAGCAAATGCTGCGCGTCGTGAGCAAAGGCTGAGGCCCAGGATTCAGGCCATGTTCGCCCAGGCTGAAATCGGCCCATCGCACCTGAGGGTCCGGCCAGCCGGCGGTCTGTACCCAGACGCCCGGCCGTTCGGCATAACTGCCCTTCGGCGGCAGAATATCCTGTAGGTAAAAGGTGCACGCCGCGTCATCCATCACGCCGTTATCCACACCTTTGAGCCAGTGATCCCACCAACGCTTGGCCTCCTGCAGAAAGCCGATGGCCGGATTGGGCACCGCGAAATGCGGGTATTTATGAATCCACGGGCCGAGCATGGCCTTCTTCGGCCCCGGCAGGTTTTCCATCAGGCGCGACACGGTATTGCGGTAGGCATCGCCCCAGCCGCCCACCGCATACACCGCAGCCTTGATTTGCGCATAGCCCTCGCACACCGAGCCATGGCGCCAGTAGTCATCGCGGGTCTGGTGCTGCAGCCAGGTTTCGGCGAGCAACGGCATGGCGTCCAGGCGTTGGTGCCAGAGGCTCTTCCAGTCCTCGACCAACAGCGGATCGGGCACCGCAGCGCTGAAGTTGAGCATGGTGGCGGCCCAACCGAAGTTCTCCATCAGCAGGTTGCCGCCCTTGTAGTGGATGTCGTCGGCAAAGCGGTCATCGGTGGAACACAGCGTGATGATCGCCTTCAGCGCCTCGGGTTGGCGTGCCGCGACTTGCAGGCCGTTGAAGCCGCCCCAGGAGATGCCCATCATGCCGACGTTGCCATCGCACCAAGACTGGCGGCACAGCCAATCGATCACTTCAAGGGCGTCTTCCTGTTCCTGCAACAGATATTCATCGGCCATCAGGCCCTGGGACTCACCATTGCCACGCATATCGACGCGAACACACACATAGCCCTGCCCCGCCATCCACGGGTGGGTCAACGCATCACGCACGGCGGTGCCATCGCGCTTGCGGTATGGCAGGTATTCCAGGATCGCCGGGAAGGTCTGCGGGTCGGCGACTTCCGGCAGCCAGATGCGTGCGGCCAGTTGGGTGCCGTCCCTCAAGGGGATCAGGCAGTGCTCGATTTCTCGCACGGTGTAAGAAAATTCAGTAACGATTTCCATCAGTAACTCCAACAGCAGTTCAATCGATCAGCGGGCGAAATCGGGCACAGGGCCGGCGCCACGCAGTTCCGTTTCAGGTGTCCGCTGAAGGCGTTTCACGTCCAGCAAGGCGGGGTTTTTCAACCAGAAGATCAGCGAGGTACTGGCCAGCAACACCAGGATCATGCCCGGCAAACCGCCGAGGTTAGAGAGCATCTTCACCCCGTCCACCCCGACAAACGCGACCATCACCCACGACACCGTCCCGATGATCAGGCCCCAGACAATCTTCAACAGCGGGTTGCCGTCGAGGTCGGAATCGGCAGTCACGCCCTTGCTGCACAGGTTGGCAATCACGTCGGTGCTGGAGTCTGCCGCGGTCACAAAGGAGATGAACGCCACGAACAGCAGGAACGCGATCATCAGGCCGCTGGCTGGCAGTTGCTGGAACATCTGGTACAGCACGTGTTCCACGCCCTGTTCGTTGAGCACACGGTTGAGGCTGCCGTCGCCCAGCGCATCGAAATACAGGCTGGTGCCGGAGAAGATGCAGATCCACACCGCCGTGAACAACGCCGGGTAGAGCATGTTGATGTGGATGAACTCGCGCACGGTATAGCCACGTCCGATCTTGCCGAGGAACAGCGCGCTCACCGGCGCCCAGGCAAACCACACCGACCAGTAGAACACCGTCCAACTGTGCGGCCAGGTGTCGCCACTGGCAGCACCGGTGAACAGGCTGCGGCTGAAGAAGGTGTCGAGGTAGACGCCGAGGGATTCGACGCCGAGGCTGAACATGTACAAGGTCGGCCCGCACAACAGCACGAACAGTCCCAGGGCCAGCATGATCCAGGTATTGAACGAAGACAGCATCACAATGCCTTTTTGCAAGCCACTGGCGGCCGAGGCGACAAAGGTGATGACGATGATTGCAATGATGATGGCCAGGCGGAACGGCGTGGTTTCACCGCCGATGTATTGGGCCAGGCCACCGGCCAGGGTCAGCGCGCCAGTGCCCAGGGACGAGGCCATACCGGCGACCAGGGCGAACATCGCCAGGGTGTCGATCAGCCCGGCATAGCGCCGAACACGCACTTCGCCGAGCAACGGCTCAAGCATGGCGCCGATGGAGAAACGGCTGCGGCGGTTGTAGAACACCAGGGCAAACACCAGCGAAGGCACCAGGTAGATCGCGTAGGGCGTGATGGTCCAGTGCAGGAACATCGTCGACATGGCAAAGCTCTTCGCCGCCGCACTGCCGGGCTCAATCGGCAGGCTGGTGGGTGGGCCGTACAAGTGGTAGAGCGGTTCGGCGGTGGTCCAGAACAGCACACCCACCGCCAGCGTGGTGCACAACGCCACCATGAACCAGCGCCATTTGCTCAGCAAAGGCTGCGCATCTTCACCGCCGATACGCACCTTGCCCAGCGCGGAGAAGTAGACGATGGCGGTCAGCACCACCATGGCAAACGAGCCGGCGCTGAACAGCCAGGAAAAGTTTTTGAGGATCAGGTTGTTGAGCTGTTTGCTGATCGCCAGGAACGCATTCAGGTCAATGTAGCTGGCGATCACCGCCGCCAGCAGGATCAGGAAAGTTGGCCAGAACACCAACGGACGCAGTGGATATTTCATCTAGAGCCATTCCCCTTGCAGACTATTTTTATGTTGGAGAGCGGGCACCGCAGCCTCCTGCTGCCGATGACTCGCCTGGAAGTCTTCGCGTGGCTATAGATAAACGTTTAAGCCGCAAGGGACGCAATCGACCAATGTGCATGGGGGTATTCCCTCACGTCATGACGCACCAGCACAGTTCAGGGCGAATAGGCAGTGCACAACGTCAAGGCAAGGGAGGTCAAATCGCGGACGAAAAAAAGCCCGCTCAATGAGCGGGCTTCCTGGGGTGACCTGGCGTTCAGTGTTCCAGGTGACCGAATATGGCGCAGCGGACGGGACTCGAACCCGCGACCCCCGGCGTGACAGGCCGGTATTCTAACCGACTGAACTACCGCTGCGCGTAACACTTGAAGCGAATGGTGGGTGATGACGGGATCGAACCGCCGACATTCTGCTTGTAAGGCAGACGCTCTCCCAGCTGAGCTAATCACCCTTCGTTTCGGTGTGGGCGCATCATACACCAAAAAATCGTAATGTCTTGATTTAAATGCAATTTATTTAAAAAAAGTTCTGCTTGCGATTTTTTGCCATATTCCGGGCAAAGAAAAGCCCGCAATTAAGCGGGCTTCCTGTGGTGACCTGGCGTTCAGCGTTCCAGGTGACCGAATATGGCGCAGCGGACGGGACTCGAACCCGCGACCCCCGGCGTGACAGGCCGGTATTCTAACCGACTGAACTACCGCTGCGCGTAACACTTGAAGCGAATGGTGGGTGATGACGGGATCGAACCGCCGACATTCTGCTTGTAAGGCAGACGCTCTCCCAGCTGAGCTAATCACCCTTCGTTTCGGTGTGGCGCGCATTCTACGGAGCGACCTTAAGTCTGGCAAGCACTTTCTTAAATCTTTTTTTTGATAGCTTCCAATGGCTTAGGCAGGGTTGGCCTGGGACGTTATCAAGACAATAATGCCCCCCTTTGTATAAAGGAGAGACTCACCCCATGTGGTTCAAGAACCTGCTTATCTATCGCCTGACCCAAGATCTGCCTGTTGATGCCGAGGCGTTGGAAGCGGCCATGGCCACCAAGCTGGCGCGCCCTTGTGCTAGCCAGGAGTTGACCACTTACGGTTTCGTCGCGCCGTTTGGTAAAGGTGAAGACGCTCCCCTGGTTCACGTCAGCGGCGACTTCCTGCTGATCGCCGCGCGCAAGGAAGAACGTATCCTGCCGGGCAGCGTGGTGCGTGACGCACTTAAAGAGAAAGTCGAAGAGATCGAGGCCGAGCAAATGCGCAAGGTCTACAAGAAGGAACGCGACCAGATCAAGGATGAAATCATCCAGGCCTTCCTGCCCCGCGCCTTCATCCGTCGTTCGTCGACCTTCGCCGCCATCGCGCCAAAGCAGGGCCTGATCCTGGTCAACTCCGCCAGCCCGAAACGCGCCGAAGACCTGCTGTCGACCCTGCGTGAAGTGATCGGCACCCTGCCGGTGCGTCCGCTGACCGTGAAGACAGCACCGACGGCGATCATGACCGACTGGGTCACCACCCAGAAGCCGGCCGATGACTTCTTCGTCCTCGACGAGTGCGAACTGCGCGACACCCACGAAGACGGCGGCATCGTGCGCTGCAAGCGCCAGGACCTGACCGGCGAAGAGATCCAGCTGCACCTGACCACCGGCAAAGTCGTGACCCAACTGTCCCTGGCCTGGCAGGACAAGCTGTCCTTCATGCTCGACGACAAGATGACTGTCAAGCGCCTGAAGTTCGAAGACCTGCTGCAAGACCAGGCGGAACAGGACGGCGGTGAAGAAGCCCTGGGCCAGCTGGACGCAAGCTTTACCCTGATGATGCTGACGTTCGGCGACTTCCTGCCGGCGCTGGTTGAAGCACTGGGTGGTGAAGAGACCCCGCAGGGTATCTAAACCGTGTGAAATTCAAAATGTGGGAGGGGGCTTGCACCCGATTGCATTCTGTCAGTTAAAACACCTATGACTGACAGACTGCAATCGGGGGCAAGCCCCCTCCCACATTTGATCGAAACCAACAAAAAAGGACATCCCATGCGTGCTCTCGCCGCCTTGAGCCGCTTCGTCGGCAATACCTTCGCCTATTGGGTGTTGATTTTCGCCGTCGTCGCTTTCCTCGAACCTGGTTGGTTCATCGGCCTGAAAAGCGCCATCGTCCCTCTGCTGGGCCTGGTGATGTTCGGCATGGGGCTGACCCTCAAACTCGATGACTTCGCCGAGGTCGCCCGCCATCCCTGGCGCGTCGCCCTGGGCGTGGTCGCGCACTTTGTGATCATGCCGGGTGTGGCATGGCTGCTGTGCCAGGCCTTCCACCTGCCACCGGAAATTGCCGTCGGCGTGATCCTCGTCGGTTGCTGCCCAAGCGGCACATCGTCCAACGTAATGACCTGGCTGGCCCGTGGCGACCTGGCGTTGTCGGTGGCCATCGCCGCCGTCACCACCCTCCTCGCCCCACTGCTGACGCCAGCATTGATCTGGCTGCTGGCGTCGGCCTGGCTGCCGGTGTCGTTCATGGAGTTGTTCTGGTCGATCCTGCAAGTGGTGCTGCTGCCGATCGTGCTCGGCGTACTGGCGCAACGCGTGCTCGGTGAGAGGGTCCGCCATGCGGTCGACGTGCTGCCACTGGTGTCGGTGGTGAGCATCGTGATCATCGTCGCGGCGGTGGTTGCCGCCAGCCAGGCGAAGATCGCCGAGTCGGGCCTGCTGATCATGGCGGTGGTGATGCTGCACAACAGCTTCGGTTACCTGCTGGGTTACTTCACCGGCCGTGTGTTCAAGTTGCCGTTGGCACAGCGCAAGTCGCTGGCGCTGGAAGTGGGCATGCAGAACTCCGGGCTGGGCGCCGCGCTGGCCAGTGCGCATTTTTCGCCGTTGGCGGCCGTGCCCAGTGCACTGTTCAGCGTCTGGCACAATATTTCCGGGGCGTTGCTGTCGACCTACTTCCGCCGCATGAGCGAAAAGGAAGACCGTCGCGTGCTGGAGAACACGCCGCAAACTTGATCAGCCGGGCACTTTTCGGCACTCTACCGAGCTTCGCGGGGACGACCCTGCGACGCTCCATAGCGCAGAATCCGGGGACGACCCCATCTATAGAAGGGGAATCACCATGTCCTGGATCATTCTGTTCTTTGCCGGGTTGTTCGAAGTCGGCTGGGCCGTCGGCCTGAAGTACACCGACGGTTTCAGCAAGCCGTTGCCCACCGCCCTGACGATTGCCGCCATGGCCATCAGCCTCGGTCTGCTGGGGCTGGCCATGAAGGAACTGCCGCTGGGCACCGCCTATGCGATCTGGACCGGTGTGGGTGCCGTGGGCACTGTGATTGCGGGGATTATCCTGTTTGGTGAGTCCATGGCGTTGTTCCGCTTGGCCAGTGTGGCGTTGATCATCTGCGGGCTTATCGGCCTCAAGCTCAGCACCTGAGCCACTACCGCAATCGGGGGCAAGCCCCCTCCCACATGTTGACTGTGTTCACACATCAAAGGTGGGAGGGGGCTTGCCCCCGATAGGGCCGGTACAGCCAAAACCAAAACTACCTGACACTCCCCCGCAACCCGCCTACCACCTCCTGCAACCTCGCAGGCGTCGGCCCCTCCACCGGCTCCCCCGCCACCAACACCACTCGCGACCAGATCCGATGAAAGAAGCCCTTGTTCGGATCGCGGCTGAAAAAACTCCCCCACAACCCCTGCAACGCCATCGGAATCACCGGCACCACCGTCTCTTCCAGGATGCGCGTCACGCCACCGCGGAATTCGTTCATCTCGCCATCGGCGGTCAACTTGCCCTCCGGGAAGATGCACACCAATTCCCCTTCCTTCAGGTACTGCGCAATCCGCGTGAAGGCCTTTTCGTAGATCTGGATATCTTCGTGACGCCCCGCAATCGGAATCGCCCCGGCGGTACGAAAGATAAAGTTGAGCACCGGCAAGCGGTAGATCTTGTAGTACATGACAAAGCGAATCGGCCGACGCACCGCGCCGCCAATCAACAGCGCATCGACGAACGACACATGGTTGCACACCAGCAACGCCGCGCCTTCATCCGGAATCGCCTCCAGGTTGCGATGCTCCACACGGTACATGGAATGACTGAGCAGCCAGATCATGAAACGCATGGTGAACTCGGGGACGATCTTGAAGATGTAGGCGTTGACCGCGATGTTGAGCAACGACACCACCAGGAACAGCTCGGGAATCGACAGCTTGGCCACGCTGAGCAGCAGGATCGACACGATTGCCGAAACCACCATGAACAGCGCATTGAGAATGTTGTTGGCGGCGATGACGCGCGCGCGTTCGTTCTCGGCGGTGCGCGACTGGATCAGCGCATACAGCGGCACGATATAGAAGCCGCCGAACACACCCAAACCGAGGATATCGAACAACACCCACCAGGCCTGACCGTAGCTGAGCACGGCGAGCCAGTCGTTGGCCTGCACGTTCTGCGGGAAGCCGCCGGAGTGCCACCACAGCAACAGGCCGAACACCGTCAGGCCGAATGAACCGAACGGCACCAGGCCGATTTCCACCTTGCGCCCGGAAAGCTTTTCGCAAAGCATCGAGCCCAGTGCGATGCCGACAGAGAACACCGTCAGGATCAGCGTCACCACGGTCTCGTCGCCGTACAACCATTCCTTGGCGTAGGCCGGGATCTGCGTCAGGTAGATCGCACCGATAAACCAGAACCACGAGTTGCCGACAATGGAACGCGAAACGGCCGGCGTCTGCCCCAGACCCAGGCGCAGGGTGGCCCAGGATTCGCTGAAAATGTTCCAGTTCAGGCGCAACCCCGGGGTCGACGCCGCCGCCCGGGGAATACTGCGACTGGCCAGGTAACCCAACACCGCCACGCCGACAATCGCCGCTGCCACCACCGGCGCATAATGGGTGGACGACATCATGATCCCGGCGCCAATGGTGCCGGCCAGGATCGCCAGGAACGTGCCCATTTCCACCAGGCCGTTGCCGCCCACCAGCTCATCTTCATGCAGGGCTTGGGGCATGATCGAGTACTTCACCGGCCCGAACAGCGCCGAGTGGGTCCCCATGGCAAACAGTGCCAGCAGCATCAATTCCAGGTGATTGAACAGGAAACCGGTGGCGCCCACGGCCATGATCACGATCTCGCCGATCTTGATCGCGCGGATCAACGCATCCTTGTTGAATTTCTCGCCAAACTGCCCGGCCAGCGCCGAGAACAGGAAGAACGGCAGGATAAACAGCAAGGCGCAAAGGTTGACCCAGATGGAACGGTCGCCGTCGATGGTGAGCTTGTAGAGAATGGCGAGGATCAGCGATTGCTTGAAGATGTTGTCGTTGAACGCGCCCAGCAACTGGGTGATGAAAAACGGCAGGAAACGCCGTGTGCGCAGCAAGGTGAATTGCGAGGGGTGGCTCATCGTCCGTGTTCCTGCGTGGCCTAATAGTTATCAGGCCACGACTTTACCTAACTCCGCTTACTTATTCCCTAGTCCCGCAATGCACGGCGAAACAAAAAGCTCACCTTTATAGGCACCCTGCACCGTGCGCTTGGCGACGATCAGCCACATCAGCGCCAGCGCCATCACCAGCACACTGCCGAAGACGCTGAAGAAACCCAGGTGCAACAGGCTCGCCAACTTCAACGTGGCCAGCGCGTACACCCCCAACGGAAAGGTGAAGCCCCACCAGCCCAGGTTGAACGGGATGCCTGCGCGCAGATAACGCAGGGTGATCAACACTGCGATCAGCATCCACCACAGGCCGAAGCCCCACAGGGTAATACCGGCCACCAGCCCCAGGCCGTTGGCCATTTCACCCACTCCCGGCAAGCCGTTGGCCGCGAAGATCGCCGGCGCATCGCCCCCCAGCAGCAGCATGCCCAGCGCACCGGTGCCGATGGGCCCCAGGGCCAGCCAACTCGACGCGGCCATATTGGCATGGGGCAGTTTATGCAAGGCCATGCGCAGCACCAGGATGGTCAGGATGCTGAACGCCACCGGCAGCGAAAACGCCCACAGCACGTAGCTGGTCACCAGCATCACCAGTTGCGAATGCGCATCTGCCAAGTGCGGCGCCAGCAGGCCACCGCTGGCGGCAGCGACTTCGGCGGCAACCACGGGCAGCAGCCACACGGCGGTCATCTGGTCGATGCTGTGTTCCTGGCGGGTGAACATCATGAACGGGATGAGTACGCCACAGGCCATGGCCATGGCCACGTCCAGCCACCACAAGGCCTCGGCCAGCGGTATCACGTCGCTGCCCCAACGCGGCAAGCCGAACAGCAGCAAACCATTGAGAATCGTCGCAAGGCCCATGGGAATCGTGCCGAAGAACATCGACACCGTGGAGTGCCCGAAAATCCGCCGCGCCTCGTGGAAGAACATTACCCAACGGGCCGCATACAGCACGCTGAACAACACGAACAGGCCGATAGTGAACAACCACAGCGCTTCGGCGATGGCGTGCAAACCTGGCAGGTTGACCGGCAGTTGCGCCAGAGCCAGCGCCAGTACGCCGGTGCCCATGGTCGCGGCAAACCAGTTGGGGGTGAACTGGCGAATCACTTCCCGTGGACGGGCCAAGTGACTGAAGGGTTTGTAGCTGAGGGTATTCGTGCAGGGCATGATGGCGTGCCTCTTTCTCGTATGAGGTTGAGGCCATCATAGAACCTGATCGAATATCTATATAACGGGTAATATCTCTAACTGTTATCTGTTTTACCAATATATGCGCAGTAACCATTACCGTCAGCTGTCCGTGGTCACCCGCACCCGCGCTGAATCCTGCCACAACAATGCGACGAGTGCGCCGAGCGCCAGCAGGATGAGGACCGCGCCGTAGCCGTCGGTGGTGGCGATCAGGCCAAAGCTGCGAATCAGGTTGCCTGCCAGCAATGAAGGCAAACAGAACGCCAGGTAGCTGAGCACATAAAACGCCGACATCAGCCCCGCACGTTCATGGGGCAAGGCCAGTGGCACCACACTGCGCAAGGCGCCGAGAAAACCCGCACCAAAGCCGCTGCCGGCGATCAGGGTAGCGATGAAGAACAGTGCCAGGCTGGCGCTGTGCACGGCGGTGAGGATCAGCGTCACGCCGATGGCGAGCAAGCCGGCGCCCAGACGCAGCACCTTGTCGGCCGCACGATTGCGCAGGGTAAAGATCATCAGTGCGCCGCTCAGGGTCAGCACGGCCACCAGGCCGCCACCGATCAGGTTTGAAGTGGAGCCGGTGGCCGCACGCACCAGCGATGGCGCAAGGGACAGGTAGAACCCGCCCATTGCCCAGACGGCGATATCCACCGGCAACGACAGCCACAATGCCCGGCGCGCCTGGGGCGGTACGTGCAACGTCGGGCGCAGCGACGCCAGCGCGCCGGGGATGCGGCTCACGGTCTCCGGCAAACGCCATACGTAGAGGGCCTGCAACAGCATCAAGGCCAGCAGCGCCCAGTAGATCAACTGGGTCGGCAACGGCGCGTACTCCACCAGCAGACTGCTACCCATCGCCCCGCAGGCCATGCCCAGAAGCGGCGCCACGCTGTTGACCAGCGGGCCCTGCTGGCGGTCGGTGTCGAGCAATGCCGCGCCCAGCACGGCGGTGGCCATGCCGGTGGCAAACCCTTGCAGGGTACGGGCGGCAATCAACCAGGTCACGCTGCCTTCATTGATAAACAGCAACATCGCCAACATATTCAGAAGCAGCGCAGCAAAAATCACCGGCTTGCGCCCTAGGTGGTCCGACAATGAGCCAAAGGTCAGCAGTGCCGCCAGCAGGCTCAGGGCGTAGACCCCGAAGATCAGCGTGAGCATGCCTGCCGAAAAATGCAGGCCCTCCTGATACAGGTGATACAACGGCGTCGGCGCACTCGAAGCGGCCAGGAAGGTCAGCAAGGTGATCGCGAGGAACACCAGGCTGGAACGATGGGAAACAGGACTGGACATACGCACGCTCCGCTAAAGCTAATATTTTGCTTTTGCAGAGTGTGCTACCGGCCAGCGCTTAAAGCAAATTCTTTGTGTTAAGGTCACCAGCATGGCGATTAAAGAAGGCCTTCGCCCGGGGGGCCGCAGTGCCCGGGTCCAAGAATCAGTGCACAACGCGGTGCGCGAACTGCTGGAAACCCATGAGCGCTCCAGCGTCACCGTGCCGATGATTGCGGCGCGCGCGGGGGTTACGCCCTCCACCATCTACCGACGCTGGGGCGATCTGTCCGTGCTGTTGGCGGACGTGGCACTGGCACGCATGCGCCCCGACAGCGAGCCGGCCAACACCGGCAGCCTGCGCGGCGACCTGCAGGCCTGGGCCGAGCAGTACCTGGATGAAATGAGTTCGGAACCGGGTCGCAACATGATGCGCGACTTGCAGTGCTTGATCACGCCGGGGTACTGCGTGAGCATTCTGAGCGGGCAGTTTCAGGCGATTATCGAGCGCTATCCGGACGAGATGCCACCGAACGTGGACCATCTGATCAACCTGATCGCAGCGCCGACGGTGTTTCGCATTCTGTTCTCAAACGCGCCGCTGACGGTTGAAGAGCTGCACGGGCTGATCGAACTGGCACTGAAAGCCTGACATTACTCAAATACAAATGTGGGAGGGGGCAAACCCCCTCCCACATTTTTGACCGCGTTTACGTACGCATCCCGCGCCCACTCACCAGCAACCGTGCACAACCGATATACAGCACCACGGTGGCAATCAACATGAACGTGATCGCCACGCTGATCTTGATATCCGACACACCCAAAATGCCGTAGCGGAAGGCGTTGACCATGTGCAGCACCGGGTTGGCCAGCGACACGGTCTGCCAGAACGGCGGCAGTAAGGTGATGGAGTAGAACACCCCGCCCAGGTAGGTCAGCGGCGTGAGCACGAACGTCGGGATGATCGAGATATCATCGAAGTTGCGCGCAAACACCGCGTTGATGAAGCCCAGCAGCGAGAAGATCGTCGCCGTCAGTACCACCACCAGGATGGTGACCCCAAGGTGATGCACCTGCAGGTGGGTGAAGAACAGCGACAGCAAAGTCACGATCACGCCGACCATCAGGCCCCGCAGCACACCGCCCAGGGTGTAGCCGATCAGGATGGTATGGGGCGACACCGGCGACACCATCAGTTCCTCGATGGAACGCTGGAACTTGCTGCCGAAGAAACTCGAGACCACGTTGCCGTAGGAGTTGGTGATCACCGACATCATGATCAGGCCCGGCACGATGTACTCCATGTAGGTGAAGCCACCCATGTCGCCGATCTGCCGGCCGATCAGGTTCCCGAAGATCACGAAGTACAGGACCATAGTGATCGCCGGCGGCAGCAGGGTCTGCGGCCAGATCCGGGTAAAGCGCTTCACTTCGCGGTAGACGATGGTTTGCAGTGCGACAAGGTTGGGTTGCAGTTCGGAACTCATACCGCCACCTTCGTCAGATTTTTCTCCACCAGGGACACGAACAGCTCCTCAAGGCGATTGGTTTTATTCCGCAGGCTCAGTACTTCGATGTTCTGGGTCGCCAACTGCGTGAACAACGCGGTGATGCCCACGGCCTTGTCCACCTGCACTTCCAGGGTGTGGCTGTCCACCAGGCGGCTCGGGTAGCCGAGCAACTGTGGCGCTACCGACAGGTTGCTCTTCAGGTCGAGCAGGAAGGTTTCCACATGCAGCTGGCCTAGCAGGTTGCGCATGCTGGTGTTCTCGACGATGGTGCCGTGGTCGATGATGCCGATGTTGCGGCACAGTTGCTCAGCCTCTTCCAGGTAATGGGTGGTGAGGATGATGGTGATGCCCTTCTCGTTCAGCTCGGTGAGGAAGGTCCACATCGAGCGGCGCAGCTCAATGTCCACGCCCGCGGTGGGCTCATCGAGGATCAGCAGGCGCGGTTCATGCACCAGTGCGCGGGCGATCATCAGGCGACGCTTCATGCCACCGGAGAGTGAACGCGAAGGCACATCGCGCTTGTCCCACAGGCCCAGTTGGGTCAGGTACTGCTCGGCGCGTTCCTTGGCGATTTTCGCCGGGATGCCGTAGTAGCCCGCCTGGGTCACCACGATATCGAAGGTCTTTTCGAACTGGTTGAAGTTGAATTCCTGGGGCACCACGCCGATGGAGCGCTTGAGCGCCGCCGGGGATTTGTCCAGGTCGTGGCCGAAGATATTCACCGTGCCGCTGGTCTTGTTGACCAGGGTGGAGAGGATACCGATGGTGGTGGATTTGCCGGCACCGTTGGGGCCGAGCAAGGCGAAGAAGTCACCTTCGGCAACGTCCAGATCGATACCACTCAGGGCCTGGAAACCGTTGCCGTAGGTTTTGGTTAGCTGCCGGATGGACAGAGCGGAACTCATATCGGAATACGCACCAAAGAAGGGAATAGAAAGAGTAGATGGGGGCGCAGCCCAGGTAGTTCAACGGCGGCGCATGACAAGCATGGTGCTTGCCCGCGCCGCACAAGTACAGTCACCCGTATTAATAGTGGGTATTAAGTCAACGCGGTCATGACCGCTTTGCGGTAGGCCGGGCGTTGCTGCAGGCGCTGGTACCATGCCTCGAGATGGGGCATCGCAGGCCGTTCGATAGGCATTTCAAACCAGGCGTAAATAAAGCTGCCCAACGGAATATCGCCCATGCCTATCTCGTTGCCCGACAGATACGGCTGTGTGGCCAGGGCTTGATCAACGGTTTGGAGTACATCGATGCAGGCCTGGCGACCGGCGTGGATGTTGTCCCAGTTCTGTTTTTCCGCCGGGGTGCGCAACACGCCCCAGAACACGATCTTGAACGGTTCGGCGAAGGTGGAGGTGGTCCAGTCCATCCACTTTTCCGCATTGGCGCGAGCCTTCAGGTCGCTCGGGTACCAGCTGGAGGCCTGCCTGGCGCAGAGGTAGCGCACGATGGTGTTGGACTCCCACAGCACAAAGTCGCCGTCCTCGATCATCGGCACCCGACCGTTGGGGTTCAGCGCGCGGTACTGCGGCGTGTCGACCACGCCAAAAGCCCCGCCCGCATCAATTGCTTCATAGTCCAGGCCGAGTTCCTCGGCGCACCACAGTGCCTTCCTGACGTTTGATGAATTTTTACGACCCCAGATCTTCAGCATGACCGCGCCTTTATTGTTGATGAACATGGCTTGATGAAGGCAGCAGCATACGCCGGTTCACGCGCGGCTCAAATCGCTCTGCATATCACCCAGCAGGGGCGGCATTTCCTCGGCAAACAGGTGGGGGTAACACTGCTGGATATGCGCGAAGAAAAACGCCTCGGGCACGTCGGGAAATTGCCCATGGTCGACCACATACTCCATCGAGCGCAGGCCCTGGCGGTTGAACGCATGGAAGACGCTGTCGTGAATTCCATCGAAGTCCAGCGGCGGCACATCGAAGAGATCGCATAGCTGCTGGTTGAATGCGGGCGTGGCCTTGACCCAGCGATGGTTCAGGTAAAGCTCGGTGTAACCGTGCATGACGAACACATCACTCTTGAGCAAGGCGATCAGGCGCGGTGTCGACAGGTGATTGCGTACATCCGCCAGGCCGATGCGCGCCGGGATGCCGCAGTGTCGGGCGCAAGCTGCGAGCAAGGTGGCCTTGGGCACGCAATAGCTTTCGCCGGTGCTCAACGCGAAGCTGGCACTCAAGGTGTCTGGATCACGGCTGAAGGTGTAGGGGTTGTAGCGAATCGCCTCACGCACGGCGTAGTAAAGGCTGACTGCCTGGTCACTTGGAGCCGCGTGGGTTCCGCGATGTTTTTCGGCGAACTCCACCACCGCAGGGTGGTCACTATCGATGAAGCGGCTGGGACTCAGGTACGTATCCATGAGCTTTATCTCCGAAGGAAGCCTGGAGTCTAACCACAGGTCTGCCGGGGAGATAACGACGAATCGGCCAAATCTCGTTACACCCTGATCACCCCGCTTGTTCGGATGCCGACTAAGCTCCCTGGTGGTTTCGCCCCTGGTTTCACGGAGGATTGAATATGCTGTTGTTGTGGATACTGGTGCTGGTGGTCGGCATTGCCTACCTCGCACACCGCCGCGTCGCCCCCCTGCCCGCCCTGGGCGTGGTCGCCGTCTACCTGCTGGCGATGGGCGCCTGGGGCCACGCACCGGGTTGGCTGCTGCTGATCTTCTGGGTGTTGATCGCCGTGGTGGCCGCGCCCCTGCTGTTGCCTGACCTGCGCCGCCAATACTTCACCAAGCCACTGTTCAATTGGTTCCAGAAAGTCCTGCCGCCGATGTCCGAGACCGAGCGCGACGCCATCGACGCCGGCACCGTGTGGTGGGACGGCGAGCTGTTCAGCGGTCGCCCCGACTGGGACAAGTTGCTGGCCTATCCCAAGGCCCGGCTGACCGAAGAAGAACAGGCCTTCATCGACGGCCCCACCGAAGAACTGTGCGCCATGGTCAGCGACTGGGAAATCGGCCAGGCCATGGACCTGCCGCCCGCCGCCTGGGAACACATCAAGACCCACGGTTTCTTCGCCTTGATCATTCCCAAGGAATACGGTGGCAAGGGATTCTCCGCCTATGCCCACTCCCAGGTCGCAATGAAGCTCGCCACCCGCAGCGGCGACCTGGCCTCCACCGTGATGGTGCCCAACTCCCTCGGCCCGGCCGAGCTGCTGTTGCACTATGGCACCGAAGAACAACGCAACTACTACCTGCCGCGCCTGGCGCGTGGCGATGATATCCCGTGCTTCGCGTTGACTGGCCCGCTGGCCGGCTCCGATGCTGGCGCGATGCCCGACACCGGCGTGATCTGCAAAGGTGAATGGGAAGGCAAGGAAACCCTCGGCCTGCGCCTGAACTGGGAAAAACGCTACATCACCCTTGGCCCGGTCGCGACCTTGCTCGGGCTGGCCTTCAAGGCCCATGACCCGGATCACCTGCTGGGTGACGAGGAAGACCTGGGCATCAGCCTGGCGTTGATCCCCACTGACACCCCCGGCGTGGAAATCGGCCGGCGCCACCTGCCCCTGGGCGCCGCGTTCATGAACGGTCCCAACTCCGGCAAGGACGTGTTCATACCCCTGGAGTTCCTGATCGGCGGCCAGGAAATGCTCGGCAAGGGCTGGATGATGTTGATGAACTGCCTCTCCGTGGGTCGTTCGATTTCCCTGCCGGCGGTCGGCACCGGCGCGGCCAAGTTCACCAGCCTGGTGACCGGCCAGTACGCCCAGGTGCGCGAACAATTCAACGTGCCACTGTCGGCCTTCGAAGGTATCCAGGAAGCCCTCGCCCGCATCGGCGGCAACGCCTGGCTGATGGACAGCGCGCGCATGCTGACCGCCAATGCGGTGGACCTGGGGGAAAAACCGTCGGTACTGTCGGCGATCCTCAAGTACCACCTCACCGAGCGCGGCCGCGAGTGCATCAGCCACGCCATGGACGTGCACGGCGGCAAGGGCATCATCATGGGCCCGAACAACTACCTGGGCCGCAACTGGCAAGGCGCGCCGATCTTCATCACCGTGGAAGGCGCGAATATCCTGTCGCGCAACCTGATGATCTTCGGCCAGGGCGCGATCCGCTGCCACCCGTTCGTGCTCAAGGAAATGGCCCTGGCCGGTCGCGAAGACCATGACCAGGCGCTGAAGGAATTCGACAGCCTGCTGATGCAACACATCGGTTTTGCCGTGAGCAACGCCGCCAGCACCCTGGTGCTCAACCTCGGCGTCGGCCATTTCGAAAAAGCGCCAGGCAACCGTTTGAGCCAGGGTTATTTCCGCGCACTCAACCGCCAGGCCGCCGCGTTCGCACTGCTGGCCGACCTGAGCATGATGCTGCTGGGTGGCGAGTTGAAGCGTCGTGAACGCCTGTCGGCGCGCCTCGGTGATGTGTTGAGTCATATGTACCTGGCGTCGGCCGCACTGAAGCGTTACCACGACCTGGATTCGCCGGATCACCTGGAACCGCTGTTCGCTTGGGCCATGGAAGAAAGCCTGGGCGAATCGGAGCGCGCACTGGATGAGCTGCTGAGCAACTTCCCGAACAAGGTGCTGGGCTGCCTGCTGCGGGTGATCGTGTTCCCGTTCGGGCGTCGCCATACCGGCCCGTCCGATGCGCTGGACGCCGAAGTCGCCGCCGTGATCGGCCGCGCCAAAGGCGACCCGACCCTGGAAGAGTTGCTGGCCGGCTGCTACCGCCCGCAATCGGCGGAAGACCCGGTGGGTGCCCTGCAACATGCCTACGACCTGCTGGGCGCCAGCCATCCGCTGCAAAAGAAACTGCACACCGCGCTCAAGAGCGGCCAGGTCAAACCTGCTGCCGGCGAGCATGCCATTGATGCGGCATTGCACGCCGGCGTGCTGCAACCCGCCGAAGCGCAGACCCTGCGTGACGCTGAAGCAGCGCGGCGCAAGGTGATCGACGTGGATGACTTCAGCAAGGAAGAGTTGACCCAGGCTGAGGGTAAAGTCCGCTGAGTCGAGTGGTCATATAAAAATGGGCGCGAGGGGCATATACTCTCGCGCCCGTTTTTGCTTTAGAGGACTTATCTCGTGTCCAACGTCGTTGCCGATCATCTCGTCTTGCTCGACCACTTGCGCAGCATCCTGGTTGCCGTCGGCGAAGCCGAACAGGTGCCCGAGGAAAGCCATTCCCTGTTCCTGGAGCGCTTCGACGAACTGCGCGCCCTGCTGCCGATCGACCCGATCGAAAGCCAGTACCTGGGCCAGGACCTGATGAGCCAGGTCATCCTGCGCTACCCACAGATCGCCCACCTGGTGCCACGCGACCTGCTGTGGTTCTTTGGCGGTGACTGCCTGCACTTCATGCCCGATGAAGAACTGGACCTGTACCAGGCCCTGGAAGAGCGCCGCTTCGAAGCCGAACAGAACGACGAACCGTTCGACTGGAACCAGGAAAAACAGCTGCTGGCCATGCCCGACGACCAAAGCAAGCACTGATCAGCGATCCGGAATGGGCCGTCGCAATGTCGGCTCCTTCGCCATGCACTCCACTAGATAATCAATAAACACCCGCAACTTCGGCGGAAGATAGCGCGTGGGCGAATGCAGCAACCACGCCTCGCCATGATAGGACGCGATAAAGTCCCACGCCGGCAACACCTGCACCAAACGCCCCTCCTCCAGCGCATGGCGCGCCGTAAAGTAAGGCAGGCTGCCAATCCCCACATGCTGCAACACCGCATCCAGCCGCACCCCGGTGTGGTTCGCCGCATACCGCCCGCGCACCACCACCGTCACCGCCTTGCCCGCCTGGCGGAATTTCCAGCGCGAGTCCCCTGGCGTTTCCCCCAGGTAAATACAGCTGTGTTCCAACAGATCATGGGGATGGCCCGGCACTCCATGCTCGGCCAGGTACTGCGGCGTCGCGCACAACAAATGCTCGATGGGCAGTAACTGCCGGCCAACCAACCCCGGCGGCGGGCTGTCGGTGATGCGGATGCTCAGGTCGACATTGTCATCAATCATGTCCACCTGCCGATCCTCCAGGAGCAACTGCACGTCGACCTTGGGATAGCGCCGCAGGAACTCCGGCATATGCGGGTGCACCACAAACCGCCCCACCGCCTTGGGCACGCTGACCCGCACCAGCCCTTCAGCTTCGTGGGTGAACTGGCCGCTGATCTCCATCACCGAACGCGCCGCGTTGACCATCTCCTGGCAACGCTTGAACACCTCTTCCCCGCCCTCGCTCAGACGCAATTTGCGCGTGGTGCGTTGCAACAAACGCGTGGCCAGGGCCTTTTCCAGGCGCGAGATGCTGCGGCTCACCGAGGACGGCGAAGCGCCCAGTTGCCGGGCGGCTTCGGAGAAGCTGCCGGTTTCCACCACTTTGACGAAGATCGCCATCTCGCCCAGCAGTGGCAACGGTAGATTGATGCTCATGGTGCACAGGTCCATTGATAATTGAGCGGATTATCACCCATCTGCGCACTATTTATACTGCCCGCAGAACCCTGATGCGGATGTAGATCATGACCGAACGCCTGTTTTTCACCCACGACCACCTGACTGCCGAACTGGAGGTGCTGAGTTGCACGCCCCACGAAGACCAGTTCGCGGTGATCCTGCAGTCGACGATTTTTCATCCACAGGGCGGCGGGCAACCTTTCGATACCGGTTGGCTCGGTGAAAGCAGCGTGCTGCGCGTGACCCAGGAAGCCGATCACGTGGTGCATTACGTCGACCACCCGCTGGCGCCGGGCCCCGCCACCGCACGGGTCGATGAACAGCGCCGGGCGTTGCACACCCGTCTGCATTCCGCCGGGCACTTGATCGGCAACGTGGGCGAGACCCTGGGCTGGATGCCCATCAAGGCTCATCACTGGCCAGGCGAAGGCAAGATCACCTTTATCCGTGGTGAAGCCGCGCAGAGCATGGACGCCGAGACGATCCAGCAACAGGTCAACCAATGGATCGCTGCGGACTACCCGCGCCATATGAACCTGGAAGACGGTACCCGCCAGGTCGGCTTTGGCCAGTTGCCTGCGTATGCCTGTGGGGGCACTCATGTGCAGACCTTGGGTGAACTGGGCCAAATCACCATCCTGGCGTTATCGGAGAAAAAGGGCGCGTTGTCGGTACGCTACGAAATCACCTGAACCAGCCCCATTCACCCTTGTGGCGAGCGGGCCTGTTGTGGCAAGCCCGCTCACCACAGAAAATCGGCTTGTCAGAACAAACTTCCCTACACCTCAACCGCCCCCGCCCGCCCCGACTCCACCACAAACGACTTCAGCGTCGACACCCTGGCCGCCGGATCACGCGGGTCGGTAATCACGCGCAAGTGCGTGAGCATCCTGCCCGCCTCCACCTCCACCGACACATACCCCCGCTGGCGACTGTCAAAGAATTTCACATGGGGGTTAAGCGGCAGGATCTTGCTGAACGCCTCAAACGGCGGCCCGTCGGACGTCACCGACGTACCGACGAACTCCGTGGCGACCACAGGCGAATCCGGGTTGTTGCCATCGGCATGCAAGTCCGTCACCCAGAACGAATGGATATCGCCGCCCCAGAACACCGGATTGTTGACCCGGTTGCGCTCGAGGGAAGCCAGCATCCGCGAACGATTGGCCATGTAGCCATCCCAGCCATCGGTCCAGCGCCCCGGCTTGTGGTTGGTCAGGTCGCGCTGGGTCAACGGCGCCACCAGCAAGTCCTGGGCGATGATGTTCCACTGTGCCTTCGATTGGGCAAAGCCCCGGTCCAGCCAGGCCTCCTGCTGCCAGCCGAGCAGGGTGCGGGCAGGGTCGCGCAAGTCGTGGCAGAGGTTATCGGCGATATGCCCCTGGTGGCTGCCATTGGCCAGGACGCACGGTTGTTCGGAGCGGTACTGTCGGCCGTCCAGCACGTGGAAACGGGCCAACCGGCCGTAATCCATACGCCGATAAATGCGCATGTCCGGCCCTTTCGGCAAGCTACTGGCACGCAGCGGCATGTGCTCATAAAAGGCCTGGTACGCCGCCGCCCGTTGCTGCAGAAACTGCCCCACCGGGATCTTCGGGTCCTGGGACCAGCGATTGGCGTAATCATTCTGCACTTCGTGATCGTCCCAGGTCGCCACGCTCGGTGCAGCAGCGTGAAGGGCCTGTAGATCAGGATCGGTTTTGTACAAGGCATAGCGGTTGCGGTAGTCGCTGAGGCTCACCGCGTTGCCGCTGCCATGGGGACGAATGATCTTGCCCGAGTCCGCTGCGTAGGAACTGTCGTAGATATAGTCCCCGAGAAAAAACACCAGGTCGGGTTGCTCCTGCGCCAGGTGGCGATACGCACTGAAATAGCCACGCTCCCAATGGGAGCACGAGACAAACCCCAAGCGTGCCGACACCATGGCATGCACCGCCGGTGCCGTGCGCGACTGCCCCACCGGACTTTGCGCGCCGAGCCCTTCGAACTGGTACCAGTACGACCTGCCCGGCTCCAGGCCCGCCACCTCCACATGCACCGAATGCCCCCAGCGCTCGCTGGCCATGACCTCGCCCTGGCGCACCACGCGGGTCATCGCCGCATCGTGGGCAACCCGCCAACGCACCGGCACCGGGCGGCTCAAGCCACCCCGGCCATCGCCAGCATTGAACAGCGGCGCCAGGCGCGTCCAGATCACAAACCCGTCAGGCAATGGATCGCCGGAGGCCACGCCCAAAGTGAACGGGTAGTCCACCCCGGCACTGCGCGCAAACGGGCTGAGGATCGAAAAGGTGGTGGCAACGGCCAGCCCGGCGAGGACCCGCCGCCGACCGTGATCGACGTCGCCGCTCACGGCCGAAACTCCCAATCCTCACGCAGGGTGGCGAACACCAGCATGTCTTCATGCACCCCATTCTTGAGGAACGCCCCGCGCAGGCAGCCTTCGTACTGCAGACCGATTTTCTCCATGACCCGCGCCGATTCCTTGTTGCGACTGAAACACTGGCTGCCCACACGGTGCAGGCCCAGTTCGCCAAAGCCGTAGTCCATCAGCGCGGTCGCCGCCTCGGTCGCATACCCCAGGTTACGTGCATCCGCCGCCGTCCAGCCGCCAAGGTGCCCATAGTGATGAGCCGCATTGATGCGCAGGCTGGCGATGCCGATCAGTTCGCCGCTGTCGCGCACATGCACGCCCAGGCTCAACAACCCCACCGAGCGAAATTTCTCCTGCATGCCGTCGATAAAATCCTGCGCCGTTTGCAGGGTATAGGGCGACGGAATGCTCGCCGTGTTATCGGCGATCTTCGGCCCGTTGGCGAGGGTGCACAACGTCTCGGCCTGGTGCTTTTCCAGTGCTTTCAATAGAAGTCGCGGAGTTGAAAGACATGGCAATTCGCTACTCATCTTTGGGGGCCCTCGATGTAAAGTTTTTGAGAATGCCCCTGTCGGGTTTCAATTCTGTTACGTCACAAAAATGACCCAAGAGTCGCCTGTAATACCCGTCCTAGAGGCCTCAAAACGTCAATTAAAGTTAACCAATCGGTCATTTTTGGTTGTTAGCGTGTCGCCCCTAATTCAATAACGGGGTAGCGGAATGAGAACCTGGGACGAACCGAAAAAACGCAAGGCGCACATCGAACTGATCCCGATGATCGACGTGATGATGTTCCTCCTGGTGTTTTTCGTACTCGTGAGCCTGAACGTGATTCCGGCCCTCGGCATGAAGACCCAACTGCCGAGCGCCAGCAGTTCGCAGCAGCTCAAGCCGCAGAACAAATTCATCCTGACCCTGGGCCTGGAAGGCCAGTTGCAACTGGATGGCAAGGACCTCACGGTCGATGGGCTGGTGCCGGCGTTGAAAGCGGCCGAAAAGCCTGACACCAAGTCGACCATCATCGTGAACAGCGACAAAGGCGTCGAGGTTTCGCGCCTGGTGGAGGTGATGGACACCCTGCGTCTGGGTGGCTTTACCTCCGTGTCCATTGCCACGCGTAAGTCCTGATCATGTACGTATTGTTTCGTGCGCGTCAGCTGCTGGGCAGCGTCCCGGCCCTGATCGCTCTGGTGCTGATTGCACTGGGTATCCAGTCCCAGACCTTGAAGGTCGAACCGGTGTATGACGAGTCCGCCGTCGAGTTGGCGCTGGTCGAACCGGAGCCGGAGGTGATCCCGGAACCGGTGGTGGAACAAGAGCCGCCACCGCCGGTGATCGAGGATGAAGAGGCCGAGCCGGCCCCGCCGCCGCCCAAGCCGCTGCCAAAACCCAAGCCTGAGCCCAAACCCAAGCCCGTGCCCAAACCCGTGGTGGCCAAGCCAACGCCTGCGCCGACGCCGCCACCGGTCGCCGCCAAACCGGCGCCTGCGGCCGTGGCCCAGGCCGCGCCGACACCAGCGCCGCCCGCCCCTCCCAAGGTCGACGGCCAAGCGCTGGAAGGCAGTTACCTCAAGGGGCTGCGCAACGAGTTGGACACCTACAAACAGTACCCCACCGGGCGCCAGGCCTCCCTCGAACGCCCGAGCGGCGAAGTGGTGGTGTGGTTGCTGGTCGACCGCCAGGGTCGGGTTCTCGACTCCGGCTTGCAAACCCAGGCCTCGAGCATGTTGCTCAACCGGGCCGCCACCAACAGCTTGCGTCGCATCAAGCAAGTCAAGCCGTTCCCCGAGCAAGCCTTCGGGGGCCGCAATGAGCAGCGCTTCACCGCCACCTTCAACTACAGCGTGCAATAAGCACCCGACACCAGGACGACAGAGATGAGGTTCACACGGATTCATCTGGCACTTGTTGCCGCAAGCATGGGCCATGGAATGGTCATGGCCGATACCAGTGACAGTGACGTCGGGACCATTGGGGTTCAGGGCAAGGCCACGGCAGGTGGCGGCTACATGGTGCAGGAAGAAAGCATCAAGGGCCGCTCCACCGTGACCAAGGAAGCGCTGGATAAACAGACCGCCACCGGCAACGCCGTGGACAAGCTCAAGTACACCCCGGGCTTGAACATTTCCAGCGAAGACAACACCGGTCTGTCAGGCTTTCGCTTTACCATGCGCGGCCTCAACTCCGACCAAGTGGGGATGTCGGTGGACGGCATGCCGATCAACGACTCCGGCAACTACGCGCTGTACTCCAACCTGCTGGGCGACCCGGAAAACATCGAGCAGATCTTCGTCACCCAGGGCTCTTCGGAAGCCGACGGCCCGCACATCGGCTCCAGCGGCGGCAACATCGGTATCGTGACCATTCGCCCGACCAAGGAAACCGGTGCGTTCGTCAAACAGATCATGGGCAGCAACGCCACCCGCAAGACCTTCGCCCGCCTCAACACCGGCGAGATCAACGGCCTGAGCAACTGGCTGTCGGCCTCCCATACCGAAGGCCAGATGTGGCGCGGTTCGGGTGCCGTGCGCGCGGACAAGGTCGAGTGGAACAGCTTCTTCGACGCCGGCGATGGCAACACCGCCAACCTGATCCTCAAGTACCACGAGCAGGACAACAACAGTTACAGCCAACTGACCAAGGCGCAGTTCCAGCAGAACGGCCGCAAATACGACCCTTACCCCGCCACCCCCACCGTGGGCAGCAACGGCAAGTACAACAGCTACTACGCCCTGGCGCAGAACCCGTTCCAGACGTTTACCGCGGTGCTCAACACCCAATTCAAACTGGCCGACAACCTCGCGCTGTCGGTGATCCCGTATTACTACTGGGGTAACGGCAGCGGCGTCGGCTCGTCCAGCTACGCCCTGAACCGCGGCTCGAACCAGGGCGGCGTGTTCGACCTGGGCAACCTGCCCACCGGCGCTCAATACAACGCCGACGGCACCCCGAACAGCGGCGTGTACTATCGCCCTTCACGCACCCAGACCTGGCGTCCGGGCATCACCACCAAGCTTAACTGGGACCTGGGCGATCACAGCCTGCAAGTGGGCTACTGGTACGAGCGCGCACGCCAGAGCCAGACCCAGCCGTTCATTCCGCTCAAGGCCAGTGGCAAGCCGGTCGACACCTGGCCGGACGCCAACGAGGCGGTGGTGGATGCCAATGGCAACACCATCCAGGGTCGCGACCGTTTCACCATCACCCCCGCGCAGAAGGTCTGGGCCCAGGACACCTGGTACATCAACTCGGACTGGACCCTGATTGGCGGCCTGGCCTATATGAACGTCAAGCGTGACGGCACCAACCATGGCAGCCTCACCGAGCAAGCAGAAAAACGTAACCAGACCTACAACAAACTGCTGCCCAACGCCGGCCTCAAATACCAGGTGGATGAACGCGACCAAGTGTTCTACAGCCTGTCGCGCAACATGCGCATCCCGCAGAACTACGTGCTGTACGACAAGGGCGTAGGCTCCATCGACGCCAAGCCGGAAACCAGCTGGAACCACGAACTGGGCTGGCGCTACACCGATGAAGACATGACCGTGGCCGCCACCTTGTTCTACATGCAGTTCAAGGATCGCCAGGTGTCGTCGCGCGATATCAACGGCGACTTCGCCGACATCAACGCCGGCTCCGTCAACAACAGCGGCCTGGAACTGGAGTGGAGCGGCCTGTTGCCCAATCACTTCAACTACTACACCTCCTACACCTACACCAAGGCCGAGCAGCAAGACGACTTGACCGTGTACAACGCTGGCAAAGCGATCGTACTGCCCACCAGCGGCAAGCAGTTCGCCAACGTGCCGAAAAACATGCTGGCCGCCAACATCGGCTACGACGACGGCCGCTTCTACGGCACCTTCGGCGGCAAGTACACCAGCAAGCTCTACGGCGATTTGACCAACGACGAAGCCATCTCCGGGCGCACCGTATTCAACGCCGGCGCCGGTATCTACCTGCCGGTGGACAAGAAAGTGGTCAAGGACGCGACCCTGCGCCTGAACGTCGACAACCTGTTCGACAAGAAGTACCTGGACGGCGTGTACACCACCAAGACCAACGCGGCCACCTACGGCGGTTTCCGTGACGGCGACCCGGCCTACATCGTGGGCCTGGAACGCACCGTGACGGTTTCCCTGGAAGCCAATTTCTAATTGCGAGGTAAGTGAACATGGACATGAACCTGCTCCACGACATCACCTTCTATGTGATGTATGCCGCGATGGCCATCGCGATCTTCATCACCATCGAGCGCGGGATTTACTTCGCGTATGTACGCCGCCAGGCCCATGCACTCACCGAAGTGCTCGGCGCCAACGTGCACAGCGAACGCGACCTGCCGGAGAGCCTGACCCGTCGTGACAGCCTGCCGTTGAGCATGGTGCTGCCGGTGCTGGCACAGAAGGCGTCGAACGGCTCGCGCAAGGACCTGGATGACGTCATCGAGACCCAGTACCTGACCACCCGCGCGCCGCTGGCCCGCAGCCTGTGGATCATCGAAACCATCACCACCGCCGCGCCGCTGTTGGGTTTGCTGGGTACCATCCTCGGCATCATCGACACCTTCAAGGCGTTGGCGACGGCAGGCGTGTCGGACCCGGGCCAGATCTCCGGTGGCATCGGTACGGCCCTGTTCGCCACCGGCCTGGGGATCGCCATCGCACTGTTTTGCGTGGTGTTCCACAACTTCTTCCAGGACCGCCTGGAGCGCATCAACGACCAGCTGAAAATCCTGCTGATCCGCGCCGCCACCGGTGCCCGTGTGCAGAGTGAAGTGCCGCATCGGGTACCGACGCCGCTGCACAGCCGCACCGCATAAACCTGTGGTGAGCGGGCTTGCCCCGCGTTGGGTGGCGCAGCCACCCCATATCCAGGCACCTCGGTCTTTCTGGGACAACGCGGTGGACTGTTTGGGGCGGCTGCGCCACCCAGCGCGGGGCAAGCCCGCTCACTACATCAGTGAAGAGAGTGTTATGTCCGTCTCCTTGAAATTGCGTATCGCCGGCCTTGCCGGCTTGCTCCTCAGTCCGCTGGCCCAGGCGGACTTTTCGATTCCGGGGTTTGAACTGGTACACACCGTACCGGTGGACACCGCCCTCGGCACCGACGACCTGCGCCAGCCCGGCCCGGTATGGAGCGAACTGTTCGACGGCGCCAAAAGCCGCATCGATATCGGCCAGTTCTACGCCGCCGATCACCCCGGCTCGGTGATGGACCGTGTGATCGAGCGCCTGGAAGCCGCCGGCAAACGCGGTGTGAAGATTCGCTTTTTGCTCGAAGAAAAAGGCATCAAGTTGTCGGAGGCCTCCACCCTGGAACGCCTGCGCGCGATCCCCAACCTGACCTTTCGCGTGTTGCCCTACGCCCGTGTAAGCGGCGGGATCATCCACGCCAAGTACCTGGTGGTGGATGGCAAGCAGGCGTTTGTCGGCAGCCAGAATTTCGATTGGCGCTCGCTGGAGCACATCCACGAAACCGGCCTGCGCATCACTGATCCGACGGTCGTGGGCCAGGTGCAGGCCATCTTCGAACAAGACTGGAAAGCCCAGCAGGCGTTGGCCGACAATCAGCCGGTGCCACTGCCCGTCGCGGGTAAAGAACCACCGCGCACCGGCAACTATCTGGTCGCCAGCCCGCAGCGCTACAACCCGCCCGGCGTGGGCGACTCGCAGCTGGAACTGCCGCGTTTGTTGAGTGAAGCCAAACAGGAAGTGCGCGTGCAACTGCTGGACTACGCACCGTTGTCCTACGGACCGGACAAGACCCGTCCGTACTACGCGGTGATCGACAATGCCGTGCGCGCGGCGGCGGCGCGTGGGGTGTCGATCAAACTGATGGTGTCCAACTGGAACACCGACAAGCTGGAACTGCCCTACCTCAAGAGCCTGGCGGTGCTGCCCAACGTGCAGATCAAGATCGTCACCCTGCCCGAGGCCAGGCAGGGATTCATTCCTTACGCGCGGGTGATTCACAGCAAGACCATGGAGATCGACGGCCAGGTTGCGTGGGTCGGCACCAGCAATTGGCTGGGTGGCTACCTGGATAATTCGCGCAACCTGGAAGTGGTGATGCGCAACGAAGCGATGGCCAGGCGTGTCGGGGAATTGCATGAGCAGCTGTGGGATGGGCCATATGCCAAGGCATTGGATGTGACAGCTGAATACGCGGCTGCGCACCCGGGTACTTTGTAATACACCATCAGTTGCGGACATTTGAATTCTTGAGATTGGCAGCTAGCCTTCTCAGGCTCCGGACGCAGCTTTAGCGGTGCTGCGGCTGGAGCCCACTGACATGAGAGCATTGCCATGAAAACCGCACCCTTTCGCACCTTGTGTACATTGCTTCTGCTTATTCCACTCAGCGCCTGCGTCAACAGCCCGCCAACACTCACTCTGGTGACCTTTGCCGACGGTACACGGGGCCTCAAGACGCCCGTGGATACTGGCGCACCGGGGCCTTCCCAAGGCGACCTGTTTGTCTTCGCTCAACCCCTGATGGATCAGGATCGCCAGGACATCGGACACAACAATGGCTATTGCGTCACCACGCAGCCTGGCGTTCACAGCCAATGCCAATGGACACTGATGTTCGTGGATACTGCCGGGCAGATCACGGGCACCCTTGTCGTCGGCGGACAGGAGTACGAAACCGGCTTATCCACCGTCGCACTCCTAGGCAGTACCGGCAAGTATGCCGGCTTCACTGGCCATATGACTTCCGAACCCATGCCCGACGGTACATTCAAGCAAACCTTGTATCTGACTCCTCGCTGACCCCGCAAAATGCCGCTCATCAACGCGCGGCGTTTTCTTATTGAAGTAGGACATTTCACTGATCCGCACCTCCCATCTCACGCCTTCACAGTGTTAGTGTGTGGAAATGTTTCTGACAGATCGATCAGAAACCTCCTACTCACTACCTGCAAAGGAATGCGTCTCTCCATGCACTTTCCACTCAAGCAATTGGCGGCTGCCACCCTGTTTGCGGCGAGCCTTTCGGCTGTTACCTGCCCCGCCTTCGCCAACATCACGCCCGAGCAAAGCACGGCGATTCTCAAGAACTTCAACGAAACGTCCGTCACCGATTTTCGCGGCTTCCTCGGCGCGCTGGCTAAAGGCGACCTGGGCAAGACCAGCGACGTCGGCCCGGCAATCAGTGCCTTTCTCGACAACAAAACCCTGAGCGCCGACCAGCAGAACGAAATCAATCGCCTGCTGGGCATCTACACCCGGGTGAAGTACGGCAAAGCCGCCCTCGAAACCCTGCGCGAGCTGGTGGAAATCCCGACCTTCAACGTGGATGGCCTGCCGCAGTACAAGAACCCGGAATTCATCAAGATCGCCGGCAAGCTCCAGGACCTGGCCAAGGCCTTTAACCTGAACTTCCGCAACATCGACAACCGCGTGTACGAAATTTCCCTGGAAGGCAGTGGCGACGACGTCGTCGGTATCCACGCCCACGCCGATGTGGTGCCGGTGACGCCGGAAAATTGGGTGCTCAAAGATGGCACCAAACTCGACCCGTTCAAGGTCACCCTGATCGGCAACCGCATGTATGGCCGTGGCACCGAAGATGACAAGAACGGCATCGTCGTGGCGATGTATGCCATGAAGGTGATCAAGGAAGAAAAGCTGCCACTGGCGCGCAATTTCAAGCTGCTGGTCGACACCACCGAAGAAACCTCCGGCGACGCGATCCCTTACTACTTCGAAAAGAACCCGACACCGCAATACAACCTGGCGCTGGATGGCGGCTACCCGGTGGTGATTGCCGAGAAAGGCTACGGCACGGTGATGGCAACCTTCCCGCGCCGCAAGGGTGAAGGCAAAGGCGCGGAAATCATCGCGATGACCGGCGGCATGGCCACCAACCAGATTCCGTCGGCATCGGTGGCGACCTTCGTCAGCGACAAGCCTGCCGAGTTGGCCGCCAGCCTGCAAAAGGCCGGCAGCGAATACGCCAAGCGCAACGGCGGCGATTTTGAAGTGGCCGCCAAGGTCGACGGCAAAGACGTCAAGCTGACCGTCACCGGCGTGTCCGCTCACTCCTCCGAGCCGGAGTCCGGGGTCAACCCGGTGGCGCGCATGCTGGAGCTGATCCACAGCGTCGACGGCAAGATCGCCCTCAAGCACAACCACATCACAGACGCGGCGCGGTATGCCTCCGAAAACTGGGGCCTGGACTACCTGGGTGGCAAGTTGGGCGTGGGCTTCTCCGACGAGTTCATGGGGCCACTGACTACCTCGCTGACTTTTGTCGGCCTGGATGAAAAAGCCTTCAAGCTGGCGGTAAACCTGCGGGTGCCGAAGGGCAAGTCGCCGGAGAAACTCAAGGCCGAGATCGCCGACAAGCTGAGCGCCTGGGACAAGAAAGCCAAGGTCAAGGTGGACTTCGCCTACTCGGTGGCCGAGCCGATGTACCGCAACCCGGAAGGTGAATGGGTCAAGGCACTGCTGGCAGTCGCCACGGAAAACCTCGGCATGGAGCACAAGTTCGGCACCTCCGCCGGCGCAACCTCCGTGCATGAACTGCCCAACGGCGTGCAATTCGGCCTGGCGCGCCCGGAAGTCAAATACACCGGGCACACCGACGGCGAGTTCAAGACCGTCGACCAGTTCCTGCTCGACCTGCAGATTGTCACCGAAATGATGGGCCGTATCGGCCAGCTGCCGAAGCTCTGAGCCCAAAGCACTGATGCAAAGGAGCCCGCCGCAACGGCGGGCTCTTCAGGCTTGCAGCCTCAACATATCCTCGAAAAAACCACCGACCGGTTCCGTGGGATGGCACAGCTGGATTTCCAGCACCCAGGCCATTTCACTCGGTGGGATGTCCAGATCCGCCAATTCCTTGTTCTCGAACAACGCGTGGGGGAAGTCCGCCAGGCGATGCCCCGCAAGGTTGCGCGCCAGCCTCCAGCCTTTTGCCACGGCGCTCTGCTCGGCGAAATCATACAGCTCTCGACCGGTGAGGCCTCGCAACCAGGCGTCGCGGGTCTCGTCGAACACCTCGTGCAGCGCGGTCGTGCAGGCCAGGTGCAACGGCGCGTCACCGAACACAAAGGTATCGCCGTAGTCGCCTTCATAGCCGTCCCACACCGGGCCCAAATCAACCACGACGATATCGCTGGCGCGCAGCCTGCGCTGGCGGTCGACCCCTTCGCGGGGTGGGCGGACCGTGTCGGCGCCAAAGCGAATATAGGTCGGGTGCCAGGTGTGCGATGCGCCCATGGCCTGCAGTTGTTCGGTGGCCATCTCAAGGGCTTCGCCGGTGGTCATGCCTACCCGCAGTCGGCTGGCAATGGCCGCCAGGGCGCGGATGGATTGGTCACGGGCCGCCAGCATGCCGTCAAACGAGTAACGGGGGCCGACCTTTTCCCAGATCGGATCGAACGCAGGTGTAGGCGCTTGCGTGCCTGCGCCACCACTGGGCACAAAGGCTTCGGCGACAAACCGGTGAGCCGGCAAGCCCGCGTCGAGGCACTGCTCGCGGACCTGGCGGATCATTGCGCCGTTGCCGCACGCGTACACCTGGGCGACTTGCCAGTGATGCCCATGACCCAGCGCAACGTCCTGCACGCGCCCCTGCGAAGCCAGCACCGGGTGCCAGTGAAAACGCGGGTGATCGATGACGGACTGGTCCAGGAACACGCGATCATAGAAGTCTGCCGGCTGCGCACCGCCCCAGTACAACGTCACCTCGACATTGCGCTTCAAGGCGCTCAGCAGGATCGGTTTGATGCCGGCGTAGCCGGTGCCCGTGGCGAACAGGACCACAGGGCTGTCATCCACGTCCTGCCAGGTGCAGGCACCAAAAGGCCCCTCCAGTTGCAGCACGTCGCTGGCCTCCAGGTCGCCCAGAACAGCCTCGGAAAACAGCCCGCCGCGCACCTGGCGAATCTGAAAGACCAGGCGCCCGTCATCTTCGGCCGGCAGGTTGGCGATCGAGAAACACCGCGAGTCACCGTCGACCAGACGGAACTTGAGGTACTGGCCGGCACGCACCGCCAATGGCAGGTCCGGCATCAGCACCAGCTCAATGATGTCAGGGCTCAATGCGCACTTGCTCAGCACTTGCGCCTCGACACTCAGCGCGGGGGTGTCCAGGGCCCAGCCGGGGATTTCCAGGCGCATATCGCCGCAGGCGTGGCTCTGGCACAACAACATTTCATTAGCCGCCAATGGATAGCACGGCGCGGGGGCGTTCGGCGCCAACTGCCTGGCCCGGTACTGCCCTTCTGCGACTACCACCTTGCACGATCCACAGGCACCGCGCCGACAGGAAAACGGCACGGACAGGCCACTGGCGAGCATCGCATCGAGCAACAGCTCATCACCGGCCTCAAAGGTTTTCCCCGAGGGGGACAGTTCGATGACATGACGTGTATTCATAACAACCTCGGGGGTGAGTGAGGCTTGATTGTTGCGCTAGACTAGGCCCATTAAAACCTCCAGTTTTGGATACTTCAGATGGTCCAGATGCGTAAATGGCGGCCGCTGCTCAAGCTGGACGAGAGCGCCAGCCAGGCGTCCTACCGCAAGATCGCCGAAGGCCTGGTGACGGCAATCGTCGAGGGTCGCTTGCCGCCCGGCACCTTGCTGCCGGGCACGCGGGAAATGGCGCAATTGCTCGACGTCAACCGCAAGACCGTGATCCTGGCCTACGAAGAAGCCATGACCAAAGGCTGGCTGGTCAGCGAGCCGCGACGCGGGACCTTCGTCAATGTGCAATTGGCGCCCAAGCCATTGCCGAATCGCGCGCAACCGTCCTTCGCACCGCCCGTCCTGGCCCAGGCGAACGCGCCGTACTTCACCCAGAACGCCCAGGCGACGGCACTGCAACATCGGGGTGGCGCACTGTTTTTCGACAACGGCACCAGTGACCACCGCCTGCTGCCCCAAGCCGTGCTGCACCGCCACTACCGCAATGCCCTGCGCAACAGCTTCGCCTCCAATACGGTGCGCTATGGCAGTGAGGGCACCGGCTATGAGTTGCGCTGCGCCCTGGCCGAAATGCTGCGCAACAACCGCGGGCTGACGGTCAGCGCCGAGAATATCTGCCTGACCCAAGGCACCCAGATGTCGCTGTACCTGAGCGCCAGCCTGCTGCTCAAACCTGGCGACGTGGTGCTGGTGGAACGCCTGAGCTACCCGCCCGCCTGGGAGATTTTCCGCAAGCTGGGCGCGCAGTTGGTCACCGTGGATGTCGACGACGAAGGCTGTCGCACGGACCAGATCGATCGTCTGTGCCGCGAGCACAAGGTGCGGATGATCTATCTCACGCCGCACCACCAATTCCCCACCACCGTGAGCCTGCACGCAGCGCGTCGGCAACAGCTGCTGGCATTGGCGGCGCTGCATGAGTTCTGCATCATCGAAGAAGATTACGACCACGAATATCACTTCAACGGGCGACCTTACCTGCCGCTGGCCAGCGACCGTTCACAGCGCCATGTGCTCTACGTCGGCTCGTTGTCCAAGGCGCTCGGCTCGACGTTTCGCTGCAGCTATGTGGTGGCTCCCACACCCGTCATTGAAGCCCTGCACGGCAACGCTGCGTTGATGCTGGGCGATGCCGACGCGGTGGCGCAGAAGATGCTCGCGGACCTGATCAACGCGGGTGAATTGAAGAAACACCTGCGTCGGGTATCCAAGGAATACCGCGCCCGCCGCGAAACCTTGCAGGGCTGTCTGCATGCGGCATTCGGTGATCGGATCATGGTGCGCGAACCCGAAGGCGGGCTGGCGCTGTGGGTGCGTTTTGAAGATCGGATAAACGTCGATCAGATGGTGGCCACCGCATTGGAGCATGGGCTGGTCGTACGCAGTGGTCGGCAGTTTTCGCCGATGGACCGGCCGGAAAATGCGTTGCGCCTGGGCTTTGCCTCACTCAATCAGGCGGAAATCCGTGAGGCCACGGTACGCCTGGCCAAAGCGGTGAACCTGTGCGCACACAAAAATGCCGATCATCGCTGATCGGCATGCGGTTAGAGCGACAGCAGGAAGCGGGATTTCTCTTCGGCCCGGGCCAGTTCCGGGAACTCCAGCAGCAGCGCCCGGTTGCCCCGGCCAATATGCTCCATCACCGCCCGTGTAATGTACTCACGCACCATGCCCGTCGAGACGTAATACATGGCCCAGGCTTGTTCGGGCGTACAGTGGCCGATCTGTTCTTCGATTTGCGTGTACGCCTCGTCATCGTCCGACTTCACGTCGCGCTGATATTCCGCTTGGCCCATGATTGATCTCCTTCAACGGCACGCCTGCAACAGCCCGGCATGCCTGGTCATTCAGCCGGTCACGTGCCGCTCTTCACTTTGGTCCACACACGCGTGCGGATTCGCTCCAACTTCAAGGGCAGCGGTTCAAGGGGAACCAGTGTGGCAATGGTCTCTTTGGACGGATAAATCCAGGGGTTGTCGCGCAGCTTCTGCTCGACCAACTCGGTAGCGTCCTTGTTGGCGTTGGGGTAAAGCGTGTGGTTGGAACTCTTGGCAATCACTTGCGGCTCAAGCATGTAGTTGATAAACGCCAGACCCTGCCTGGCATGCGGCGCATCCTTGAGCAGCACGAAGTTTTCCGACCACACCAACCCGCCCTCGCGCGGCAGGCTGTAGGCAATCTTGCGCCCGGTGTTGTTTTTTTCATTGATGGCCTGTGCCGTCAGCGCCCCGCTCGCCCAGCCCACCACCACACAGATGTTGCCATCGGCAAAGTCGGCATCCGTCCTGGATGAATCAAAGTAAAGGACGTAAGGGCGGATCTTCAGCAGCAGCGCCTGGGCTTTCTGGTAATCCTCAGGGTTCTGGCTGTTGCTGGGCAGCCCGAGATAATGCAAGGCGATCGAAATGATTTCACTCGGGGAATCGAGCATCGCCACGCCACACGACTTGAGCTTGCTGATGTTCTCTTCCTTGAAGATCAGGTCCCAGCTGTCCACCGGGGCATTCTCGCCCAGGGCGGCCTTGACCTTGTCCACGTCGTAACCAATGCCGGTGGTGCCCCACAGGTAGGGCACGGCGTAGCGGTTACCCGGGTCATTGGCGGAGAGCAGCGCCAGCATCTCCGGATCGATATGCGAGAAGTTGCTCAGTTGAGAGCGGTCCAGCGGCGCCAGTACGCCGGCCTTGATCAGGCTGGGCAAGACATTCGACGTGGCGACGACCACGTCATACCCGGTACGCCCGGCCATGACCTTGCTCTGCATGATCTCGGCACTGTCGAAGGCATCCATGTGCATCCGGGTGCCGGTTTTCTGCTCGAATTCCTTGGGTGTTTCCGGGGCGATCAGCCCGAACCAGTTGTAGAGGTTGACCCGGGGTTCGGCCGCCGAGACCGGCGCGCTCGCGCCCACACAGACCAGCGCCGCCATGAACATGGCGCGCAAACGGGGTTGACTCATATTGCTATCCTTGTCAAAAACGACAGGCCATCATGGCCTTCATCCGCTGAGGGGTGAATATACTCGGCACGTCCGATTAGTAAATACCTAGAAGTACTTAGCCCAGCCCCATGAATGCCTAACCCTAAAGGGGTAGTACATGTCGCTCGACCTTCACAACCTGGCCTGGCATCGGTCGGCCGGGACGCTGATCATGCAACTGAACCGACCGGCGTTCTGGAGCTCACTGGTTCGCGTGCTAAAGGAATACGTCCAGATCGACAACTGGGTCGTGCTGATCTTCAGCGACCACCAGGTACGGGTGGTCAGCGTGACTGAGGTCGCCGATGCGGACGAAGTGGACGCGTTGACCCAGCGCTACGTAAAAGGGCTGTACCTGCTCGACCCGTTCTACATTGCCAACCGCGAAAACCCGCAGAGCGGCTTTTTTCATCTGTCCGACATTGCGCCGGAGCACTTCCTGACCACCGAGTATTACCACCAGTATTTCGCCCAGTACATCAGCGTGGATGAGGTGCAGTACAACGTACAACTCGACGCCGACAGAACGCTGTGCATTTCATTTGGCAGCAACGCGCGATACAGCCCGCAGCAGATCGCGACCCTGGACATTATCAAGCCATGGGTGATGGCGTTGATGCATCAACGCATGTGCTTTGAGACTGATGCGGAAAAAAGCCAGGACGAACCGCCACCCTGGTCAGAGGCCATCGTGCAACTGGGCACACAAATCACTGCGCGCGAAAAAGATGTGCTCAAGTTGCTGTTGAGCGGTTTTTCCAACAAAGAAATCGCCGGCAAGCTGAACCTGTCGGCAGAGACCATCAAAGTTCACCGTCGCAACCTCTACAACAAACTGAACATCAAGTCTCAGTCCGAGTTGTTTGCGCGTTTTTTCATGCCGGCGCAGGAGGCCCAGACGGCGCAGTGAACGCAGCCGCAGCGGGCCTGCGGCGGCTCTGCACAAATCACGCACAAACAAAAACGCCGATCATTGCTGATCGGCGTTTTTGTCGAATATGGAGCGGGAAACGAGACTCGAACTCGCGACCCCGACCTTGGCAAGGTCGTGCTCTACCAACTGAGCTATTCCCGCAAATGGCGTCCCCTAGGGG